>CAWEHH010000001.1:0-81835 GCA_963808765.1 uncultured beta proteobacterium
TAAACGCAAATGGAACTGCCCTTCATAGATTTCTTACGTGTCGATCAGTCGAAGATCACCGATTATCTGCTAAACGAAGTATCAAGCCGCGGCAAAGCGACATTCTTTCTGCATCTCGGGTTTCGCGTCGAAGAATGGGAAACGCTGGCTGCGGCACTCAAAGTGCAAGCTCGCGACAATCCCGTCACATCGATCGTTGATTCGCCCTACGGCAAAACGCTACAGTGTGGAAGGCCCTATCGAAACGCCGCAGAATCGGCAACCCCACCCAGAGTACAACAGTTTCGATTCTGGAAAACGGGACGCAAACGCCGCGGTTGATTACCGCATATCCGGTGCAGGAGCTAACATGATTGAAGAACATGCGTCTGTGGTCCTGACAGAGTCGTTGCCGTCTGCAGGCCTTGAAGCGGGCGATGTCGGCGTCGTCGTTCATGTCCACCGCAACGGAGAAGCGTTTGAAGTCGAATTCATGACTCTTAACGGCACCACGCTGAGCGTTGAGACGCTGACGACAAGGCAGATTCGTGCGGCCGGCGACCGCGATATCCCACATGTTCGTAAACGAACACTCGCAGCATGAATCATGGGCAAGCAACTTGACGCTGAAACCGCCGATGCTCTCAAGCGCAAGTACAACAGAATCGACGCGAGCAGAATCTGAGGCGGAATATGGAACTTAGACCCCTGAAGACAAAGCGCGACTATCGCGCCGCGCTCAAAGAGGTAGAAAATCTTTGGAACGCGCCCGCCAGGTCCAAGGCCGCAGATCGGCTGGAAGTCCTTGTTCTGCTTATCCAGGCTTACGAAGCGATCCACCACGCTATTCCTGATCCGGATCACATCGATTTCCTGCACCATGTGATGGAGAGCCGCGAGCTGACGCGCAAAGATCTGGAGCCCTATATCGGCTCCCGGGCGCGCGTGGCCGAAGTTCTGAATCAAGTACGGCCGCTTTCGCTCGAAATGATCCGTAGACTCGCGACAGGACTGAAAATTCCGGCCGAGATTCTGATCAAAGACTATGAAGTGAAGCGCGCTGCCTGACCCTTCGGCTCATCGTTGGGAACGCGGAACACCACCCAACCGTTCGGTGCTGATGAGGACATCAAGGTCCGTCTCGGGGGACGAACACTCACGCCGGCACCCGCTCGTAAGAGACCTCCGGCGCACCCGCGCACGTCGATGCATGCTCGATGGTCATTGCGCAAATGTTTCCATCCGCGTCGACATCGAGCAACGTGTTCTCGTCCAGATCGCGGGTCTCGGCCACCGTGCCCGGCCTGAACTCTATGTAAAGAGTGTCCGTGTCGGCAAAGTATTTGATCTTCATGGCTTGAACCTGCGATCGAAAAAAGCATTGTGCACGGTCTGTCCGTCTGCCAGCAACACCACGCGCAGGAACCGACCGTCCATCTCATGCACCTGAGTCCAGCGCCGTATGCGACCATCTGTCTGAACTGATTCGCGGATCGGCGACTGAATCGCTCGCTCGATCCATTCATCGAGGATCGCCGTGCGATCGCCGCGGGCGCGAATCATCGAGAAATATTCGGTGACTTTCAATAGAGCCGACGCTGCTTGGTACGCGCATACGGGAGGTATGGATCTTCCCGCCGCGCTTCGACATCACAACTTCACCGCCGCGGGATCCGCCTATCGCGATGACCTACAGTCACCACCCGGCCATCGTCCGCCACCACCGCGTAGGCATTGAGCTGTTTCTCCACGTGCTGATACGCGCGGCGGCCTCCCTCGCGAAGAAGCCGAAAGCGAGCCCTCTTGTCGAAGTACACGACAGTTGCACCACGGTGGTCGTGCGACTGAGCACCGTAACTGAGCAATGATTCAAGCGCTTGCCGGGTAATTCCCCGCTGCTGCATCCTTACTTCGGCATGCTGCGTCATCTGAAGCATGGCTCCCTCCAAGCAGTCCTGGAGCGGCAGGGTATGCCAGGGAGTGGCTCACAGCATGAGCCTGGCCGCAGCTCGCCGCAGACGATCAGCCTTCGAGCCGGTCGGGAAATGCAGGATCGTAGCTATCGTCGACGTGGGTCGTCCGGCGAAGGCTGGCCTGTGCCGACCTCAGAGCTCGTCAAATTCAGTGCGGAGGGCAGCACCGGCCTTCACGTGTCCATATAGCTCACGTGCGCGGCGACAATGCGCCAGCCCTCGGGCATCCGCACAAGGCCTGACTCTGACGCCCCCAACGGCCCGAGCGCATGAGTTCGATATTCGTCGTCGCGCAGTCCGAGCCGTAGGTCGTCACGACCGTCTTGCCCACCATCCGTGCGAGGCTCGCCGGATTGCGTGCCGCCCGGTAACCGGCGATTTCCTCGTGGCCGTATAAATTCTCTGCGGTTCCATAGCGGATCGTCAGCGGGCTATCCCAGAACAGCGTGGCGATCCCGTGGCGCACGAAACAACTTCAACCAAACCAACCAACTCCGCCACCCGGCACTCAGTTTCGAGGTTTCACCCTTAGGAACTTAAACTACTATTCCCGACCTGATCTTGCGGACCGCAAGCTCGCGGTAACGGCACATCCCGTTCGCCCACCGCATCTGTTCCGGCGTTCGGCACTCGGGCTCGAAGAGCTTCGGATTCGCCACGAGGATGACCGCCCCGCGCGCGCGGCTCGTTGCCACGTTGAACCGGTGCGGGTCGAACAGGAAGGACATGCCCCGGGGCGCGTCCTCGGGCGAGGAGCTCGTGCACGAATAGATGACGACCGGCGCCTCCTGACCCTGAAACCGGTCGACCGTGCCTACGCGGTCGATGCCCAGCTCCGAGAGCCTGCGCTGTAGCGCGGCAACCTGCGCGTTGTAGGGTGCAACGACGAGAACGTCGTCAGGTACAAGCGGTCGACTGCGTCCGCCACTGTCGATCCAAGTCGTACCGCTCAGCAGCGATCGCGCGATTTCGAAGACGGCCTCGACTTCCTCGTTCGCCTGGGCTTGATTCCCCTCGTGCGGCACCTCTACCAGGAAGAGGCCTGCCCCCGCGAACTCCGTGGCACCCCGGATCTCCTGCCGCTCCAGCCCGGCGGCAGGATGCAGACGATCGTCGTAATACAACTCGGAGGTGAACGCACAGATCGTGGGATGAAGGCGATACGTGGAATCCAGGAACAGCCCCTGTTCCGGACCCAACGTTGACCGCTCCCTGCCGAGGATGTGCACCAGCGCGGCGACGTCCGCACCTTCGGGATGAGCACCCTTCGACGGCTGCTCGAGCTGCTGCGGATCTCCCAATAGGACGATGTTGCGTGCCGCGCCTGCAGCAGCGAGTGCCATCGCCAACGCCATCTGGCCCGCCTCGTCGATGAACAGGTAATCGAGGCGCTGAACGGCGTCCTCGCCAGCCCACAGCCATGCCGTGCCGCCGACGACAGTGCCGGGCGCGATGGCAGGGACTGCCTCCCTTGTGCCGACGTACTCGACACCATCCGGCGCATCCCCCTTATTCAAATGCACGAGGCGCACCGAAGCGCCCTTCTTCTTCGCTGCATCCCGTACGGCCGCAAGCAGATTGTCGATGACCTTGACCTGCCCAGGGAATTTCGGGCCAGTGGTTACTTTAGAACGGCTCCCTGGTTGATGAACGGGTGGTGCTGTTTGAATTCGTACGGCGTGAGATAGTCGAGGCTCGAATGCGGCCGGACTTCATTGTAATGGCGGCGCCACGTTTCGATGATGACCTTCGCTTCACGTCGGCTGCGGAACCATTCGAGGCTCAAGCACTCGTCGCGGAAGCGGCCGTTGAAGCTCTCGTCCATGCCGTTCTGCCACGGTTTGCCTGGATCGATCAGCGCCGTTTCGATACCCGCCTTCTCCAGCCATTCGAGGATCGCTTTGCTCACAAACTCGGGGCCATTATCGGAGCGCAGGTAGCGTGGCGCTCCGCGTTCGCTGATCAACCGCACCAGCACCTCGATAACGCGTTGCGAACGGATGCTGCCGGCCACGTCGATGGCCAGGCATTCCCGGGTGAACTCGTCGATGATCGTCAGACATTTCAGGTTCTGCCCGTTGGCACAGGCATCGAATACGAAGTCATAAGCCCACAGGAAATTGGCACCGGTGGCCGGAATCGGCCGCGGTCTGGTGGTCGCTACTCGCCGTCGGCTACGGCGTCGCGGCAATTGGAGCTGCGCCACGCGCCACAGCCGATGCGCTCGATGCCGGCTCATGTGGAAGCCCTCCCGCCGCAGAAAGATGCGGATGCGCCGATAGCCGTAGCGCGGATACTGCGCCGCCAGGCGTTTCATCGCCTCAATCATCGGTGCATCACGCTCACTTCGCACCGCCTCGTATTTCAACGCCGACCGGGCTACTTCGAGCAGCTCGCACGCACGTCGCTGCGACAGGCCGCGTTCACACGCCATTGCAACCTGTTCCCGACGCGCCTGCGAGCTCACCACTTTCGCCGGTTGATCTCCTTGAGCGTGTCGATCTCCAGATCGCGCTCGGCCAGCAGGCGTTTGAGCTTCGAGTTTTCAGATTCCAGGCCGCGCAGCCGCTTGATGTCGGCGGGTTCCAGTGTCCCGAAATGACGCCGCCAGTTGTAGATCGTTTGCTCGCTGATCCGGTGCTTCTTCGCGACCTCGGCGACCGGCGCTTTATCGGCCTCTCGCAGGATCGTGACCATCTGTTCTTCAGTGAAACGGACTTTCTTCATGGGGCTCCCTGATGTCGCGGGAGCCATTCTCTCAAGTTCCGGCTGGTCCTAAAAACCTGGGCAGGTCAACCTTGTGACCGCATGCGGTAATGCCGACCGTCCTTCCAGCCTGCGTCAACTCGAGGATCGCTCGCGCGCCGCTGTACGTCTTGCCGGCGCCGGGAGGCCCCTGTACCGGCAGCACGCCGCGCTCCAGTTCGGCGCATACGCGCCTCAATGCAGCCAATACGGATTCCTCGGGCTGCTGCAGTGGGGTTCCACAACCGGCGCTTCGGCGCGGCTGCCGCCGCAACAGCAGGTCACTCGCTGCCGCAAACGGCCCGTCGGTGGAAAAACCGTGATCGCGCACATGCTCCGCGAACTTAAGGAGCGCCTTCTCGAGAGGCCTTTTGTCCACGTACTGCTTGCGAAAAACTGCAGTGGGACGCCGGTCACCCGCGGCTTGACTCATTCTCAGCACGACGGAGCGAGCATCGAGATCGAACTCCACGACAGACGCAGAAGTCTCGGTCGCGGGAGACGGCTCATCAGCTTCGGGGAAATACACCTCGTGACCGACATCGACCGCGGTTTCCTGCGGTGGAAAGCGGAATCTGCACCGCGGCGCTCTTTCACGCGGCTGTTTCGGCAGCGTCCCGACGAACTCCAGCCCAGCAAGCATCTCGCGTTCGTCCAACTGCTCGTCGGGAGGAAGCGCCCGCAGACGATAGTGTTCCCACCATTCGTTCTTCTCCTCCTGCCTGAAATACCCCAGCATCGCAGCCAGCAACGCGCGCCCGCGCTGCTCCTCCGTCCACTCGGCAGCGTCGTCCGGCAAGTCGGCCCGCAGCGCCTGCCTTAAGGCCTCGATGCGCTGGTCGCGCTCGGATACCGCCTCCGTGGGCTCCATCTCCCCAGGAACTGGGCGCGGAATATCGTCTCCCCGCGCTATCGCCTCGACCCGCTTCTGCTCGAGCCAGGTGCGCAAGGATTCGGTCGAGTAACAGTCGTCGCGGTTATACGCAGCGACACGCTCGCGCAGCGCCTCCGGAATGCTCGAGCTCTCACCGACCTCGAGCGCTATTTCGACGTCGCGCCGTGCGACCGCGGCATCCCGCAGGTCGAGGCTCCGCGCAAACGCGTGGAGCAACTCCATCTCCTTGAGCCCATACCGTTCGACGCCGATCCGCAAACCTTCACGCAGCACGGCATGAAGATCGATGAAGCGACGGCCACGAAGCAGCCGGTCAAGCTCCTCACCCCGTGTCGCATGCCGTGCGCACAACCGCTTGAGCGCGGCGGGCTCATACGCGCCGAAGTGGTACACGTGCGTACCGGGATCGTCCTCCACGCGCGCCATGACAAAGTCGATGAGGGCCTCGCACGCAGCCTTCTCGTCGGCCCTTCCCAGCGCCCAGCGCTGCTCGAAGCAAGCGACGCCGCCCCGGTCGCGTGCGAGAAAGCCGGTCAAGTATTCCAGACCGTGCCCGCCGACGAACGGGTCACCCTCGAAATCGAGGAACACGTCGCCGCGCGACGGCTGCGGCAGGCGGCCGAGCCCTCGCCCGCCTTCGGGCGCAAGGAGGTCAACGGGTGGAGGTCCGCCGCTACGGGCCTGCACCTGAAGGCGCGCCTGAGACCCAAGGCGACGATAAGTCTCCACGTTTCCTCGAGACGGCTGGCAAGGCAAATTGCCATCGGCCTGAGCGACTGCGACGACGGTCAAAAGACTCTGCCGCTGAAATTCACGAACGTTCGCGGTCCGGATACTGGCGATCAGCGAGAGGTGGTCATCGCTACGGCGGCGTTCATCGCAGAACCTCCAGTAGTTGCACACGTCGCAGTGCGCAACCGGCTCCGGATAAGTCTCGGGTGGCGGCATTGTCGACGCGGCATCGCTCAGTCGCGCACGCACGAGCCGGTAATACGCACCGAAATCGGCAAGCCGATAACTTTCATCACCCAGCGGCGTGACGACATGAAACCTTTCCGGTTGCGCGCCCTGCATCGACGTCAACAACTCGCAGTACGTGCAGAGCTGAAGAATCGTGCCGGCCTTCGTGTCCAGCGCAAGCTTCGTGTCGACCGGCTCGTACGAATAGTCGCCCAGCGCCGAGGGCTTGGCCACGCGCAGCAGGACGTCCGCGTAGCCGAAGAACGACTCGTTCGCGAGCGGCGCCTGAACGATGACGTCGCACCCGCGCTGCATGGCCTCGCGCGTCACCGCCGGGTCTTTCGCACCTCTCAGATCGCACACTTCACGCCCTTCGGCACGCAGCCGCTCGACGTAACGCGCCTCGTGCTGCTCGCCTCGGAACCGCATCGCCTCCAGTCTCGGATCGGCATTGAACTCGATCGCAAGCTCGCCTGCCTGGCGCTTCCTTTCGAGCTGCGTCAGGTGCGCGCACGATAAGTGGCCGGCGAGGAGCGTCGGGCTGAGGCGAGTCATAGGCGCGGTCACGGCATCACCTGCATAAAATCTTCCCTTCGGAAACGCCGCATCGGGGGATCGACCAGTATGAGGAGGGTGGGTGGCTCACCCGGTGAGCCTGGGGGACCGCTGTTATTGCGAGCCGCCGTCCCCGCGCGGCGTGACAATCCCGTGCCGCACGTACGCCTAAAACCCGCCTGGCCCGACGCTCTGCCCGAGGATGCCGGGGACGCAGCGGTGCTGCGTCAGGAGCGCAGTCGATTTTGTAGAGGCCTTCGGTTCGTTCATTGGGACCGCTTCAACGAAACCACCTCCGCCATTCGGGGGTCAGTCTGGAAGTCTGCCGACCCCGGACCCACACGACGGATCCGGCACGCTCAGCGTGATCGTAGCCCACTCCGTAACGGAGAACGACGCATCGGCGTCAAGAAGGAATGGCGCCTTTTCAAAAACCTCCAGCAATCGCGCTTCCTTTTGCCGATTCCGTTCCACCCATCGCTCCAAGTGAGCGGAACCCGCAAGCATCTCGGCCTTGTGCTGATTACAGGTTCTGTCTGCAAGTACGAAGTTGTATCCCAGATCGCGCGGATATCGTGACCATGGAATGAAGTGGTCCACTTCGATCTCTCCCGCGAGTGGCCGGCCGCAATAGAAGCAGGCATTTCGCTGCACATCCCGTAGACCATCCATGATCGAACGCAATGCGGCTCGATTCGTTCCGAACAGGAAGTCTGCGAGATCGCCAGTCGCGCCCAGGATCTCGCGGTTCGGCGGGAGACCCTGAACGAACGAGAGCCAACCCATCTGAACTAGCGCTTGCACGACCGCGAACTGCTCCTTGAAAAAAGCAGCCACACCCGGTCGAAGAACCACTGCGTCATCGATCAGGCGTTCTTCGTAAAGGAAATCAACCCGATCAGCACCCGCAAGCTGAAGGCGCCAGAGTGGCATGTCATCAAATAATCTGGCTACGCGGCGAACGAGCGGTGCCCAGCGCGCATGTCGCCGTGCCACAGCCAGCGTCGGTGCATTGGCCCTGAAGTTAGAGATCAGCGTAATCGCCGAAGCCTGGCGGCCACGGTTCTGCGCCAGAACCACGCCTTTTGCAAATGGCGCAGTCTGATGCCAATAGAGCGATATGAACCGGTCGCTCAACTCTTCAAGTGGAATGGGAAGCGATCCATCCGGCAGAGGTGTCTTTTCGACCGCGAGCTCAGCCAGCGCAAGCACCAGAGCGAACTTGTAGCTGGCGACAAACAGACCTTCATTAAGAATGCGCTGAAGGTTGTTGAGAAAATCGAGCTGCTTCGCGGCGGATGGCAGCGGGCTACTCATCGGCTTTCCAATAGGCCGCCTTCTCGGGAAAAATCCACCGCACGCCCCCCCTTGGATCATTCCTGTCGCCCAAGTATCGTGGGATCAGGTGCACATGCAGGTGCATGACAGTCTGTCCGGCCGCAGCCCCATCGTTGATTCCGATGTTGTATCCCTGCGGAGCATGCTTGGCATCCAGCTCGCGCTTGGCAATATCCAGCAGGTCGATCACTGCAAGCCGCTCCTCCCGCGTCAGCTCGAAGTAGGACGACACGTGCCGGCGTGGGATCACAAGGGAATGTCCCGGAGACACCGGAAAACCGTCCCGCCTGACTATGGCGAGGCCGTTTGCGTGCACGGCATCCGCGTCCGAAATGGCACAGAACGGACAGCGTTGAAGTCCTTCAGCGGTCATGAATACTCGTGCTGCAGGGTTTAGGCACGCGGCTCCACCTCAGAAATAAGGCGTCCACCTCGTCGAGAAAGGCCAGATCATAGTTCTCGTCCGACATGATTATCCATCATCATTCATTGTGCCTTGACGGCCGCACCGCTACGATTGCGGCCTTCGGGGAAACCGAAAGGACGCGAGAGGCGTCGCAGCCTACGTCATACGATGCCGATGAACGATCGCGCTTTCTTCACTCAAACGATCGATGACTTCCTCGATATGAACGTCGATCAAATCCTTGGCATCCTCGCTCGCCGAAACGCATTCGGCCTTGATTTGACTCAGAGAGACGCATGGCTTGTCGAAATTGAGATTTTGCGCCCCGCGTTAGAAGCGTATCGGGGCCGAGGCAAGGTCTACCTGGAGTATTCGATCCCTCGACTCGGAAAACGCGTCGATGTCATCGCGGTGCTCGATAACGTGGTGTTTGTGATCGAGTTCAAGGTAGGTGAGCGAACCTTCTCGGCCGCCTCTACGGATCAGGTTTGCGACTATGCCCTAGACCTTAAGAATTTTCATGAGACGAGTCATTACGCCCGCGTCGCACCTGTTCTCGTAGCTACTCTGGCGACGAGTAGCGCGTTTGCGTCCAGCGAGGCGTGGCACCTCGACGGCCTATTGCCCGTTAGCCACGCGACAGCCAGTGACCTAAGCGCGGGAAGAAGGTAAGAAAAGGTTCTGCTATGAGCGAAGTCAAGGCGTTCATACAGAACGTGCACCACTTCCGCGATGAGTGCTTGGTTGACCTGAACCGCGCTCCAGCAGAGCACGTCGCCCTATTCGACGAAGCCCAGCGAGCATGGGACGCCGAACAGACAGCCCGGTTCATGCTTCGCAAGAAGCAACGCCCTGACTTCGCTCATTCTGAGCCAGAATTTCTCATATCCTGTCTGAACCGCCACATCGACTGGGCAGTAATAGTTTGTCTAGTAGGGGGTGGACAGGAGATCAACACTGGCGAAGCGGGGATTACCGAATGGATCGATTCGCTACAACGAAGCTTTCCTGATTGGCACATTCATATCTCTCCGCGTCTACACGACACTGAATACGGTGCCGGCAAGTTGGTGGATGTTCATAAAGACACAACCGAACGTGCACTTTGAACCGCCCCGGGATCTCCCGGAGACTCCAATTCTTGAGAGGATGGAGTCTATGAGCACATCGAAGAGGTATTCCCCGGAAGTGCGGGAGCGGGCGGTCCGTCTCGTATTCGAACACGAGCCTGAATATGACTCGCAGTGGGCAGCGATCGGCTCGATTGCGTCGAAGATGGGCTGCACAGCGAGAGACGTTGCGTAAATGGGTTCGGCAGACAGAACGTGACCAAGGCCGACGTTCAGGATTAACGAGCACGGAGCGTGAGCGGCTCAAAGAGCTAGAGCGCGAGAACCGCGAATTAAAGCGGGCGAACGAGATTTTGCGCAAGGCGTCGGCTTTTTTCGCCCAGGCGGAGCTCGACCGCCGAACGAAGTGATGGTGTCGTTCATCGATGCCCATCGTGCCGAGTACGGGGTCGAGTCGATCTGCGCTCAATTGCCGATTGCCCCATCGACAGTACTACGAGCATAAAGCGCGTGAGGCCGATCCGACGCGCTTGCCGCCGCGGTTGCAGCACGACCGGGGGCTAGGTGCCGGAAATCCGCCGCATTCACGAGGAGAATCTCGGCGTCTATGGCGCGCGCAAGGTGTGGCGCCAGCTCGGCCGCGAGCGTTTCCCCGTTGCTCGTTGTACAGGTGGAGCGCCTGATGCGTTCGCTTGGTATTCAAGGCGTGGTACGCGGTCGTAAATGTCGCACAACGATCCCAGCGCGATTGCACTGAGCGACCGCTCGATCGAGTGAATCGCCAATTCCAGGCGAGCCGACCTAATCAGCTGTGGGTGGCAGACTTAACCTATGTCGCCACGTGGTACGGGTTTCGTGTACGTCGCTTTTGTTATCGACGTATTCGCCCGGCGCATCATCGGCTGGCGCGTAGCGCGATCTATGCACGCCGAGCTGGTGCTGGATGCGCTGGAACAAGCGCTGTGGTCGCGTATCGGGAATCAACGGCGTCGTCCATCACAGCGATCGCGGCAGTCAGTATCTGTCGATTCGCTACTCCGAACGGCTCGCTGAAGCCGGTGCTGAACCCTCGGTGGGCAGCGTCGGCGATTCCTACGATAACGCGCTCGCCGAGACGATCATCGGTCTCTACAAAACCGAGGTGATTCATCGTCGCGGCCCTTGGCGTCATCTGGAGGCGGTGGAATACGCCACGCTCGAATGGGTGGACTGGTTCAATCATCGACGACTGCTCGAGCCGATCGGAAATATCCCGCCGGTGGAGCTTGAGGCGGCGTACTATTATTCAACGGGTCAGCTGCCCATGGCAGCCTGACTCAAACCCGGAGGCCTCCGGAAAAGTCGGGGCGGTTCACTTCAATGAAGACCTTCATCTCTCGGTATCGATGCGATCGTTTCGCGCAGAACACGTATCTACGTTAGTCAAACAACTGCTCGACCTAGACGAACCCGAGGCTCGCAGCACCCTTCGTCAAATCACAGACAGTTACCCCATCGTTATCACGCGCGATCTCAAGGTTGCAAAGGAGTGGCTCACAAAGCAGGCGCGTGGCACGGAACGATATGGCATCGTCGTGTCATCCCAAGCAGAGCGCCTCAAACCGCACGCGATTCACGTTCGCTCTCCGATGGACCCGGTGCATTGGTTTCTTGATGGTAAACAAGATGTCCGCTCGTCCTATTTTCTGGAAGACGTTGCGACCGAATTCCACGTGCAAGGGTTAGAACTCGATTGGGCTTGTGTTGTGTGGGATGCGGACTTTCGCCACGGACAGTCTGATTGGCAGCACTTCTCTTTTGTGGGAGACCGCTGGAATCGAATAAACAAGCCGGAACGGCGTGCCTACCTTAAGAATGCTTATCGTGTGCTGCTAACTCGAGCTCGACAGGGTATGGTCGTCGTGGTCCCTCATGGTGACGACAAAGACGTGACGCGGTTGCCACAGTACTACGATCCAACGTTTGAGTACCTGAGGCGCATTGGCTTCAACGCAATCTAAGCACTACAGCCCCTTTCTCGCATATCGCTGACCTACCGTGGCTATCTTGCGCCACGGCATCGCTTATTGGCGCGTCGCAATGACAAGGGTAGGACGCGGTATGCTCTCGAATACCCCAGTTACCCCGAGGCCGCCCATGCTCACCCACCAACTCGCCACCTTCATCGTCGAAACCGACGCCGGATCCATTCCCCGCACAGTCCTCTCCGGCTCCCGCGACGCCCTGATCGACACGATCGGCTGCGCGCTTGCCGGCTCGCTCGAGCCGATCTCCGAGATCGCGGTGCGCTGGGTGCGCGAGACGGGCGCGCGCGGGCAGGCGACGGTGCTGGGGCAGCCACTCAAGACTTCGCCCGCCGAGGCCGCGTTCGCGAACGGCATCGCGGGCCACGCGCTCGATTTCGACGACAGCCTGCCGACGCTGCGCGGGCATCCGAGCACGACGATGGGGCCGGCGGCGCTCGCGGTCGCGGAGGTGACGGGCGCGTCGGGGCAGTCGGTGCTCGCCGCGTTCGCGCTCGGGCTCGAGGTGGCGAACGTGCTGGGACGCGCGATCGGCAGCGGCCATTACCAGAAGGGGTGGCACGCGACCGCCACTGTCGGCGTGTTCTCCGCGACGGCCGCGGCCGCGAAGCTATGGGGCCTGAGCGTGGAGCAGCTCCAGACGGCGTTCGGGCTTGCGGCATCGCAGTCGTCGGGGCTCGTGCGCAACTTCGGCACGATGACGAAGCCTTTTCACGCCGGCAACGCCGCGCGCATCGGCGTCACCTCGGCGTGGTTAGCCAAGAACGGCTTCACCGCCGACACGGCGATCTTCGACGGCAAGAACAACTTCTTCTCGACCTACGGCACCGGTGACGGCGAGCCGCTCGAAGAAGTCATCGCGACGCTCGGCAAGCCGTGGTCGATGGAGGAGCCGGGCATTTACGTGAAGCGCTGGCCGTGCTGCTACTGCAACCATCGCCCGCTCGGCGGCATGATCAAGCTCATCAAGGAGCACGGCATCCGCGCGGACGAGGTACGTGAGCGTCGACGTGGGCTTCCTGCCGGGCGCGGACACGGCGCTCGTGAGCTTCAACCCGGTGACGGGGCTCGAAGGGAAATTCAGCATCGAGTACTGCACCTCGGCGCTCTTCCTCGACGGCAAGGTGACGCTCGAATCGTTCACCGATCCGATGGTGATGCGGCCGGAGGTGCGCGCGTTCATGCCGAAGGTGAAGCGCGTCCCGATGGAGGGGAAAGGCCATTTCTCGGGCGTCGTCGGCTACACTGATCTCGCGATCAATACGACGCGCGGGCGCTTCACGATCCGCCAGGAGCACGCGCCGGGCTCGCCGGAGGAGCCGATGACGCCGGCGGACCGCGTGGAGAAGTTCATGGATTGCGCAGGAAGGGTGCTGGGGGAGAAAGGCGCGAGGGGATTACTGGATCAGTTGGAGAATTTTGGTGGGGTCAGGAATGTCGCGGCCGTGATGGCGGCGACTTCGCCGAAGGAAGGGAGTGCAGCGAAGGTGACAGCGTAAATGCTCATCGAAAGAAACAAGGTGCACAGACGACGACGCCTCGCGATGCGCGCATCCGTGCAAGCCATGCTGTTTGCCATCGTGGCGGCCGGTGCGTCCAGTGCGCTCGCACAAGACGATCCCGCCGCGGCGAAGCGCAAGAAGGAGTTTGGCTTGGAGGCGCCCGGACAGAGCTCCGGCCAGGGTCTGCGCCGGCCGGAGGCGGTCCCGGATCAGAAAAAGGAGAAGCGCGGCAACACGCCGCCGGGCTCCGACCGCGCGGGCGACGGGCCGGCGTCGGGGGCGATCGTCGATCCGGCCGGGGTGACGAAGTAGCGCGGGGCTTCGCTGGCGCGGAACTCTCTGGCGATGAGGATCTCGGCCAGCACAATGCCGGTATCACGATCGTAGAGGTGTGAGGCCTTGGGTCACCCGTGGCGGCGTGCCCGCGGAAACAATGCATTCACTCCGGCGTTGGCCAGCTCGGCCAGCGGAACGGCCTGAACACGCTCGGCAATCTCCCACAGACCATGAAAATCGAACATCAGTTGTCGGAATTTCATGGTGGCGTCCGCCGTGGCCGGCCTCAAACGACTTTCATGGCCGGCGCACCCGAAGCTTGCGGTCGGTCAGGACGACAAAACACTGCGTAAACGAATCGAGCCCTTCCTGTTGCGCTACGCTGCCAATGCGGCTTAGAAGCGCATTGGCGCCAGGTTCGCGCAGCCGCACGAGCAAAAGCCCCGGATGCGTTCCAGGCTTGAACTGCCGCACGTCGGAGAAGTCGAGATCCTGCGTGATCAGAAGGCGATCGTCACGCCGCGCCGCGTTCCAGATGTCGGTATCCGGCTTTCCCTTGAGTCCTTCGGACGCGACGGTATCCACCTCGTGCCCCAATCTGACCAGTTCCGGGACGAGTCTGTACGGGAATGTTCTCGTCCAGCTTGATCTTCACGCTGGCGACGGCGTAGGTGGGACGGGCAAGTCCTCTTCCGCGGAGGCTGCCGCAAATGCGATGACTGCCCGGACCGCTTCCTCGTCGAGCGTCGGAAAGTCCTTGAGGATCTCTGCCACGCTGATGCCCTCAGCAAGGCTTGCTAAAACCGTTCGTACCGTGACACGGGTGCCTTTCACCACTGGCTCGCCACCGCAAACACCAGGGTCGCGGATGATGTACTGACGGTAGTTCATTGCCATGACTTGCTCCTGTTGCGCAATCGGCTTTTCGAAGAAAGTGTTGTTGTCTGAATGCCACGATCCGCGGCAGTTCGGGAATACCTGACGCAGTGTCTGGATCCACGGCGTGCAGTTGGTTTAAGGCCTCCCCGACTATTTCGAACTGGCGTTCAACAGCCGACTTGAGCAGCTCGTCAGCCTGATAGTCGTCGAAGGATTTATCACGCGTAAACCGCGATATTCGTTCTGCTGCCTGCAGAGCGTCCCACAAAAACTTTCGCGACTCAGGCCGCATAGATACGGACTCGGGAGGCGTCCACGCTCTCTCGAAAATACGGATTCTTTATCGAGCTGGCGCTGAGCAGGTCGACAGGCCGTCCGAATAGGAACTCGAGCCCCTCCTTCAGCGAGAAGTACGCTTCGGCATATTCCGCCGGAGGCATGAGCTCGGTTTCCACCACCAGATCTACATCACTCGACGATGGATCAAACCGGCCTTGTGCCGCCGATCCAAAAACATCGAGGCTGCGGACCCGCAGCTGACGACAAAGGTCATCCACTTCAGCGCGCCGCAGATCGATTAGAGCGTTCACAGTCGGATTTCCGCAAGCTGGATGCGCCATTTTACCCGTTGATCCTTCAAGCATTGCATCGGCTCGGGACAAGCACAAGACGCGGTATGCTTTGCGTCTACACGCCCAGCCCGCCGCCCACATCGAGAAGCGGCCCTGCTATCCCCCAACTCGCCACCTTCGTCGTCGAAACTGGTCCAGGAATGGCAAAGCGCGTCATGGAAGTCAACATCAAGGCGGGGATGCCGTCGGCCGGTGCGGCGAAAGAAAGATTGATTGCGAGGATCGCCGAGGCGCAGCGCAGCGGCACCGCGGTCCTCAAAGTCATTCATGGCTACGGCTCGAAAGGGGTCGGCGGAAAGCTTCGCGTGGCGCTGCGGAAAACGCTCGAGGGTCTGGCCTCCGAAGGCAGGCTTCGTCGCATCGTGCACGGGGAGAACTGGGATATTTTCGACGAGACGACTCAGGGCTTGCTCGGAGACTACGCGGAGCTCTCGGGCGATGAGGATCTCGGCCAGCACAATGCCGGCATCACGATCGTGGAGGTTCGTCGAAAAGGGGGATGAAAGAGACCAATTCGTACTCGGCCGCGGAAGCGGAGGCGCTCATCTCGAAATCGGGCAAGGTTTATCCAGTACGCGAACATCCTGGAGTTAGTTTTTCGTGTGCCACCGGATTGCCGTGCGCGCTATCGCACGCTCCTCGCAGTGGCAGAAAAGATGTTTCCCCTCACCCTAGCCCTCTCCCCAATTCGGGGCGAGGGAACGTGCGGTTCTTCCGTCAACGCTAATTCAAGTCAGCTCCGCCGTTCTCTGCGCTTTCCGCCCCTATCCCAGAAGCCTCTCCCGCGCCGCCTCGACGTCGTCCACGACCTCACCCAGTTTCGAGATCGCGTTCTCCACTGACGCGGCGATGCGCTCGACGCCGAGCTTGTGTCCGTCGGGATACATCATGAGCCGCAGCACAGGCGCGCTGCCGGGCATCGATACGGCGCCGATCGTGAGGATACCGTCCTGCCCGAGCATTTCCATGGCAACGACGCCCGCAGCCTCGAGCGCGACGAGTTGCGGCTTGTCTTGCGCGCCCGTGTGCTCCATCGCAATGCGCAGCACGTCATCTCCTGAAATCGAAACGCCGGGCCCGCCCTGGTAGACCCTGGCGCCATACTGGCCCTGCATCACTTCGAGCAGTTGCTTGGCGAGCTCACCCGCCTGGCGTATCACTTCCGGGTCGAAATTGCGGAGCGCATTAGCGACTCCGACATACTGTCCCGCCTGCGCTTCGAGACCCAGCTCGTAGATGCGCGAACCGATTTCCTCGACGAGATCGGGGCGGCCGACGAACACGCCGGCGCGAGGTCCCGCGATGTGCTTGTCGGCGGAGCACACGGCGAGATCCACGTCGCCCACTTCGAACGTTCGCGGCTCGCGGAAGTAGCCCACGCGCGAGGCCATGTGCGCATCGTCCATGTAGGCGAGGGTATGGGCGGCACGCGGGAGCCCAAGCGCGCGCTGCACGTGCGCGAGATCGATGTGGCGTTTCGATGCGCTGATCGGCGTCACCAGCAGGAGCCGCGGCGGCCCTTGGGTCTGCCACGCGTGCTCGAGCTCGTCGATCGAATGGAATTGCTGGAACTCGGCGCCCGCCATCGCGATCGGCCGCACGGTCGACGGATGGGACGCCCCGCCCGCCGGCGCGAACGCGAACACCTTGTCACCGGGCTTCAAGATGGTGGTGAGCGCGATGAAGTTCGCCGCGGACACGCGATTGACGATGAGCGCCTTGTGCCGCTGCTCGTCCGCGCCCATGTGCTTGAGTGCGAGCGGCTCCGTCCTGCCTTCGAAGCGCTCGAAGAAAGGAACGTGGCTGGTGAGATGCGGGACTTCGTCTTCGGTCAGGCCGGCGCCGCGGTTCATCCCCGAGAGGTCGTAAACGCTGTCCTTGCCCTTGGTGCGCACACGTTCGCCGACCATGTGACGCGCCTTGAGCATGCGCTCGACTTCTTCGTCGGTGCTTTTCAGGATGCTGCCGCGGGCGTAGCCGACGATGGGGTCGAAGGGATTGCCGAAGGCGTCGCTTTGCTGGGGCATGGTTACGGCTCCTGGTTAGTCGTGTTTCCCCTCACCCTGACCCTGCCCGCACCCGCGACACCAGTCGCGGCTGTGCCCCGGGCCCGGGGGGCGGGGCAAGGGCAGGTTTTCTGATCCCACATCCTCCCACCCTACCCCCTCTCTCCTGATGCGTCATCCGCGTCCGGTCATCTCTTGTCTGCGTTCTTTTGATGCCCGATCATGCCGCTCTCACTGAAGGAGCTGGAGAGGGAAGATGCCCAAGAAAAACGACCCCGTCACGCAGCAGGCGCGGGACAACGAAACCGCGGTGCGCGCGGATCAGCGCTTCGACTATTCCGCCATCGTCGACCGCAAGCCGCTGAAGCTTCCGCGCGGGGCACGCATGATCGTCTGGCCGGTCGTGAACGTCGAGGAGTGGGAGATCACGCGTCCGGTGCCGCGGCAGTATTCGAGCCCGCCGGGCGGGCAGTCGGTCGTACCGGACGTCCAGAACTGGGGCTGGCACGAATACGGGATGCGCGTGGGCATCTGGCGCATCATCGATGTTCTGAAGAAACACCGCATCAAGCCGACGATGTCGATCAACGCGCGGGTGTGCGAGACGCGCCCGCGCATCGCGCAGGCGGCGCTCGACGAAGGCTGGGAATTCATGGCCCACACCTACGTGCAGATGCCGATCCACAAGATCGAAGACCAGCGCGCCATGATCCGCCAGACGATCGACGTGCTGAAGAAGTTCACCGGCAAGGCGCCGACCGGCTGGCTCGGACCGGGGCGCGGCCAGACCGGTGCGACGCTCGATTATGTCGCCGAGGCCGGGTTCAAGTGGTTCGGCGACTGGGTGATGGACGACCAGCCGTTCTTCGCGAAGACGAAGCACGGACCGATCCTGTCGATCCCGTATTCGGTGGAGCTGAACGACATCCTGATCATGGTGAGCCTGCAGCAGGAGTCCGACGCCATGTTCAAGCGCGTGCGCGATGCGTTCGACCAGATGTATCGCGAGTCGGCGAAAGGCGCGCGCATCCTGGCGTTCGGCGTGCATCCGTACATCAGCGGCGCGGCGCACCGCATCAGGTATTTCGATGCGATGCTGGCGTACATGAAGAAGCGAGAAGGTGTCGTGTTCTGGCAGGGCGACCAGATCCACGACTGGTATGCGGGGGCGGTGGGGAGCGCGTAACGAACGCCCGGCTACGCTACGCGTTTCGTGCGATCGCCATGCCCTTTGGTTAACACGTAGAGCACGTATTGATTGAGACTGACTCCCTGTGCCCTCGCAGTCTGTGCAAGCTCAGCGTGCAAGCGCTTGGGAACGCGCATGAGAAATTTCCCGCTGTATGTGAGCTCCGTGCGGTCGCTGGGTTTGGGCACCGGATTGCCGGCCTTTTCGGCCGCTCTGATCCAAAGAGCGATAGCGTTGCGAAGCTCCTTGATGGCCGCGGCTTCGCTTTTGCCCCATGCGGAGGCGCCCGAAAGATCCGGCGCGATTGCAATAAAGCCTTCGTCTTCGTCGCTCCAGAAAACCTCGATCGGGTAATTGACCATAGCTTAACCCTCGTACTTGTCGATCATCGCGATCAGTTGACGCGCTTGATAGGGCGGTATGTAACCGTCCCGATTCTGAAACGTCAGAATCGTCGACTCTCCGCTTCTTACATAGACGATGTGTGAGCCCCTGCCGCCCGCCCTGACAAAGCCGATCAGCTCGGCCGCCCTGCCTGCGTCCTGGAAGCGCACGTTCTTGGGATTGTTGCGTATCCCGGCCAGCAGCTTTTCGCGCCTGGTCATGCCGAAACTATACTATATTTAGTATCACCACGCCGTACGTCGATGGCGCGGCGCACCGCGCGTACCTCGAACTACGAGAGGGTATAGTGTTCTGGCAGGGCGAGCAGATCCACGACTGGTATGCGGGGGCGGCGGGCGAGCGCGTAGCGTTCGCGACAGGGCTCATAGGTCGAGCGGCGCAGACATCCGAGAAGCCGTGAACCTGCGCCTCGCGGCCCTTACAGCGGCGCTGCGGCGTCCGTCTGAGTGGCGACGAGCTCCCGCGGCTCACCCTGTCTGGTGAGTTTCTTTTGAAGCTCCATCATCGCGCCACCGAGCTCGGCACGGCGGCCGTGATCGAGAAGCTTTCCCGCCGCCGGAAACAGATGCTCTTCCTCTTCCTTATGGTGATGCTCGGCTTGCTCCTTGAGCACTTTGAATTTTGGTTCGAAGGTCTGCTCGGCCGGATCGAGCTCGAGCAGGTCCGCAAGCAGGCGCTTCAGAGAAAGGTGCTCTTCGAGTGATTCGAGCAGCACGTCTTCAGTCCGGGCCGCTTTGACGGCCGGATAGAACACTTCTTCTTCCGACGCGATATGCACCGTGAGCAGGTCGGCGACCGCCGCGAAGCGCTCTTTCCTGGCGGACCGATCTTCCAGGTCCAGCACTTGGGCGAGCCCATGTTCCAGTTCGTTATGCTGGCGCCGCAGCAGATCGATTGCGTCCATCATGCTTTCCCTCCGGTTGTTGTGTGTCGACGCTGCTACCGAGCAACGGATATGCCGGGCTTGAGCGATCGTGTGCGTTCGATTAACTTTCGCCACTCCGGGCGAGGACCTCGAACGGCCGGGTTTGTCGTCGTCCGCGAGCCTGGCAGCCGTCGTATTCTTGCCTGAACGACCACAAGGTCCGTCAATACTGGCTGCCATACGAGGAGGAAAGATGAAGTGCTGTCACACCGCCCGGCTATGCGGACTGCTGATCGGCGCGCTCGTCGCGGCCGGCGCGAGCGCGCAGGAATGGAAGCCGGCGAAGAACATCGACATCGTCGTGAGCTCCGGCGCCGGCGGTGCGGCGGACCGCCAGTCGCGTGTGGTGCAGAAGTTTCTTCAGGGCCTACCCGGCATGCCGAGCGTGACGGTCACGAACCGGCCCGGCGGCGGCGGCACCATCGCGCATCACTTCTTGATGCAGCAGGCGGGGGACGCTCATTATCTCGGTGTGCTCTCCACAGGCCTTCTCACGAACAGCATCATCGGCCTGAGCAAGATCAGCTACCGCGACATCACGCCGCTCAACATTCTCATGCACGACTACGTCGCGGTATGGGTGCACAGCGGTTCGCCGATCAAATCGGCCGCTGACCTGCTCGCGCGCCTCAAGGCGGACCCGAAGTCGCTGTCTCTTGCTTTCTCGACGGCACCGGGTAACCAGAACCATGTGGTCATTGGCATGGTCGCACGCGCGGCGGGCATCGAGCCGAAAGCGGTGAAAACGGTTATCTACGCGTCGGGCGGACAAGGCACGACAGCGGCACTCGGCGGTCACGTCGATGTGTGGTTCGGCACGGCGGGCAGCGTCGTGCAGCACGCGGAGAGCGGTGCAGCGCGCGTGCTGGGCCTGAGTGCGGCGGAACGGCAGCCCGGGAAGCTTGCGCACGTGCCCACATTTCGTGAGCAGGGTATCGACGCGGTCTACTACGCCTGGCGCGGTTTTCTCGCGCCGAAGGGGATCACGCCCGCGCAGATCGCGTTCTGGGACCAGGCATTCGAGAAGGTGGTTCGCGATCCTGAATGGAAGAAAGTTCAGGACGAGTTTCTCTGGGGCTCCGATTTCAAGGGCAGCGCCGCGACGCGGAAGTTTCTCGACGGGGAGTACGAGCTGCTGAGCAAGATCCTGACGGAGCTGGGCGTCGTGTCTAAGTAAGGCGGGAAATGGCGACAGCCACCGCTCGAGACGCTCGGGGCCGCATCCCGATCAGGAGCATCGACTTGCGAATCACGCCACATCTCGCTTGCTTGTGTAATCACTGAGCCGCTGCTTGCTCCTTGATCGACACCCGCCAGTGGATGCGGTCTTCCTCCGGCGGATAGTCGCCCGCCGCCTTGTGATACGAGCAGCGGTTGTCCCAGATCACGATATCGCCCTTGCGCCACTTGTGACGGTATTCCGCGCCCGGCTGAATCATGTAGCGGGTGAGCTCGTCGATCAACGCATCGCTTTCGTGTTGATCGAGACCTTCGATGCGCAGGATCTTCCCGGGATCGAAGTAGAGCCCCTTGCGACCGGTCTCGGGGTGCGTGCGCACGATCGGGTGCAGAGCGGGCTTCTTGTCGCGGTCCTCCGGGTTCAGTAGCTCGGTCTTCTTGCGTCGCCCGCCGTAGACGTAAGCGCCGACCAGCCCGTCGACTCGCCGCTTGAGCGTGTCGGGAAGCGCATCGTAGGCCGCATACATGCTCGAGAAGAACGTGTCGCCGCCGCGGCTCGGGATCGCCAGCGCGTAGAGCTGCGTTGCCTTGAACGGCTCGTCGTCGTAGGCGCCGTCGGTGTGCCATCCTTCCGCGCCGCGCCTGTAGATCGACATGTCGAGCGTTCCATCGGCGCGAAACTTGTTGATGCCGAGCTGCGTGACCTCGGGACAGTCCGGATGGCGCGTGCTCTTCGACGGGTGCGGCTCGACGCGCCCGAAGCGCCGACTGTATTGCACGAAATCGTCGAGCGCGAGCGTCTGATCCCTGACGGCGATGACGTTGTAGTCGAGCCACGCCTTGTAGATCACGCCGAACGTTCCCTCGTCGATCGATCTCACATCGACGCCGGTGATCTCGGCGCCAATCTGCTTGCCCAGCCGGCGAACTTCGATCATGGCGGCCTCCTCTGGAGTAACGCGCACAATCGTATCACCGGTGCGAGCCGATCGCTCGCGAATCAATCCACCGTCTGATCGTCGCGCCAACAGGAATTCGTTCGGGGGATCGTATACAGTAGCAAGCGCGGATCGCCGCGCGACAGACTTCGCTCGCAGAGACTCCCCCTTCTCTCGCGCCACAGGAGGCAGCATGAACGACACGAATCGCTTATCAGCGACCGAAGCGGCGGCGCTCATCGCTTCGGGCAGGCTCACCGCGGTCAAGCTCGCGGAGGATTGTCTGGCGCGCGTCGCCGCACGGGAAGAGGCCGTGCAGGCATGGTCGCACATCGATCCGCGACAGGTTCTCGCGGACGCACGCGCACGCGACGCAGAGAAGCCGCGCGGCGCGCTGCACGGCATTCCCATCGCGATCAAGGACATCATCGACACGGCCGACATGCCGACCGGGTACGGCTCACCGATCTATGCGGGGCATCGTCCTCGCGCCGACGCCGCCTGCGTGACGCTCCTGAAGAACGCCGGTGCCGTCATCATGGGCAAGACCGTGACGGCGGAGTTCGCGATGTCCTATCCGGGCAAGACGCGCAATCCGCTCGACCCCGCGCACACGCCGGGAGGCTCTTCGAGCGGGTCGGCGGCGTCGGTCGCCGATCACATGGTGCCGCTCGCACTGGGAACGCAGACGGGCGGGTCCGTGCTGCGTCCTGCGGCGTTCTGCGGCATCGTGGGCTTCAAGCCAACGTTCGACGCGATCAACACGACGGGCGTGAAGCAGAACACGAAGTCTTACGACACGATCGGGCTTCTGGCACGCAGCGTCGCCGACGTTGCGCTCACGTTCGCGGTGATCACTCGACGTGACGCGACCGGCTTCGCGCTCCCCGCGATCGACAAGCCACGCATCGGCTTCTATCGCACGCTTCAGTGGGACAGAGCGGATGAAGCGACGCACGCCGCGCTCGAAGACGCGGCAGCGCGGCTCGCGAAAGCCGGTGCACGGGTGAGCGAAATCACGCTGCCCGAGCGATTCACTGCCTTCATGGACGCCCGCAGCAAGGTCGGCGATTTCGAATCCTCGCGTGCGCTCGCATGGGAGCGGCAGCACTTCGAAGAGAAGATCGGCGGGCGCGAGAAGCTCCGGAAAGCCGATGCGGTCACGATCGACGAATACCTTGCCGCGCAGAAGGTGCTCGCGGAATGCCGCAAGCTCGTCGATGCGGCGTTCGGCGATTTCGACGTGCTGCTGGTGCCCAGCGCGCCGGGCGAAGCGCCGAAGGGACTCACGACGACTGGCGACGCGATCTTCAACCAGACCTGGACGGCGCTCCACACTCCATGCGTTACGGTGCCGGTGTCCAAAGGGCCGACAGGCCTGCCGATCGGCATTCAATTCGTCGGCGCGTTCGGCACGGACTACAAGACGCTCGCGTGCGCGGAGTGGGCGTACCGGGTTCTGAAGGCGTAACAAACGTCCCTGCCCCTGCCCTCCCCGCGAGCGGTGGCGATGGGATCCTCAACGCGCGTGGCTCCAGCAGGAAGGCAACTATGAGATTAGCGAGAGCGTTGTGCCTCGGCATTGCGTCGGTCGGCCTGATGTGCGGCGTGGTGATGGCTCAGCCGTACCCATCGAAGCCGATCCGGTTGATCGTGCCGTTCGCGCCGGGAGGCGCTACTGACATCCTCGCGCGGCTCATCTCGCAATCGCTGACGGAATCGCTCAGGCAGCAGGTGATCGTCGAGAACCGCGCGGGTGGCGGCTCTGTGATCGGCACCGAGGTGGCGGCGAAATCCGCGCCGGACGGCTACACGCTGCTCATGGTATCGACGAGCACGGTGACGCTCCCGTCTCTCACCACGAAGCTCCCCTACGACACGCTGCGCGATCTTGCGCCGGTGACGCAGCTCGTTTCCTCGCCGAACATCCTCGTGGTGCATCCCTCGCTGCCGGTGAAATCCGTGAAGGACCTGATCGCCCTCGCCCGCGCACGGCCCGATCAGATCGCGTTCGGCTCCGGCGGAAACGGCACGTCGACGCATCTCGGCGGCGTGATCCTGGGTCAAGTCACCGGCGTTCGTATGACGCACGTCCCGTTCAAGGGCGCGAATCCGTCGACGATCGCCGTGATGAGCGGCGAGGTCGCGTGGCAACTGAGCGCGATCATCTCGACACTCCCGCACGTGAAGTCAGGCCGACTGCGCGCCATCGCGGTGAGCAGTCTCCAGCGCTCCGCGGTGCTGCCCGACGTGCCCACGGTCGCGGAGACGCTGCCCGGGTTCGAAGCGAGTCCGTGGACCGGCGTATCGGTGCCGGCGGGAACACCGAAGGACATCGTCGCGCGGCTCCACCAGGAGATCCAGAAAGGCTACAACTCGGGCGAGACACGCGAGCGGCTGCGGCGCGACGGCAACGAGATCGTGACCAGCACACCGGACGAGTTCGAACCCTTCTTCCGCGCGCAGATGGCGAAGTGGGGGAAGGTGATCCGCGACGCGAACATTCGGCTCGATTAGTTCTTTCCGTGGCCGGTGGTAGCGGGCTCCTGACGATCCTCGACGATGAGCCTTGACCGTGTGATGGCTGCTGGCGGATCGGCAACGCCATGTCGGGGGTCAATGCCGGAGAGGAGGCGTATTGCCTCAAAAATTGATCCGCATCAACAAAACAACCCTCGCTGTGCAATAATGCTCGCCCTGCTTTCGCGCGCCGCCTGAACGCACGGCACCTCGCCCTTGATTGCTTGCCGGTGCGGTGTTCCGGTGATGCCTATATGAGAAGACCGCCAGGTTGTAAGGCGTTACGCGGCCGGTTTCGACGTTTGCGGTCCAGCAGCGCTCAATGTTGACACGACTGGACCAGCTGCTGCTGGATGAGGCCCCCGACGCGATCGTCGCGACGACGCCCGATGGCCGGATCGTCTACTGGAGCAAGGGCGCTGAAGAGATTTTCGGCTATGCGTGCGCTGAGGCCGTGTCGCGCCTCGTAAGTGACCTGCTCGTTCCCGCCGACCGCGCAGACGAAGAACGTCGCATCGTTGCCGATGCGATCAATGGCAATCTCTCCACATACGAGTCGATGCGCCGCCGAAAGGACGGCTCCTTTGTTTACGTCGACATCTCGTGCAAGGCGGTGCGTGGCACCGACGGAGCGATCGCCTGGATCCTGTCGACGAACAAGGACGTCACACATCTGAAGGTCATGCGCGACGCGAAGTGGCTCGAAGCGCGCTTTCGCGGCCTGCTCGAGTCGATGTCCGACGGCATCGTGATGGTCAATCGTAGCGGACGCGTCGTTATCTCGAACACACGGGCCGAGCACATGTTCGGCTACGGTCGCGAGGAGCTTCGCGGCGAGCCGATCGAGAGCCTGTTGCCGGACCGGTACAGGCAGCAGCATGTCGGTCACCGCGCGAGCTATTTCGAGCACCCGCGCGTGCGCGAGATGGGCGCGGGTCCGGAGCTCTACGGCCGCCGCAAGGACGGCAGCGAGTTTCCCGTGGAAGTGAGCCTGAACCCGGTCGACGCCGACGACGACACGCTCGTCATGAGCGCGATCCGCGACGTTACCGGCCGCCGGAAAGCGGAGCAGAAATTCCGCGCCCTGCTCGAATCGGCGCCGGACGCGATGCTCATCGTGAATCGCGCGGGCCGCATCGTCGTCGCGAACTCGCAGGCGGAAAAGCTCTTCGGCTACACGCGCGAGGAGCTGATCGACCGGGAAATCGAAATCATGCTGCCGGAACGCTACCGTCCGACGCATCCGGCGCATCGGGAGCGGTTCTTCGCCGATCCGCGCGTGCGCCCTATGGGCGTCGGCCTCGAACTTTACGGCCGCCGCAAGGACGGCACCGAATTCCCGATGGAAGTCAGTCTGAGCCCACTCGAAACCGAAGAAGGCATGCTGGTCTCGAGCGCGATCCGCGACATCACCGAGCGCAAGCGTTTCGAGCGCACGCTGCAGGAGAAAAACGTCGAGCTCGAAAATGCAAACCGCGCGAAGGACAACTTCCTCGCGAGCATGAGCCACGAGCTGCGCACGCCGCTGAACGCGATCATCGGCTTCACGGGCACGCTGCTGATGAAGCTGCCTGGCCCGCTCACCGCCGACCAGGATAGACAGCTTCGAATCGTGCAGAAGCTCCGGACGGCATCTCCTCGCGCTGATCAACGATCTCCTCGATCTCGCGAAAGTCGAAGCCGGCAAGGTCGAGTTGAACCTGGAGCCGCTCGAGCTGCGTGGAATTCTCGAAGAGGTCGTCGCAACGCTGACGCCTCGGGCGCAGGAAAAGGGACTCGAGCTGCGGGCGACCCTGCCGCCGCCGGAGCTCTCGATGCCGCTCGACGCGCGCGTGCTGAGGCAGATCGTCATCAATCTCGTCAACAACGCGATCAAGTTCACGAGTGAAGGGGAAATCCGGATCGGCTTCGATTGGGAGCCCGGCCGCACGCTGGCCATCCATGTGGAAGATACCGGCACCGGTATCCGCGACGAGGACCAGCACAGGCTGTTCCAGGCATTCGCGCGGCTCGAAACGGCGGGCGCGCAACGGCAGGAAGGCACGGGTCTCGGGCTCCATCTCAGCCAGAAACTCGCACACCTCCTCGGCGGCAGAATCGATTTCCGCAGCGAGTACGGCAAGGGCAGCACGTTCACCCTGCTGCTCAAACAGGGGACGTCCGATGGCAGCGCGCATCCTCATCGTTGAAGACAACGAGATCAACCTCTCGCTGATGACCTATCTCCTGCGGGGAGCCGGCTATGAAGCCCTCGAGGCTCGGGACGGCGAGGAGGGATTGCGCGCGGCAATGGCCGGATCGCCGGATCTCGTCCTTTGCGACGTGCAGATGCCGAAGTTGAATGGCTACGAGCTCGCCGCCCGCATGAAGGCGACCGACCATCTCAAGCGTATTCCGCTCGTCGCCGTCACCGCCCTCGCGATGGTGGGCGACCGCGAAAAGACGGCCGCCGCGGGATTCGACGCGTATCTCTCGAAACCGATCGACCCCGAGACCTTCGTGCAGCAGGTGGCAAAAATGCTGCCCGCGGAGCTGCGGTCGGTTGCGAACGCGCAAACGGCGCAGCCGACGACGGCCGTTGTGGAAAAGACCGTCGCCGGCGGTCCGACGATCCTCGTGGTCGACGACGGTCCGGCGAATCTCGAGCTCGCGGTGAGTCTCCTGGAGCCTCTCGGCTACAAAGTGATCACGGCGCGGCAGGTCCGTGGCGGGCTCGAGTCCGCCCGCGGCGAACGGCCCGATCTCGTGATCTCGGATGTCTGCATGCCTGAAGGCAGCGGTTTCGACTTCCTCCGGGAATGGAAGAACGATCCGGCGCTGAGCACGATCCCGTTCATTTTTCTCACATCGACGATGGTCGAAGAGAAGGACCGGGCGAGAGCGCTCGCAGCGGGCGCCAACGCGTATCTCATCCGTCCCATCGACCCCCAGCAGCTCCTGGCGGCCGTGGAAACCCATGTGAAAAGAAGATCCGTGAGCTGACATGGCAACCATCCTCGTCGTCGACGATCGTGCCGAAAACCGGGAGTTCCTGGTCACGCTGCTCGGCTATCGGAACTACCGCGTGCTCGAGGCCCGGGACGGGAACCAGGCGCTCGAGCTCGCACGCGGCGAGCGTCCCGATCTCGTGATCACCGACATCCTCATGCCGGCTATGGACGGCTACGAGCTGGTGCGGCGCCTGCGCGGCGAATCCGCACTCGCCTCGACGCAAGTCATTTTCTACACGGCGCATTTTCATCGCAGCGAAGCCGAGAAGCTGGCGCACGCATTGAGCGTCGCGCACATCCTGACCAAACCCTCGGAGCCCGAAGTCGTCCTCAAGGTCGTCGCTGATGCGCTCGGCGCGGGCGCCCTGCCTCCACAGGGGACGCAGAAGCTCGCGGGATTCACCGACGAGCACGTGCGCGTCATGACGGACAAGCTCTCGGCGACGGTCGACGCTCTGAGCATGGCGAACGACCGATTGCACGCGCTCATCGACGTGAACCTCGAGCTCGCCTCGCAGCGCGAGCCGCAGGCTTTGCTCGATTCGGTGTGCCGCCATGCGCGGAACCTCGTCGCAGCGCGCTCCGCAATGATCGCAGTGACGCGCACGGACAATGGTGAGACCGTCACCCTGAGCGCGACGGCCGGAATCAGCGATTTGCGACGTGATCAGCTCGGCACACCCGATTTCTCGCATGGGCTCACCGGACGCGCGTATCACGAACGCGCAAGCGGGCGTGTCTCACGTGTGGACGATCCTCCGGCCACTTTCGGCTTGCCCAAGATGTACCCGCCGTTCCGCAATCTGCTCGTCGCGCCCGTGAGCTCTGCATTCCAGGACATACGGGTGGATTGCGGTCAGCCACAAGATCGGGGCCGACGAGTTCAGCGCCGAGCACGAGCGCCTGATCGTGATGCTCGCGGCGGAGGTCGGCCGCATTTACGAGAATGCGAGCCTCTACAGCCAGCTCCTTGCGCAGACCGAGCGTCTTCAGGCGCAGATGGCCGAGCGTGCCGCGGCGGAAGAGAAGGTCCGGCGTCTCAATCGCGTGTATGCGCTCCTGAGCGGCGTCAACACGCTCATCGTGCGCGTTCGCAGCCGCGAGGAGCTGTTCGGCGAGGCGTGCCGCATCGCGGTCGAGCACGGCAGCTTCGCCGTCGCGTGGATCGGCTGGCTGGACGACGACCACGCCGAACGCAGTTCCGGTCGCGTGGGCGGGAACGGATGCCAGCGAATATCTCACTGCGAGCGGCGAGCAGGACGTGCGTCACAGCCCGGGTGTCATGAGCCGCGCGATCGCGTCGGGCCAACCCGTCTACATCAACGACCTGGCCGCCGAGCAGCCCGAGTCGCTCGGGCCGCGAAGACGCGAGGCACTGCGGCGCGGCCACCGCTCCATCGTAGCGCTTCCACTCATGACCGGCGGCCGCGCCGTCGGCGTGATGACCCTGCTCGCGCGCGAGCCCGACTTCTTCAACGACGAGGAGCTGAAGCTCCTGAGAGAGCTCGGCGGCGACATCTCCTTCGCGCTCGACCACCTCGAGAAGGAGGCGAAGCTCGACTATCTCGCGTTCTACGACGCGCTCACCGGACTACCGAATCGCACGCTCTTCCAGGACCGCGTCAATCGCATGTTGAACGTCGCGCGCGAGCAGGGCACGCAGCTCGCTCTCGTGCTCGGCAACATCAAGCGCTTTCGCCACGTGAACGAGTCTTTCGGCACGCACGCGGGCGATGCGCTGTTGCGGGAAGTCACGAAGCGCATGCTCTCGATATGCCGTGCCGACAATCTCGTCCGCGTCGGCGCCGACGTGTTCGGCGGCTTCATCGCGCCGATCGCGAGGGCGGCGGAAGCAGCTCACACGGTGAAGAAAGTGTCCGATATTTTCCGCAGGTCCGTCGAATTCGCCGGGCAATCGCTTTCAATTGATGTCGTCGCCGGGATCGCCATTGCGCCCGCGGATGGCGCGGATGCCGATACGCTCTTCAGGAACGCCGAAGCGGCATTGAAGCAGGCTAAGGTCTCGGGCGAAGCGTATCTGTTCTACCAACCGGAGATGAACGCGAGCGTCACCGAGACGCTGCTCATGGAAAACAGGCTGCGGCAGGCGGTCGACAGGGGAGAATTCGTTCTTCACTACCAGCCTAAATACAGCCTTTCGTCCGGCAAGATCAGCGGCGTGGAGGCGCTCATGCGCTGGAACGATCCTCAGGACGGGATCGTGCCGCCGACACGGTTCATTCCGCTGCTCGAAGAAACAGGGCTCATACTCAAGACCGGCCGCTGGGCGATCGGCAAAGCGCTCGAAGACTATCAGCAGTGGAAGGAGCGCGGACTCGATCCGCCGCGGATCTCCGTCAACGTCTCGCCGGTGCAGTTGCGGCACAAGGATTTCGTCGAGGATGTGCGCGCCGCGCTTGCGAACTGCGCCGCCGGCGCGGACGCGCTCGATCTCGAGCTCACCGAGAGCGTCCTTATGGAGGATATCGCGACCAACGTGGGTAAGCTCGCCGCGATACGCGAGATGGGCGTCCACGTCTCAGTCGATGATTTCGGAACGGGCTACTCGTCCCTGAGCTACCTCGCCAAACTGCCGGTGAACGAGCTCAAGATCGACCGATCGTTCGTCATAACGATGAATGCCAGTCCCGAAAGCATGGCCATTGTATCGACCATTCTTTCGCTCGCCCGCGCGCTCGGCCTGCAGGTGGTCGCGGAAGGCGTCGAAACGGAGGAGCAATCCAGGCTGCTGAAGCTCCTGCGCTGCGACGAAGTGCAGGGCTTTCTGTTCAGCAAGCCTGTGTCGTCGTCGGTCTTCGCGACGCTGCTTGCGCACCAGACGGCCATTCACTAGCCACGCGATTCATCGATAAGGCCGGACGATCGGCCCACGTGGCAAGTCTCCTCACGGCGCACGCGATGTTTGACACCCCGCGCGTGATCGCCTGATACTGCCGCCGCGCCGGAGTCCCGTTGTCCCGGTCCACATAGTCAAAAGTCATGGCGCGAAGCGGCATCGCGCGTTCACCGCGCCATGGGAGGAGCAACCATGCATACGCTTGACGTGAGCCATACCGCACCGGGCTTCGAGCGATTCGTGCCGCCGGGGACAGTGCTCGACACGATCGCGAGCGGCCTCATCTTCACTGAAGGCCCGGTATGGGAGCCGAAAGAAGGCTGCCTTTTATTCGTCGATATCCGCGGCGACCGGCTGCTCAAGTACACGCCCGGCAAAGGCCTCACGACCGTGCTCCAACCCACGGGCAAGGGCAACGGCCTCACGCTCGATCACGACAACCGCCTGCTTTGCGCAGGCTGGGGCGGCCGGACGGTGTGGCGGTTGGAGCCTGATGGCTCCGTTACGACGCTCGCGTCTCACTGGCAGGGAAAGAAGATCAACACGCCGAACGACGTCGTCGTGAAATCCGACGGGACGATCTGGTGGACCGACATGGTGAACGGCGTCTACATCCCCGGCATGTGCACGGAGGACGTGCAGCGCTATCTCGACTTCGAAGGCGTGTTTCGCCTGAATGCCGACGGCTCCGCGATGGCCCTCGTGGCGGACGATCTCATCACGCCGAACGGGCTCTGCTTCTCGCCTGACGAGAAGCTCCTCTACGTGAACGAATCGTCGCAGCGGCGGATCCGCGTGTGGGACGTCGGCGCCGACAACCGGCTCTCTGACGGCAGGCTCTTCTACAAAGACAGCTTCAGCGAGATGGGCGTGCCCGACGGCATGAAAGTCGACGTGGAGGGCAACGTCTACTGCACCGGCTCGGCCGGCATCCACATCATCTCGCCGAAGGGCGAGCTTCTGGGCCGACTTCACACGCCGGAGCATGCCGCGAACATGGCGTGGGCGGGAGACGACTGGCGCACGATGTACATCACGGCGCGTGGCGTCGTCTATCGCACGCGGCTCGGCATTCCGGGCGTGCCGCACGGCGAGGCCAATCGCAGGCAGGCGCTCGCGACGGCGGGCAAGGCATAAACGGGAGGCGCGATCATGGAATGGAACTTCGAGCGAGTCGCAGGCCCTCTCGGTAGTGCGGCGATGGGCATTGCGTGGGACGGCAGTGGTGTGCTGTTCACGCATCCCGAAAGTCATCGCATCCTGCGTTACGATCCGCGCGACGGCAAAGTCAGCGACTTTCGCAAATGGACGAACGCCGCGGCAGGTCTTGCATTCGCGCCGAATGGCGAGCTCTACGGCGCGCAGCAGCTCTCGCGTCGCATCGTGCGTTACAACGCCGAGGGTTCGACGACGCCGATGACGTATCGCTTCGTCGGCCTGCCCTACCACTACAGCTTTCACAACATGCCGAAGCACCTCGCGATCGACGCGGCGGGACGCATCTGGTTCAGCGACCCTGCGCCGCGCGGCATCGCGAGCGGTCCGCCCCTGCCCTTCCCGGAACACTGTTCGGTTCTGCGGCTCGACCAGGCGCCCGACCGCACGTGGGCGTTGAAGCGGGCCACCTTCGACACGACCGCGCCCTCGGGGATCGCACTCTCTCCCGACGGCAAGACGATCTACGTCGCCGAAGACGCAAGAGACGGCGCGACGTTACGCGCCTATCCCGTGAATGCAGATGGCAGTCTCGGGGATTACGAGGTGCTGCATCACTTCGGCGGGAACAGGCACGGACCGTTCCGCGGCATCGACGGCATGACCGTGGATGCGGACGGCAACATCATCGCCGCTGCTGGATCGTCGAAGGCGGGACCCGGCGCGCTGATCTACGTGTTGACGCCACACGGTCGCATCATCGGGACGCATCCGGTGCCGGCGGATCCCACGAACTGCGCGTTCGGCGATGAGGGTCTCGCGAGCCTCTACGTAACGACCGCGGACGGGAGCCTCTATCGCGCCCGGGACACGGGGCGGCAAGGAAAAGCTCGGTAGTGCGCTGTTTCAGGCGTTCAGGGTGGTCAGGAATGCCGCGGGGCCAACGATGGAGCAATGCAACAGAGACGCGAGCGCCTGCAGGTCCTTATCGCCTGTGACGAGGAAGTTCGCCTTTCCGATCGTTGCCAGCTGCAGGATTCCTTACTTTAACGCTTGTCCTGCATGGCGTCTCCGTGCCGCAGGCAGCTACCCTGTTGCGCCCTGGGCGGATAATCGCTTCCACACTTCGTCGGCGTCCTTCGCCTTGTTGTAGTCCTGCGCCATGTCACCTGTGCCAACAGGACTCTTGGCCGCGAAGAAGACGGCGGGACCGCCGATCGCGCACACGCCATGCCGCGTGTTGCGTGGGATATGGACGAGCGTTCCGGGTTCGATGATGCGCTCTTCGTCACCGACGATCATCCGCATCTTGCCTTCGAGCACCAGCATGAACTGCTCTTCGTTCGGATGGACGTGCGGCGGCGGGCCTTCGCCTTCCTGATACGTCGTGACGCCGACCTTGATGAGCTCTCCTGCGACCGACTTGCCCACGGCGGGCCCGACATTCGATTTCTTAGGCTGCATTTCGGAAATGTTGTAGAACGCCATCGTGCTTCTCCTGTCGTGAACGGGTGGTGAGGATTGTAAGCTGCTATTCGCCTGTGATCGTCAGCCTTCGACGCAGCCGTTCATAGCTGAATCCACCGCGCGAACGCGTGTCGCTCATGGCTGTTGGTCGTCCCTCAATCCGCCTTCGCCCCGCCCGCCTTCACCACCGGCGCCCAGCGCGCAATGTCCGTCTGGATGTGCTTCGCACAGTCGGCGGAGGATCCGCCGGCCGGTTCGAGGCCGAGCGTGCTCAGGCGCTCCTTGATGGGCGTCGACTCCAGCGCCCTCAGCGTCTCCGCGTTGAGCTTCGCAACGATTTCGGACGGCGTGGCGCCCGGCACGAGCAGCAGGTGAAACCCGGTCACGATGAAGCCCGGAACCGCCGACTCGTGCACCGTCGGCACGTCCGGCGCGACGGGTGAGCGCTTCGGTCCGGTCGCCGCGATCGCGCGGACCTTGCCCGCCCTCACCTGCTCGATGACCGATGCGACGTTGCTGAACATGAACGCCACTTCGCCGCTCATGACTGCAACGGCCGCCTGCCCCGCGCTCTTGTACGGCACGTGCACGAGCTTCGTGTTCGTCATCTGCTGGAAGAGCACGCCCGCAAGATGGTTCGCGCTGCCCGGTCCCGACGACGCAAAGTTGACCTCGCCGGGACGCGATCTCGCGAGCGCAATGAACGCTTTCGTGTCCTTGACCGGTATCGCCGGATGCGTCGACAGAAAATACTGGCTCGTGGTGAGCTGAGTCACGCACGCGAAATCCCTGATGGGATCGTAGGGCAGCTTGCGAAGGCTCGGGTTGATCGTGAACTCGACCGCGATCGTCATCATCGTGTAGCCGTCGGCGGTCGATTTCGCGACCGCTTCCGTGCCGATCACCGATCCGGCGCCCGCGCGATTCTCGGTGATGATCGACACACCCATCTGCTCGCCCAGGCGCTGCGCGAAAAGCCTGCCGACGATGTCCGTGCTGCCTCCAGGCGCGATCGGGACGACCATGCGGATGGTTTTCGCGGGATAGGTTTGCGCGTGGCTGGCGAGCGTCGCGATGAACGCGAACGCGGCCAAGGCGGAGGCGTATCGATTCAAGAGGGAATCACCGGCAGCAGCACGTACGGCTCGCGGCCGGGCGTGAAGTGCAACGTGTTCTTTCCGCCGAAGATCTGCGGCGGCCGATCCGTAGGATTCGTATGCGTGAAGGGCCCCACGCCTTTCATCGGATACGGCGCGTTGGCGATGCCGGCGTCGGTGCCGTCGTATTCGTAGTCCTTCCCGAGCACCGTGAGTGCAAGACGATAGCCGGCCGGCACGACGATGCACGTCGGCCAGATCTCGATATCGAGCTCGACGGGCTCGCCGGGGCGGAGCGGCCACGATTCGTCATGCGCGTGGACCGGCCGATACGGCTTGCTCTCCTTCGTGTCGAGCTTGCGTTGCGACGCGCGCAGCCAGCCCAGGCCGACCGGCGTGCGCGGATCGTTCGAGCCGATGAAGGTCACTTCCTTGCCTTTAGGATCATATACACGGAGCGCGACGAAGACATCCGCATCCGACGTGTCCGACGAGACCCAAAGCTTCACCGCGACAGGCCCGGTGATTTCGAGATCCTTCGTCATCGGCGGGGTGGTGAACGTGACGCCATCGCCGGTCGTCTCATAGGTGATCGTGATGTCCTGTGGGTCACTCCCTTCGACGGAGCCCGGCACAGGCTTCGAGACAACCCCTGCCGGTCTGCTCTGTATCGACAGCTCGCCGTTCCCGACCGCTCCGCTGCCTCCGCGCAGCGCGAGGCTGCGCGCCTCCGGCTCGAGGAAGTACTTCGTCCACTGCGTGCGGGCGAGCGGCCATTCGTTCTCGGCACGCAGCTCGAACTTCTCCCCGGGCCGGCGGATATTGAGCGCGACCCTCGGCTGCTGTTCCCAGCCCGTATTCTCGCCTTTCAGAAAATGACCGAAGAAGCGCTTCTGAAGCGCTTCGCCATAACGGCTGTAGAAATGCGTAAAGTGGGTATCGCCATGCACTTCGAGCCATTTCTGTCTGGAACCCGCGCGAAGATAACCCTCGAAGTTGCCGCGCGGATGCAGCCCCATGCCGCCCCAATTGCCGGCGGACAGCAGCGGCGCTTCGATCTTCTGGAACGCTGCGGTGCGCGCCCGATAGTAGTCGTCCATGAACGGGCGGTCGCGTGCTTCGCCGCCAAGGTCGGCGCGGTTCTTCGCGAGCTCCTCCGGCGATCGCGTTTCAGGCCCCGCGATCGTGTCGCCCGTGACGGCACTGCGTGCGCCACGATCGCCCACGCCGTTCTGCACGCTCAGCACCTGGCGGTCGTACCAGTTGCCGAGGAAGTCACACAGGATGCCGCCATGGCGGCAGAGCTCGCGGTAGTAATCCGACGAGCCTTCCCAGATGCACAGGGCGGCGAGGTGCGCAGGACGCAGCGCACCGGCATTCCACTGGTTCATTGCGTAGTACGAAATGCCGTTCACGCCCACCTTGCCGTTGCTCCAGGCCCGCGTGCCAGCCCACTCGATGCAATCGTGGAGGTCTTTCGCCTCGCGCGCCGACCAGCAATCCAGGAAGCCGGGTGAGCGTCCGGCCCCGCGGGAGTCGACGCGCACGATGGCATAGCCTTCCGGCACCCACTTCTCGGGATCGACGAGCTCCCAGTTCTGATACTTGTTGCTCGAGCCCTCGAGCACTTCCGGGGCCGCCTTGATGAGCCGCGCCCAGTTGTGCTTGTAACCCTCCTTGAATTCGAGCCCTTTCGCGTACGGTCCGTAGCTCAGGATGACGGGGTACTTGCTGTCGCCCAGCGGCCGAAAAACGTCGGCACGCAGGGCGAGACCGTCATCGGCTTCGATCGGCGCGTCCCACTCGATGTGCATGTTGTCGCGGACTTCGGTTTTGTGCTGAGTCATCTTGTCGCCGTTTCACTTGCGGTGCTTATCATGGTCCTGGATTCCGGACGTGCGACGATCGTGACCGGCGTAAAGTCCCGCAGCGGATCGAACGGCACGTTGGGATTGAACGCGCCGATCGAAGTGAGCGAGCCCGTCGAGAGCAGCCACGTGTAGCCATCGGGTGCGGCCTTCGCGACCGCCTCGCTTTCGACGACCGAGCCCGCGCCGCCGAAGCCCCGCGCGCCAGGAACCGGACGCGTAAGAAGCTCGTTCCGACCATGTCACCTCCTTCCGAAGGCGAAGGTTAGCGCAGAATGGCCGTGCTCCGGGTTACGGCCTCGCTGCCCGGCCGCCGCCGCGCAGACATCACAACTGCTCGTTGAAGAGATAGAAGAAGTGGTCCTTCAACTTGTGGAACGTGCTGCGCTGCGACCACTGTTCGAGCCGGATCTCGACGCAGTCCTCGAGATCGCGCTCGAAGATGAGCTCGAGCTCGCGCGCGAGCGTCGGGTCGAGGATGCCGAGCGTCACCTCGTCGTTGATCTCGAACGCACGATCGTCGAAGTTGGTCGACCCTACCGCACACCACATGCGGTCCGCGGTCATCACTTTCTGGTGCAGCAGCGTCTTCGGGTTCTCGAAGATGCGCACACCGCACTCGAGCAGCTTCTCGAAATTGCGGTGCGCCGCATGCTGAACCATGGGCATGTCGGAGGCTTCGGCCGACGGCACCATGACGCGCACGTCGACACCGCGTGCGACGGCCTTACCGTAAGCGTCGATCGCTTCCGGTTCCGGAATGAAGTAGGGATTCTGGATCCACAGCCGCTTGCGCGCGCAGCAGATGATGGCGTGATGCAGAATCTTGACGGCCGGCGCCGAGCCCTGCGGCTTCGAGTGCGCCACATGCAGGACCACGTCGCCCGCCGGCTCGAGCTCCGGGAACACGTCCTCGCCCGCGAAGAGCTCCCCCGTCTCCTCGACCCAGTTCTCGCTGAACACCGTCTGAATGGCGTGAACGGCGGGGCCCTGCACTCGAACGCCGATGTCGCGCCAGTGATCGCGGTCCTCCCCGTTGCCCAGCCAGCAGTCGACGATGCAGTGGCCGGCGACGAACGCCGTGCGGCCGTCGACGACGACGATCTTGCGATGGTCGCGCTGGTTGACGACGCCGATGTTGCGCAGCGTGCGCGGGTGAAAGAACGTGAGCTTGCAGCCGCTCTCGCGCAGGCGCCGCTGTGTCTCCTTCCCCATCTTCTTGCCGCCGGTCGCGTCGATCAGCACGCGCACGGTCACGCCCGCCCGCGCGCGCTCGCACAGGATGTCCGTCACGCGCGTGCTCAGCTTGCCTTCCTTCCAGAGAAAGGTTTCGAAATGCACCGAGCGCTGCGCGGCCGCGATGTCTTCGAGAAGCACGTCGAAGAACGCGCCGTTCTCGGCGATTTCCACCCGATTGCCCGGAATGGGCGTGCCCAGCGAAAGACCCGCGAGAGAGCGGATCAGCTCGTCGAGCGAGCCCTCCGCTTCGATTCGCAGATGCGGCGCGCGGTGCCGCGTGATCGACCAGATAATGAAGAGCAGCAGGAGGACGATCCCGATCAGCAGCGCGATCACCGCGCCGGGCACTCGCAAGGAAATGTCCGCGAACTCCGCGAAACTACTCTGGAGGCTTTCCATCGCCGTTGATGGTTTGAGCGAAATCGTCACGCGCTGCATTCTATCGACCGGGAGGGCCGATTTACCGGAGCTCCACGAAAGGCAGCATGAGACGGCCGTGCGCTCGACCCGCACCCCACTCGCGATGCGGAGCAGGGCTTGACTTACTGCCGCTGCAGTATCGAGATCGCGGTTTCCACGTCGGGTGCGCCCTTCATGATCTCGATCGAGCGTTCTACCGCGCTGATGTAGTTCGGGTCCTGGGATTCCTGCGGAGCGTTGCGCGCTTCGGCCAGCCAGCCGTCCAGCAGCTCGAGCATCGCGCGCCGGTTCTTGCACTGGTCCAGATGCATCTCGAGGACGGCCGCGATGTCGAATCCGCCAAGGTTCGTCCGGCGCCGCTCGTTTTCCACCCATTCCTGTCGTCTTCGGCGCAGCGGACTGCCCTGTGCGCGATCGCGACCGCGACGGTCAGGACCCGGGTAGGTGTTTTCCTGAGGCATGACTCCCCTTTCTATTTCTATCTGACCACGCGCGTTGGTTGTTAGACGGCATGCAGCCGCCGCAGGCGAGAGCTTAACGCGGAAAAAGCGCGCGCGGTTCACGGTAGAGGGCGTTTTGCATTACGCTGCGACGCTCGGGCAACATTGATCGATATGAAAGGCGAACCAGGGAGCGAAAGATGAGCCTACGGAATGCGTCGACACGGCGCCTGTGGAACGGTGTCGTGGGCGCGACCCTCCTCACTGTCTTGCCGTCGGTCCAGAGTCAGACCGCCGCGTGGCCCACGAAGCCGGTCCGGTTCATCGTCGCGAATGCCGCCGGCGGGGGGCTCGACGTCGTCGCGCGGCTGACCAGTCCTGCGGTGAGCGGCGCGCTCGGCCAGCAGTTGATCATCGACAATCGGCCGGGGGCGACGGGCAGTGTTGCGGCCGAGTTGACGGCCAGGGCCGCGCCGGATGGCTACACGATCCTCATGGGCGCGATCGGCAATCTCGCCGTCAATCCGCATCTCTACAAGGGTCTCGGCTACAACCCGACGCGCGACCTCGCTCCGGTGACGTTCGCGGTATCGGGCAGCAACGTGCTCGTCGTGCACGCCTCGGTGCCCGTCGCGAGCGTGAAGGAGCTCGTCGCGCTGGCACGCTCGAAACCCGGGGCGATCATCTACGGTTCGAGCGGGGCCGGCAACGCAGGCCACCTCGCCGCGGAACTGCTCTCGAGCATGGCGAAAGTGAAGATGGTGCACGTGCCGTACAAGGGCGGCGCGCCGGCGATGACGGCATTGCTCGCGAACGAAGTGCAGCTCATCTTCGCATCGCCTTCGACGGCGATTCCGCAAGTGAAAGCGGGACGCGTGAAGGGGCTCGCCGTGACGACCGCCAGGCGTTCGCTCATGCTCCCGGACCTGCCGACGATCGCGGAAGCCGGTCTGCCGGGCTACGACTGCGACAACTGGTACGGCATCGCCACGACGGTCAACACGCCGAGGTCCGTCATCGACCGCCTCAATGCCGAATTCGGGCGTGCGCTCTCGGCGCCGGACATCAAGGAGGCGCTCCTCAAGCTCGGGCTGGAGGCCGCGCCGGGAACGCCGGAGGCATTCGGCAAGTACATGAAGACCGAGTACGAGAAGTGGGGCAAGCTGATCGGGGAGATCGGCATCAAGGGTGATTGAGGGGGACAGACTCCGCGTACCGCTAAGTGAAAGGAAAGGAGGTTACGGAGGGAAACCCTGGGTTTCCCTCTGTTCGTGGGGTGGCGAGGCCCGAGCGAAGGCGAGCGCCACCCGATTTCCAGTTAATATTCGGCCTTCGCACGGGCGTCCGTCGCCCCGCCCCCCGGGGATCGTCGTCTCCCCGAAAACCCTACCGCAACGAGAGGAGCTATCCATGATTGAGCTGCACTCTTCACCCACGCCCAACGGTCAGAAAGTGATGATCATGCTCGAAGAGACCGGGCTTGCGTGGAAACACTTCGATATCAACATCCGTCTGGGCGAGCAGTTCACGGCGGACTATCTGAAACTGAGCCCGAACAACAAGATCCCGGCGATCATCGATACGGACGGGCCCGGCGGAGGCCGCTACACGATGATGGAATCCGGTGCGATCCTCGTGTATCTCGCGGAGAAAACCGGCAAGTTCCTGCCGACCGACGCGCGCAAGCGATACGACACGCTGCAATGGCTCTTCTTCCAGATGGCACACGTCGGCCCCATGTTCGGCCAGGCGAACCACTTCAACAATTACACGAAGGACACGATCCAGTACGCGAAGGACCGCTACAACAACGAAGCGGTCCGCCTCTATCGCGTGCTCGACAACCGGCTGCGTGAAGGTCCCTGGATCGGCTGCGACGAATACACGATCGCGGACATGGCGATCTATCCATGGACCAAGGGCCACAAGGACCGCGGCGTCGACAAGGCGGGCTATCCGAACTTCATGCGCTGGTTCGAAGCCATGGAGGCGCGCCCGGCCGTGCAGCGGAACAACCAGCTCACGACCGAAATCCGTGCGCGTATGACGCAGGCCGCCGAAGGCAAGACGGCGATCAACATGTTCGATACCAAGGACAACGCGGAACGGCTGGCCGCTGCCACGAAAGCGTAGGCTTCCTCGACAGTCGACTCGTCGAGACCCGTTTGCGCCGTGGAGTCGATGGCGGCGATCGCGGAAAGCGCCGGGGATCCCTGAGCTTCCGCGCGCACGCCCCAGCGGCATGCTTTCTGCACGGCTCCGGGTTCATCTCAACCCGAGGAGAACCCCGATGGCTATGGAACGAGACGACGTCGTCGAAACGCTGAACGACCTCATCGAAACCTGCAAGGACGGCGAGGAGGGTTTCCGCACCTGCGCCGCGGACATCAAACGGGCGGACTTGAAGCCGTTGTTCGAACGCGCCGCGCAGCGCTGCGCGGAGGCCGCGCGCGAGCTGCAATCGCTGGTGCTCGCATACGGCGGAAAACCGGAGCGCTCCAGCTCCTTCGCGGGATCGGCGCACCGCCGCTGGGTGGACATCAAGTCCGCGATCATGGGCAAGGACGATGCCGCGGTGCTCGGCGAATGCGAGCGCGGCGAGGATGTCGCGAAGGAGAGCTATCAGAAGGCGTTGAAGAAGGAGCTGCCGGCGGACGTGCACGCCGTCATCGAGCGTCAGTATCAGGGTGTGCTCGAGCATCACGACACGGTCCGCAACCTCGAGCGTTCGGCGAAAGCGAGTACCTGACAGCGCGCAGGTGCTTGCGCTCCCCGCCCCTTTGCGGGGCGGGGCGGCTCTCCCTGTAGATTCACCTTCCGGTTCTCACCTATCGCGTCCTTGTCTCCGGTCGCCAGGCCCTTTCGGGAGGGCATGCATGCGGCTGGACGGAGCAGCCACTGTGCCCGGCGTCGCGAAGCGTGGCTGCGCGTGGTCGTGGAACGCCGATACCCCGAAATCGCGGGACAAGGGACTACGGGTTCTCGCCCCATAGCCGCTCGCGCAACGCCGACGCCCGTTCGACGCGGCGTTCCACGGCCGCGCTGAACGTCTCTTCGGTGCCCCAGATCTCGACGCGCTTCATCGCCCGCGTGATACCGGTGTAGACGAGCTCGCGACTGGTGATCACCGAGGGCTCGGTCGGCAGCACCATCAGCACCTCGCCGAATTCCGAGCCTTGGGCTTTGTGTATCGTCATCGCGTAGACGGTTTCGTGATCCGGCAGGCGCGCGGGCGCAAATTTGCGCAGCATCGTGCGTGAGCCGGAGGCGACGCCGCTCGTCGCCGGGAAGAACACTTTCAGGCGGCCGCCGTCGTCCGCATCGGGAAGGCGATGCCCACGTCGCCGTTGAAGAGCCTCAGGTTATAGTCGTTGCGCGCGATCATGACCGGGCGTCCGGCGTACCATGCCTGGCGGTTGTCGATGCAGCCCAGCGTCTCGAGGATCTCCTCGATCATGCGATTGATCGTGCTCACGCCCATGCGGCCGCCGCGGTGAGCGCACAGCACGCGGAACGCGTTGTAGCGCTCGAAGATGTCAGCAGCCGCATCTCCACGACGGATGGCGTCGAAGTAGCGCTTGCAGCCGCTGCGCGACGATCTCCTCCAGCGCTGGGGCGAGCTCACCGGCACTCATCGTGCGCCATGCGATATCGTCCCTTCCCGTTCGCAGAAGGTCGAGCGCCTCCTCACTCCGACCCTCGTTCACGAGCGGCGCGAGCATTCCGATCCCGCTGTCCGGTCCGAAGCGATAGCTCCGGGTGAGCATCGCGATCGAGTCGGACAAAGCGCGTCCCGTTCGTGCACGTGGAATCGATTTCGTCGGGACCGCGGTCACTGCACTCAGCCGCTTCGCGAAGCGAGACGATACGCCCGGTTCCGCGCAGATGTCGCCCAGCACGGCGCCGGCTTCCACCGACGCGAGCTGATCCTTGTCGCCGAGCAGGATCAGCCGGGTGCGCGCGGGCAGCGCGTCGAGCAGCTTCGCCGCCATCGCGAGATCGGCCATCGACGCTTCGTCGACCACCAGCACGTCGAGCGCCAGCGGGTTGTCGCGATCGTGGCGGTAGTAGACCGAGTCGGGACGCGCCCCGAGCAGCCGATGGAGCGTGGAGGCTTCGGACGGGATGCGGGCCATCACCGCTCGATCGAGCGGGAGCGTGTCGAGCGCCCGCGCGGATGGCGTCCTGCACGCGCGCGGCGGCCTTGCCGGTCGGCGCGGCGAGACCGATCGCCAGCGGACGCCCGCGCGCCTGCTCCACGAGCAGGGCAAGGATCTTGACGACCGTCGTGGTCTTCCCGGTGCCCGGCCCGCCGGAGATCACGCACAGGCGGCGCAGCACGGCCATCGCGGCGGCGAGTTTCTGGCCCGCGTCGGCGCTGTCGGGGAAGTGACGTTCGAGGCCCTCGCGCAGCAGCGCTTCGTCCACGTCGTCGGCATCGGCTGCGCGTGCGAGCAGATTCTCCGCGAGACGCCGCTCGTAATCCCAATAGCGGTAAAGATAGAGACGGCCGCGTTCGTCGAGGATCGAGCGGCCGGAAATCGCCCGGACGACCGACGAGCGGCGAGGCTCGGAGGGTGTCGAGCCAGGATTCGACTCGCGGATCGGCTGTTCGTGCTTCGAGACGGCACCTGTTTGCCTCCTCAGCACGAACGGTCCCTCCGTTCGCACTGAGGCTCGCGCTGCGAGGCACTCGAAGTGTGAACGGATCGCCCGCCTCGGCGACGTCGCCCGATCCGACGTAATCCGCGAGATGCACGCACACGTCGCCATTCGCCGTGGCGCGGCTCGCAAGCGACGCGGCGAGCGCGAGCGCCGGGTCGTCGTGCCCGGCAAGCCGCGTCAGGAGCTGCGCGAAGTGCGTGTCGAGCGCGCTCCACTCCGCGTCTTCCAGCGTCGCCATGACCCGCCCCTCACTCATCGGAACAGACTCGCGCTGACATCGCCTCCGACTCTCTCATCAAAACTCGAACGCGGTCTGCATGGGTTTACGCGCCGGACCCGCTTTCCGCACCCCCGTGCGCAGATAGTCGTCCAGCGCCCGGATCAAACCCTCCGCGGGACGGTCGGAGTACACGCCGTAACGGGAACCGTGCCGGGGACGCATGCCGCGCAGGAAGAGATAACGCACGCCGCCGAAATTCGTGTCATAGCGGTAGCCGCGCAGGCGGGCGCCGAGGTAGCGATGGAGCGCAACGCAGTAAACGAGGTACTGGAGGTAGTAGGCTTCGCGCGCCATCGCTTTCACGAGCTGCGGCTGCGCGTACGCCTCCACCGTCGCGCCGAGCCAGTTCGACTTGTAATCCGCGAGATAGTAGCGCCCGTCCTGTTCGAACACGAGATCGATGAAGCCGCGCATGTAGCCCTGCGTCGTCGAAAACGTGAGCGTGCCGATGCGCTGCCTCACTTCCTCGGGAAAGCCCCACTCGAGCAGCACCTCGCGCACGCCGCGATCGGAGAGCTCGGCGATCGGGTAGTAGAACTCGAGCTCATCGAGACGCCGCGCTCGGGATACCTTCCCGAGAGAAAGCGTTCCCTCGTCATCGAGCGGTGTCGCGAGCACGGCCTCCACCATGTCCGCGACGGCGCGCGTCCACTCGACGTCGAAGCCGTGCAGGCCGAGATCGCGCGCCACGATGCGTTCGACATCCGGCCGCGCACGCTGTTCGAAATCGACGTGCTCGAAGATCGCGTGGAGGCATTGCCCGGCATGCGCGCCGCGCGGGAAGGCGAAGATGTCGCGACGGCCGATCGGCAACTCCGGCTCCTCGGGCCGGTCGCCGGCGTCGTAGTCCGGCGCTTCGAGCGCGCGGCCATGCGCGAGCCCGGTGAAGCTCGTCACCCGCCGTGTGTCGAGCAGGATACGGTGGAAGGTGCGCGCTGTCAGTTGCGAACCCCGTCGAGCCTGCGGCGTGAACGTCACCGCCTGCGGCGCTTCCAGATCGGTGACGCGGATCGTCCCGCCCGCGGACGCGACGAGCCGGTCGAGGTCCGCGCGCATGCTTTTCGGGTCGAGCTTCTTGCAGCCGGGGTGGAACAGCCATGCGGGCGCCGACGTTTCAGCCTCGTTCAAGTGGCCCCACACCATCCAGCAGCGATACTTCGCACGTGTCAGCGCGACGTAGAAGAGGCGGAGATTCTCGGCGCGTTCTTCGCGTTTCGCCTGCTCGCGCGCCGCGTCGAGCGTGTCGGAGCCGAAATCGAGCACCGCCCGCGCTTCTTCGGACGGATCGTGGAACGCGACCGGATCGTCCTTCGCCGAGCGCAAGCCGCCGTCCCACAGAAACGGGCAGAACACGAGCGGGAATTCGAGCCCCTTCGCGACGTGAACGGTGAGGATCTTCACGAGGTTCTCGTCGCTTTCGAGCCGCAAGAGCTCCTCCTCGTCGGCCGACCCGGGCGCCCGTCTCTTGGCGGCGAGCCACGCGATCAGACCGCCCACGCCGCGCGCTTCGGTCTGACAGTGCAGGCGCTCGGAAAGATGCAGGAGGTTGGTCACGCGGCGTTCACCGTCGCGATACTCGAGCAGCCGGCACATGACGCGGCGGCGCTGAAGAAACGCCCGCAGCATCCGGATGAAACCATGCTCGTGCCACTCGCGGTGCGCTTCGCGAAAGGCCTCGACGAGCGCTTCCCACTTCGACTCATCGGCCCGCAGACGCGAACAGCTCCTCACCGGAGCAACCCATCATCTCCGTAGCCAGCGCCCCACACACGAGCGATTCGCGCCCGGGCTCGGCGATCGCGAGCAGCACGCGTTCGAGCTCCTCCGCTTCGTCGCTTGCGAACACGCTTCCCGCGCCGCGCTGGACGCTCGGCACGCCGCAGCGGGTCAACGCCTCTCGCACGAGATCCGCCTCACGGTGAGTACGAACGAGGACGGCGATGTCGCCGCCGCGCAGTGCGCGCTCATGCGTCGTCCCGTCCGGCGTGTGCTCGACGATGCGTGCCTCATTGCGAGCGCCCAGATTCATGAGGCGTGCAATCTCGGCGGCCGTCGCTGCGGCAAAGTGCGGGCGTGCCGCGGTCTTGCCGATGGGCTTACCGTCTTTACCCGCTGCGAACCATAGCTCGAGCGGCGCGCCCGTCTCGCCAAAGATGACAAAGCGCCCCCGCTCCGTCTTCGCGGGTGTGGACGGCTGGAATGCGATGTCGTCGAACACGAAGGGCGACGGTGTGCTTTCGAAGATGCGATTGACGGCCTCGACCAGCGGCGCGTGCGACCGCCAGTTCATTTCGAGCGTGTGCGCCGCCTGCGCGTCACGGCGCGCCTGAAGGTAGGCGAACACGTCGGCGCCGCGAAAGCTGTAGATCGACTGCTTGGGATCGCCCACGTAGAACACCGGCAGCCCCGATCCGCCGTAGATCCTTTTGAAGATGGCGTACTGCACCGGATCGGTGTCCTGAAACTCGTCGATGAGCGCGGCGCTGTAGCGCTCGCGAAGCGTAAGAGCGAGTTGCGCTCCCCGGTCGCCGTCCAGCGCGTCATGAAGGTCGAGCAGCAGATCGTCGTAGGACTGGAGCTGGCGCGCCTTCTTGCGGGCACGAAGCTCGGCATTGCAGTATTCGAGCAGGCGCGTCTTCATGTGCGCGACGCGCGCCTGATACGCTGCGATCAGCAACCCATGCGTCTCGCGCAGCGTCTCGCACGCGCCGTAGAAGGCATGCTCCGGCACCGGCTGTCCTTTGCGCGTGCCTTCTTGCAGCGCCTGCGGTGTGAAGCGCTCGATCTTGTCGAAGATAGCCACGCCCGGAGTCGACGAGGCGAGACACGCTTCCAGTTCGTCGAGCCACTGGAGGACGCTTGCGGGGCGATACGTCTGGGCGCTCAGTGCAGGGTTGCCGGTGAGCTGTTTGCGTATGACGGCGCGCGCTTTCAGCCAGATGCCGCGTGCCCGGGTGTGCACACTCGTGTAGGCCTCCTCCAGCGCGGCGATTTCACCGGGGTCGTCCGGACTGCGAAGACCGAGGTACGGCCTGCCGATATAGCGCTCGAGCGCGCCGCGCAGGCTTTCCGGGCCGAAGCGTTCGGTCCTGATTCTCTGCCCCTCGATATAGCGCGCGAAGAGCGGACTCGCGTCGTGCAACTCCCTGCGCCAGAAGTCATCGAAAATCTCGCGCAGGAGCTCGCTCTGATCCGGTACGAGATCCATCGCGAACGGCCTCGCGCTTTCGAATGCCGTGTCGGCCAGCACGCGCCGGCAGAAGCCGTGGATGGTATAGATCGGCGCCTGATCGAAGTCGCGCAGCGCGCTTTCGAGCTGGAGAACGGCTCGCTCGCGATCGGGCAGAGACTGAAGCAGCGCCTCGATCAGCGCATCGCCTTGCGCGTCGCCCCGTTCCAGCGCGGCGCGTGTGCCTGCCAGACGCGAACGGACGCGGTCGCGCAATTCAGCCGTTGCCGCTTCGGTGAACGTGACGACAAGCATCTTGTCGACGGTGCGCCCGGCTTCGAGCAACAGGCGGATGTAGAGCGCCGTGATCGTCCAGGTCTTGCCGGTGCCGGCGTTCGCTTCGATCAGCGTCGTGCCGCTGAGCGGCGCGCGTTCGATGGCGAGCGGGGTCATGGCGCTGCTCATTGGAGCGGTTCTTCATCGAGCGCTTCGCGCAGGGCGCCGAACACGATGCGCGCGCTCGACTCGAATTCGTCATCCAATGGATCGATACCGCGGAAGGCGACGCAATAGTAGGCATCCCCGCTTTCGCCGGGCGGGCCGTCCCCGAAAGAAGAACCTTCCCACGTGTTCCTGACAGTGCGGTCGATCTGACCGCGCTCGGCATAGACGCAGGCCGTGCGAGGAAAGAAATGCAGCGGACGCGTGAGCCCTGTGAAGTAGAGCTCGACGAGCTGCTGGAACACGGCGCGCGCATCCTCCACGGGTTTGAACGTGAGGATCGAATCCTGCCCGATGCAGCACGAGACGCGTGCGATACCGTCCGGTGCGACCACGTCCAATGCGAGGTGTCGGATCCATGCACCCACCCGATCGTTCGCCGTCACGTTCGCGGCGCGATAGGCGATCAGCCCACCGGCGCTCACGTTGCGCAACACGCCGGTCAGCCGCGCGTGCGGGAGCTCGATCGAGACCGGAATCGGATCGAGCGTGCGCTTCGGCAGCCGCGGTTCGATGGTCTCCACGAACGCTGCGACGGTGTCGCGCTCGCGTTCGAACAGGATCTCGCCGAATCGTCCGTGCGGCAGAGCGCCCCCGGCACGTTCGAGCGCCAGCGCATCGCCCGATGCGCCGCGCAGCGAGAGATCGAGCAGACGCTGCTTGAGGCCATAGCTCGTAAGCCCATCGAGGTCGAACGGCTCGCGTCCCTCGATCTCTTCCTCCGCCGTCTCCAGGCGGATGTTCAGGCGCTCTCTCAGGAGATACTTCGCCGGGTTGCGGAAGAAGCCGATGAGCGATTCGAGCTCGATCGTGTGGAATTCTCCGTCCGGGGCCGGCAGCGCGGTGCCAATGAAGGGGACGAGCTCGCGTTGGCCCGAGCCGGCGCGCGCCGCCGCCTCCCGCGATTGAGCGGAGTAGCTGAAGAGCCCGTGCTCGCCGTCGAAGTAACGCCTCGAGAACGCCTGGAGCGGATGGACGGTGACGCTCTCGTCGCGTGGATCGCATCCGTGCGCGCCACTGAAATGCCGGGCGATATAGTCGAGGAGCTCGCTCACGAGCACCGACGGCGGAATGACCGTGTCGTCGCGAACATTGCGGCCGACGTAGCTCAGATAGAGATATCGCCGTGCGCACATGAGGGATTCGAGGAAGAGATAGCGGTCGTCGTCACGGCGCGAACGATCGCCTTTCCTGAACGCGCTCGCCATGAGATCGAACCCGAACGGCCGCTGTATCCGTGGAAACGCCCCGTCGTTCATGCCGATCATGCACACCACCTCGAACGGGAGGCTTCGCATCGGCACCATCGCGCAGAACGTGACGCCGCCGGACAGAAAGGCCCGGCCCGGCGATTCAAGACGCTCGCGCAGCGCCGCCTTCACCACCGGCAACGGCAGAGCCGAATCGAACCGCGCCGCGCGCGCGTCCGCATGAAGGCCATTGATCGCGCCTCGCACCGCCTCCAGCTCGTAGGAACGGTCCTCGGGCGGATCGAAGAAGCGTTCGAGGAGCCCGTTCATCAGCTCCGCCCACTGCGCGAGCGGACGGGGACGCGCGAACGCGGCGTCGAGTGCAATGGCGGCTTCCGCAAAGCTCGCGAAGCGGCCGAGCGTCTCGCCCAGGCTGCCTTCGATCTCGTCGTAAGGAAGAATGTGCGCGAAGAGGCGCTCGTAACGCGCAGGTAGCGCGTATCCGAGCACGAGACGTTCGAGTCCGAAGCGCCACGTATGCTCGTGCGTGGCGGGAAGGCCGAAGCGGGCACGATGCGCGCCGTCGATGCCCCAGCGGATCTGCGCTTCACGCACCCAGCGCGAGATCGTATCGAGCTCGCCTTCGCTCAGGCCGAAGCGACGGCGAACCGAGTCTTCGTCGAGCAACGCGAGCACGCGGTTCGCATCGTAGCGGCTGCCCGCAAGATCGAGCAGCGCGGTGAACGCCGCGGCGAGCGTGCTCTCGTGCTGGGCGCTGCGGTCCGACACGTTGAACGGAATGCGCGGCGCCGTCGTGCCGAACACCGCCTCGATGTACGGTGCATACGTCTCGATGTCCGGCGCCATGACAACCACGTCCGAAGGTTCGAGATCGGGCTCGGCCGAAAAAATCGCGAGCAACTGATCGTGCAGCACTTCCACTTCGCGCATCGCGCTGTGACAGGCGTGAACCTGCACCGAGCGATCGTTCGAAGCGCGTGGCGTGGGCGGCGACCGGTCCCGCAGGTCAAGGATGTCCGACTGGATGGCGCAGAGTAGCGTTCCCTCTTCGCACGGCACGAAATGATCGCATGTGTCGGCGCTTTCGATCTCGGTCAGGAGATCGAAGAAGTCGCGGCCCTGCTTGCCCAGAGACGCGAGCAGGGTGTTGCCGGTGTCGAGCAGCGCGGCGCCACGCGGGTCGCGGAGCGCCTCGCGTGCGATGTCTCCGGCCCCGCGGATGTCGCCCCAGTATTCGCGGCTCGGGTTCTGGAGGAAGAGATGAACGTCGACGTGACGCCCGAGCGCTTCGAACATCGCAATGAGACTCGGCGCGAGCGCCGGCGCGCCGAAGAGCGAGATACGCTCGGGCAGCTTGCGTATGAACGCCGGATCGCCATGTCCCGCCCTCAGAGCTTCGAGCAGCTTCCCATGCAGGCGCGCACGATGCGCTCCGGCCTCTCGTGCGAGCTCGCGCCACAGCAGCGCCTGCCAGTGTTTCTCTTTCCCCGCCTCCCACGAAGCTGCCCAGTCGGGCCGATACAGCAGGTACTGGTCGAAGAGATCGGCGAGGCGCACGGCGAGGTCGTAGCGCCGCAGAGGATCGTCCGCGACGTAGTTGCGCACCGGCGCGAACTCGGGCCGGGATTCATGCGCGGGCAGCAGGGCGAGAATGCGCCAGACGAGGATCTGCGGATCGAACGCGGATGTCTCCGGAGCATCCGGAGCGAACGCCCGGTAAAGCTCCCCGGCATAGGCGTTCGGGAAGGGGAACCGAACGTTCGCGCAGATCTCCGTCTCGTCGGCGAGACGCAGCGAGAGCCATCGCGCCACCCCGCGGCTTTGCACCAGCACGATCTCGGGCGAGAAGGGCGAAGCGAGCGGCCTGCGGGTGAGCGACGCGAGCTCTTCCGCCAGCGTATCGAGCCGGTTGCTGTAGTGGACCGTCAGCATCCCCGGATTATCGAGCATCCCGAAAATGTTTGACGCTCGATCTCCCCGCCGGCCGCTCCGCTGCCTCGAACACTCTGCCCGGGTCGAAGAAAAGTTCGCGGCAGATTATTTTAGCTCCGGCCGCTCGCGCTCAACATTCGCGCGCCCCGAATGTTAGCCTGCACTGAAATAATCGCCGACAGACACGCTGCGTGGGTCTTGGATTATTTTCCGGAAGGTCACCGGCACTTCGCCGCGCGCTCTGGCGTGCCGGGCATTTCTGAGGAATGATAGCAGCCGGTCAGCGGACGAAATCGAGCGCGCATGGAACCCGTCAAGGATGCATCGCATCTCTACGAAGTCGAGCGCAGGGCGCAGCATGCCGCGCGGCCCGGCTTCCGCATCAACGAGCTTCAGCTCTCGCCGACACAGAAAGTGCCGTGGCACTACCACACGAACGTGCAGGATACGTTCTACGTGCTGGAGGGACGTATCCGTGTCTTCATGCGCGACCCGAAAGAGGATGTTGTTCTCGCGCCGGGACAGTCGTTCACGCTCGCCGCGGGGCGCCCGCATCTCGTCATCAATGCCGGCGAGCGCTCGGCGACGTTCCTGATCCTGCAAGGCATCGGCGAGTACGACTTCGTGCCGTTGACGTAGGGGGCGGCGCTCGCCTTCTGCACGAAGCCTCGTACAATCGGATGGAAATGCTGACCGGCGCCTGAAAGACACGTTCGCGGGGACCCCGCTGCTCCGCAGCCCCCGCTCACCGAAAGATGGGTGGTCCTAACATGATACGAGTCGCCGCAATCGGCGTGGGCCACTGGCATTCGCTGTTCGACGCGGCGTATCTGAAAACGCTCGTGCTGCTGCCGGACGCACAACTCGTCGCCGTTCACGATCCCGACGCCGCTCTGGCGGCACGGCGCGCGGCGGAGCTGGGTGGCCCGCCGGCATTCAGCGACTATCGAGAGATGCTCGCGCGCACGCGCCCCGATTTCGTGATCGCGCTCGGACGTCACTGCGACATGGCCGCTGTCGCGCATTGCCTGCTGGATGAAGGCTACCCGTTCCTCATCGAAAAGCCGGCCGGCTTGAACGCGGAGGAGGTGCGGGGCGTCGCGGAGAAAGCGAAAGCCCGGGGCGCGTTCGTCGCCGTGCCGCTCTTCCAGCGCTTCCAGCCGTTCGTCCTGCACGCGCGGCGCATGCTCTCCGCAGGCGCTTTCGGCACGCTCTCGCATTTCTACTTCCGGGCGAACCGGCCGACGTCCGCACGTTATGTGGCGTGGGGTGCGCCGTGGATGCTCGACCCCGCGCTCGCGGGCGGCGGCTGCCTGCGCAACATCGGACTGCACGGCATCGACGCGTTTCTTCATCTCACCGGCGAAGAGGCGCGCGTCGCGGGCGTGCAACTGAGTGCGCGCGCACTCGGAAAGCCGGTGGAAGACCACGCAACGCTGCTGCTGCGCACGGCGAGCGGCGTTCTCGGCACCATCGAAGTCGGAAACACCTTTCCGGGCAAAGGTTCGGACGGCGAATGGAAGCTTGCCGGGCGCGACGCACTGCTCGGACAGCGCGACGCGCTTCTGCATTGCATTACAGCGACAGGAAAGGAGGCGCTCTCGGCGGAGTTGTCCGAACCTGCAGCCACGTTCGCCCTGCGTGACGCGCTTCAACGCTGGCGCGAGGGCAAGCCTCCGGCCACCGGCCTCGACGACTGCTTGCGCGCGATGCGGCTCGTGGACGACGCTTACAAGCTTGCGCGCGAGACCGGCAGCTTGTCGTCCTGACACCGCCGGCGCATCATTGAAGCGCTTTCAGGGGCGCAATCGCACGATGACAATCCCTTCATTCGCCGAGGCACTCGAGGCGCGCACCGAGGATGTATTCGATCGCTGCACGCGCTGCGGCGGCTGTTTCGACGTGTGCCCGATGACGGGGCCCGCGGGGCTCACCGGCCGCGATGCGGCTCACGTCGTCAGGGACGTCCTCGACATCGTTCGGGGCGGCGAGGGCTCGCCGGATGCGCAACGCTGGGCGCAGGTGTGTTCGGGCAGCGGAAGCTGCATCCCGCGCTGCCAGGACGGCGTCAATCCGCGCTTCATGCTCGCGCTCGCCCGAGTCGCGATCCAGCGTCGCGCGAGCACGGAGGAGCGCCACAAAAAAGGCAGCAGCGCGTTCTCGGCCATGGGGAAGAGCGTGCGGGTGCTCTCGCGCATGCAGCTTCCGGCCGACATCCTTGCGCGGTTCCGCGGCAGCGCGCGCGCAACGGATCGTCCCGACGTCGTCTTCTACACCGGCTGCAATGTGTTGAAGACACCGCATATCGTGCTGCTGTGTCTGGACATACTCGATGCGCTGGGCGTTTCCTATCACGTGATGGGAGGACCCGGCGACTGTTGCGGCATCCTCCAGTTTCGAACGGGCGATCTGGATGCGGCAGGCAAGATCGCCTACCGCACCACCGACCGGTTCGCGGCCTCCGGCGCGCAGAAGGTGCTGGCGTGGTGTCCCACCTGCACCGTCCAGATGTCGGAGAACGTGCTGCCGGGCCGCGCGGCGCCGTCCTACGGACTGGAGCCCCTCGTCGTCTACCTCGCGAGTCAGCTCGATCGGCTGCGGCCGTTGATGCGCCATCGCGTGGAAAAGCGCGTCGGATTGCACGAGCATCCCGGCATCGGGGGCGTAAGCGAAGCCGCCGAGCGCATCCTGCGGGCGGTGCCCGGTGTGGAGTTCGTGGCGCTCGAGCAGCCGCGCGTGGGCTACATGTGCAATACCCTGCAGCCGCTCCCGGCGTTCAAGCGTCAGGTGCATCAGCAGTTGCTCGAAGCGGCGGCCGCGGCCGGCGTGGCGACGCTGGCGGGCGTCTATCATGCGTGCCACCGCGAGCTGTGCAGCCACGAGATGGAGTGGCCGTTCGAGGTCGTCAATTTTCTGGAGATCGTCGGCGAGAGCATGGGGCTCTGCCGCGAGGACGCCTTCAAGCGCCTGAAGAAAATGCAGGACGCCGACGCAATCCTCGCCGACGTCATGGACCTCGTGGAAGCACACGGGCTCGGGCTCGAAGAAGTACGGGAGGTGATCGCGGATCATCTCCTCGGCGAGCAGCCGCTTCCGTTGCGGCGCAAGGCCGCGGAGGCGCCCACGCGCTAGAACCTCTCCCGCCGGCCGTCCGGGTCGTGCCATTGTCGGCCGCTTCCCGCCTGCGCGACGGGGAAGACAGCGCGCTTCAGTGGAACAGCGTGCCGCCGTTCACGTTGTACGCCTGCCCGGTGATGAATGCGGCGTCATCCGACACGAGGAAGGCGACGAGGTTGGCCACGTCCTCCGGCTCGGCGATGCGGCCGAGGGGAACGGCCTTGCCGGCATCCGCGACGAGCTTCGCGCGGAAGTCCTCGAGCGTCATGCCCGCTGCTTTCGCTTGTGCTTCCTCCCAGTAGTTCATGCGATCGGTGTTGACCGAGCCGGGGCAGACGGCATTGACCGTGATGCGATGCGGCGCGAGGTCGAGCGCGCATGACTGCGTGAGACCGATCACCGCGAACTTCGAAGTCGCATACGCCGCCATGCCGGCCCTGCCGCGCTTCGACGCATCGGAGGCCATGTTGATGATGCGCCCGCCGCCGCCCTTCGCGATCATCACCTGTCCCACGAACTTCGTGACGAGGAACGGCGCGGTCGTGTTGATCGCGAGAAAGCGCTGCCACACGTCCTCGCGCAGCTCGGTGACCGGCACGCGATCGCGGCCGATGATGGCGCGCGCGTTGTTGACGAGGATATCGATGCGGCCGTAGTGATCCGCGACTTCGCGCACCATGCTCTCGATCTGCGCGCTGTCGGTGAGATCGCACCACACCTTGTAGCAGCGCCGTCCGAGCTTCTCGACCTCCTCGGCAACGCTGTCGATGCTGCGCCACCGCGCTTTCACCTCCTGCGGCGGCAGGTCCTCCGGCGTGCGTTTGAAGTCGGAGATGGCGACGTCCGCGCCGAGGGAAGCGAGCTTGAGCGCGCACGCCCGACCGATGCCTTTCATGCCGCCGGCGCCGGTGATGAGTGCGATCCTGTTCTCGAGTCGAGCCATGGGTACGTCTCCTGGTTTCGCGTCCAGTGATTCTCTCTATTCGTCATCCCGGCGCGAGGCCGAGATCCAGGCGACAACCCGCTGCCCCCATCCTACCTTCCCCCGAGGCGGGTGAAGGGGATACCGGATCACTTCGCCCCCGGATCGCGCTTCGCTGGTCCGGGGTGACGAGCGTGCGGTCGGAATGACGACTCAAATGCGTCGAACTTGTGGGACGGCACACTAGATCACCGTGAGCCGCAGGATCTCGCCCATGTCCTTCACGTCTTCGAGATGCCACAGCCGATCGAGCAAGCGGTCGATCTGGCGCGCCGAAAGCACGTCCTCGGCGAGCGAACGAAATTTCTCTTCCACCTCTGAATCCGCAATCGGATTCTTATAGTGGCCCTTGTGGTACGCGACTTCCGAGCTGTAGCGCTGGCCCGACTTCGTGACGACCTCGACCTCGCACAGCATCGCTTCGGGCGCACGCCGATTCGCTTCCTCCGAGACACTGACCTTCACCCGGCTCACGAGGTCGAGAAGCTCTTCGTTGCGCAGATACTCGTCTCCGAAATGCCGCTGATGAACCGTGCCGTACATGAGCGCGACGCCGGTCGTGTACACCATGCTGTGATCGGCGGTCTCGCGAGTGGTGGGACGCCACTTTTCGGGATCGCCCGCCATGATCCTGATCGCTTTGGCGAGCGTTCGGATGTGCACCTCCGCGATCTCGCGTACGTCGGGCAGTTTCGCGCGCACCTCCAGCACCGCCTGGATCACCGTCTGCGAATACTGACCGAGCGGAAAACGCTTGATGCTGCATTCCATGATCTTGAAAGGCCGGCCGGACCCGCCAAACGGCGCCAGCTCGAAGTCGCCTCGGGTCACCGCCTTCACGAATCCTTCGTCGCCTTCGAACGCGAGGCGGGGTCCGGTCAGGCCGCGGGCCGCCAGCATCGTGGCGAAAACGGCATTGCGACAGGCGTTCGCGGCCGCGCAAGCCTTCCAGTGAGACAGCACGTCGATGCGCGGCTGATGGAGCGCGATGTGGGGCGTGATCGCGAGGTTCAGCGCGTCGGCCATGCGATCGGGCGGTAAACCGAAGAGATACGCCGCCGCCGCGCTGCTCGCGATGCAATCGAGCGTCGAGTGATCGAACGGGCCGATATCCGCGGCATCCGAGAATCGACAATACATCTCGTACGCGAGGACCGTTGCCGCGATCACGCGCTCGCCGTCCGCGTGTGCTGCTTCAGCCGCGGCGAGCACGGCCGCGATGTTGTCGCTCGGATGTCCCGAAACGACGCTCGTGTAACCGTCGTTGTAATCGAGATAGCGGATCATGACGCCGTTCACGAACGCAGCCATATCGGGACTGGCCGTCCGGCCGCTGCCGATGAGCGTCGCGCGTTCGCGTCCGCTCCCGCATGCGCTCGCCAGGTCGCGCGCGATCTTGCTCGGCTCGCTCGTGTAGCCGCCGAGCGCGCAACCCACGGTATCGATGATAAGCCGCTTCGCCTGCGTGACGACATCGTCCGGCAGGTCGCCCGGACGCAGTGCACACGCATATTCGCTCAGTCGTTCAGAGAGCGTCGCCATGATTCATGTTCGCGCGTCGGTGAACATCGAAGGCTCGGGAACTCGATCGAAACACGGGCCAATTAGACCATGTGCGCCGAACGCCGGCGCGCACGTTTCGGCTGACGTGCGCAGCGTCTCGTTGGCACGTTTACAATGCCGCCTCGAATGAACGGCGCCGGCGCGGCCCGGCGCGAATCCGTAAGGGAGGAGTGAGACGTGGCCTATGCGACAGCGCCGGATGGCGTGCGGCTCTACTACGAAGAAGCGGGAACGGGCACGCCGATCGTGTTCGTGCACGAGTTTTCCGGCGACTTGCGAAGCTGGGAACCGCAGATCCAGTTCTTCAGCCGGCGGTATCGATGCATCGCCTTCAATGCCCGCGGTTATCCGCCGTCCGACGTGCCGCCCCGCGTGTCGAGTTACGCACCCGGCATCGCCGTGAACGACATCGCGGCGATCCTGCGCCACCTCAAGTTGCGCCGCGCGCACATCATGGGCTGCTCGATGGGCTCGGCCTCGACGCTGCATTTCGGCCTCACCTATCCGCGGCAGGCCATCACGCTGACCGCCATCGGTGCGGGCAGCGGCTCGAGTTTCTCAAATCGCGCCGAGCAAAAGCGCGTGACGGCCGAGAATGCGCGCCGCTACGAGGAGGATGGACTGGAGTCCGTGCTCGAGCGCCTGCGCAAGGCGCCGAATCGCGTGCGGCTGAAACGCAAGAACCCGCGTGCGTGGGACGATTTCGGCCGGCGCTTCCTCGAGCATTCGGCGCAAGGCTGCGCGAACACTCAGCGCGGGATTCAGGCGCGGCGGCCTCCATTGATGAAGCTCGAGCGCGAACTGAGCGCGCTCACGGTGCCGACGCATATGATCGTCGGCGACGAAGACACGGCGGCCGTGGACGCGAGCCTCTTCGTGAAGCGCGTATGCCCGGCGGCATCGCTCACCGTGGTCGGGGCAACCGGCCATCTCGTCAATATCGAGGAGCCGGAGCTGCTCAACCAGATCACGGAAAAGTTCTACGCCCTGGTCGAAGGCGGCCAGTGGCGGCCTCGGACTGAGTAGGGGGCGGCGCTCGCGTTCGCTCGGGCCTCGCCGCCCTACGGAACAGAGGAAAACCCAGGTTTTTCCTCCGTAACCTCCTTTCCTTTTGCTTAGGGGCGGCGCTCGCCTTCGCTCGGGCCTCGCCGCCCTACGGAACAGAGGAAAACCCAGGTTTTTCCTCCGTAACCTCCTTTCCTTTTGCTTAGGGGGCGCTCGCGTTCGCTCGGGCCTCGCCGCCCTACGGAACAGAGGATATCTAAGTTTTTCCTCCGTTACCTCCCTTCCTTTATGTCGCGGTGTCGGGTGGCAAGTCCGACACGCTTCGGTCTACGGCGACCGAACGGCGGCTGGAACATTCGCACACCCCGGCGGTCAGAGCCTACGAGACAAGACTTCATTCGCAAGGAGACGCTACGATGACGCTGCAGGAGAAGGAACTGTTGACGCGCTTTCTCGAGCAACTGAAGGACGCGCAAGCGGGCTCGAAGGACCACGAAGCCGAGGCGCTCATCAAAGAGGCGTCCGCGCGGCAGCCCGACGCCGCCTATCTGCTCGTGCAGCGCGCGATTCAGCTCGAACAGCTCTTCGCGGCCTCGCAGGCCGAGGTGCAGAAGCTCAAGACCGAGCGCGAGCAGGCGCCCGCGGCATCGCGCGGGTCGAGCTTTCTCAACGACAACTACGCGTGGGGCCGGCAGGCGAACAGCGGCTCGGCGCCGATTCCGGGCACCCGGCAAGGTCCGCTCGCCCCGCCGCAGCCCGTCCCGGGGATGGCGGCCGCCCCCGCTCAGCGCGGCTCGTGGGGTGGCGGGCTCTTCGGCAACATCGCGGCAACGGCCGCGGGTGTGGTCGCGGGCTCCTTCCTGTTCCAGGGCATCCAGGGCCTCATGAACCGCGACGATGCGCAGACGGCGGCCACGCCCGATGCGCTGCCGGAGCAGCACGCCGCCGCGAGCGAACCGGAGCTGCTGAACAGCTTCGACAACAGTTACGACAGCGGCAGCGATACGTTGGCGGAGTTCGACGACGGCGGCGACTTCGCTATAGGGTCGCGGCGGCCCGAGCGTGATTCCGTCGCGCGGAACCGGCGCCGTTGGCGTTCGTCCTGGATCCCGGGTCCGTGTGCCTCCGGCACGCCCGGGATGACGCCACTTAAGGTGGCTCTGCCACACAACAAAGACGCGCAGGCGCGTAACACACACACGTCGTCATTCCGTCGCGAAGACGGAATCCAGGGCATCAACCATGGGGTTCAACCTCGCCTTCGATTCAGAAACGCCGTCATCAAACGCCGTGGCTCGTCCGTGCGCCTGGCTTCGACGCAGGCGCGAATGCCCTGCTGGATCGCCTCGTCGAGCGGCAGGCGTTCCCAGTCGCGCATGAGCGCTTTCTGAAGCCGCACGGCGCGCGCGCCGCTCGCGAAGATCGACGCGATCCATTTTTCGATCGCCTGATCGAGCTCCGCGGCCGGCACGAGCTTCTGAAGAAAGCCCCACTGGTACACGTCGCGCGCGTCGAACACGTCGCCCGTCAGCACGAGCTCCGCGGCGCGTCCCCAGCCGACGAGCGCGGGAAGCAGCGCCGCTTCCATCCCCGAGGGCAGACCGACGCGCACCTCCGGCATCCCGAAGCGCGCATGCTCGGAGGCCGCGCGCAGATCGCACGACGCCGCGAGCTCCATCCCGAGGCCGAGGCAGTAGCCATTGATTCGCGCGATGACCGGCACCGGACATCGCCGGATAGCGTCGCATGCGAGATGCGTGAGCGTGTGTTCCTCGCGTGCTTCTTCGACGCCGAGATCTTTCATCTCCGCGAGGTCCGCGCCGGCGATGAACGCTTTGTCACCCGCGCCGGTCAGCACGACCGCGCGCAGCTCGGCGTCCTCGGACAAACGTTCGAACGCAGCCACCAGTGCACGCTTACCCGGCATGCCGATGGCGTTGCGTTTCGACGGATTATTGGCCGTGACGAACGCGACGCGGCCCCCGTCACGTTCTTCGCTTCGCACGAGTACCAGCTCGTTCGGTGCCGCACTTCCGATCATGGCCGTCGATCCGTATTCATTCGACGCTCGGGAACAGCAGGCGCTGCGATGTCGCGCGTGGCCTCACGTCAATCGATCCGAATGTTGTTCTTCTTGATGATCTCGGCGAAGCGCACCTGCTGCTCTTTCAGGTATTTCGCGAACTCTGCGGGCGGACGGTAGTCGACCTCGAGCCCCGCGGCGGCGACGCGCTCGCGCATGTCATTACCCTGCATTCCCGTGTCGATCGCGCGCGAAAGACGCTCGACGATCGGCTTCGGCGTGCCGGTGGGGACCATCACTCCGATCCAGGCGGACGCGTCGAACCCGGGGAGGTCGGCCATTTTCGCCAGTGGTTCGATACCCGGTGCCAGCGCGCTCGGACGAATCGTGGAGATGCCGAACGCCTTGAGCCGCCCGGCTTTGACGTGCGGCATCGTCGCGGCCATCGTTTCGAGCGCATAGGCGACCTGATTGCCGATGACATCGACCATGGCGGGCGCGCTCCCCTTGTACGGCACGTGCGTGACTTGCAATCCGGCGCGCCCGTTGAAGAGCTCCGCGACGAGATGCGCGGTCGCTCCGGTGCCGGACGAAGCGAAGCTGTACTTACCGGGACCCGCCTTCACCACGGCGATGAATTCGCGCGCGTTGTTCGCCGGAAACTTCATGCCGGCCACCAGGATGTACGGCGAGAGCCCGACGTTCGCCACCGGGACGAGATCGCGCTCGGCGTCGTACGGCGCTTTCTGGAGCAGCGGATTGATCGTCACGGGGCCCGAGGACGCCGCGAGCAGCGTATAACCGTCCGGCGTCGCTTTCGCCACGACGTCGGTTCCGATCATGCCACCGGCGCCGGGACGGTTGTCGGCGATCACCTGCTGGCCGAGGAGTTCCGTGAGCTTCTGCGCCACCAGGCGACCCGCGAGGTCGGTCGCTTGTCCCGGCGGCCACGGAATGACGATACGCAGGGGCCGCGCCGGATAGTTCTGCTGGGCGAACACCGGCGCAGCCAGAACGGCGGCGGCAAACAGAAGAACAAGTCGCTTCATGTGGGCTCCTCCGATTGGAATTATCGCGTGGCGCTCAGTCGCCCTTCAGACGGGCCTTGTGAATCACCGGCGTCCAGCGGGCGATTTCGTTTTTGAGATGTTCGGTGAATTGCTCGGGCGCGCTGCCCACGGCTTCGATCCCGAGTGCGATCAGCTTCTCCCGCATCTTCCGAGCAGCGAAGACCTTTGCGATTTTCGCCCCGCTGCCGCGCACAGGACTGCTGCCATGGCGCTGCATCTGCCCGGACTCATCCCATCCTCCGGTCATCGACGGGCTTCGAGTCGGGCGCGGCAGCCCCGCGAAGCTGCTTAAGCAGCAGGCGGCGAGCTCGCGGGCTCCGCTTCGCAGAAGGCGGTCGCTCCCGCGCAGCGCGCGGCGAGGCGCTCTGCGAATTCGGTCGTCATTTTCTTGATGACGATCTTCGCACCGGACTCGACGATATTGGCGAGCTTGCCGCCGATTTCGGTCTCGCCCACGATGAGGATGGTCGAGCCCGTGCCTTCCGCCTGCTCCGTGACCGCAAACGAGGTGGCCGCCGTGAAACGCGTCCCGCCCTGGTTGTCCTTGCCGCGCGCGGTGACGCGACCCTTCATAGCGGCATCGTCCAGCTCCAGGTTGATGTGCGCGCGAAAGGTCACCTTGGCCGGCCCGAACTTCACGAGGAGACTGCCGTCGAAAGACCCGTCGTCATGCGCTTCGCCGAGCGTCGCGCCGGGCACGCACTCCACCACGGCGGTCGGGTGAGAAAGAAGATCCCAGACCGGACGCGGCGACGCCGGCACTTCGATACGTTCATTGATTTCAATCATTTGCGAGGGAGGGGACTGCGGCGTGAAAACGGCGAGTATAGCCCGCGGCGGGCTTGCGCTCCCCGCATGTATTGTCGAGGCCGCAGTCCCGGCTCAGCGCTCGACGGTCACGCCTTTCCAGAACGCGATGCGGTCTTTGACCCGGGCGGCGGCTTCCTTGGGATCGGGATAGAACCACGCCGCGTCGCGATTCACCTCGCCGCCGACCTCGACGTGATAGTAGCTTGCGATGCCCTTCCAGCCGCACACCGTATGCGTGTCGCTCGGTTTCAGATACTCGCGCCGCACCGTGTCCGCGGGAAAATAGACGTTTCCTTCGACGAGCTCGACCGCAGATTCCGGTGCTTCGGCGATGAGCGCGCCGTTCCACATCGCTTTGGGCATTCTGATCGCTCCAGATTCGATCTCGGGCCAGTGTAGCACCGCGTTCCTTAGAACGACGCTGTTGCGGTGAGCGGGGGCTGCGGAGCAGCGGGCGCGCTGAAGCCGGGAAGGAGGGGCCCCGCTTGCGGGGATCCGACGGCGTAGGCGAGCATAAGCACGCGGTTGAAGGCGCGCCTCAGCCCGCTTCCGGGTCGCACCTCCCGCTACGCGGCAGGCACTGCTCCGCCGTCCGCGGGCTCCCGCGAACGTAGCTTTCAGGCGTCAATTAGCATTTCCATCAAGACGTACGAGGGCTCGGGCAGAACCACCGCAGGCTGTAAGGGCAATGACGATGGATGACACAGAGCAGCGGATCGCCGCCGCACGGGCGCTCACCGAAGTGCCGGTATTCGCCGTCCTCTCGCCCGTGGATCGCGCAAAGCTCGCGGGCGTGCTCGAAGACCGCTATCTCGAAGCGGGCACCGTCGTCTTCGAGGCCGGCGGCGAAGGCGACGCGCTGTACATCCTGCACGCCGGCACGGCGGAACGCCGCGTCGCGGGCTCCTCCATCGGCTTCATCCATCCCTATGGCGTGTTCGGCGAGCTCGCCCTCCTTACGGACGAGCCGCGCTCCGCGAGTGTCGTCGCGGTGACCTCGATACGCGTCTGGGTGCTGCCGCGCACAGCGCTTCGATCCGCTGCTGCGCGGCGAACCGGAGCTCATGCTGCACTTGAGCACGCGCAGTCGGGCTCGAGCTTGCGCGCACACGCCGGGCGTTGGGCGAGCTTCAGGGCGAGCTCGAGAGCTGGATCGCGGCACGCCTGCGCGCGCTCGATAGGCGGGAACGCACGCTCGTCGAAGCTGCGGCGTTCTTCGAGCGATCCGCCGGTCGCGGTGCTCGCGCGTCTTGCGGACCTCCCCGAGGACGCGGCGCGCGCGAGCATGGACGACCTCGCGCAACGCACGCCCTTCTTCGCACGGCCGCAGGAAGCCGGCACGGATGTCGACTCGGAAGCGCGCACTGCCTCGTCTCTGGTCGTGCCGCGCGCGATCCGGCAAGCGCTGCTGCGCGGCCTGCACGCAGAGCGGCGCAGCGAAGACATCCGCGCCCGCCTCTGCGACATCGCGCACGAGCTCGAGCGCGCAGGGCGCACGTCGGACGCGCTCGCAACCTATCGCGCCGCCGGATCGGACGAGGACGTGAAGCGCCTGCGCTCGGCCGGGCCGCGAGCGCGCGACGCGCACATGACGCTCGAGGCCGAGGCACCGGAAGCGCCCCTTTCGCGGGCCACCGAAGCCAAGGCCCCGAAGAGACCGCTGCTTACGAAGGAGCTCGCCGGACTCGTGCTCGCCATCGTGCCGCTCCTCTTCTGGACCACGACGCCGCCGGAGGACCTGTCGCGTGGAAGGATGGCGTGCGCTCCTCACGCTGGTTGCCGCGGCGATTCTGTTTGCCACCGAGGCGTTGCCGGAGGCGATCGTCGCGCTCGCGCTGCTCGCCGCGTGGGTCGTGACGGGCATCGTCGCGCCTGCCGAGGCACTGGGCGGCTTCGCGACTCAGCCCTGGATACTCGTGCTCGCGGTGCTCGCGATCGGAGTGGCGGTCGGCAATACCGGGCTCCTCTATCGCGTTGCGCTGATCGCGCTCGGCCGCAAGCCCGCCGGGTTCGCGCGCCGGTGTCTCACGCTCGCGCTGGTCGGAACGATCGTGACGCCCACGCTGCCGAACGCGACGAGCCGCACGGCGCTGGCCGCACCGATGGTGCGCGAAGTCGCCGAGGCGCTGGGATATCGTCTGGGCGGAAAAGCGGCCACGGGACTGGCGCTCGGCGTCGCTCGTGGGCTTCGGACAGATGTCGGCGCTGTTTCTCACCGGTTCCTCCGTGGGCCTGCTGGTCCACGGCATCCTGCCGCCGGAGATGCGCGCGCAATTCGACTTCGTCGGCTGGTTCATCGCCGCGCTGCCGCTGCATGCCGTGCTGTTCGTGCTCGCGATCGCCGCGGTGGTCGCGCTTTACCGGCCGGCTGCACCGGCAGCGGACGTGGGCGACCGGCTGGCGCTGCAGCGTGCCGTGCTCGGCCCGATCCGCCGCGACGAGACGCCTGTGCCTGATCGTGCTTGCCGCGCTCATCGCCGGTTTTCTGACGCGAGCCGCTGCACGGCGTGAACGGCGCATGGATCGGTGTGGCGGCGCTCGTCGCGCTCGCGATCGGCGGCGGCGTCGACTCGACGATGCTGCGCACCGGCGTGAACTGGCCGTTCCTGGTCTTCTTCGGCGCGATCACGAGCCTCGCAACGGTATTTGCTTCGCTCGAGATCGATGCGTGGCTCGCGCGCATCCTTTCCGCGCCGATCGCGTCGCTCGCCGGCAGCAGCCTCGTGTTCTGCTTAACGCTCGCCGTGGCTGGGTTCCTGCTCTCGTTCATCGTGCGCTGGCAGGCCGCGGCGCCGCTCCTCACGCTCGTGGCTCTGCCCGCGGCATCGGCTGCGCAGGTGCATCCGTTTCTCGTCGCGCTGATCTCGATCGTATCCACACACGTATGGTTTCTGCCATATCAGAGCACCGTCTATCTCGCGCTCTATCACGGCTCGGGCGAGTTGTTCACGCACGCGCGTGCGCGGCGGCTCGCGTTCCTCTGGGGCGTGCTGGTGCTGATCTCGATCGCGGCCGCGTTGCCGGTGTGGCGTGCGATGGGACTGGCACGCTGAAGGGTGGCGCTCGCCTTCGACGTACCTCCTTTAGAATCCGGCCTTTTCATGGAGCGCGATCCAGTGAGCGACTTGAGAACAGTTTTCGCGCATCTGCGCGTGCCGGTGATCGGCGCGCCGATGTTTCTCGTTTCCGGCCCCGAGCTCGTCATCGAGCAATGCAAAGCCGGGCATCATCGGCGCGTTTCCCGTCGCTCAATGCCCGTCCGCAGGAGCTGTTCGAGCACGTGGCTCGTGCAGATCGAGGAGGCGCTCGACGCACACCGCGCTGGCGAACCCGGACGCGCCGGCCGCACCCTTCGCCGTCAACCTGATCGTCAATCCCGCCAACAAGCGGCTGGAGCAGGACTTCGAGGTCTGCGTCAAGCACAAGGTGCCGATCATCATCACGTCGCTCAGCGCGCCGACCGACGATCGCGAAGCGGGTGCATGGGTACGGCGGGCTCGTCTTCCACGACGTCATCCGGGTGCGCCACGGCGAGAAAGCGCTGGAGGCAGGCGTCGACGGCATGATACTCGTGTGCGCGGGCGCGGGCGGCCATGCCGGGACGCATCAACCCATTCGCGCTCGTGAACGAGGTCCGGCGCATGTTCGACGGGCCGCTCGTGCTCGCCGGCGCGATCACCAATGGCGCCGGCGGTGCTCGCCGCGCAGGCGATGGGTTGCGACGCGGCGTACATGGGAACGCGCTTCATCGCCACGCCGCGAATCGCTGGCGGTCGAAGCCTACAAGCAGATGATCGTCGAGAGCACGGCGGAGGACATCGTCTACACGCCTTTCTTCAGCGGCGTGCACGGAAGCTATCTCAAGCCGAGCATCCGCAACGCCGGCCTCGACCCGGACAACCTGCCGGTCCCCGAGGAAGCTCCAGTACACGCTCGCGCGACGAACGACCCGGACCTGGAAAGACATCTGGGGCGCAGGCCAGGGTGTGGGTGACATCGACTCCGTGCCGAGCGCTGGAGAGCTCGTTGCCCGCGTTGCCACGGAGTATGGAGTCGCGAAACAGAAACTGGTAGAACCCTCGCCTATTGGTGAGCGGCGCGCCTGGGACAGGCTGTCGCCGCGAACGTAGCCTTCCGGCTTCGATTAGAACTCTCGTCCGATCGTACGAGGGTCAGTGTAGAACGCAACAGCGCGGCTCTCCGGCCATCGCGCTCGCTTCAGACGTAAACAATCAGCACCGCCAGCACCAGCGCGACCGCCACGCTCGCCCCGAACACGAGCCGGTGAGTCGGGCTCCATGCGGGGGTGATGTCAGTGGCGGGTGTTGGCGGCAGCGGCGCCGTTTCGCCGGCAGCGGCGCTGCCCCCGGCCTTCGGCGGCGGTTTCGCCTCTTCGGAGGCGCTGATGTAGGATGCAAACGCGCCGAGTACCCCCGTCTCCGCAGCGAGACGCGCCGTGGCCGTCAGCGAGTCGAATCCTTTCGCGAGCCCGAGTGTCCTCGCGTGCTCGTCGGCCGGCGACTTGTCGGTCTGTCCTTCTGCGCCGCGGGCGTTATCGGACAGCGCACTCGCGGGCGTTTCCGTCCCTTTCGGCGCGATCTTCTCCGGAAGCGCAAGCTCCGCGAGCGTCGAAGCTTGCGCCATCTGACGCCGGCACTCGCGCAACTCGGCGGCGAATTCCCGTGCGCTCTGATAGCGGGCCTCCGGCGCTTTCGCCAGTGCCTTCGCGAGAATGGAGTCGAGCATCTCCGGCAGATCGGAGACCTTCGTGCTCGCCGCGGGCCGGTTCGGCATTGACGATCTGGAACAGGATCGCGTTCAGGTCGGCGCCCGTGAAGGGCGGCGCACCGGTCAGCATCTCGTATAGCACCATGCCCAGCGAGAAGATGTCCGAACGATGCTCGGCGCGCTTGCGCAGCACCTGCTCGGGAGACATGTACCGCGGAGAGCCTACGACCTGCGTGTCGGCCCCGCGCTCCGAGGAACGCATGCGCGCCACGCCGAAGTCGGCGATCTTCACCAGACCGTCGCGCACCACCATGATGTTCGCCGGCTTGACGTCGCGATGCACGACGCCCCGGTCGTGTGCGTAGGCCAGACCGTCGGCGACCTGCGCGGCGATCTCGAGCGCATGCGCGGCGGACAGCGGCTTGCGATGTCGCAGGATCTCGTGCAGCTCGCTGCCTTCGAGATACTCCATCGCGAGGTACGGCATGTCGCCGGTCTTGCCGACGTCGTAGATCGTGACGATGTTCGGATGGTTGAGCCCCCCGGCGGCCTTCGCCTCCTGATAGAAGCGCGCCTCGTATTCCGCCATCTCGTTCGCGCTCACCGCGAGATTGATCGTCTTCAGCGCGACCGTGCGTTCGAGCATCGGGTCGTTCGCCTTGTACACGGTGCCCATCGCGCCCTTGCCGAGCTCGGCCACGATCTCGTAGCGGCCCAGCTTGCGGTCCGCTGGAAGCCCGTTCGATGCGCTCACCTGGGTCCTTTCAACTGGCGGAACGTCGGTCCCCACATCGGATGACCGGCCTCGACCGCGTCCAACTCGAAATCGGGTTCCAGCTCGAGAACACGGCGAAAGTATGCATGGCAGTGGCTTTCGCGCTTGTGCGAGCACGCGATGAACGCGAGGTATTTGTTGGCCGCGATCTCGTTCGCGGCGGTCAATTGCTGCGCACGCAGCGCATCGCGGAAGTTCTCGGCCGCCGCCGTGAGCCGGCCCTCCTCGTAATTGCGAATCCCGGCCTTCAGATCCGACTCGCCTGTCGCTTGAAAAAATTTCCGCACGTCCTGGATGGGATTCACGCCACAGCCTGCCAGCCCCGCTGCGCCCATCAGCGCCAGCGCGAAAATGCCGGCCTGCCCTCGGTTCCAGCGTCTCACTTGAATTTGTGTCTGATGCGAATGCGCTCGCCCGACTTGGCATCGACGTTGACGACGTGCGGTTTGGCGCCGGTGTTGCGCAGCTCGATGCGATGCTTGCCGGGTGCGAGCTGAAGCTCCTGCAGCGGCGGGCTCACGCCCTGCATCTTGCCGTTGACATGCACTTCACCCCAAGGCGCGACCGCGAGGCTCACTGTCGCGGGTGCAACGGGCGCGGCAGGCTTCGACTCGAGCGCCACCTCGCGTGCCCCGTCTGACGTTTGCCCGACCGCCCGACCGGCAGCCGACGACGCGGCCGCCTGGGCCGTCTTCGTTTCCGCGACCTGCGTCTTCGCCTTTTCCGCAGCGACCTGGGCCGGAGCCTTCTCCGGGGCCCGCGCCTTCGCCTTTTCCGGGACGACCTGGGCGGCCGCCTTTTCCGGGACCGACGGCGCCGCCTTTTCCGCAGTCTCTTTCGAGCGGCTGGATGGCGCAGGCGCGGCGTCCGCCCGTCGTTCCGGCTGGGGCACCCGAATGGGCTTCGCCGGCTCGACGGAGGCTTGCGGAGCGGCCGACGGCGCTTCGGCGCTCGGCGTGTCCGCCGGGTCGCGGGACGCGCGCACAACGAGGGCAACCATGAGAATCGCAGCGACGGCGAGAGCGGTCGCGAGCGGCGGACGTCCGACGATCGACCGAGTGGCGCCACGTACGGATTGCGTGGCACGTGCAAGCACCGCGGGGGCCGGCGCCTGCGCCTCCTTGCGCACGCCTGCTTCGGGCTCGGCCCGCCGGCGGGCAGGCTGGACCGCGCCGACGGCATAGACCTCGTGCTCGCGGACGTGCTTGTCGGTTCGCGCGCCTTCGTAGCTGAAGAGCTTGGACGACTCGTCGGAGAGCCGCGAGACGACCTCGTAGTACGAGCGCGAGACCAGGACCTGCCCCGGATCGCGCGAAAGTCATGACGCGTTGAGCGACGTTGATGCCGTCGCCGATGATGTTCGGGTTGGCCGTTGATGTCCTTCACCAGCCGCACGGGACCCGAGGTTGATACCCATGCGCGTCGACAAGCGCCGTGCTCGGGCTGCGAACCTGCGATGACGTCGCGCAGGCCCGTCGCCACGAACAGCGCGTCTTCCGGGTCGCCGATGAAGCTGATCGCGGCGCCGTCGCCGGTATCGAGAATGATGCGGTCGTTGACCGCGACGCCGCGCAGCGCTTCGGACAGCAGCGCGTTGAACCGGTCCTTGAGCGCTGATCTGCTCGACGACGGCTTTTGCGAGTACTCGACGATGTCGATAAACAGAACGCTGCAGATGAGGGTCCGGTTCTGGAATTCGGTCATATCCGCACGTCACGCGACGTTCGTCACAGGCTGCCCGCCATCGCGCGCTTCGGGCAAATCAGGATGGCGCGATCATACTCGCTTCATGCGGAACAGAGGGTGGCCGCACAATGCGACGGCGGCCGCAAACCGCTCTCGCTCGCATCGTGTGCGCGGAAAGCCGGTGCCGCACGGCACCGATGTATTATGGGAAGCGCTATTGGGAGGATTCGACATGTTCGATCTCGTCATCAGGGGCGGCAACGTCGTCACCCCGAACGGCCCGGGCTTCTGGGACGTCGCCGTCGCAAACGGGAAAATCGTCGCCGTTGCCGCACCCGATGTGCTGCGCGATGTTCAGGCCGGGCGCACGATCGACGCAACCGGAAAACTCGTGATCCCCGGCGGCATCGATCCGCACATCCACTCCAACTGGCCGGTGAATCCGGGTCTGGAAGGCACGCCGACGGTGTTCAGCGCCGGCCCCGAGCAGGTGAGCCGCGCGGCGCTGCACGGCGGCACGACCATGCTCATCGATTTCGCGGTGTGCCACCCGGGCGATACGGTGGAAGAAGCGTTGCGCCGGCGGGACGTCGACTGGAAAGGCGTGTGTCACTGCGATTACGCGTACCACGTGATGCTGCAAGGGTCGATCGCTCCGGAGACGCTCGAGCAATTGCCGGAGGCGATCCAGGCAGGCTATCCCACGATCAAGATCTTCATGACGAACATCCGGCCCGTCGTCACGGGTCGCAAGATCGGCCTCGGACACATCTGGGAGATCTTCAAAGTCGCAGCGCGGCACGGCGGGCTCGCCGCGATCCACGCCGAGGAAGACGATCTCGTGATGCACATGTACGACAAGCTCATACGCGGAGAATCGCGTCGGCTTCGAGAACATGGCCGAAGTGCACAGCACGCTGTCCGAAGACCTCTCGTTCCGGCACATCATCCGGCTCGCGGAGAACGTCGAGGGCATGGCGCTCTACATGATGCACGTGAGCGCCGAGACCGGCGTGGCGGCCATTCGCGAATCGCGCGCGCGGGGCTTCCCGATCTACGGCGAGTCGCTCCACCAGTACATGCTCTATACGAACGAGGACTACAAGCGCCCGAACGGGCAGATCTATCACACGTATCCGTCGCTCAAGCCCGAGCGCGATCGCCTCGCGTTGTGGCAGGGGACGGTGAGCGGCGAGATCAGCACGGTCGCAACCGACGGGATCTGCACGCCGCTGTGCGTGAAAACGCAGGGGCGGCGGATCGACGACACGACCGGCGGCAATGCGGGCGTCGAGCCGCGACTGAGCGTGATGTACTCGGAAACGGTGGTGAAGCGCGGCTACAGCCTGGGGCGATTCGTGGATCTCGTCTCCGCCAATGCCGCGCGCATCATGGGCCTCTATCCACGCAAGGGCGCGATCGCCGTCGGCAGCGACGCCGACATCGTCATCTTCGATCCGAACGTGCGTCGCCGCGTGCGTCTCGAGGACCTGCACGAAACCGATTACAGCCCGTGGGAAGGCTACGAGGTCGCGGGCTGGCCGCAAACGACGATCCTGCGCGGCGAAGTGCTGGTCGATCGCGGGCAGTTCTTCGGGCGCTCGGCGGGCGAATGGATCGCGCGCCGTATCGACGATTCGATCCGCAGCGCGCCTGCCTGTTAAGCGCCATCCACGACGAGCAGGCTTGAGTCGGGACGATACGCGTGTGACAGCCTGCCTCGTCTTGCGGCGCCGAAATCGCACTGCACCGCAAAAGAAAAACCCGGGCGCCTGAGGCTGCCCGGGTTTTGTTCAAAGGCCGTGGGGAGGGTCTAGCGGCCCGTGCTTCCCTTGTCGCCCTGCCCGCCTTGAGTTGCCCTGGTTGGATTGGTTCCCTTGTTGGCCCTGCTTGTTCTGCTGCTGGCTTTGCTGGTCTTTCTGGCCGGTCTGATGTTGCTGACCGCCCTGCTGCCCGCCCTGGTTGCTTTGATTGCCCTGCTGGCCTTGATCCTTTTGTCCCTGCTGCCTGGTTCTGTTGCCCTTGCTGGTTTTGCTGGCCCTGTTGGCCTTGCTGGTTTTGACGATCTTGCTGATTCATAAACCCTCCGATCTGAAAAGACTGCTGCGGCTGTCGAGGCCGCATGAGGAAGGCAGCAATCGACGTGCCGCCCGGGCCGCGCGTGGGATAACGGGGCGGGATTGCTCGCCGTGCGTAAGCCATGCGACGCCCCTCATCGTCACCCCGGCGCGAGGCCGGGGTCCAGGCGCCGTTCAAATTGCAGCCTGGATCCCGGACGTGTGTGCTTCGCACCTCCGGGATGACGATTTGATTGTCGTGACCGCGTGGGTGACCCGAATGTGGATCCGACCCCGATTTCCCGCTTTAGCGGTGGCCACCTTTGTGGCCGGTCTCCTTCGCGCGATACAGCTTGCCGTCGCCCGCCGTGAGATAGAGGCTCGACAGGTCGGCATCGCCGAACGCGACACGCATCGGAAGGTCGCACGGAGCCGGCTGCTTCTCGATGAGTTGCCCCGCGGCGGAGAAGACGTAGACCAGTGCTCCGGCGCCGCCTTTCGACGAGCCGCCCACCGCGATCACATTGCCTTCGCTGTCGACGCAGAGGCCCTCGATGCCGCGTTCATTCGGCGCCGAACGTGTGAAGCACCTTCCCGTTGCCTACCGTTCCGCCGCTGACGTCGTATGCCCGCAGCTCACGCGGGCCATCACGGTCGGGATCGCCTTCAGCGACATAGAGCGTCTTCTCGTCCGGCGAGAGCGCGAGCGCGCGGACGCCTTTCGTGTCGTTCGTGACGCGCTTCAACGTCCATTCGTTCCCCGCGCGCTCCAGCCGCAGGATCGATGCGTGATCGAGGAACGGATAGATCGGCGGGCCGTATGGACGCATCGTGTTGTATGCATCGGCAAACCACACGCGCCCCTTGCTGTCGACAGCGATGTCGGTGGGCTGGTTGTGATGGTGACCGTCGAGCAGATCGTTCGTCTGAACGGTGCTGCCGTCGCTCTTGAACTCGATCACGCGCCGGCCGCCTTCCTGCGCTCCGAACACCGAGCCGTTGGGACCGAGCGCGATGCCGTTGGTGCGGCCCGTGTAACGACGGAACTCCGAAACGTTGCCGCTCTTCGGATCGAACTTGTAGATCTTCTCTTCCATGACGGCGCTCATCAGCATGTGCGTGCCGTCCCACGCAAGGCCGCCGGTCGCGCCTTTGAACGGCCCCGCCACCACTTCGAATCTGAATGCCATTTGCTCTCCTTTGTTCGCGGCACCGCCGCGATGAGCGCCGCTTTTGCGCCCGCAGGCAGCGCGGCGAAAGCCGCAACGCCGAAGGAGCGGCAGAAGACTTTTGCTCCGCGGCACCAGCGGCAGAAGGTGTTAATGCAAACTCGCCACGCCCGCGGTATTCAACCGGATGCGCACCACCGAACCGATGGTCGTGATGTACATCCCGCGGAAGTCCTCGTCGCCGAAGCACATGTTGGTCGAGTGATGGTTGCCCATGTTGAGACGGCCGACGACGCTCCCGTCAGGGTTGTGCACCCAGATCCCGCCGGGTCCGGTGCAATAGACGCGTCCGTCGACGTCGCACTTGATGCCGTCCGGATTGCCCTGGTCGGGATGCTCGTACTTGAAGAAGAGCCGCGCCGGTCCGACACTGCCGTCGTCTTTCATGTCGTAAGCGCGGATCACGCGCTCGCGGCTGCAATTGATGTAGAGGATCTTCTCGTCCGGCGAGAAGCACAGGCCGTTCGGATAGACGAAATCGGTCGTGACGATCTTCATTTCCTTGCCGTCCGGCGAGATGCGGAACACGGGCTGGATGTCGTGATACTTCTGAAGGTCCGCGCCAACCATGCCGACGTTGAAGAGACCACCGGGCGGATCGGTGAACTAGATCCAGCCGGTCTTCGAATGCACGACGATGTCGTTCGGACTGTTGAGCTTCTTGCCCTCCCATTGATCCGCAAGCGTCGTGAGCGAGCCGTTCTTCTCGATGCGGAACACGGTGCGGCCGCTCCACCCCGCCACGACGAGACGCCCGTCGCGATCGAGCACCATGCCGTTCGCCTTCTTCGACGGCTTCAGGATAGCCTCGGCCTTGCTGCCCGGCTTCCACTTGTAGATCGCATCGCCGCAGATGTCCGTGAAGAGAAGCTGCCCGCCCTGCTTATCCCAGATCGGCCCCTCGCCGAAGACGATGTTCTCGGCGATCACTTCCGGCGAGAACGTGCTGCCCAGCACGCGCTCGCCATCGGACGCGGCGTTGTCCAGCGTGATGCTGACTTCTCCAGTTCCGTGCATGTGGTCTCCTTTAACCTCAGGCAATACCTCGCTTCTGCCAAGGCCTCGTACCGATGATGGGAATACTAACTGATGCCGGAATGCTTCGTTCGCGGGCCCCGCTGCTCCGCAGCCCCCCGCCACCCCTTCTGCCCTGAGCCTCGTACTGATTGATGAGAATACTAACTTGCGCCGGAATGCTTCGTTCGCGGCGACAGCCTGTTCCAGGCGCGCCGCTCACCGATCAGAGCGTGGTTCTTAAGTAGGGTTTCCCGTCCAAGTCTTTTGCGCAAACGCGCGGTGATCGGTCACGACGTCGAGAACGACAGGCGCCTTCGCGGCGAGCGCTTCCTTCAGCGCCGACTGCAATTCGTTCGGCTTCTCGACCCGGATGCCGCGGCATCCCATCGCCTCCGCGATCTTCGCGAAATTCGCCTTGCTGAATCCCCACATCTCGCGGCCGCGTTCCTGCGGATCGCCGCCATATGCGTGATCGAAGTGAGGGATCTCCTGATTGAGCGCCCCGTTGTTGTTCACGACGAGAACGGCATTCACGCCGTAGCGCACCGCCGTCTCGATCTCCGCGAGGTGATAGTAAGCGCCGCCGTCGCCCGAGAAGCAGATCACCGGCGTGTCCGGCAGCGCACACTTCACACCGATCGCGCCGGGCAGTGCCCAGCCCAGTGAGCCGGCGCAGCGAATGAGCCGCTGTCCGGGACGCGTGAATTCCGCGACCGTCCCCGCCCAGATGCCTGAGTGGCCGGTGTCGCATACGAGGACGCCGCCCTCGGGGAGCACGTTCGTGATTTCACGGCACACGCGCTCCGGCCGCATGGGAACGGCATCGGACTCCAGGTTCGCCGCAATCGAAGCCCGCCACTCGGAGACGAGGCCCTGCACGCGTGAGCGCCACGCGGGGCGCTTGTCCGCGCTCGTCTTTTTGGCCGCAGCCAGCATCTGTGCGAGCACCGTTCGCGCGTCGCCAAGGAGGCCCACCTTCGTCGGATAGTTGCGGCCGAGCTCCGCGGCGTCGATGTCGAGATGGATGACGGGCGTGCCGATGCGCGGCACCTGCCAGCGCGTCGTGACCTGACCGCCGGTACGGCTGCCGATGAAGAACACGAGATCCGCTTCTCCGACGGAGCGATTGGCGCAACTGCGCGAATACGTGCCGCACACGCCGACCGACAACGGATGCGTTTCGAGGATCGTGCCTTTCGCGTTGAGCGAGGTCGCGACGGGAATGCCGAGCCTCTCCGCGAGCGCTACGACTTCGCTCTGCGCACTCGACCACGCGACGCCGCCGCCCGCGACGATGATCGGCCGCTCGGCGCGATCGAGCAGCTCGAGCGCTGCTTCCACGTCCTTCTGTTCCGCGGCCGGACGAAACGGCGGAACGCTCCTGAAGCGCTCGTCGACCAGGAGCTCGAGCTCCGCTTCGGGGATAGCGACTTCGGCGTGGTGGCCGAGGAATTGAAGGTTGACCGGGCCCGGCGCGCCGCTCGTCGCCTCACGGAAGGCCTGACGCAGGAGATCCGGGATGCGCGAAATGTGATCGACGTGCGCGTTGAACTTCGTCGTAGCCTCGAACTGAGCGAAGTCCTCGAGCTCCTGATACGCGCCTCGATGGCGGGCAAGCGGCGCAGGACCGCCGCTCAGTGCGATCACGGGCGAGCACGCGAGATACGCATCCTTCAGTCCCGCTGCGAGATTCGAGCCCCCGACGTGCTGCGCCATGCAGATGCCGGGTTTGTGCGACGCCCGCGCGTAGCCGTCCGCCATGTAGGCCGCCGCCTTCTCGCCGTGCGTCATCACGCGGCGTATGCCCATGCCTTCCATGCCGGTCAACATCGGCAGCAGCATCTGCGGGACGAAGAAAACGTGGGTGACACCGTATCCTCGAAGCGCCTCCGCGACATAGCGCATGCCCGTCATCGTTGCCATTCACTCCTCCGGTGGGATTTCGCGGCGCTCGGACGGCGCTCGAAGCGTTCAGGCGATACGGGCTGATGATAGTGCAATTCGCGCAGCTATCGCACGATCACCAGCGCATCGGCCGCGACGACGCCTCTGCCATCTTCGCGCACGAAGAGCGGGTTCACGTCGATTTCCGCAATGCGGTCCTGATGGTCCGCGATCAGCCAGGACAGTTTCACGATCGCATCCGCGAGCGTCCGAATATCGGCGGGCAGCGCGCCTCTGAAACCCTGTAGCAGCCGAGCACCTTTCAGCTCATCGATCATCTCTCGCGCGTCTCCGGACGAAACGGGCGCAAAGCGATGCGAGACATCGCCGAGAAGTTCGGTGAACACGCCTCCCAATCCCACCATCACGTACGGACCGAAGTGCGCGTCGTTGACTGCGCCGAGGATCACCTCGATGCCGCTCGCCATCTCCTGAATCGATATGCCTTCGATGCGCGCCGACGGCGTATGCCTGAGCCCCGAGGCGTGAACGGCCTCGGCCGCACGCTTCAGCGCATCGAGCGATGCGACGTTCAACTGAACCGCGCCGGCCTCCGTCTTATGCGGGATGTCGGGCGAAGCGAGCTTCACCGCGACGGGAAACGAGACAGGACATTCGCGCAGCGCCCGTACTTCGTCGAGCGCAAGCAGCACTTCGCGCGTCGTGGCAATGCCATAACGGGCGATCCAGTCCTTCGACACATGTTCCGAAAGCGCACCCGACGTGCCGCTCCATTCGAGCGCGTGCCGGGGAACCGCACGCTCGGTCTCGCCGCGGGTGCGCAGCCGCTCGAGCTTCAGCGCGAAGTCCGTGAACACCCCCACCGCGCGTGCCATCCGGCTTGCGTAAGTCGAGCACAGGAATCCGGCCTCTTCCAGACGCTTTTTCAGGTGCGCGTCGCGGCCGGGCACCGATGCCCAGTTGACGATCATCGGCTTGTCGGTGGTAGCGGCGTTCTCGATGAAGCGCTCCACCCACTCCGGGAGCGACGAGCCGGCCGAAGTGCGCACGATGAACTGATCGAAGTTCGGGTCTTCCAGCAGCACCTGCAGCGCCTTGTACTGATCGTGGTAGTTCGCCATCATGTCGATCGGATTGATGACCGACGAGAACGTCGAATTCAGAGTAAGCAGTTTCTCCTGCACCTCACGGGAAGTCGTCGGCAGCGTGAGGCCGTTCTTCTCCAGTTGCTCCGCCGTAATAACGCCCCAGCCGCCCGAGCCCGTCAGCACGCCGACGCGGCGTCCCTTCGGATACTTGCGGCCGATCACGAGCTGCGCGACTTCCGAAAGCTCGTCGAGGTCCTCGACCTCGATGAAGCCGCCTTCGCGAAAGGCCGTCCGAAACAGCGTGTAGTCCGCGGTGAGGCGGCCCGTGTGCGAGTTCGCCGCGCGGCGCGACGCACCGCTGTTTCCGACCTTCAGCATGAGGATGGGCTTGCCCACGTCGAGCGCGTGCTGCCCGAGCCCGCGCAGCTTCCGCCCTTCGGTGCTCGCTTCCATATAGACCGCGATCATCTTCACTTCCTCGCGGTCGAGAAAATCGTGCGCGAAGTCGAAGAACGTGAGATCGGCTTCGTTGCCGGTCGAGATGTTGTAGCAGGTGCCTACGCCGTGAGCGTTGGCGAGCGCCATGATCGAGAGGCCGAAGCCTCCGCTCTGCGAAACGATCGCAAGCGGCCCCGGAGTGAGCGTCTTGTCTCCCAACGCGCCGCCGAACGCGCAGTAGGCGTTCGCGATGAGATTCATCGTGCCGACGCAGTTCGGGCCGACGACCCGCACGCCGCTCTTCGCGATGGCCGCGTCGAGCTTGCGCTGCATGTCCGCTCCCGCTTCGCCCATCTCGCCGAAGCCCGCGCTCAGGATGACGGCGAACGCAATGCCCGCCTCGCCGCACTGTTCGAGCGCATCGGGCACATGGGTCGCGGGAATGGTGATCACGGCGACGTCGCACGCATCCGGAATCTCGCGAACGGTGCGATACGCCTTGACACCCTGCACCTCTGCGCGATTCGGATTGACGGGATAAAGCTGCCCCGCATAGCCCCTCGCAAGCATGTGATACAGCGGCTGCCCGCTGATCGAATGCGCGTTGGTCGACGCGCCGATGAGCGCGATGGCGGAAGGTGCGAGCAGGCGCGTGAGATCCAGACGGCTCATCTCGAGATTGTTCAGCATCGCGATACGCGATGGGAGGGAAGATCCAGCGGCGAGAATACTATACGTTCTGATTGCGACGCCGGCGCTTCGATCCGCGCGGCTTCCGGTCCGGCGCGCCGATGTTCACCACTCTGGCGGCCGCTTGCTCTTCTCCCTCCGGCGCCTCGGGCGCCTGCTGCTCCTGCATGCGCACGAGGAGCTCATCGTGAGCGCGTGCCGCCGCGTCGGCTGCCGAGCGCGCCTTCTGCAATTCGAGCGTCAAGCGCAGGCGCGCACGCACTTCGTTTTCGAGCGCTTCCTTGAGATCGTTGTGCGCTTTTGCGATCGACTGGAATTCAACGATGGGCGTGCCGGGATCGAGCAGCGCTCCGCTGTCAGACTCCGTCACCTCCACGTCTCGCGCAAGGCGTCCGATCGGACGCATGATAGTCGTCCTCAGCAGAACGCCGGCAGCGATCGTGAGGAGTACCATCAACGCAGCCGCTCCGAGCGCGATCCCGATGGCATGCCCCAGTCGCTGCACGGCGGCGTCCATGGCGCGATTGGTGCGCGCATTCGCCATCTCGATGAGCCGGCCTGCATTCGAGACGAGCCTCGCCCCGCGGCTGACCGCGTCGGCTCCGTAGCTCTGCTTCAGCGCCCGGTCGGCATGCGAACTCGCGGCGACAGCGAATTCGCCTTTCGAAGGATTGAGCCCCCGCACCGCTGCGACAGTGACCGGCTCCGGTTGAAGACGCGCTTCCAGTGTTTCGCGGAGAACGGTGAGCTCATCCTCCGGCGCTCCGGAGTCGATCCATTCCTTCTGAAGCGCTACGGCGTGCGTGCTCTCGACCTCGGCCTCGACAACCGCGGCCGGCTGGATCAGCTTCATGAGCTCGGCAGCCGCATGCAGATGGCGCTTGCGCTGCTCCAGCGCTTCGTCGAGATCGCCGTACCGAAAGCGCCACCATCCAGAGTGTGCCGCCCATCGCCGCCGTCGCGACGATGCCGCCGAGCACGAACGCGGAGAAGACGAACCGGACTTTCATGGGGCCATGCCGCATGGGTCTAAGCCATGACATTAACCGAAAATCGCAGGCAGTGAGCCACGCGCGCCGGCACTTCGTGAATTCCTGCCCCGGGCGCGCAGCCGCATTTCAGAGCCCTCCTACGTCTCCGGCTTGATTCCCGCTGCCTTGATGATCGCCGCCGTGTTTTCGTAATCCCGGCGCGTCTTTGCAGTGAATTCCTCCGGCGTATTCGGCAGAAACTCCACGGCTTTGGCCGCCCATGCCTCTTTCAACTCCGGTGTGCCGAGCACCGCGGCGGCGGTCTCGTTCACCTTCGCGACGATCTCGCGCGGCGTGCCTGCGGGCGCGTAAATGCCTTCCCAGCCGGTGATCTCGTAGCCTTTGATCAGCGCCTCGCCGATCGACGGCACGTCCGGCAGAAGGGCGTTGCGGCGCGCGCCGGTGACGCCCACGGCACGCAGACGGCCGCTCTTGATGTGCTGCAGAACCACGGGAACGTGGATGAACATCGCTTCCGCGCGGCCGGCAACGAGATCGACGATCGCCTGCGCGCTGCCCTTGTACGGCACGTGAAGCATGTCCGTCTTCGTGCCCAGCTTGAACAGCTCTCCGGCGAGATGGAAGTTGCTGCCGACGCCCGTCGACACGAACGACAACGCACCCGGTTTCGCGCGCGCGACCGAAACCAGTTCCTTCAGCGTGCGTGCCGGGACGGATGGGTGGATGACCATCACGAAGTCATAGGCGCTCACCTGGATGATGGGCGCGAGCAGCTTCGTCGGATCCCACGATGTCTTCGAGTTGAGCTGCGTGCTCACGGTCACGAAAGAACCCGGCTGAAGCAGCAGCGTGTAGCCATCGGGCGCGGCCTTCGCCACGTGCTCGTTCGCGAGCATGCCCGCCACACCGGGACGATTCTCGACGATCATCTGCGCACCGAGCGCGGCGGCGAGCTTCGGATGGATTGCGCGCGCCGTGAGATCGGCGCCGCCCGCGGGCGCGGAACCGGTGACGAGACGGATGAGTTTCGCGGGATAGGGCTGGGCGTGCGCGTGGGGCGACGCGAACGCGAGCGCGAGACATGCGATGAGCGAGAAGCAATGCGTGTCCTTCAGCACACGATCCGACATCGGCGATCCTCGTGACTTCGATGCGAGTCGGCAGTGTAAGATAATCGGCCACATAAGTGGCTGGTGTGGCTGGTGTGGCTGGTGTGGCTGGTGTGGCTGGTGTGGCTGGTGTGGCTGGTGTGGCTGGTGTGGGTGCCCAGTGAATCGCTCAATTCGTCATCCCGGCGCGAAGCCGGGATCCAGGCAATTACAGCTCTCGATTCCGGATCACTTCGCACTGCCCTGCGGTCCGGAATGACGAGTCAAAGACTCAAACTTGCGGCACGGCCACGAGTCACGATCCACGTTTGGAGGAAACAAACATGGCTGAGAAACTGACCGGTGCACGCCTCTTTGCGCGCATGCTCGAAGCGTACGGCGTGACGCACGTCTTCTTCATGGACGCGATCCTGCGGCGCGCGCTCGCGGAGATGGAGGATTTCAACATCACGCGTGTGCTCGGCCACTCCGAGAAGGCCGTCGCCTACATGGCGGATGGTTATGCGCGCATCTCGGGGAAGCCGGGCGTGTGCATGGCACAGTCGGTCGGGGCCGCGAATCTCGCCGCAGGCATGCAGGACCCGTATCTCGGACACTCCGCGGTCGTGGCGATCACCGGCAAGCACGTCGCGCCATTCCAGCATCGCAATGCCTATCAGGAAGTCGAGCACTCGAAGCTCTATGCGTCCGTCACCAAGTTCCATGCGAGCGTCGATGCCCTCGAGCAAATCCCGCAGCTCATGCGCCAGGCGTTCCGTGAGGCGACCACGGGCACGCCGCGGCCCGTTCATCTCGACATGGCCGGGTTCACGGGGGATGCCATCACGGCGCCTCGAAGGCACGTTCGACGTGCTGGCCGACGAAGCGCACACGCGCTTTCCCGCGTTCCGGCCTCATCCCGATCCGGATGCGGTGAAGCGTGCGGCGAAAGCAATCGGCGGTGCAACGCGGCCGGTGATCGTCGCCGATCGCGCCGCCGTCGTGTGCGGAGCCGCGCACGGCGCTGCGCGAATTCGCCGAGAAGATCCAGTGTCCCGTCGTCGCGACGCTCGATGCGAAGGACCTGATGATCGAGGACCATCCGCTGTTCCGCGGCATGGTCGGTCTCTACGGCCGCGGTTGCGCGAATCACGTCGTGGCGGAAGCGGACCTCGTGATCTACGCCGGCAGCAATACGAGCGACCACACGACCGCGAACTGGAAGATGCCCGCACAGGGCACGGCGATCCTGCACATCGATCTCGATCCGGTCGAGATCGGCCGCAACTATCCGAACACGATCGGCATCCAGGCGGACGTGCGCGCGGCACTGGAAGCACTCGCTGCGGCGTGCGGCAAGACGAGCCGCACCGAGTGGCTCTCGCGCACCAAAGGCTTCGTGGATGAATGGCGCGCCGAAGCGGAGAAGGCCCGCGCCTCGGACCAGATGCCGATGCGGCCCGAGCGCCTGTGCCGTGAGCTGAACGAAGTGCTGCCGCAAGACGCGATCCTCGTCGCCGACACGGGCTACGCCGCGCTGTGGACCGGCACGCTCGTCTATCTGCGGCACGAGATGCAACGTTACGTGCGCGCCGCCGGCTCGCTCGGCTGGTCGTTCCCGGCTTCACTGGGCGCCAAGTGCGCCGCGCCCGACAAGCCGGTGATCTGCTTCACCGGCGACGGCGGCTTCTTCTACCACTTCCCCGAGCTCGAGACCGCACGCCGCCGCGGCATCAACACCGTCACCATCGTCAACAACAATCACTGCCTCGCGCAGGGTGTGCGCAATCTCAACATCGCCTACGGCACGCGGGACCAGAGCCGCAAGGGCGAATGCTTCGAGTATCGGGAAACCGACTTCGCGGCGATCGCACGTACCTTCGACTGCGCCGGCTTCACCGTCGAGAAGCCGCAGGACTTCGCGAAAGCGTTCAAGGAAGCACTCGCGTCGAAAGTCCCGGCCGTGATCGACTGCAAGACGGAGTTCGCGAGCCAGGCGCCGTTGCCGTGGGTGCCGGCGTGAGGACAAGTCACGTGGCGCTTGCGCTGAAGCAGTTTCACTTAGCCGATGATGTCGCTAGCCTACGTTCCCGCGCGGCGGCAAACTCCAGCGCCGCCCTCAGATCGTCGGACGTGAGGCTTGGGAAATCCCGGAGGGATCTCCTGCTCCGACATGCCGCCAGCAAGGTAATCCAGGACGTCGTATCCTGAAGGGTATTCGACAGCGGGATGTCCGCCTGAATCGTAGTGAAGATCCGGAACCGACCCTGAGCCGCCCGTCGATGTTCCTGGAAAGCTGACTGTCAATTTGAGGGAAGCTGACGTTCGCGCCACCGTTACTTCGGCGTGCTCGCGCCCAACTCACCACTGCGCATCGCTGCCATCGCCCTAGCCGCCGCGACGACACCGCCGCCGGCAGCTAATCCCCAACCCGCCGCCAAACCGGCCCAGCGTCGCGCCGCCCGCTACGCCTGGGCCGGCTGCTCGGCAGCATCTATGAAGTCTTTCCCCTCGTGTGCCCGCTCCGCGGCGCTTCAGATGCGCGTCATCGCCTTCATCACCGACCCGCCCACGATCCACGACATCCTCGTCCACCTGGGCGAGCCGACGGCACCACCCAGATCGCGCCCGCCCGCGGCCCGCCGCTATGCGATCTGCCCGATGCCGGGCCGGGCAGCTTCGACCCCCAGCCCGCATTCAGTGCCAAGACGGCTGATCGAGGAAGCAAGAAAGTTAGTCCGATGGTCATGCGCACAAGCGCGTGTCAGCCCGGCGGGTGATATGTTGCAAGAGCACAACAGTGTGTAAGGTTCTCTTAACGAATGTCTGGCCTTGCTTTTGTGAAGCCGCGTACAGTGCGTATAGTAACAAGCGCCCTCATCACAAATGCGCACTTCAATACCTTTAGGGAGAACGTCATGCATGTACTGGCAAAGCTTGGTGCCGCCAGCGTTTTCGCGGCCACACTGATGACCGGCGCTCATGCGCAGCAAGTGCACCCATATCTTCCCAATGCAGGCACGAGCGAGGTTGGCTTCTCAGCGACAATCAACTTTGAACCCAATGATTCGTATGGGGTGGTTGGCCGCTACGGCTACTTCTTAAACCGCCATTTTGAGCTCGGCCTTGACGCTTCCTACACCAAGGTGAAGAACGGTAGCAGCTCAGACTTCTGGGATGCGGGCGTGTTCGGAAACTTTCACTTTCCGACGGCCACACCGTGGTTGCCCTACGTAGGCCTGTTCGCTGGGGTCGCTGACGGGACGGATCTCGATAACTCGTTTTCGTGGGGTGCACAGGGCGGAGCGAAATACTTCTTCAACCCGAACGTCGCCGGCTTTGGGGAACTGCGCTGGCGCGATCTGGAGAAGGGCGACAACCAGACAGGAATCTTCTTTGGTCTGTCGATCTTCTTCCGCTAGGTTCGTGCACAGGATCGGGTAGGAGGCCGGGGCGGCCCCTGCCTCCGCCCGGAGAGCGGGACTGTACCGGTGTGTCAGCCGGTCAAGCGCAAGGATCACGTCAGCTCGTAAGCCGTTGTCGTTGGTAACCCGCCACCAATTTCGACGCGGTGTCGCGAATGCGGCCCGGTCAGCAGTTTCACGACTCCGAGGCCGCTGACCGCGCGGGGCGCGGGCGGCTGCTGCGTTACTGCGCCCGCGCGCCATTCACCCTGGACCGGCCGCGCGATCCCGAGCGCCTGCTCTACGAGAGCACCAAAGCCCGGCCCGAGCAGGAACGCTCCGCTGCGCCTAACGCCGCTGGAACTCAGACCGCCTCGCCGCTTGGTGCCGCCGCAGCGCGTCCACCGTCATCGCTACTTCGGCGTGTTGACGCGAACGGCCGCTCACGGGAAATTCCCGCGGCGATCCCGAACGGCAGCAC
>CAWEHH010000002.1:0-39017 GCA_963808765.1 uncultured beta proteobacterium
TACTGTGTCACGCTCGCACAGCGACCGCTCCGCAGCACGGGCATCGTTGAAGTTGACGCGCGATCTCGGTGCTCACGAGATGGCGCAGGTGGAATCAGTCCGGCACATGGCGCTGCGCTCGGCCGGCTGCCGCGAGGTCTGTAATCTTCGGGTAGGGCAAGCGCCGTTGGTCGATTGGAGTTTTTTTTGGAAGCATTCTGCAGTCGCTGTGCGAGTAGAAAGCCATAGGCAGCGATGCACACCGTTGCGTGATGGTGAAAGCCAGTCCAGCCGCGGCCCTCGTAATGAGACAAGCCGAATTCGGATTTAAGCTCGTGGTAGTCCTGTTTGATGCGCCAGCGCATCTTCGCGGTGTTGACCAGATGGCTGATGCTTATATCGACCGGCAGATTCGACAGCCAATACTTCGTGGGCTCGGCTTCTTTGAGTGGCCATTCGATGAGCAGCCACTGCTCTTCACGCAGGCTCGTTCGCAGGTAATCGCGATGCGCCGCGCGCACCCGCACCCGTGCAAAGCGCGAAGAGAGCACTTTATTCGTACCTTCACGCCAAGCGACTCGCTTCCACGCCGAGCGCTTGAACGCCAAGGCGAGTTGCTTCACGCTCAGCGGCTCATGGCCCGGCCCGCGGCGCAGGCGTGTCGGTGGCCGGCCTCGGCCTGGAGCCGATGTCGTCGGCATCGGAGTGCTACCCGGCGCCCATACCGTGATGTCCGAGCTCACTCCCACTGCATAGGTAAGCCCCAGCTCATCCACAGCTTCGCGAAATGCCGTGAATCTGCCGTATCCCGCGTCGGCCAGCACGATACCCGGCGCAACCCCGCGTTCCTGGGCTGCCCGGATCTGCCGCACGCGATCTGCGCCTTGGTCGCAAAGCGCACCGTCTCCGGGACTTTCGCTTCGCGCCTGCGCTTCACATCGCTCGCCCAATCTTGCGGCAGATACAGCTGGTAATCCACGGGCACACTGGCTTCGGCAGTGGCCAACAACAAGCTCACCGCCACCTGACAGTTGTCCTGCTTGCCGAGCCTGCCGCAGTACTGCCGCGCGACGCCCACCGAATGCCGGCCACACTTCGGATGCGCAGTGTCGTCAATGATCCAATAGACGCCGTGCTCCAGACCCAAGTGCGGCTCGACGTATTGTCGAATGCGCTCCAGCAGTCCCCGATCCGACCAGCGCGCATTCGCCACGAAGTGATGCAGCGCCTGATGTTTCGCAGGAACGTTCAGCGGATCAGCATGCGCCGCGAGCGGCTCCACGCTCTTACGCTGGATCGGCAACATCAGTCCGCTGCAATACTCGAGCAAACTCTGATGACGAGTCGAGTAGCCCAGTCCTTCACACAAATGCGCCATATAACGATCAAACTCTGCAAGATCTGCCATGAATCTTCACCCCCGCTAATGAAGATCCCGGCATGATGGCATTAACCGTGACACAGTACAACTAGCGAGGCTCCGCCTCAGACCGACGAGGTGTATGGTTTCGCATCCGACGTTTTGAAGGTTGCGCAAAGCCTGGGCGGCTCCGGCCGGAGCCGGCAGGGGACGAGCCCCTGGTCGTGTGACCTCGAAAGGTCGGACCTCGAAAGGGTCAGTAGGATCCGTAGATCCGTGGGCGGCCGGAGCCAAGCATGAACGTAGCACAAACGGTGTCTGAAGTCCTGCGCGAGCACGTCACGCTGGAAACTGAAGCGATCGACCGGATGTATCTGAACGCGTATGTGCCGCAGTTGCAGAGCGTGGGCGGGGTGGTGGGCTATCTGCATGCGCATAAAGGGCAGCGCTTTGCCTCGACCACGGCGCTGGCGCCGATGACTGACGCGTTCGTGCAAGCCGTCGAGCGTTTTGCCAAACAGCAGAAGGTCGATGTCGTGCATTTCGCGAAGTGGCAGCGCAAGGACGATGTGACGCAGAAATACCTCGCACGTTTCCGGCACACTGAAGGCGTGCTCTACATCGGCAAAGCGCAGGAGAAGGCGCGCGTAATGCGCACCGAGCGCCGGCGCACTCGCAGCGGGACCACCTATCCGTGGGTCGTGGAATCCACGGCGATGGTCAGTCACGTCTACTTCTACTGCGTGGACGAAGACTTTGGTCCCTTCTTCATCAAGTTCTGCACCTACTTCCCGTATAACGCGAAGCTGTGCCTGAACGGCAACGAATACGCCAAGTGCCAGTTGCGCAAGCGCCGCATCGGCTTTGAAGCGCTCGACAACGGCGTGCGCGCCTGCGACAAGCCCAAGACGCTGCAGAGAATCTGCGACGGCCTGAACGCCGCCCGGATCGATCGACTGCTGCGCAAGTGGCTCGCGCGCCTGCCGCATCCGTTCTCGAAACAGGATCGCGCAGCCGGCTGCCGTTATGCATTGTCCATCCTGCAGGCCGAGTTCTCTCTTACCCAAGTGCTGGATCAGCCGGTGAGCGGTCGCGTGTTCTTTGAGGACGTGATCCGCGAGAATCTGGATATCGGCCGCCCCGGTCAGGTGCAACTGATCTTCGATCGGCGCGTGAGCAAGCGTACCCCGGGACGCTTTCGCACCCGCGTCATCACCGACGGGGTCACGCCTTCCCTGCATGTGGACTACAAGCACAGCCGCATCAAGCAGTATCACAAGCACAACCAGGCGCTGCGCACCGAAACCACCATCAACGATACTCGCGACTTCGCCCTCGGCCGGCGGCTGCATAACCTGGCGGCGCTGCGCCAGGTCGGCTTTAACGCCAACCGACGCCTGCTCGAGGTCCAAACGATCAGCCACGACTGTGCCTTGGGCGAAGCCGATCTCCAACGCCATCAGCGACCCGTGGAGATCAACGGGCAACGCGCTTCGGCGCTACGTTTCGCCGATACGCGCGTGCAGGCCTTGATGCAGGCGCTGCTGTTGTTCGTCCTCTTGCCCCATGGCTTTTGCAATCGCGAGCTGCGCGAGCACCTCGCTCCTCTGCTGGGCTGCGATCCCGGCCAATGGCGCCCGGGCAAGATGACTTACGATCTGCGGCGTCTGCGATTGCATGGCCTCATCGAGCGCCTTCCACACAGCCACCGCTACCGCATCACCGAACACGGACTCCGAACCGCCATGTTCTACAGCCGCGTCTACAACCGCATCCTGCGTCCCGGCCTCGCGATGCTCAGCCCAGCGGCGATCGACTGCGATTCGCCTACGCGTCGGCGCTTCAGCGCCATGAACGACACCATCTATTCGTGGTGCGATGAGGCGAAACTTGCCGCGTAAAACTTGACTCAAAAAACCAGAACCTACTCAATCAAGGACTCTAGCGTCAGTTGGAGCGATCGCCTATGTGCTCGAAAGCCGCCGCCGTATTCCTCCTCATCGTCGGTTGCAGCATGGCGGCGCACGCACAGACCGAAGGGCCTTATCCGTCACGGCCGCTGCGCCTGATCGTTCCGTTTGCGGCCGGCGGCACGACCGATACCGTCGCGCGCCTCGTTGCTCGCGAGCTCACGAAGTCTCTCGGACAGCAGGTCGTCGTCGAGAATCGGGCAGGCGCCGGCGGCCTCATCGGAGCGGAGGCTGCGCTGAAACTTCCGCCCGACGGCTACACGCTCGCGTTCGCGACGATCAGCACGCTTGCCGTCCTGCCGATCGCGCAGGCGAAGCCCAGCTATGAGCCGCTGAAGGATTTCGCTCTGGTGACGCAGATCGCGTCGCTGCCCTACGTCATCGCCGCGCATCCTTCGCTGCCGGCCCATTCCTTACCGCAGCTCGTGAAGCTCGCGCGCGCGCAGCCCGGCGCAATCAGCTATGGGTCGCCGGGCTATGCGACCGGCGCCCACCTCACGGCCGAATACCTGAGCAAGACGACCGGCATGAAGCTCGTGCACGTTCCTTACAAGGGGGACGCGCCGGGGTCGATCGATCTCATCGCGGGACAGATCGCGACGGCCATCTTCCCGCCGATCACTCTGGTGCCGCACGTCAAGGCGGGTCGCCTGCGCGCGCTCGCGGTGACGTCATCCGAACGCTCGACCGCGCTCCCGGACACGAGAACGGTTGCGGAATCGGGCTATCCGGGCTTCGAATCCGGCTCCTGGAACGGGATCGCCGTGCGCGCCGGAACGTCCGAGGCGATCGTGCGGAGGCTGCACAAGGAAATCGCCGGGCTGCTCACACGCAGTCAGGACGTGCGCGGCAATATCGAGTCGAGCGGAAGCAAGGTCGTCGCAAACTCGCCGGAAGAATTCGGCGCCTACGTTCGCGGCGAAATCGACAAGTGGCGCCGCGTGATCGCGGAGGCGGCGATCAAGATCGACTGACAACCTTCCTTAGAACCATCCCCTATCGGTGAGCGGGGGCTGCGGAGCAGCGGGGCCCCGCGAACGAAGCATTCCGGCGTCAGTCAGTATTTCCATCAAGATGTACGAGGCCTCGAGCAGAACGTGCCGTGGGCTGCGCAGCGAGGTCCGAGCCGGCGGCGAGCGCCACGCCCTAGCGCGCCTCCGCAGGCGTATGCGCGCGCAGGAACATGCGGATGTGGCGCAGTGCGAGCGGGATCAACTCCCGCGGCTCCTTCCACGGATAGAGGCTCGCCTGCGCGTTCGGCGCGAGACGCGCCGATTCCATCGCGACCGCGTACGGGTGCGCGGGAACATCGTCCGGCAGGATCAGCACGGGCGTCTTGCAGTTGCGCACGAAATCGCGCGTTACGGTAAAGACGAAATCCGGGTCGGTCCGGTACATCTTGGTCAGGAACGCATCGATCATCGCCGGCGTGATGTCGGGCTGCCGGTCTCGTAGCTGGGGCGCCCAGCGCTGGATGTTGTTGGGGTAGAAGACGTCCGGCATTTCCGGCCGGAAGCCGCTGGGCTGCGCCAGCACTCCGGCGACGACGCGATCGGGGGCGCGTTTGAGCAGGTTCCAGATGAACGGGCCGCCGATGCAGAAGCCCATCACCATGAACTTGCGGATGCCGAGGTGATCCATCAATCCGATCTGGTCGTCCGTGTAGGAGTCCCACGGACGGTCGATCTCGAGCGGGCCCAGGGATTCGCCGCCTGCGGAGTTGCGCTGATCCATCGCGATGCAGCGATACTCGCCCTTGAATTCTTCGATCGCGTCGAACGGATCGTTTCTCTTGAAGAACGCGATGTTCGAATTCAGACCGCCGCCCGCGATGAGCAGCAGGGGAAATCCCGACCCGGCCTCTTCGTACCGAATCCGGACCTTGCCCTTTTCATAGAACGGCATGGTAGCTCCTCCCGTGACGACGTGAATCGGGGTCCGACCAGGGTCCGACCCCCAAAAGGTTCGGGCCCGCATCTCCGTCATGTTTGCGAAGAGCGGGCCCGAGGGATTCTACTTGTTATCGCCGCCCGGCGAGGCCCGAGCTGAAGGCGAGCGCTGCCTGAAGCAGCGTGGCGGAGATCCGACACGCACCGAAGGAAGGGAGGTTACGGAGGGACACCATTGGTGTCCCTCTGTTCCGTAGGCGGCGAGGCCCGAGCCGAAGGCGAGCGCCGCCGCCTAAGTCTCCGGTTTCGCACCCGAGGCCTTGATCACTTTTCCGAGCGTCACGACCTCGGCGCGGAAGAGCTTGTCGAACGCTTCCGTCGTGCCGCCGCCCGGATCGATCCCGCCCTTCGTCAGGAGGTCACGCGCCTCGGGTATCGCGAGCACCTTGTTGACCGACCCGTTGATCTGCTTCACGAGCTCCGGAGAGATTCCGCGCGGGGCGAACACGCCGTACCATGTCTCGAAATCGAAATCCTTCACACCGCCTTCGATCATGGTCGGGATGTCTTTCATGCCGGTCGAGCGTTTCGCGCTGGTTACGCCGAGCGCTTTCAGCCGGCCTCGACTTGATGTGCGGCACCGCTCCGGGGAGCGCCAAGTTATCGCGACCTGCGTCTCGCCTGAAAGGATCGACGTGAGCGCGGGCGAGGTGCCTTTGTACGGCACGTGCAGCATGCGCACGCCGGCAAGCATCTTGAACAACTCCGCTGCAAGGAACGCCGTGCTGCCGGTTCCGGCGGACGAATACGCGATCTGGTCGGGCTTCGATTTCAGGAGCGCCACGAGCTCCTTGGCCGTTTTCACAGGGAGCGAGGGATGCACGATCACGACGTTAGGCGTCGAACCCGCCTTGATGATCGGCGTCACGTCCTTCAGCGTGTCGTAAGGCAGCTTCGGATAGAGCGTGTGGTTTGTCGGCAGCGAGTTGTTCGTGACCATCAGCGTGTAGCCGTCGGGCGGAGACTTTACCAGCGTCTCGACGCCGATGATCGTGCCGGCTCCCGGACGGTTATCGACGACGTGCTGCTGCCGATACATCTCGGTCATGTACTTGCCTAGGAACCGCGCCACGATGTCATTGCCGCCGCCGGGCGTGAACGGGACGATGATGCGGACGGACTTGCTGGGATAGTCCTGGGCCGCCGCGGGCGCAACAGCCACCATGGTCGCGACGAGTGCCAGGCTCAGAGAACGGGACATACGCATTGCACACTCCTGAGTGACTGCGGGATCTGGAACACATTGCACGGTAAGCGCGCTTCGTCTTCTACCATGCCCTGATGCAAAAAGGCTTTGACTTGAGGCAGATGCAGTAGCAACTCGTGCTCGGATAGATGCAAAACGGCATCGGTGGAGCGTCAGGCCGCGGACAGCAGCTCCGGTATCCCCGATTCGAACGCGAGCAGTGCGCGCTTCCTGGCGAGTCCGCCCGCATAGCCGGTGAGTGCGCCGCTGGAACCGACGATGCGGTGGCAGGGAACGATGAGGGTAAGGGGATTGCGTCCTGTCGCGGCGCCCGCGGCGCGTGCGCTGCCCGGGAAGCCGGCGCGGCGCGCGAGCTCGCCGTAAGTAATCGTCTCGCCGAAATCGACTGTGGAGATGGCCTTCCATATCGATCGCTGGAACGGCGTGCCTTCGGGCGAGAGAGGGGTTTCGAAATGCTTCCGTCCGTCGTGGAAGTATTCAGCGAGCTCGCGTTTTGCCTGCCGCACGGTCGCATGATCCGTGTCATGCCGCCAGTCGGTCTCGACCTCCGGATGGTATTTCTGTCCCTCGAAGTAGACGCCGGAAAGGCCGTCCGGCTCGTGCGACGAGCAGCATCCGCCCATGAGGACTCTCGTAGAAATCGTAGTAGAACATCGTCACTCCTTCGAAAGTGATTGCCACAGATGCATCACGGCGTACGCGCGCCACGGCCGCCACGCTTCGCCGGCCGCGAGCACTTTGCGCGCGTGGGTTTCCCCGAGCGCTTTCATGATGCCGAGATCCGTGTGCGGAAACGCGTCCGGCCAGGACAGCGCGCGCATCGCGATGTATTGCGCCGTCCATTCACCCACGCCCGGCAGCGCGCGAAGCGCCCCCAGCGTCGCATCGACGTCGGCGTTGGGCATGAGAACGAGATGTCCATCCGCGATCGCGCGGGCGAGTGCGACGATCGTGCGTGCGCGTGCCCCGGGCATCCCGACTTTCGCGACACGCTCGGGCGATTCATCGGCGACCTGAAGGGCAGTCGGAAAGAGCGTCGTCAGCGCAGTGAACGGCGTTTCGATGGGCTCGCCGAACTGCGCGGCGAAGCGGCGCGCAAGCGTCCGCGCTCCCGCGACGGTGACCTGCTGCCCCATGATCGCCCGCACCGCCATCTCGAAACCGTCGAACGCGCCCGGCACGCGTAAGCCCGGATGCCGTCTCGCCATCGCGCCCAGCGTCTTCTCTACCTCGGCGGGATGGCATGCGAGATCCATCAGCGCTTTGACGCGCGAGAGCACGGGCGGCAGCGCCTTGGCGAGCGATGGAGAGACCGCGACGCGCAAGGCGGGTTTTCCGGAAGACATCTCCACGGCGATCCAGCCCCTGTGTTCCGCACCGTCGAGCGGAATGCGCACGGTGCGACGATAGCAACTCGACTCGACCGATTCGACGCCACCGATCGCGCGCACGCCGAGGAATGCGGCCAATGCGGTCCAATCGAATGGCGGCCGAAAACTCAGCTCGAAGTTGAGCGCCTCTGCGGTGGCATTCGACCTGAGCGGGGCACGCTTGGCACCGCGCAACGCGCTCGGTTTCAATCGATAGCGCTGCTGGAAGAGCGCGTTGAAACGTCGTACGCTCCCGAAGCCGCTCGCGAATGCGACGTCGGTGACCGGCATCGCAGTGTCCGTGAGAAGCCGTTTCGCGAGCAGCAGCCGCTGCGTCTGGCCGAACTCCACCGGTGAGACGCCGAACTCCGAGCCGAAAGCGCGACGCAGATGCCTGTCGGTTACGCCGAGGCGTGCGGCAAGCGCATCCAGCCCATCGTTATCGAGCGCGTGGTCTTCCATCATGCCCGCTGCGGCTTGAGCGAGGCGCGTCGTCGCATCGATGCTTGCATTACCCGGCGCGAGCTCCGGGCGACAGCGCAGGCAGGGCCGGTAACCGTTCGCCTCCGCGGCGGCCGCACTCGGAAAGAACCGGCAGTTCTCGCGCCTCGGCGGCTTCACGGTGCACACGGGCCGGCAATAGATGCGCGTCGAAGAAACCGCGACGAAAAACCGGCCGTCGAAGCGTGCATCGCGCGCCTTGAGTGCCCTGTAACAAGTGACGGCATCGAGAGTCATGAGCGCATTATGATCGGGCCGGCCGCGGGAGGCTGGCCGTTTTCGGACATCGCGGCCATCAGTCCGCCTTGATGTTCGCCGCCTTGATGACGGCGGTCCAACGCTGGATTTCGTCGTCGACGAGTTTCGCCGCCTGCGCGGGCGTGTTCCCGACCGCATCGAGGCCGAGATCGGTCAGGCGCTTCTTCGTATCGGGCCTCGTGAGTGCCGCGATGACTTCCTTGTTCAGTCGCTCGACAATCGGTTGAGGCGGGGCACGTGCACGAGATCGACACCCGCGAGGTTCTTGAAGAGCTCGCCCCCCAGGTGCGTGTTCGTCCGTTGCCGCCCGAGCCGTAGAAAAGCTTGCCCGGCGCGGCCTTGGCGAGCGCGATGAGCTCCTTCACGCTCGCGGCTTTGAATAATGGGGTCGGAGTCACGTTTCGGGCGAGCCGCACGTGCGAGCTCTCGAGCACCTCAGTCGAGCTTGAGCTTTGCCTCGCGCACGACCTTGCCCCACTTCTCGGTCTCCACGCGCAGGAACTCGCTGAACTTCTGTGGATCCATGAGCATCGGCTCGGCGCCCTGTGCCAGCAAAAACTTCTTCATTTCGGCCGTTTCCGTGATCTTCACGATCTCGCCGTAGAGACGTTGAACGATCGGGCCCGGTATGTTCGCCGGCCCCATGATGCCGAACCACGAAGCGACATTGAAGTCGGCGAGCCCCTGCTCTGCAACCGTCGGTATGTCGGGCATGACGGGTGAACGTTCCAGCGTTGCCATGCCGATCGGCCGCAGCTTTCCCGCTTTGATCTGCGGTGCCGCCGCGACGAGTCCCGTGCAGTACATCTGGGTCTGTCCGCCGATCGTATCCACCATCGCCGGCGCACCGCCTTTGTAGGGCACGTGCACGATGTCGATCTTCGCCATCGACTTGAAGAGCTCCCAGCACAGGTGAGGCGTGCCCGCATTGCCGGACGAAGCGAACAGCAACTGGCCGGGCCGCGCTTTCGCGAGCGCGATGAGCTCGCGGACGTTCTTCGCCGGAAGCGACGGATGCACGACCATCATGTAGGGGACGTTCGCGACCATCGCGATCGGCGCCAGATCTTTCTGATTGTCGTGATTCAGCTTGAAGACGTGCGGCGCGATCGCCTGAGGGCCGTTCGTCGCCACGAGCAGCGTGTAACCGTCCGGCGCCGCTTTCGCCACGAACTCGGAGCCGACGTTGCCGCCCGCGCCCGGTCGATTCTCGACCAGCATGCGCTGGCCGAGCGGACCGCTCAGGCGCTCCGCCAGGAAGCGCGCGATGATGTCGTTGCTGCTCGCACCGGCCGGGAAGGGGACGATCAGGCGGACGGGCTTCACCGGATAGTCCTGCGCTTGCGCGACACCGCCGAAGATGAGCGCCAGCGCGAGCCATGCCATGCGGCCCATGTTCATGCCTTCTCCCTGATGAGCGTCATTTGGCGCGAAGTCCGGCGAGCTTTACGACCTCCGAGAAAGTCGCGATGTCGGCCCGCAGAATCTTGTCGAGCTCCTCCGGCGTGGTCGGGTCCAGAAAGTAATCGTAGCCTTTCAGGCGTTCCTTGACGTCGGGCATCTCGAAAATGCGCCGGACCTCGTTGCTGATCTGACGCAGGATCGGACGCGGCGTGCCCGCGGGTGCCAGCATGACGTGCGATCCATCCCGTTTGTAGCCGGGTATCACTTCCGCGAGTGTCGGCACGTCCGGCAGCACCGGTGAGCGCATCGGAGCGAGGACGCCCAGCGGGATCACTTTTCCGTCCTGGATGTACGGGAGAACGGTGATCAGGCCGGTGATGATGTAGTGAACGCGGCCGGCTACAACCTCGAGCGCGGCGTCCGCCGAGCCCTTGAATGCGACATGCACCGGCTTGAACCCCGCCGCCAGCCTGAAGCGCTCGGCGTTCATGTGCGTCGAGCTGCCGTGCCCACCGGAGCTGAAGAAGATCTTGCCCGGCCGCGCCTTCGCATACTCGATGAAATCCTTCATCGTCTTGATGCCGATCGAGGGTGTCACTACGAGCGTGCTCATCGAAACGCCGAGCTGGCTCACGCCAGAGAAGTCCTTGATCGGGTCGTAGGGAAGGTTGGGTTGCAGCGCGGCACTGATGACGAAGCCGGGGGAGCTCACGAGGAGCGTGTGGCCGTCGGGCGTCGCCTTCGCTACGATGGCCGCGCCGATCGTGCCGCCCGCGCCGGTGCGGTTTTCGATCACGACCGACTGTCCCCAACTCTCGCCCATCTTCTGCGCGATGATGCGCGCGAGGGTATCGGTGCCGCCGCCCGGCGAGAAGGGCACCACGAAGCGGATCGTCTTGTTGGGGAATGCCTGTTGTGCCGGGGCGATGTGAGGCAGCGCCAGAAGAGCGATGGCGACCAGCATCGAGGAAACGCGAAGCGGCTTGTTCATGTTCTCATCCACGAGTCTTCCCGCCTCCGCTCCGAGCGGGGTGCGGGCTGCTGCGGCGACAGTCTCGCACTACGACGGTCACCACAGCCGCGCGCGTTCGGACGGAGGCGCGCGTGGCGATGGTCACGTGAAGTAGAGCCCGACGCGGTCTCTCCGCTGATGATGCGCCGCATGTTCGCGTCCGGCACCCATTGCTCGAAGCTCGCGATCGCGTGCTCGTAGCGCATCGAATCTTCGAATCCCGCGAACGGCCAGTCGCTGCCCCACAGCAGCCGCTCCGGCCCGACGCGCGCAAGCAGCGCTCGCGCACAATCCTCCGCGACTTGCGGCGATTCGAGCCGATAACCCGCGGACAGCTTGACCCAGGTGCGGCCGGTCTCGACGGCGCGCATCATCGCGTGGAATCCTTCGCACGCCGCGCCCTTGCCGCGCTGCGGATGGCCGAAATGGTCGATCACGAGCTTGACCCCGGTCGCCTGCAGCGTCGCGATGGAGCCAGGCAGCAGATCGGCTTCCTGGTTGATGTGGACATGCCAGTCGAGGTCGCGCACACGGCGGAAGAACTTGCGATATTCCGCCGTCGTGATGTCGGGGATGTCCTTCACGTGGCGCCACTGCAAGCGCACGCCGACCGCACCGTCGTCCTTCATCATGCGCATCACGTAGGGGTCGATCGTCGGCCTGACGATGACGGTCGTTCGCAGGCGCTTGTGCTTGCGCGTCGCTTCGAGTGAATATTCGTTGTAGTCGTCGAAGAGGCTTGCCGCGGCGAGTACCGCGTATTGGATGCCGTGCCGATCGAGCGTGACGATGTACTGCTCGATCGTCGCGTCGGCCGGCGGCTCGTGCCACGCGGTCGGGGCGAGCGGCATGTCGGTCGTATAGACGTGAGCGTGGCTGTCGACGAGCGGCGCAGGCATGAGGGCGTCTCGTGTCATGGCAGCCACGATAATGGAGATGGGATGAGCTCAGCAAGCGGGAGCGGCGCCGGTCCGCTGCGGATCTACGGCAATCTGTCTCTGCTCGAGATGGCGCCGGTATTGCTCGCCGCGGAAGAGATCTACAGGGAGAAAACCGTTCTCGAACACGGCAGCGTCATGTCGCTGTGGGGCGAGTCGAGCGATCTCGCGAGCCTCGGTTCCGCCGGCCGGTCCGACATCGCGACGAACTCGGAAACGCAGGCGCTGCGCGCCTCGGTCCTCCATCCGGACCTGCGCTTCATTTTTACGGTCGCCGAGTGTGCTTACCGTATCGTGGCTCGTCGCTCGGCCGGTATCGGCACCCTGCGCGATCTTCGCGGCAAGCGCATCGGCACGCAGATTCACTCATCTGCCGCCTGGTTCCTCGATTGCATGCTGCGCACCGTGGACCTCACCGCGGAGGATGTGATCAGCGTGCCGTTCATGGCCCACACCGCCTCGCCGCTGACCTCGTTGCCCGAGGCGCTGCGCAGCGGCGATATCGATGCGGTGGCGCTTTGGGAACCCCAGGTAGAGAGGGCGAAGCTCGCGATAGGCAATGACGCGGTCGAGTTTCGCGATCCGGCGGTCTATACCGAGAAGTTCAATCTCTGCACGCGCAAGACGAGCCTCGACGACCCGGGGCTGCGCAAGCGCATCGTCGCCTTCGTGAAGGCCCTGATCGAGGCCGCACAGCGCCTGAAAGCCGATCCGGAAGTCGGTGTGGCGCGCGTGGCTCGGACCGCTGGTCTGGATGCCGAAACCGTTCGCGGAGCGTGGCCATACCTTCATTACCCCGGCACGCTGGCGAACGATCTCCTCGAAGTATTCGAGCGGCAGGAGCCGTGGCTCGCGAGAATCGACGGTCGCACGCCGCGCACCCGCGAGGCGTTGGCGAGCCTCATCGACGACAGTGTGGTGCGCGAGGCACTGGCGTCTTCTTCCCTCATCCCCACCCTTCTCCCGGAGGGAGAAGGGCTCGGTCCCCTCTCCCCGCGGGAGAGGGCGGAGGGTGAGGGGTGAGGACAAGTGTTCGCTGAAAGGAGCACCGCGTCTCGATCCTGACGCCGAGTCTATTCGCCGCCTGCTCTGACCGTCGTCCTGAAAAGCGTCGGTATCTGACTACTCCGCCTTGATGCCGAGCGTGCGAATGAGCTTTCCCCAGCGCTGCATTTCGGATTCGATGATGCGCCCGAATTCCTCCGGGGTGCCCAGTGCGATATCGACCCCCGTGCTGCGCATCGCCTCTACTGCTCCGGGCCGGCGCATCGCCTTGTGCACTTCGCTGTTGAGCGTATCGATGATCGCGCGCGACGTTCGCGCGGGGGCGAGAAGGCCCAGCACCGCATCCGCATTGAAGCCGGGCACGCCCGCCTCGGCGATCGTCGGCATCTCCGGGGCCGAGGCCGAGCGCTTCGCGCTGGCGATGCCCAACGCGCGCAGCCGTCCGCTCGCGATGTGAGGCTTCACGGTGAGCGCATTGCCGAAGACGAGCGCGGTCTCGCCCGACAGCACCGCCAGCAATGCCGGTCCGGCCCCCTTATACGGAATCTCGCGAAGCTTGATCCCGGCCATCTGATTGAAGAGCTCGGCGGCGAGATGCGCCGAGCTCCCGCTGCCGCCGGATCCGTAGGAGATCTCACCGGGCTGTTTCTTCGCGAGCGCGATGAGCTCTTTCACGTTGCGCACCGGCAAAGAAGGATGGATCACGAGAACATAGGGTGAAGTGGCCACCATCGAGACCGGCGTGAAATCGCGTAACGTGTCGTAGGGCAGCTTCGGATAGAGGCCGGGGTTCACCGAGTGCGGGCTCGATACGAAAAGGAGGGTGTAGCCGTCGGTCGGCGCCCGCGCGACGATCTCGGTGCCGACGATCCCGTTCGCGCCCGCCCGGTTATCCACGATGATCTGGCGACCGAGCGATTCGGTCATGCCGGCCGCGAGATAGCGCGCGATGACGTCGGTGCCGCCACCGGGCGCGAACGGGACGACGATGCGCACGGGCTTGACGGGGTAGGCCTGCGCCGCGCTGGCCGGCGGGTTCTGCGCATGGGGCGCGCCCGAGGCAACGCTTGCCATCATCGCGGCAAGCGCGCTCAGGGCGTGCGATCGAAGCATCCTCATTCGACAATCCGTGAAGGGCGTCGCTCGTATCTTATCAGCGCGCCCTCCGAAGGCCGACCACCGGAAAGGCGGGCGTCGCGCACGTTCGTTCTCGGGGCGCCCTCCGAGCGGCTGCGCCGAAGGGCCCGGATCTCATCCTTTCGGCCGATGCGATTCGAAGCGCGTTTGCGCACACTAACGCCGCTTAGAAACGTCGGCTTTGGCAGTACCCGACTCGGAAGTCTTACACTCTACCCGTGCCCACGCGGGTCGCATCCCGCACCGTCGTTTCGGTACAGCGCGGTCAGAGGAGCCAGGAGCCGATTCCCCGACCAGGACAATCCGGGGCAAGCGGCTGTTCAATCCGAAAAACAGATTCCGAAGGGGGACCGTTACATGGCAAGTCGTCGCTCTGCACACAGGACCGCAGGAAGGAACGCCTCTCGCACGATGACCGGCAGGAACACGGCGCGAGCAGGCGCGGGTGGGCCGGGCCGCCGCTCCATGCGCGCCGTACGCGCGCCGACGCCAATCATGCCGGTGCGTGTAAGCACCGATTTCACGACCGCGTTCGTGAAGTCGCCCGGCCAGGCAGAGCGCCTGACCACCGATCTGCTCAGCTCGACGCGCCCCGGCAAGGACCGTCTTGTCGACTCCGGCGAGCTGTTGCACTTCGTGTCGGCATCCGGAAACGTGCAGCAGCGCCGCACGCTCATCGCGGGATTCAGAAAGGCCGGCGCCGATCTCGCGCTCGTGCATCACATGGCGACGCTGCCGCGTGAGCAGACGGCCGTGTTCATGAAGGAGTATCTGGAGGATGGAGGCTCTCTCGATGCGGTGCTCCAATGGTTGGGCATCGCCGGTGCGGTGCAGCGCGGAATCCGGGGAGCCGCAGCGAGTCCTTCCCGCGTTGCGGCGCGATGGGCTTCTCCTCGCAAACGCCCCGCGCGCAGGACGGCGACGCGCGGCCTGTTCGACTGGGTCGGCGACGTGGTCAATGGTGTGAAGAAGATCGGCAGCGCGATCGGAAACGCGGTCGACTCGGTAGTCGACTCGATCGTCAAGGCCGGGAAGTCGATCGCACAGGCGATCGGCGCGGCGGTGAACTGGACCGTCGCGCAAGTGACTGATCTCGTCGAGGCGCTGATCAGTGCCGGGAAGAAAGTAGCGGATATCCTGGCCGCGGCCCTGACGAAAGGCATCGAGCAATTGAAGAAGTTCGTAGAGGCCGTGCTTGCCGCCGGCCGCGCGATCGGTGAAGTGCTGGCGTGGGCGGTCGGCCAGGCCGTGGCCACGGTGAATGCCGTCGTCGCGAAGCTGCTGGCGCTCGGCCGCCGGGTGCTCGACGTCATGAAGGCGGTGTTCGGACTCGGCCGCAACGCGCTCATCGCGATCGTCAAGGCGCTGATGGCCGCGGGCAAGCGGCTCGCCGACCTGATGGTTGCGATGGCTGCCGAATCGATCCTCGTGGTGAAAGCAATCGTCGATGCGCTGCTCGCGGCCGGTCAGGCGCTGCGCAGCATCATCGTCGAAGCGGCGAAGCTTGCGGCAGCCGCATGCCGCAACATCGTCAGCGTGCTGATGGAACTGGGAAAGTCGCTGGTCGATCTGCTGCGGGAAGCCGCCGCGGTCGCCGGCGACACGCTGCGCGCGATCGTGCAGGCGCTCCTCGGGCTGGGCAGGACGGTGACGCAGATTCTGGTGGCCGCTGCGGGTCTCGTCGCCGCGACGGTGAAGTCGATCGTCCAGACTCTGATCGGGCTGGGCAAGTCGGTCGCGGACATCGTGATTGCGGTGGCGGGGCAGGCGCTCGCCGTGGTCAAGGCGGTGTTCGCTGCGCTGGTGGCGGCAGGGCGCAAGGTCGTGGAGATCGTGGTCGCATTGGCGGGGCGTGCCGTGAGTGCGCTGCGCACGGCGATGGAAGCGCTGCTCGCGATGGGTATTTCGCTGGCTTCGCTCGTGAAGGACATCGTGACGGGCGTGGCGGAAGCGTTCAGACGCGGTTTCTTCGAAGGTCTGGTCGCACTCGGCAAGGCGCCGCTCCAATTGCTGAAAGCGGCGGCGGAAGCCGGTGTCTCGATACTGCTGCTCGCGTTCGCCGTTGTCCTCGAGATGTGCGGCGGCTATCGTCCGCTCACCGCCGCGGAGAAGGCGGAAGCGCGGAAGGTCTTCGGCAATGCCATCGACCTCGACCGCGTGAAGCTCGGATTCGCCAAGCTGCCCGGCGACGTGCTCCGCTACGTGAACGTCGAGTTGCCGCGCGCCTTCACCACGATGTACCTGCTCAACTTCGGCCCGGGCGCCACCGTCGACATGCAGACCATCATCCACGAGCTCGCGCACGTCTGGCAGGGCGTGCAGGAAGGTCCGCTCTACATGACGCGCGCGCTCGAAGCGCAGATCGAAGCCGGGCTCGACGCGTTGTTTCACAAAGGCAAGTACGATGACAGCGAGTCGTATCGTGTGACGGAAGCCGATCTCGCGGCGAACGGCGGAGATCTCTCGAAGTTCAATCCCGAGCAGCAAGCCACCATCGTCGAGTTCTACTGGATCCGCAAGTTCAGCGACTGGGCGGTGGAGGGCGGCTTCCCTGCCGCGGTGAACAGGGGCGTGGTGGTGCCGCCGGTCGAAGCGCTGCTGCCTTACGCGCAGAAGGTGAATTCTGCGCTGCGCGCCCGGGTGAAGACCACGGCGCGCAAAAAGAAGTCGAAGCCCGCACGGCCGGCGCTCAGGAAGTCGGCAGGCGGCGTGTCGACACACGTCTGAGAGTACCGCAATAACAGGGGCGCAACCCGAAGCCGGGCGTGACGATCGAACGTTCCCCCCGGGTTCGCGGTTGCGGCGGTACTCACAGAGGCCACGGATCGCGCCTGAAAGCGCGGTTCGTGGCCTTTCTTTTTTGTTGCTCCATACGCGCAGGCGATCTTTAGCCGGCGCGTGTGTCGCATGGCGCGCAGATGATGCGCCCATCCGCACGTCGCACACCAAGAAGTGAGCCGGTCAACATTGCCTCGCTGACGGCGCTATCATTGGGGCGCGCCCCGTCAGAAAGGACCTCCCGTGATCGTCAAGCAGATCTGGACCGGCAATTCCTATCGCAATTTCAACTATCTCATCGCGTGTGCCGAAACGGGCGAAGCGCTGGCGGTCGATCCGCTCGATCACGAGAAATGCGTGCGCGCCGCGAAGGACGCGGGATGGAACGTCACGCAGATCCTGAATACCCACGAGCACCGCGACCACACGGGCGGCAACGGCGCCATGGTGCAGCAGACCGGCGCGAAAATCCTTGCTCACAAGAACGCGAAGGACAAGATTTCCGACATGTCCCGCGGCCTGAGCGCCGGAGACGTGATCAAGGTCGGGAAGACGGTCGAGCTCGAAGCGCTCGACACGCCCGGACACACGATGAGCCACGTCTGCCTGCTCTCGCATACGGAGCAGCCGGCGCTTTTCTGTGGCGACACGCTCTTCAACGCCGGCGCGGGAAATTGCCACAACGGAGGACATCCGTCGGAGCTCTACAAAACGTTTGCGGAGCAGCTCGCGAAGCTGCCCGACGGGACACTCATCTACCCGGGACACGACTACATCGAAAACAACCTGCGCTTTACGCTCGCCCGGGAGCCCGACAACCAGCGCGCGCAGGAGATGCTCGATCGCCTGAACGGACAGGACCCCGATCATGCGCACGTGACCACGCTCGCCGAAGAGAGGGAGATCAATACGTTCTTCCGCCTGTCGAGCCCGAGCGTGATCGCGAAGCTGCGCGAGGCGTTCCCCGATCTTCCTGAGCAGCCGGATGAGCGTACAGTGTTCCTGAAACTCCGAGAGCTTCGAAACAAGTGGTAAGCCAACCAAAGGGGTAACGAAGATGAAAGTCATGGATGCGATCACCGAGATCCTGAAGCGCGAAGGCGTCTCGACGATGTTCTGTTTCCCGACGACGCCGATCATCGAGTCGGCCGCGGCCGCGGGCATCCGCCCCGTGATCTGCCGCCAGGAGCGCGTCGGCGTCCACATGGCCGACGGCTGCACGAGAGTGATGAACGGGAAGCCGGCGGGCGTCTTCGCCATGCAATACGGTCCCGGCGCGGAGAATGCCTTTGCCGGCATTGCGTCCGCCTATTCGGATTCGAGCCCCGTGCTGCTGCTGCCGCTCGGTCACCCGCGCGAGACGGCCCAGACCTTTCCGCTCTTCAATTCAACGCGCACCTATGCGTCGGTCACGAAGTCGGTCGAGCCGGTCTGCCTTCCCGAGCACATCGTCGCGGCGATGCGGCGCGCGTTCAATGCCTTGAAGAACGGCCGGCCGGGCCCGGTGATGGTGGAAGTGCCCGCGGATCTCATGACCGCGGAGTTCCCGGGGCAAGTCGACTACACGCCCATACGCCGCACGCGCCCCTCGGGCGATCCGAGCGACATCGACGAAGCAGCGAAGCTCCTGATCGATGCACGCTCGCCGATGATCATCGCGGGTCAGGGCGTGCTCTATGCCGAAGCGAGCGAGGAGCTCGTCGCGCTGGCGGAGCTGCTCGAAGTTCCGGTCATGACCACTACCGATGGCAAGAGCGGCTTTCCCGAAGATCATGCGCTCGCACTTGGTTCGGGCGGCATCGTCTACACCGGTCAGGGCTACCATTTCCTTCAAGACTCGGATGTCATTTTCGCGCATCGGCACGTCGCTCACGAAGCACAACATCACAACGCCGGTGCTTCCCGCCGGCAAGCGCATCATCCACGCGACCAACGATGCGCGCGACCTCTATAAGATCAACGACACCGCGCTGCCGATCCTCGGTGACGCGAAGCTCGTGCTCGGCGCAGCTCATCGAGGCAGTGAAGGACCGGCTCGGCGGCAAGTCCCGCAACACCGGCGCGAAGCAGACGATCGCGAAGTTGAGGAGCGAATGGCTGGGTCGCTGGGAAGCGAAGCTGCGCTCGACCGAGAAGCCGATCTGTCCTTACTTCGTCATGTCGGAATTCATGCGGGTGATTCCTTCTGCGGACGCGATCGTGACGCACGATTCCGGAAGTCCGCGCGACCAGCTTCTGCCGTTCTACGTCGCAAGCAAGCCGCGTGGCTACCTCGGCTGGGGCAAGTCGCATCAGCTCGGAACGGGGCTCGGACTCGCCATCGGCGCGAAGGTCGGAGCACCCGACAAATTCTGCGTGAACTTCATGGGTGACGCGGCGTTCGGCATGACCGGGCTCGATTTCGAGACGGCGGCGCGTCCGGGAATTCCGATGACCACGATCGTGCTCAATAACTCCACGATGGCGATCGAGACGCACGCGATGGCGTTCTCTCACGAAAAATTCCGCACGCGCGATCTCGGCGGCAGCTACGCGAACATCGCGAAGGACCTCGGCGGATGGAGCGAGCGCGTCGACAATCCGGCCGAAGTCGGCAACGCGATCCTGCGAGCGCGCAAGGCGAACGAGGACGGGCGCGCGGCGCTGCTCGAGTTCATCACCAGCGCGGAGACCGCGTTTTCACATAGGAGAGGAGCAGCATAGTTAGAACCACCCCTCGTGGTGAGCGGGGGCCGTGAGGCGGGGTCCCCGCGAACGTAACAGTCCGGAGCCGACAACATGGGAAGAGGTGAGGTGGCGCGACAGCCTGTCCCAGGCGCGCCGCTCACCGATCATGCGGTCGTGCTCTCCATCGCTGTCCGGCAGGCTCCTTCGAGCCTGCGGACGGCTTCTGCGAGAGTCACATCGGGCTTCCTGCGCTTGAGCTCTTGCTCGAGCGCGCGCGCGGCCTCCGTGATGGCGGGGAATCCGTAGGTGCCGCCCGTGCCCGCAAGCTTGTGCGCGATGCGCGCGAGCGCTGCATTGCGCGCCGCCCTGTCGTCCTCCGTGCCCTCGCCCGGCACGTGCGCGCGGAGCTCCTTCACGTAGTCGGCGAGACCCCGCACGTATTCCGCTCGAAGCTCTTCGAAAGCGGATTCGAAGCCGCGGCGGGCGTCCATTCGCCGTTCGGGGGCCGCCTTGCTCCGCGTCGCAGCGAGCGACAGGTGCCCCAATACGTCGGCGGCGAAGTGACGCGTATCGATCGGCTTGGTGATGTAACCCTGACAACCGGCCGAGACAGCACGCGATTCATCGCCTTTCATCGCATACGCCGTCATGGCGACGACCGGAATGTCGCGCGTACGAGGATCGGACTTGAGCTTCCGCGTGAGCGTGAGGCCATCCATCCCCGGAAGCTGAATGTCCATGAGGATAAGCCGCGGCACGAAGCTCTGAAGCACCCGCAGCGCTTCGTCGGCATCGGATGCGGTGCGCACGTCATGACCTTCGCGCTCCAGCAGGATTCTCGCGAGCTTCGAATTGCTCGCGTTGTCTTCCACGAGGAGGATGGAGGCGTCTTTCACGTGAGGTTCTTCGGGTGTGTTCAAACCGTATTCGCGTCCGCACGCTCGCTGGAACCCTGCGTGCCGGACGCCGGATATTGCACGGGAGTGCGCACCGGCCGGTAGCCATTCGCACGAAGCGCGTTTTCGATGCCGGCCGTCGCGTCGCCGTCCGTATCGAGCACGAGAATCTCGTCGGCTCGCGCGCTACGGCGCCGCACTTCTTCGAGTGAGCGCAGGAGGCTTTGAGCGTTCACCGGCTTCGTCAGGAAATCCTGGATGGGGTAATCGGCCGCGGCGTCCGTGGGACGCGTGATCGAGACGACGACGACGGGCGTGTCGCGATTCAGGCCATGGCGGCGGATGGCGCGCAACGTCTCCCAGCCATCGAGCCCGGGCAGCAGGATGTCGAGCAGGATCGCGTCGAAGCGCTCGGCGTCGCAGTTCTCGATGCCTTCGAAGCCGTCCTGGGCAAGCTTTACGCGGTAGCCGTGCTCTTCGAGGAACGGCGTTACCCAGCCGCTGTAGCTCGGATCGTCCTCGATGAGTAACAGGGACCTCGCCGAGTCGCGCAGAACCGTATGTACCGAGGGCGCCGGTCGTGCATCCTCGCTTGCCTGCATGATGCGCGGCAGGACCGCGCTGAAGGTGCTTCCACGGCCGGGAATGCTCGTCACGTCGACGCTTCCCCCCTGCGCTTCCACGATTCGCCTGGTGAGCGCGAGGCCAAGACCGGTTCCCTGGTACTGCTTGGAGAAGCCAGTGTCGAGCTGGCGGAATTCGGTGAAGAGCCTGTCCAGGTCCTCGGGTTCGATGCCGATGCCGGTGTCTTCGACTTCGAGCCGATACCGGTGCGCACCCTGGGACATCACGCGTACGGTCACGTGGCCGCCGTCGGGTGTGAATTTCAGCGCGTTCGAGAGATAGTTGTAGAGCACCTGCTTCAGCTTCGAGGCGTCCGCCACGATGTCGTCGAGCGACGGGTCGACTTCTATCGCGACGTCGATTGCCTTGCGCGATGCCATCGTGCGGAGCACGTCGCGCACCTCGTTGACGATCTTCGTGAGCTGTACCGGCTCGGGATCGAAGCGAATCTTGCCCGCCTCGACTTTCGCCAGATCGAGCACGTCGTTGATCAACTGCAGCAGGTGCTTCGCGCTGGTCAGAATGTCTCCGAGGAACTCCTTGTGCTCGCTCGAGATCTCGCCCACTTTGCCGTCGTGCATGATCTCGGAGAAGCCGATGATCGCGTTGAGCGGCGTGCGCAGCTCGTGCGACATGTTCGCGAGGAATTCGGACTTCAGCCGGTTCGCCTCCTCGACGCGCCGGTTCTGCGCGGCGAGCTCCTGGTTCTTGAACGTGAGCTCCTGCTCGAGGAGCTTCTGCGGCGTGATGTCCTGGATCGTGGCGACGAGATAGTCGGGATCGCCCGCCTCGTCGCGCACCATCGCGAACGTCACGAGCGCCCAGAGCGTCGTGCCGTTTCTCGCATCATAGCGCTGTTCGAGCTGGATCGAGGATTCGTGGGCGAGCGCACGCACGAGAGCCGCGCAGCATTCGTCGCTGCGCGCGCCTTCCACCGACGTGCTGATTTCGAAGAAGGGGCGTCCGACGAGCTCATCGTCGCGTTTGTCCAGCATTCCCGCGAACTGCTGGTTCACCTGAAGCGCGCGCCCGTCGAGCGAGGCGTGCACGATGCCGATTCCCGCGTGATTGAAAGTCGCTTTCATGCGCCGGTCGCTGCGCATGAGCATCGCTGCCGCCCTGCTGCGCCGTGTGAGCGCGGTCGTCAGAAGGGCCGCCATGGCGAATATGACCGCGGCGATCAGGCCTGTTGCCCAGATGTATTTCTCCCGGCGCTCGTTGAATCCCGTCTAGTACCTCGATCTTCGGCGGCGCCGATGGAAACGATGAGCGGGTATCCGGACACCGTGCGATAGCTCGTGAAGCGCCTGATGCCTTCCGCGCGCCCCAGGGTCGTATAGCTGCCGCTTGCGCGCTGCTGCTGTTCGCTGAAAAGCGTGTTCCCGGATACGTCCTGCCCCGCGGTGAGTGTTTCTCCCGAGCGGCGCGCGCGTACGACGCCGTCGAGGCCGATCACGGCGATCAGTCCGTGCCGCCCGAGGTCGAGCTGCTGGTAGAACTCCGTGAAGACGTCCGGATCCACGGCGATCGCAACCACGCCGGCAAAGCTCCCGTCGGGATGATTCATGCGGCGGGACATGAGAATCCCCTGCTTTTTCGTGTCGTGGCCCAGGACGGGACGACCGACGTGCAGCGTGCCGCTGTCATTGCCGACATGGACCTTGAAGTAATCGCGGTTCGCGACGAACTGGGGCGCGTTGCCTTCGCTGATGGCGACGACGTCTCCGAACTCGTCCACGATCACCGCGGCCGCGAACCGGCGCGCATCGAGCACGCCGTTGGCGATGTGTGCGCGAAGATCGATCTCCGGGCCCAGCCTCGCGTACTCGCGCGCGAGAAAGAGCACGGCTGCGTCGATCCCCTTCAACGTGCGGATCGTGTGTTCCTCATAGGCGATCGCCAGATTGTCGTTCGACTTGATGACGTGAGCGACGACGTCCTCGTGCTCCTGATCCACCTGCACGATCGAGGCGATGACGAGCAGCGCGACGAGCACCAGCGAAAACGCGGCGATGGCGCAGTTCGCGCCCAGCCTGCTCTCGCCATGGGAGCGCGAGCGATGCGCGGGCGAGCGCTGGGCAGCGTGCTCCTGCGGTAACGGCGTCGTGTGCATCTAGCGCCTGGGGCGGGAGGTCGCGCGCATGCGTTGGGTGTCCTGGTGCCTTTTCGTAGTGCGAAAAGGCGCGCGGACACGGCAGACCCTGCCCGTGTCGAGAGCCCTCTACGCAGCCCCGCATTGTCAACGCGGGCGGCTCCGGCCGAATCGCCGAATACGCGGCGGTTTACGTGCTATTTCGGGCGGAGCGACGTGAGGCCAGGAGCAGGGCGCGCTTACGGGATGCGAGACTTCCTCGCCCCGCTCGCGGGGGGAGAGAGTGGGGAGCGGAGCGGTCAGGGAGGGGAACGCAGCGGCTCAGGCCGGCGCGCCGTGCGGCGTGAGGATCTGCCGTATCGCCTTCACGTCCTGCAGCTTGTCGAAGCCCGCGTTCACTTCGTCGAACCCGATGTAGCCGTCGATCAGACGGTTCACCGGCAGCCGCCCTTCCTTGTAGAGGCGCATGAAGCGCGGAATGTCGCGCACCGGAACGCACGATCCCATGTAGCTGCCGCGTATCGACTTCTCCTGGCCGACGAGGTCGCACTGGTTGATGCTGAACGTGGCGGCCGCCGCCGGCAGTCCGGAGACCACCACGGTGCCGCCGTACTGAACGACCGCGTAGGCGATGCGCCATCGCGTCGGCGCCGCCCGACAGCTCGAAGGCGTAATCGACGCCGCCGCCCGTCAGGTCGCGCACCTGTTCGACGCAGTCCGCGTCGCGCGCGCAGACCGCGTGCGTCGCGCCGACGCTGAGCGCCACTTCGAGCCGCGCAGGCTCGCGGTCGATCGCGATGATCGTCTGCGCGCCGGCGAGTCGCGCGCCCAGCACGCCGGACAGACCGACGCCGCCCAGGCCGACGATCGCAACCGAGTCGTCCGGCGCGGATGCGCGCGGTGTTGATCGACGGCGCCGACGCCGGTCATGACGGCGCAGCCGAACAGCGCCGCGTCGGCGAGCGGCACGTCGCTTGTCGACCACGACCACGCTGCCGCGATCGACGACCGCGTACTCGGCCATGCAGGAGAGCCCCGAATGGTGACCGATGCGCTCGCCGTTCAGGCTGGTGATGCGGCTGCCGCCGGCCATCAGCTCGCCGGCGGCCTTCGCGACGCGCGCGCGCTCGCAGACCTGCGGCCGTCCTTCGAGACAGCGCCGGCAGCGGCCGCACGACGCCGAGAACTGGAACACCACGTGGTCGCCGGCGCGCACGTCGTCGATGGCCGAGCCGACCTCGACGACCTCGCCGGAGCCTTCGTGTCCCAGCGCCAGCGGCACCGGGCGCGGGCGGTCGCCGTTGATCACGGAGAGATCCGAGTGACACAGCCCCGCGCCGGCGATGCGCACCAGCAGCTCGACGGGCTTGGGCGGCGCGAGCTCGATCTCCTCGATGGACAACGGTTTCGAGCGCGCGTACGGGCCGCGGCGCACCGATGGTTCGGAGCACGGCAGCTTTGCATCGTATCGTCATGTCGCTATTGCCCCCCTCGATGACTGATGCGGAATCGCCCGCAGGCGCCCGCGAGACGTGTCGGAGCGCGATCCGGCCGCGGCCGGCCCACTGCACCGGCGCGACGGGCGGACTGCTTCGGCGAGCCATGTTACCTTCTCGCGCGTGCGCGGTGTACAGCGCCGAACCGCGGGCGGGCACACCTCCTCCCGCACACATGACACGGAGCCCCCCATGAATTCCGCACGATTCGATTTCACGCCGTTGCTGCCCTCGAGCCTGCCGCCTGCCGCGGCGCGTTGGACAGGGCGCGTGAAGTTCGATTTCACCGGCGGAAACAACGACGCCGACAGTCTGCCGCTGGACGGCCTGATCGCCGCCGCCACGGCCGTGCTCGAGACGCGAGGGACGCACGCTCGTCGACCTACGGGCTGAGCGAGCGGACCGCAAGGCTACCGACCGCTGCGCGAGTTCCTCGTCGGCCAAGCTGAAGGCGGACGCGGGCATCGACTGCACGGCCGACGATATCCTGATCACCTCGGGTTCGTTGCAGGCGCTGGATCTCATCAACGCGACGCTCCTTCGAGCGCGGCGACACCGTGATCATCGAGGAGGACTGCTATCAGGGCTCGATCAACCGGCTCACGCGCCTCGGCGTGACGCCGGTCGGCATCCCGCTCGATAGCGACGGCATGCGCATGGACGCGCTGTCGAGCGCGCTGGAGGCGCTTGCAGCGCAAAGGCGTGCGGCCGAAATACATCTACACCATCCCGACCGTGCAGAACCCGAGCGCCACGATCATGCCCGTCGAGCGCCGGCGGGAAATGCTGCGGCTCGCCGCGGCGCACGGCGTGCCGATCTTCGAGGACGACTGTTACGCCGACCTCGTCTGGTCGGGCGAGCGCCCGCCCGCGATTCTATGCGATGAGCGACCGCGGCGGCGTCATCTACATCGGCTCGTTCTCGAAATCGATCGCGCCGGCGCTGCGCGTGGGTTACATCGTCGCGCCGTGGGAGGTCATGTCGCGCACGCTCGCGCTGAAGACCGACGGGGGCACGGGTGCGCTCGAGCAGATGGTGCTGGCCGAGTACTGCACAGCGAACTTCTCGAAGCACGTGCCCGCGCTGCGCCGCAGTCTCCGCGCGAAGCTCGTCACGCTGATGGAGGCGCTCGAACGAACACTTCGGCAAAGCGGCGACGTTCGACGATCCGAAGGGCGGCATCTTCCTGTGGGTCAAGCTGCCTGACGGCGTCGACACGGCGAAGCTCTATCAACCGGCGCTTGCCGCGGGTGTGGCGATCAACCCAGGTCCCGAGTGGTCGGTGAACAAGAGCCGTGCTCGCAATCGCCTGCGGCTGTGCTTCGCGAGTCCGAGCCACGAGGAAATCAACCAGGGCGTCGCAATGCTCGCCGACATCTGCCGTCGCGAATTCGGCGTGCCGGCGTGAGGGGCGGCGCTCGCCTCCAGCTCGGGCCTCGCCGTTCTGCTCGGGGCCTCGCACATATTCATGGAAATACTGACTAACGTCCGGAATGTTTCGTTCGCGGGGCCCCGCTGCTCCGCAGCCCCCGCTCACCAATCAGGGGTGGTTCTAAGCAAGGCTCCTCTCCGTAACCTCCTTTCCTTTGTCTGTCGGGGCGGCGCTCGCCTCCGCAACCTCCCGTGATGGTGCATCGGTCGAGCAATCGCACGTTCCTGGTGCGCGCGGGCGCGAGTGCACAGGGCGTCTTCCTCTGAGTAGCCTGAAAATCGCGCGCGGCACAGTTATTGCGCACCCGCGTGCCGCCCAAGAAAAACGATGCGCACGACGAGTTGACGTTCCGCGCGAGTCCCGCACCGTTGCGAATTTCGGTGAGCTGACGATGGATCAAAGCGAGCATGGCGTTTCCGCGGATGAGCACGCGATCGAGAGCTGCATCAAGTCGATCCATGCCGGGGGCCTCCCGAACAGGACGGGCAGTGTCGCGAACTACATCCCGGAGCTCGCCGCCGTCGACCCGGACCCCTTCGGTATCGCCGTCGCCACCGTGGGCGGCAAACTCTGGTCGTGCGGAGACGCGAACGTCGAGTTCACCATCCAGTCGGTATCGAAGGCGTTCACCTATTGTCTTGCGCTCGAGCTCCTCGGCCGCGAACGCGTCTTCCGGCAGGTGGGTGTGGAACCGAGCGGAGATGCCTTCAACGCGATCGTGTTCGATCCGCGCACCAACCGTCCCTTCAATCCGATGGTCAATGCCGGCGCGATCACGATTTCCACGCTCATGTACGAGGCACTCGGCAACGACGCGATGGACTATCTGCTCGGCCGTTTCTCCGACGCGGCAGGGCGCACGCTGAGCATCTCGGACGCGGTCTACCGCTCGGAGGCTACGACAGGGCATCGCAATCGCGCGATCGCGCATCTCCTGTTGAGCGTCGGCGCGACACACGGCGATGTCGAACCCGGGCTAGACCTCTATTTCCGCCAGTGCTCGATCCTCGTGACCGCCGTCGATCTCGCCAGGATGGGCGCGACGCTCGCGAATCTGGGCACGAATCCATTCACCGGCGTGCCCGTCTTCGAGCTGCGCGCCGTGCGCGACACGCTGTCGCTCATGCTGACGTGCGGGATGTACGATTACTCCGGCAACTGGGTGGTGGACGTCGGGGTGCCGTGCAAGAGCGGCGTGGGCGGCGGAATCATGGGCGCGGTTAACCGGCAGATCGGCATTGGGACGTTCTCGCCTCGCCTCGATGGCAAAGGCAATTCGGTGCGCGGCCTGCATGCCTTCAAGCATCTCGCCGAGGAATTCGGGCTTCATTCGTTCGAATGCACGAACGTGGGCTCCGAATTTCTCCGCGTGATGATCTGACCGAGCGTTACTTGACGGTAAACGCCTTGGTTCCAGCAGACTTGTCGGCCACGAAGATCTCCACCTGGTAGTTGCCGACCGGCCAGCCGTCAGGCTTGCTGATTCTCGGGACGGTTGTGTGGCCCCATAACCGGAACATCGAGCGCATGGCCGAGGCATATCTCGTGCCGGCCATTGCGAGGAACCGCGAACACAATGCCGCGGCAAAGGGCCGGAGATCGCACCCCCGGATCGGGCGGATCAGGCGCGCGTCGTGTGTTCGGTTCGGCCGGTGATCGGGGGTTTGACTTCTTCACCCTCGAGAACGGCCCTGTAAGTGAAGCCGGCGATCGCGGCGCCGATCAGCGGAGCGATCCAGAACAGCCAGAGCTGCTGCAAGGCCCAGCCGCCGACGAAGACAGCAGGCCCCGTGCTGCGAGCCGGATTGACCGAGGTGTTGGTCACCGGAATGCTGATCAAGTGGATGAGCGTCAGCGCGAGGCCGATCGCCAGGCCGGCGAAACCGACCGGTGCGCGCTGGTGTGTTGCGCCAAGGATGACAATGAGAAACATGAATGTCATTACCAACTCGGTTACGAGGCCGGAGAGCATCGAATACTTGCCGGGAGAATGCTCGGCGTAACCGTTCGAAGCCAGACCGCCCGTGACATTGAAATCCGCTTTGCCGCTGGCGATCAGGTAAAGCACGGCCGCACCCGCTATCGCCCCGGCGACTTGCGCGACGACGTAAGGTAAGAGATTCGAGGCCGGGAAGCGGCCTCCGGCCCACAGTCCGACCGATACCGCCGGATTGAAGTGTCCGCCGGAGATGGGACCGAGCGAGTACGCGGCGGTGAGCACCGTCAGGCCGAACGCCAGCGAAACGCCGACGAGACCGATGCCGACTTCGGGAAAAGCGGCAGCGATCACGGCGCTGCCGCAGCCACCCAACACGAGCCAGAACGTGCCGATGAACTCGGCGGTGAGTTTCTGAAACATGATTATTCTCCTGTCCTTCCGTTGGAATCTGTCTCACGGCCCGCCTCGCCGAGACGAATGAGGGCGCACCCGCCGGAAAGTGACAGGGCGCGGTTGCAGGTCTCCCGGTCGCCATTCTACAAACCAACATCCTCATGGCGCTATTGCCCGTCGTGTTGAGCATGCTCGCGAACCGCGGCGGCAGGGGAATGGCTGGCAACACCGCGCGCGCCCCGGGTCTCGGCGCCAATGGGGGGCTGCTCGGAGCGATGGGAGGCATGGGCGGTCTCGGTGGTCTCGGTGGTCTCGGTGCACTGCTCGAGCGTTTTCAGCAGACGGGCTTTGGCGATCAGGTGCAGTCATGGGTTGGCACGGGCGAGAATCAGTCCATCCCGCCCGATGCGCTGTCACAGGTTTTCGGCGGCGATCAGTTGTCGCAGATCGCTGCCCAGGCGGGCCTGTCGGAAGAGGACGCGCGCATGGGCTTGTCGCAACTGCTGCCGCAGGTGGTCAATGAACTGACACCGCAGGGACAGCTTCCCGATCCGGATCAATTGCGCTCGACCCTCGACGACTTCGAGCGGCAGTTGCAGCGAACTTAGCTTGATTAGAACGATCCATTCTGGTGAGCGGGGGCCGGAGGCGGGGTCCCCGCGAACGTAACATTAAGGCGCGGGTTAGTATTTCCATCCGATCGTCCGAGGCTTCGTGCAGAACGGGGGCTGAAGCAAAAGCGGCGAGCGCCGTCTCCGACAAGGAAAGGAGGTTACGGAGGGAAACCATCGGTGTCCCTCTGTTCCGTAGGGCGGCGAGGCCCGAGCGAAGGCGAGCGCCGCCCCCTTCTTACTTCTGCTTGAAAAAGCCGGTGAGCGTCTCGGCGAAGAGCTGCGGCGTCGCGAGATTCATGAAGTGCCCGGTATCGGCGAGCACGTACTTGGCGCCGCGTATCGCTTTCGCGACCTGCTCGGCCTTCTCGGGCGGACGCTGCGTGTCGTGCTTCGCGCCGATGACGAGCGTCGGCGCCTCGATCTTCGCGTAGTCGGGCGTGAGATCGACATCGCCCATCATGCGCGCGGACGCCGCGAACGAAGCCGGTGTGTTGCACACCCAGCGCAACTGATAGCGCCGGAAGCGTTCGCGGTCGAGCGCACGCAGATTCTCCGGATACGAACGATCGTGGCTCGACTGCATTGCCGCGCGTATGCCTTCGCGCTCGACCAATGCCGCGCGCTCGAGGCTCGGCGCGTTGCGTGCACCGTTGTGGCCGATGTTCGGGCTCGCCAATGCGAGCTTCGCCACACGCTTCGGGTGACGCGCCGCGAATCCCACCGCGAAGTCACTGCCCATCGCGCAGCCGGCAAGATAGACCGGTGAGGCGATCTTCAGCGCGTCGAGCAGGCCTGCGAGATCGGCCACCACCGTTTCGAACGTGAGCTCGCGCACTTTCTCGGAGAACCCGAAACCCCGCTGGTCGTAACTCAGCACGCGAAAGTGCTCTTCGAATCCCGGAAGCGCGTCCTCGAAACTCTCGATGCAGCCGCCCGCTTCGTGCATGAGCACGAGCGTCTGGTTGCCCGAGCCGCTCGACTCGTAGCGCAGGCTCGCGCCATTCGCCTCGATCCACGGCATCGCGCGCTACCTCACGCGTGCCTGAACACGGCCATGCACTTCGGCGCGTTGAACGTCCAGGTCTCGACCCAGTCGAGGATGTCCGCCTTGTAGTCCAACTCCGCCATCGCACCCGCGAGGCAGGTCCAGTTGAGCACCTCATGCTGTCCGGCGGCTTCCATCTGCGCGAGCGGGGTGTCGCGCCACGCGCCGTAGTTGCCGCTGCGCAGGTGCTCGAGCATCACGCGGTCCGATTCGAGGTCGGGATAGATCCAGTGGTTCTTCTCGGTCAGAAACGCGTGCGACCAGCTCGACGAGGCCATCAGCACGACACGCCAGGGGCTTTCCTTCAGCGCCCGCGCGGTGGCGCGTCCCATCTCGAAGCAGCGGCGCGGCGAGGGCGCGGGCGGGTCGAGTTCCTCGGAATGCTCCGTGCTGCCGCCCTGGTAGCGAATGACGGAGCTGCCGTAGCAATTCACGGCGACCGGCACGACCGGCGTCTTGAAGCCTTTGCGGTCGAGATCGAGGTAGAGCAGCGTGTTCGCGAAGGCATGCCCGAGGCCGTCCTGATGGAGCGGCTTGTAGGCGTACGACATGTCGATGCCTTCTTCGAGCAGACCCTTCGCGAGATAGCGTCCGGCCTTGTGGTGGCCGGGATGCGTGAAGACCTTCTCGGTCGGTTCGCCCCAGATGTTCGGTTTGCCGCGCAGACGCGCATACGGCGTGAAATTGAACTGATCGTACGCGAGCACGCAGAACGGTGGGATGATGTCTTCCTTGAAATTCTCGTACTGATCGTCGCCCCACATGACGATGAAGTCGGGCTCGAACGCATCGATCTCCGCGCGGATCTTGCGGAACGCGTCGAAGACGCGCGCCTTGTGCGCCTTGTGCGAGGTGACGCCCTCGTCATCGCCCCACTCGAGACGCATGGGCGCCGGCCAGTTTTCCGGGTCGCGCATGCGCTCCGGAATGCGCCGGTCGCTCTGCAGCATGCGCGCGAGCGGCCAGGGTTTGTATTCCTCGGGAACGAGCCCGGGTGGGTAGTGGGTTGCGCCGATGCCGAGGATTTCTGCCATGTCTTCCTCCGAAAGGATGTAACGATAGCACCTTGTCACGTCGTGAGCGTCGCGCCTCGGAGAGGCTGTCGGCGCGAACGAAACATTCGAACCCCGATCAGCATTCTCATCAGGACGTACGAGGCTTGGGACCGATACGAGGCGCGGGTGCGCGGCGCCCGTCAGTCGGCATGTTGCGCCTCCGGGTCGACCTTTGCAATCGTCGACCGGACCATCCATGCGTCGCCCGGCAGAACCTCTGATTGCGGGCACAATGGCGTCCGCAGGGCCGACGCTCACCCACGGGCCAGCGGCCATCAACATGAACCGGAGGAAGGCAGGAGCATGGAAAGATTCGTAAGCAAGCATTGTCTAGGCGTTCTCGCGGGGTCCCTCCTTGCGTGCATCGCCGGTTCGGCGTCCGCGCAATCCTTTCCGACGAGACCCGTCGAGATGGTGATTCACACCAATCCCGGCGGCGGACAGGACGTATTCGGCAGGCTGGTGGCCGACATCAACGCGCGCGAAAAGCTGTTGCCGCAGCCGTTCGCGATCGTGAACCGCACGGGCGGCAGCGGGTCGGTGGCATCGAACTTCATCAAGACGAAGAAGGGCGATCCGTACTTTCTTCTCTCGGTATCGACCACGATCATCCTGAGCGCGGCATACCGCCCCGAGCTCGGTCTCGGGCTCGACATCTACACGCCGCTCGCGCTGTTCGGCTTCGACTCGCAGTCGGTCACCGTCCCCGTCGATTCGAAATTCAAGACGTTCAACGAGTTGATCGAAGCGGCGAAGCGCGAGCCCAACTCGATCATCAGCGGGATCGCCTCGGCCACCGGCACCGCGCGCCTGTTCCTTTATCGCCTGGAGAAGGAGACCGGCGCGCGCTTCAAGTACGTGTCATTCAAGAGCGGCGCCGACGCGATGACCGCGGTGCTGGGCAATCACGTGCACCTCACGACGGAGAACGTGAGCGAGGTCTACAGCGCGGTGGAGGGGAAGAAGCTGCGGATCCTCGCCGTGCCCGCCGAGCGGCGGCTGCCAGGTCTGCCCGATGTGCCGACACTGAAAGAGCTGGGATACAACATCCACGTGGGCGGGGGACGCGGTTTTGCCATGCCGGCGGGTGTGCCCAGGGAAGCGGCGGCGGTCATGGAAGCCGCGCTCGAGCGCGCGCACAAGAGCGCGCAATGGCAGGAGTACGCGGCACGAAACATGTACGAGAACACGTACATGGGCAGCGCCGCGTTCGCGCAGTATCTCGCGAGGACGATGCCGGCGATCGGCGAATTCATGGAGGCGGTCGGCATCAAGAAGCAGTAATTGCGCTGCGGAGGTCGCGCAGACTTGCGATTCGGCCCGTGACGCGTGCTCAAGGTTGCCGGCTCGATGTCGATATTCCTTACGGTGGTCTCCCACCGAACCGTACGACATCGAGAAAAGGAAGAAGAGCATGGCCTTGATCACGTGGGGGCCGAAGTGGAGCGTCGGCCTCCAGCAAATCGATGATCAGCACAAGAAGCTGGTCGAGCTCGTCAACAGGTTGAACGACGCCATGGTCGCGGGGCACGGCCGCGACGCCATCGGGCCGACTCTCAACGAGCTGGTGAAATACACGGTGCATCATTTCGCCACCGAAGAGCGTCTCATGAAACAGCAGGGATACGAGCACAGCGCCGAGCACAAGGCGGAGCACGCGAAGCTCCTGCACGACGTGGGCGATTTCAAGGCGCGCTTCGATGCCGGCAACGCGATGCTGTCGATCGAGCTGATGCGCTTCCTGCGCAACTGGCTGAGCGGACACATCGCCGGCTCGGACATGAAGCTCGCGCAGTGTCTGATCGCGGCAGCGCACTGAGACCGTAGTCTCGCCCTATCGAGGCCGCGCCGGCATCCCATTTGCTCGGCTTCCGTCCTTTCCACGAGAAGGAGGCTCGACATGGGACTGCTTGACTCGATTTTAAGCGGCATCGCGCAAAACACGCTCGGCCGTTCAGGCGGCCTCTCGGGCCTCGGCGGACTTGGTCGTGGCGGCGCGGGTGGAAGCAACGTCCTGATGGCGCTGCTGCCGGTCGTGGTTGCAATGCTCTCGAGCCGCAGAGGGGGCGCGGCGGGTGGCTTGTCGGGCCTCGGCGCAGGTGGGATTTCGGGTGGCCCTGCCGGGCTGGGCGGACTTGGCGCGCTGCTCGACCGCTTCCAGCAGAAGGGCTTCGGAAACCAGGTGCAGTCCTGGATCGGCACCGGTGAAAACCAGCCGATCGAGCCCGACGCGCTCTCCCGGGTTTTCGACGGCAACGAGCTTTCTCAGATCGCCTCGCAGGCGGGCGTGAGCGAGGACGAAGCGCGCACGGGTTTGTCCGCGCTCCTGCCGCAGATCGTCGATCAGTTGACACCCGAAGGCCAACTGCCGGACGACGATCGATTGAGCGCGCGGATCGGCGACTTCGAGCGCGAGCTCGGAACCCGGGCTTAGGTCAGCGGACGAGGTCCGAGGCAAGCGGGCCGCGGGCATCTCGTCTCGCCCATTGGTAATCGGGGAATCCGCGGGGGCGGGTTGCGGGCATCGTCTCGCCCATTAGCAATCGAGGAATCCGCGGGGGCGGGCCGCGCGCATCGCTTCGTGGCAGAATCGGGCCATGTCCGAACCACAGCAATGGGCATTTCCCGAGTCGCTCCAGCCGAAAGCGGGCGAAACGCAGTTCGACCTCACACGCGCCCTCGACGCCATGGTGCTGGTGCGGGCGGAGGTGCCGGCGGACGGCTTCACCGCGCCCACACTCGGCACGGAGCGCGGCGGTTATGGCGTAGTCATCCGGCCGGACGGGCTCGTGCTCACCATCGGCTACCTCGTGAACGAGGCCTCGCAGATCTGGCTCACGAGCAACCGCGGGACGGTCGTTGCCGGCTATCGGCTCGCCTACGACCACACGACGGGCTTCGGCCTGGTGCAGCCGCTTGGCAAGCTCGACGCTCCGCACGTCGCGCGCGGTGTGGCAGCCGATGCGAAGGTGGGCGATTCCGCGTTCGTATTGGGTCATGGCGGCGCGGCGCACGCGCTGAAGACGCAGGTGATCGAAAAACGCGAGTTCGCCGGCTCGTGGGAATACGTGCTGGACGAAGCGCTTTTCACGACGCCGGCACATCCGCAATGGGGCGGCTCCGCGTTGCTCGACGAGGACGGGCAACTGATCGGCATCGGCTCGCTTCTCATCCAGCAGGAAATGAACGGAGAGGCGATCCACACCAACATGTTCGTGCCGATCGACCTCCTCGAGCCGATTCTCGACACGATGCTCCAGACCGGCCGCAGCCCGCACCCGCCGCACCCGTGGCTGGGCATGTCGACGCACGATCAGGATGGCAAGCTTCTCGTGGGCCGGGTTGCGCCCGGCGGTCCTGCTCAGCGCGCCGGCGTGAAGGTGGGTGATATGGTGCTCGGCGTGGGTGCGGCCCGCGCGAGCGGCCTCGCCGAGTTCTTCCGCTCGGTATGGCAGCTCGGCGCGGCCGGTGTCGACGTGCCGCTCACGCTCGCGCGCGGCGGCGACGTCATCCGGATCACCATCAAATCCGCGGACCGCGACGACTTCCTGAAGAAGCCGAGTCTGCATTGAAGGCGGCGCCGCGCGCCGCTGGTTCTGCACTGACCCTCGTACGCTCGGACGAGAGTGCTGATTGGCGTCTGAATGTTACGTGAGCGGGGACCCCCTCTGCTCCGCAGCCCCCGCTCACATCGTTTTGCACAAGGCCTCGTACATCCGGACGAGAGTGCTAATTGTACTGTGTTGTTAATTGCGGACTCCGCGCACGTAGGACTTACCGCAGCACGGACATCGGGGAAGCTTTCGCGCGATGGCGCGTGCCAGACGGAAGCGCACGTCGCGATCGACCACGGAATGTGGCGCTGCATCGGGCCGAGCCCCGCGCGGGCGGAAGGCTTCGGGTAGGGCAGGCGCTTGGAGTCGAGCGGCGTTTTTTTTAAAGCCCGACAGTCGTTCGAGCATCAAAAAGCCGTAAGCGGCGATACACAAGCTCGCATGATGATGGAAGCCGCGCCAGTTGCGTCCCTCGTAGTGGCCGAGCCCGAGTTCCTGTTTGAGCTCGAGGTAATCGCGCTCGATACGCCAGCGCATCTTCACGGTATCGACCAGCCGCTCGAAGCTGACCTCTTCGGGCAACGTGCACAAGAAGTATTGGTGGGCTGCGCTTCACCATTTGGCCACTCGATGAGCAGCCATTCTTCGGCACGCAGCACTTCACCATGTGCCGCACGCACCCGTACTCGGGCAAAACGCGAACTGAGCCCACGCGTTCGTGCCTTCGCGCCAACTCACGGTGCAATAGGACGTAGCGGGCAGTGCTCGTGCGATGTGCAATGCGCTGATCGGCTGATGCGCCGCATCGCGCACCGCGCGTTTACGCTGGGGGCCGCGTTTAGGCTTTGGCGGCATCGGCCCGGGCTGATGCTCACCCCACCACAGCATCGTCTGAGGGTGGATGCCGGCAGCGTACTGAAGCTGATGTTCGGTGAGCCGGTCACGCAGGATGGCGTTCTCATATCCGGCATCCATCAGCACCGTGCCACGGGCAATGCCGGCGGCAAGTGCCGCCTCGATCTGCGTCCACGCAATCTCATGTTTGGTCGCGAAGGCAACGCTCTCGGGCACGCCAGCGCGTTTACGCCGCGCTTCATCATCGGCCCACTCAGCGGGAAGATACAGGCGGTACGCCAGCGGCAGGCTGCCCTCGGCCGTAGCAAACGACAGACTCACCGCGACCTGGCAGTTCTCGGTCTTGCCCAAGTGCCCGCAGTACTGACGCGCCACACCCACCGAGTGCTGCCCGTATTTGCGGAACGAGGTGTCGTCGATAATCCAATAGCAGGGGCCTCTCGCGAACGCGCTGAGCACCGGCAACACTTCAGCCGTAACCGCCCGCAGCAGCGCCCTATCGCTCCACTCAGAGTCCGCCACCAAGTGATGCATCGATTGATGCGCCGCGCACACGTCCTCTGCATGAACGCGTGCAGCCATGGGCTCTATGCTCTTGCGTTCGCCCGGCAGCATCAGCCCACGCAAGTACCAGCGCGCTGGCGTCGCACGGTCTGCGTGCCCGAGCGCTTTGATCATACGATCGCAATACGCCTCGAAGCGTGCTTCCACGCCGCTCGCCATCGTGCACCTCCCCGGCTACGATGAAGACGCTTCGACCGTACCATGGTTTACGACACAGTCCAACTAATCGGCGTTCGAATGTTTCGTTCGCGGCGACAGCCTCTCCGAGGCGCGCCGCTCACCGGAGACTGGATGGGCTATGGATACATAGACCATCCCACCCGCTCTGTGCGCGCCTTGAAGAAGTGACCATTCGTGCTGGTCACGAATATCGTGGTCATGTCGGGGCCGCCGAAGCAGCAGTTGGTCGGGCGGTTGGCAGGGACCGGATGGGTTTCGAGCACGCGGCCACCCGGCGAAAACACGTACAACATCGGGCCTGAGCCACTCGTGTAATACCCGGCCGTCGCGATGATGTTGTCCTCCGCGTCGAGGCACATGCCGTCGATGCCGCGATGGGGGCCGCGCGCGTCCTCCCCCCACGTGAAGAGCGCATCGTACGCGCCGAGGCTTCCGTCTTCGCGAATCGGATAGGCGCGCAGTTGGCGCGGTATGCCTTTCTCCGAACCGCTTTCCGCCACGTAGAGCGTGCGCTGGTCGCGCGAGACGAGAATGCCGTTCGGTTGCGTCGTATCGAAGGTCACCCGCGTGACGCTGTACTTTCCGTCGGACTGAGGATCGGCGCGCAGCACCGAGCGATGGTCGAGCTCGCTCACTTCGGTCTTGTCCCAGTTGCCTTCGTTCACGGGATTGGTGAACCAGATGCGCCCCTTGCGATCGATGGCGAGATCGTTCGGCGTATTGAGCCGCTTGCCATCGAGGCGATCGGCGACGACGACGTTCTTCCCGTCGGAATCGAAGCGCGCGATCGCGCGCCCGCCGGAGCAGCAGCCGAAGAGCCGGCCGTTCTCGTCGTACGCGAGGCCGTTGGTGCGATTGGTGCCGGTGCGCCAGACGTCGATCGCGTCGGTCTTCGGGTCGTAACGCAGGATGCGGTTCTCCCGGATTTGCGTGAAGAGAATGTGTTCGCCGTTCCATACCGGCCCTTCGGTGATCAACTGCTCGGTGCCGGGCGTCGTCAGCAGTTCGAATTTCCAGCTCATGATGTCTCCCTTGGGTTCGTGTGCCTGCGGTGCATGGCTGCGCCGGCCGCGATTAGGCGTGTGCGGGTCGCGCCCCCTCCCCAGTGCCGGCGATCAATCGACGGGCGGGATGTTAGCGCGGCGCAGACTATAAATCGCCGTGTGACGCACTTGCGCGACGGCACGCGCGCTGTTCGCGACGACCACCACGTCGAGATCGACGAAGCGGTGGCCCTTCCGCTCGTAGTTCGCGGCGACGGTCGCGTGCGCGCTCAGCGTGTCCTCTGCATGCGCGAGACCGCAATGAACGACGGAGCTCCCCGCATGGATCCACGGCCCGAGCTTCACGTTGTCCTTCAGCGTGAAGTTGGCGAGCCGCAGCATGAACGCGGGATGCACGAGCTTTTCCCGCGCATAGAGCGGGTCCGTTTCGCGAATGTCGGCGAGATACTTCTCGAGCTCCGCTCGCGTGAGATGCAGCGGACGAGATGACAGACGGCGCCCCGGGGCAAGCGTCGCTTCGGAAGCTTCAGGTCGATCGCTGGGTCGGAAAGGGGGCCGCTTCGAAAGCAATCGCCGCAGGCGAGCGACGCGGGCTTGCATCGTCCGGCAGCACCGCCGAGCCGCTGGCGCAGCGCTGTCCTTCGCTTTCGAGCGTGATCGCGAGCGTGCAGGCGGCTGCGGTAGCGCTGACGCACACCAGGCGTCCGTCGTAGACCGGCTTCATGAATCGGCATTCGGCGGTGCCGCGCTCGAGCCATGCGATGCCCCAACGCGCAACCGGCAGATGCGTCATGTAGGCGTAGAGTTCGACCCCCGGAACGAGACCGCCGCCGAAACCGAAGCGACGCGCTACCGTGTCGTCGTGGATCTTGTTTTCCGAAGCATGCGAGAGGTTGCATGCCTGCACACGGTATTCCGGACCTGTTTCCATGCGGATCGGCGTTGGCCGTGAGATGTCTGTCAGCGGGAGTCTAACTCTTCGCGCAACCCGTACGCCGGGCGCGGTATCGCAGACGTCATGCGCCTCGAGGCGCAGTCGTCCGTTCGGAGAGTTTGTAGAAAGGCTGGGGCGCGTGCTGGCGTTGAGGACGCGAACATCGGTACGCCGCCGGGCGCCGCTAAACGACGGCGACAATACCGCTGCCCGAATCCACATAGACGCGATCTCCCTCTTCGGGAACTACGTCGGCGAGCCCGGTGAAATCGCCGAACGCAGGCAGCACCGCACGCGTTTTCGCGAACCAGAAGCACGGCAGGCGTACGCTTTCGCGGCCGCGGCCGTTCAGGCGTACGCCCGGATGGATGTGACCCGCGATCGCGTAGCAACCGGGGACGTCCTGTGGCACGTGACACCACGCGAGGCCGTTTTCGACGAACGGTTCGGGAACGATCCGCATATTCCACACGCGTTCAGGGTCGCCCGCGCGCCGGTCGTGGTTGCCGCGCACGAGCGTCACGTCGAGTTGCTCATGCTGTTCGCGCCAGCGCACGAATGCGCCGCTCGCGGCACGCCGCGCGGCTGGGTCATGCGTGAGATCGCCCAGAAAGAGGATGCGCTCTAGGCCGCACGCCTGCACGCCCGACCGGCGCGCAAGGTTGTCCGCTGTCGTGCCCTGCGGCACGGGAATTCCGGCGCGACGAAACGCCGCCGCCTTGCCGAGATGCGCGTCCGCGATGAGCAGTGTGGACCTGCCGACATGGAATGCCGCGCGGCCCGGCAGCAGCCAGAGTGTTTCGC
>CAWEHH010000003.1:0-71135 GCA_963808765.1 uncultured beta proteobacterium
GAGAAACACGAGCGACCACAGCCGGTTGTCCAGTCGCGCGTTCCAGCGAAATGTCGTCCACCATTCGCGGACAAACGGCTGCCGGAACAGGCCGCGCCGGCCAAAGGCCTCGCCAAGAAGGGTGCCTCGCACCAGCGGCTGCAGGGGCCGCGCAGCCACTGGGCGAGGGAATGCCGAAGCCGGACTTGGGTTTGGCGAGCACCGCTTCGGGCAGGAGATTCGCCGCTACGCGCTTGGGATCCACTTGCCGACGCGTCGCGCAGCTCCAGGTCGCGACGGGAGGCGGCGGCAAACTCGACCACCCGATGATCGAGCAGGGGCGAGCGCACCTCCAGGCTGTTGCCATCGAGGCGATCTCCGTCTTACCATCAGGCAGTCGGGAAGGTAGGTCTTCAGGTCGTAGCGCATCATCCGGTCGAGCGCGTCCGCCGCCCCTTCGACCTCGGCATCGGCCGCAGCGGATCAATGCGCCGCGCCCGAGGCCTCGAGGAAGAATCGTGTAGCACTCGCGCCGCTCCTCGTTCTTCAGGATGGAACGTGCTGCAGATAGCGTTCGGCAGTGGTGCCGCCGACCATGCGCAGGCCGCGGCTCAGGCGCGGCGTCCGGTTCGAGTACGCACATCCCCGCCACCCCCTGCACCGGCGCGGCCAGCAGCGGCGCAGCGGCAGGGGCAGGGCGTCCAGGCGCGACCAGGCGAGCATGTCTGCGTAGCGGCCGTAGCCGGCGAAGCTCTCGTCGCCCCCGTCCCCGCTCAGCGCCACCGTCACCTGCCCGCGCAGCGCCTGGCAGACGTAGTAGGTGGGAATGGCGGAGGAGTCGGCGAAAGGCTCGTTGTAGTGGCGCACGAGCTTGGGCAGGACGTCGACGAGCTGCGGGCGCAGGACGATCTCGTGGTGGCGCGTGCTGTAGCGCTCGGCGACCATCCTCGCGTAGGGCAGCTCGTCGTGGGATTCCTCCTCGAAGCCCACGGAGAAGGTGGACACCGGCACGGCGGTCACTTGGGCGGTGAGCGCCGTCACCAAGCCCGAGTCGATGCCCCCGCTCAGCATGACGCCGACGGGAACGTCGGCGCGCAGGCGCAGGCGCACCGACTCGCGCAGCAGCGCCTCCAGCTCCTCGGCGATCTCGCCTCGGGTGCAGCGCTCGTGGGCGCGTCCGGCAGCCGCCAGTAGCGCTCCACGTGCAGGTCGCCGCCGCGGGTGCAGGTGAGATAGTGGCCGGGGAAGCTTACGGATGCCGGCAAAGGCGTGGCTGGGCTGGGACGTATTGCCAGGTGAGGGACTGGTCGATCGCGGCGAGATCCGGCTCGGCCTGCACTGAAGGGTCAGCGGTGATCGCCTTGATCTCCGAGCCGAAGACAAGGCGGCGCGCATCGCGCGTGTAGCAGAAGGGCTTCTGCCCAGCCGGTCGCGGGCGGCGAAGAGCAGGCCGCGCGCGCGTCCCAGATGGCGAAGGCGAACATGCCGCGCAGCGCCTGCAGGCAGTCGATGCCGCGCGCCTCGTACAGGCGCAGCAGCACCTCGGTGTCGCTGTCGGTGCGAAAGCGCGCGCCGGCGGCCTGCAGCTCGGCGCGCAGCTCCACATAGTTATAGATCTCCCCGTTCAGGACGATCCAGATCGTCCGGTCATCGTTCGCCAGGGGCGGATTGGACTCGGCACGAAGATCGATGATGGCGAGCCGCGTCTGCCCGAGCCCGACGTGGGCTTCGGTATGCACGCCCACGGCGTCCGGGCCGCGGTGCGACAGGGTGGCCGCCATGGCGCCGATCAAGGCGGGGTCCGGCGTGGCGCCGTCGAACACCAGTTTTCCGCAAATGCCGCACACGTCGTCAGTTCCTGAAGGTGGGAGCCGCCTGACCCTCGGTACCTATCGATGGAATACTAACCTACCATTCCCACTCAACCATGTTTGCGCGAGCCGCCGGTCACCGTGAGTCGCGCGCCGCGGCGATGACGATCTGCGGCGAAAGATGCGTCAGGCAATCGCTCGTGCTCCCGACGTGGCGCTCGCATCCTTCGTTCATGCACGGCACGCAGCGCGCGCGGCCCTGAATCAGGCGCACGCGATTGACGCGCTGATCGCCGTGGCGCCGCCAGGGATTCGCTTCAGAGTCGTATCCGGCCGGCCATGGCCCCCATTTCACGGGATCGCTCGGCCCGTACAGCGCTATCGTGGGTGTGCCTAGCGCCGCCGCCGCATGCGTGACCGCCGTATCGGGACCCACATAGAGCGTCGCCTGCGAGAGGACCGCGGCGAGCGTCCCGAGGCTGAGTTGCCCTGACAGGTCGAGTGCGTCGTCGATCGCGCAGGCGATGCGGCCGGCGTACTCGCGTTCCACAGTATCCGGCCCCCCGGTAATGACGACGCGCAGCCCCTCGTTCGCCAGCCACGTTCCGAGCTCGGCCCAGCCCTGCTCGTGCCACATCTTGTAACGGAATTTCGGATACGGATGCAGCACGGCGAACGGCGCGCCCTGGAGGGCTTCGAGCGCCAGGCCTGCGCGCGCGCTTCGTCCTGCGACGTGAACGCCGGCACGACCTCGCGCACAGGCGGCACTCCGATCGCCCTCAGCAACGCGAGATGCATGAGAACGGTATGGGTGTTCTGGCCATCGAAGGGCACCCAGGCGTCGAGCAGCGTGCGTTTCCACCAGTGCTTGCGCGAGTCGATGAGCAAACCGACGCGCCGGCGGCCGGCGAAAAAGGCATACAGCGTCGGACGGTCGCCGGGGACGAGCGAGAGCGCGAGGTCATAGCGGCGGCGGATGCGCAGCAGCAGACGGGCATGATCGCGGCGGCTGGGCCGTTCGACCACGGTGAAGACATGAGAGACATCGGCGCTCCCGGTCACGAAGCCCTCCGTGCCGGCGAAGACGAGCATGTCGATCTTCGCCTCCGGCCACGCGACCTTGAGCGAACGAACCACCGGGGTCGCGAGCAGGACGTCGCCGATGCGCCGCGTCACGACAACCAGAATGCGCTGCGGCGGCGTCGCGAACTCGAGCGCACGGGGAACGGCCGCGGGCGCTTCGATCGGTTTCGCGGGCGGCAACAGTGAAGCGCGATGCATCAGACGCCCGTTCAACCATGCCGGTCCATGCCGACGGAGGTCCGCCACGCGAGTCGGACAGCAGTGAACGGCGATGGATCAGCGCTCGCTCAAGCATACTGGTCGAGGCCGACGACGGCCGCCACGCGATCGGACGCGAGGATCTCGTCGAGCCGCCGCCGGTTCTCTTCGAGCTGTGTGCGATCGTTCTCCGCGTGCCACAGATGGAAAACCGGCGCGGCGAACCGTGCGCTCTTGTGCGAGATGCCCGAATGCAGCAGACGGATGACGATGTCCGAATCCTCGAGTCCCCAGCCAGAGTAACGTTCGTCGAAGCCGTTCACGCGCAAAAGGTCGTCGCGCCAACTGGAGAAGTTGCACGTCTTCACGCCGTCCCAGCGCCGGGGATGGCGTCTGCGCCATGCGCCGTCCGGAAGATGAATGAGCGGTAGCGCGCGATTGACGTCGCGCTTGCAGCCATGCGGAAAGCCATTGCACCGTCGACCACCTGTGAACCGCAAGCCGGTCGCGAAGCACCTTCGCGGTGAAACCGGCACTCAGCAGTATGCGATTGCCGGACAGGAAAAATCCAGGTTCCGCGAGATTTCGATGGCGGGCGACGAAAAACGGCGGCGGAATGCAATCTCCGTCGCTGAACACGATGTAGTCGGCGAGGGTCGCGGCAAGCGCGCGGTTGCGCGCCGCGGCCGCGCGGAAGCCGCGATCCTCCTGCCAGATATGCCTCACGGGGAAGCGTGCATGGGTAGCGAAGTCCTCTACCAGCCGGCGAGTGGGCGGCGCCGAGCCGTCGTCGGCGACCAGCAGCTCGAAGTTGTCGTTGTCCTGCGCGGCGTAGCCTTCCAGCACTGCCTGCAGCACATCGGGGCGGTTGTAGGTGGTAATGATGACTGCCGTCTTCATCGCCCCCCTCTCCTCCCGCATCAGCATGAGCTTCAGATACCGATAATACGAGCCCTCGGCGTTCGCGACGGCAAGGATGAAACCTTCGCGGCCGTCCAGAAATCCGGCACGCAGCACGTACGTGCGGAAGAACGTCCATGCTCCATGCGTGATCGCGACGAGCACGCCGGCGCGCACATTGCGGTCGAGGCGCATGCGGGCGGACGAGGTCGAGTACCGCATTCATTTTGCCGAGCATCTGGTCGAGATCGACGATCGCCTCGTGCAGGATGGGTTCCCGGAGACGCTCGACCTTGCCGTCGACCACGAGCCGTTCGTGCGTGTGATCGTCGGTAAAACGCGCCCTGGCCCGCCGGAAGAGCCGCACGACGTAGTCGGGCCACCAGCCGGAGTGCCGCATCTCGCGCCCGCAGAAGCTCGAGCGCCGGGGCATCGCATAGCCCTCGCAAGCGTCCGCCCTGCCTATCGTGCGCAGGATCTCGTCGCGCAGCGCCGGCGTGATCCATTCATCCGAGTCGACGGAAAGCACCCAGTCACCCGTTGCGCGTTCGAGCGCGCGGTTCTTCTGCGGGCCGTGCCCGGGCCAATCGTTCGTGACGTGCACCTGCGCGCCCAGGCTGCGGCAGATGTCGGGCGTGCGATCGGTGCTTCCGGAATCGACCACGACGATCTCGTCCGCCCAGCGCAGCGATTCGATGCAGCGCGCGATGATGCGTTCGTTGTTGCAGGCGATCACGATGGCCGACACCGTGAAGCTGCGGCCCTCTGCGATGCAATCATACGATGGCCCGAACGTGCGCACCCGGCTTCAGCCCGAACGGGAGCCGCCCGGACCTGCGGAGGCGAGTGCTTCGGGGTGCACGAGATCGTGCCGGCGCAGAACGACAGACCGCCGAAGAGGACCCCGGCGAGCCAGACGAAGAGCAGCGTTTCCGTGTGATCCGCAAGCGGGGTCGACGCGAGAGCCGGTGACGGCGAATGCGATGATCACCAGGCCGCGTGCGACGGCGGTGTCGGCTGGCGTCGCAAGTCGCGCGCGCCTGCTGCCACACGACCACGAAGAGCCCGAGCTGGAGAAGAACGCCGGCCCTCCGAGCTCCACGGCGCGCAGGAGGTACTCGTTGTGCGGGTTGCGGGTCGGCTCGAGCCCCGTTCCCGCCACCTCCTGCTCGTAGGCGGCCGGGAAGCCGCCGGTCCCCACACCGAACAAGGGATGCTTCGCGACGATCGGATGCGCTCGTGCTGGTAGTAGTCGAGGCGATTACCGATCGAGCTCGGGTTTGCCGGCCGCGCGCCTGAGTGCCAGTCGCATGCTTCGGAGACAGCCTCGAGGGACCGCCTGTGGAGCGTGCTGTCGGGAACGACGTAGGCGACCGCGCCGAACGCGGATCAGGATCAGCACGCCGGCCGCGGCAAGGCCGCGAGCGTTCCAAGGCGCTGCCGAAATACGAGCATCAACACGACAGCACGACTTGTCCGATCCGTCCGTCGCCCATCACCACCACGTTGAGCGACCGCCAAACCGGAAGCCGCGGCCCAGGCATATCGCGCGCGCGCGGTGCGTGGCCGCTTTTCACGCCTGGAGCTGCGAAAAGGAACGCGCCGAACGCCACGAGAAGATTCTGCGTCAGGTGAAACTTGAAGACCACGCTTGCGCTGAAGGTTGCTCTTCTGGAAGCGGCGCATCGTCCGGGATGACCTCGGCCCAGCGCAGGATGGACAGCACGGCGGTGAGGCCCGATCGCGAGACATGAGCGCGTCGCACCGCCCATTCGCGGTCTCGGGGCTACCGACGAGCATCGTGATGGCGATCGGGACAGCAGGAAAGTGGCAGTTTCCGGAGGACGCGCAGGACGTCGTCTCCTCCCCGATGCTGTACAAGCGCACCCAGCACGTGCACCACGAACCAGAGGCAGGCGACGAGCGCGACCGGATTCGTACGCGAACGGTCTGCAGCGGTTTCGCGGAAGCGGCCGGCGACAAGCCACGAGAGGACGATCACCGCCGTCAGGATACCGTCGGCGGCTGCCGAGATCGGGATGGAGAAACCCAGCGCAATGAGCGACGCGCGCAGCAAGCGCTCTCCGGCACGCGCTCGCACATTGAAGCCTGCCCACGGTCAACGCGCAGCAATGCGCGCCGCCGGCGCCGCGCAATTCCGGTCCGATATTCCGGAACCCAGTCGAAGAGGTCGCGCTTCACGGTTTCGTCATCCGGCGAACCCGCTCGTTCGAGCCAGATCGGCGACCCTTGCCGAGCCATCGCTCGTCCTCACGTCGCGCCTGTGCGATGCGCAACTTCGGATGAGGCGTGGGTAGAGCCGTCTCGTCCGTTGCCAGCGGCTCCTCGTACAGTTTTTCGCCCGGCCGCAATCCGGTATAGACGATCTCGATGTCCTCTTCGGAGAATCCCGACAGGCGGATCATTTCGCGCGCGAGATCGGCGATGCGAACCGACTCACCCATGTCGAGCACGAAGATCTCGCCGCCGCGGCCCATGAGCCCGGCCTGCAGCACGAGCTGCACGGCCTCGGGGATGGACATGAAGTAGCGCCGGATGTCCCGGTGCGTGACGGTGACGGGGCCGCCGAGTGCGATCTGCTCGCGGAATTTGGGAATGACGCTCCCCGTCGAGCCCAGCACGTTGCCGAAACGGACCAGCACAAAGCGCGTGCGCTCGCGCCTCTGCAGTGCCTGACACACGATCTCGGCGAGGCGTTTGCTCGCGCCCATGACGCTCGTCGGATTCACCGCCTTGTCAGTGGAGATGAAGACGAGCTTCTCGATCCCGTGCTCGATCGCGGCTTCCGCGACGATCTTCGTGCCGAGGACATTGTTGAGGACGGCCTGCCACGCGTTCTCGTTTTCCATGAGCGGCACGTGTTTGTAAGCGGCGGCGTGAAAGACGATGGACGGCCGATGCGCGCGCAGGACCTGCCGCACGCGCGTCGCGTCGCGGACGTCGCCGATCGCGCAGACCAGGTCGAGGTCCGGCCGGGTGCGCCGGAACTCCTGCTCGATCAGGTAGAGCCCGTACTCGTTCACTTCGTAGAGGATGAGCGAGCGCGGGCCGTAACGGGCGATCTGTCTGCACAGTTCGGAGCCGATCGAACCGCCCGCGCCCGTGACCATGACGACATGGCCGGCCAGCCACGTCTTCAACGCGGCGGTGTCGAGCACGACGGGGTCGCGTCCCAGCAGGTCGTCGAGCTCCACGTTGCGGATCTGCGACACCGTGACGCGCCCGCTTACGAGGTCATCGAACGACGGCACGGTCAGGGCCTGGACGCCCGCCGCCCGGCAGCATTCGACGGCATGACGCCGGTGACTGTGAGTCTCCTCCGGCATTGCGACGATCGCGTGTCGGACCTCGTGCTGCCTCGCCCATTTCTCGAGGCTCTCGACGGGGCCGAGCACGGGGATGCCATGCATCTGCCTGCCGTGGTCCGCCACGTTGTCGTTCAGCAGGCCGACGACGCGCCAGCTCGGGCTGCGCGAGAGCTCGCGAACCAGTCGCTCGGCCGCGTCACCGCCGCCCAGCACGAGCACCGGTTTGCGTTCGCGCGGCGACCAGAGTGACCGCCAACCGGTCTTTCCACCCGCGATAGGCGATGCGGCTGCCGCACATGATCACGGCGAGCAGGATGGGATGGAGGACGATCACCGAACGCGGCGCGCGCATCTCCAGCAGGAACAGGAGCGTGGTCGCCGCGATCGCCGCGGTCGAGACCGCGAGTACGATGCGCCTCAAATCGACCAGGCTCGCGTAACGCCAGATGCCCCGGTAAAGGCCGAAGCCGTACAGGAGCAGCGAGATACACCACCACGACCCACCCCACCGTCTTCCACGCAAGCTCGCGAGTAGTTCGGGGGCGTCTCGAAATTGAAGCGGAGCGCGAAAGCGACGAACCAGGCGAACACGCAGGCGAGCGCGTCGTGCGTGATCGCGAGCAGCGTTCTGAAGAAGATTTGTTCAAGCGCCTCATCATGCCTGAGCCGCCGGATCCTCGCGCGCAAAGCCATACCAGCCCCGCGCGGTTTCCGAGCGCCGCCATGCGACCGAGTCGCGAAGCTGCGCGGAGTGGAGGCGCCGCCGCCGGATCGCGACGCTCCGCGCGAACGATGAAAGGAAGGCAGATCGCGTGATGCAACTCTCGTCATCGTGCGGATGCATCCGCGGAAGACCGCGAATTATACCAGTGCGCCGTTTCACGAAACCTCTCGGCAGTGAGGCGCTGCCATCATCGCGTCGATGCATCGATCGACTTCGAGGGAGCCGGTCAACGCGCCACTTCGCGGAGCGGCCCGTGAGCGCCCAGCCCGCAGCAGAGCGGGCGGGCAGGGCAGGAGACGCGCGTCGCGTCCGAGCGCGCGCCCCAGGCGGCGGAGGAGGTCGGGCGTCGACAGTGCCTCGCCGTCGCTCACGAGATAGGTTCCGCCCGCGGCTTGCGGAGAGCGGAGCGCCGTGACGATCGCGTCGATGAGGTTGCCGACGTAGATCAGGCTGCGGCGGTTGCGGATGCTCGCGAACGGCAGGGGCACGCCCCGGGCGAGCAGGCCCATCAGGCGCAGGAAGTTGCCCTTCACGCCCGCGCCGTACACGAGCGGCGGGCGGAGCACCACGATCTCCATGGCGCCCGCGCGTGAGAGCTCCTGGAGAACTTGTTCCGCTTCTAGCTTGGTGATGCCGTAGGCGTCCCGCGGCTGCGGCACGTCCGACTCGCGAAACGGCCGGCCTTGCGTCGCTTCGCCGTTCACCTTGACCGAGCTCATGAACACGAAGCGCCTTACCCCAGCGCGGGCGGCCTCCTCGGCGAGCCTCCGTGTGCCCGCGACATTGAGCCGCCGATAATCGTCGAGGCGCTGGGGCGTGGGATCGAGGACGTCGTGCGTGCGGGCTGCGAGATGCACGATGCCATCGACGCCGGCGAGTGCCGCGCTCCAGTCGGTCGTCGCGTCGATGTGGCCCACGACGACGGCATCGGTGCCGGGGTGAATGGAGGCCCGCACGGCGCGACGGACGCGAAAACCGTATTGCGGCAGGGCCGTGCAAAGCGCCGTGCCGACGAAGCCGGTTGCGCCGGTGACGAGCACGAGCGCGGCGTCCGGATTCAGCGGCGCCACACCGTTCGGTTCACGTAATCGACATAGCTCATGATGATGCGCGCGACTTTCATCGAAACGTTCTTCGCGCGATAGTCGGGCGGCAGCGCGAGCGGGCGTCGGGACTTCGCATAGTGTGCGACGCTCGTGTCGATGGCCTGGAGCAGGCGGTCCGTTTCGAGTCCGCCCATGACGAGCGTCGCCTCGTCCATGCCTTCGGGGCGTTCGTGAGCCTGGCGGATCATGACGGCGGGGAAGGCGAGGATCGCCGATTCTTCCGTGAGAGTCCCGCTGTCGGACAGCACGCAATGGGCGTTGCGCTGGAGCGCGACGTAATCGATGAAGCCCATCGCATTCATGAACTCGACCTTCGCCGGCAACGACGAGCGCTTCAGCCGCGAGAGCCGTTTGCGGGTGCGCGGATGCGTGGAGACGATCACGCGCCTGCGATAGCGTTTCGCGACCGCCGCAAGGCTCGACAGGAGATCGGCGAAATTGCGCTCGTCGTCCACGTTCTCCTCGCGGTGGGCGCTCACGAGGAAGTATCCGCGAGGTTCGAGCGCGAGCTTCCGCAGCACGTCGGATTGGGCAATCTTCGGCGCATAGTACGCGAGCACTTCACGCATCGGCGAGCCGGTCTTGATCACCGTTTCCGGGCGCATGCCTTCGCGCAGGAGGTAACGCCGCGCGTGCTCGGTGTAGGGCAGGTTGATGTCGCTCGTATGATCGACGATGCGGCGATTGACTTCTTCCGGTACGCGCTCGTCGAACGAGCGGTTGCCCGCCTCCATGTGGAAGATCGGAATCTTCAGCCGCTTCGCCGCGATGACCGAGAGGCATGAGTTCGTGTCGCCGAGCAGAAGCAGCGCGTCGGGTTTTTCCTTGCGCATCACCGCGTCCGACTTCGCGATCACGGCGCCGATCGTCTCGGCGGCTGTCTTGCCCGCCGCATCGAGGAAGCGATCGGGTTTGCGGATCTCCAGCTCGTCGAAAAAGATCTGGTTCAGCTCGTAGTCGTAATTCTGGCCGGTGTGCACGAGCACGTGCCGCGTGTGGCGGTCGAGCTCGGCGATGACCCGCGAGAGCTTGATGATCTCGGGGCGGGTGCCGACGATGGTCATGACCTTGAGCGGCATGGCGGGCGTGCCTCTAGCTTTGCGAGTCAGAAGTTCGTTCCACCAATGTCATCCCGGCGCCAAGCCGGGATCCAGGCGAAAAAGCCTGGATTCCGGATCACGCGCGCGAACGCGCTGTCCGGAATGACGAATGATGCTATGCCGCGAACTCATGAACGTGACATCAGCGCAGCAGCTCGCCGTCGTACGGCTCGTCGTCTTCCATCGTGAGCCGATGTGTTTTCAGGAGCGCGGCCGTTTCGGCGTACGGCAGCACGTTGTCCGCGGAGCTGAATTCACGCCCGAGCGCGTTCGGCTCGGCTTCGCTCGCGAGCTCGGGCAGCATCGACTTGATCGCGTAGTAGGCGCCGCGGCGCACGCAGTGATGGATCTCTTCCTCCGAGACCATGATCTCGTGCATCTTCTCGCCGGGCCGCACGCCGATCGTCATGACTTCCAGGTCGCGCTCGCCGATCAGCGCGCGGGCAAGGTTCATCACGGTCGCGGACGGCGCGTTGGGCACGTAGATCTCACCCGCACGCGCCTCGGAAAGCGCAGCGAACACGGTATCCACGGCCTGGTTCAGGCTCAGCAGGAAGCGCGTCATGTCCGGCGAGGTGATCGTCACCGGCCCGCCGCGCCGGATCTGGTCGCGGAAGAGCGGAATCACCGACCCGCGCGAAGCGAGCACGTTGCCATAGCGCACGCAGATGTAGCGTGTGTTCGCGCTCAGGATGTTGGCCGACGTGAAGATGCGCTCCTGGATGGCCTTCGTCATGCCCATCACGTTGACGGGCTTGCATGCCTTGTCGGTGCTGATGCCGACCACCGTTTCGACGGGATACCGGTTTTCCGCGATCGCCCGCACGATGTTGCGAGCGCCTCCGCAGTTCGTCTCGATCGCTTCCTGCGGGAAGTATTCGCACGTCGGGACCTGCTTCAGCGCCGCCGCATTCACCACGATGTCGGCGCCGTTCACCGCCGAGCACACGGCGGCGTAATCGCGCACGTCGCCGATGCGGAACTCCAGGACGTGCATGAAGTTGCGATAGATCGCCTCGTCGGTGGTGCGCGAGAGATGCAGATAGTCGAGCCGCATCTCGTGCTGCTTCGCTTCGTCGCGCGAGAACACGATCACCTTGCGCGGCTGCCCCATTTCTCCGCCGAGCACGCGCCGCACGAAGGTCTTTCCCATCGAGCCGGTGCCGCCCGTCACGAGTATGCATTTGCCTTCGAGGATCATGGGCGCCTGTCCCGCGCGAGCTCGTCGACCATCGCCTCCCAGGCGGGCGGCTGATAGCCGAAGCGCGTCCTGAAGAGGGTCGAATCCAGACTGCGATCGCATTGGAACGCGTCGTCGGGCCTCACCTCGACGCCGGGACGCATGCGGTCGCGCACCAGGCGGAGAAGATCGTACTTGCTGATCGGTTCGCTCGACACGTGATAGAGCCCGGCTGCGTCCGGAAACTCGACGATGAGGCGCTCGATGATGCGCGCGAGCTCGCTTGTCGTGAAGCCCGAAAAGATCGCGCGGCGAAAGCCCGTCACCGGGCCCGGCTGAGCGAGGAACCACTCGAGCAGGCTCGCCTTGCGCGTGAGCTCCCGTCCGACCATCGACGTGCGCAGCGTGAGCGCGTTGCCTTCGGTCACTTCGCCCAGGAGCTTGCTGCGCCCGTAGAGGTCGGTTGCGTCCGGCATGTTGCCTTCGTTGTAGTTGCCGCGCCGTCCGGAAAAGACGCAGTCGGTGCTGATGTGGATGAGGCGAATGCCGTGAGCGCGACAGAGCACCGCGAGGCGGTGGGGAAAGAGCGCATTCACTTCGATCGCGGGCACAGCCTGGGAAGCCGCGCTGCGCTGCTTCACGATGCCGATGCCGTTGACGATGACCTGCGGCTCGTAGTCTTCGACCGCCCTCCGCACGCTTCCGAAGGACACCGCGTCCACGACGTCGCAAGTGTTCGTCGTGTTGAAGAGGTCGTACTGCGTGTAAGCCGGAAGCGCCAGCCGCAGAGACACCTTGACCTCGTGCCTGCTGCGCAGGTGGAGGTAGAGCCGGTGCCCCAGCATGCCGTCACCGCCGAGGATAAGTACGCGCATGCTCGTCTATCGCTCGCTCGAGATACGACTCGAGCCGGGCAAGCAGACCGGCTCGTTCGAAGTTGCTTTCGTAATAGGCCCGACCCGCGCGCCCCATCCGGTTGCGCTCGTCGCAAGCCCTGTGCGAGAGGCGCAACGCGTTCTCCGCGAGCATGGCCGCATCGCCCGCGGCTGCGACCAGCGCGGCGCCCGACTGCTCGAGGATCGCGGCGCCCTCGCCGTTCAACGCGCCCAGGATCGGTTTCCCGCAGGCGAGATACGTCTGCACCTTGCTGGGCACGGTGAGGCTGAATATCGGATCCGGGCGCAAGGTTACCAGAAGGGCGCCGGCGTGCGCGAAGTAGGCTGGCATCGTGTCCGGCGCCTTCCAGCCCGGCAGCACGACGGTTTCAGCGAGACCGCGGCGCGCGACTTCGGCCTCGACCCACTCGCGCATGTTGCCTTCGCCGATCAGCACCCACTTGATTGTTTTAGTGTCGCGTAGCCGCGTCGCCGCGTCGAGCGTCGTCTCGAACGCCTGCGCGCTGCCGATGTTGCCTGCGAAAACGATGCGAAAGCCGTCGATGTGCGCCATCGGGTCGACGGACGTGTCGCTCGGTTCGTGCGGCCGAAATGCGTCTTCCGCCCAGTTAGGCAGGTATTCGATGCGTTGCGGATCGATACCCCGGGCCTGGAGCCTCGGCGCGTAGAGCTGCGACTGCGCGAGCAGCAGATCGCAGCGGCGGTGAACGAGGTCGGACAGATGCGTCGCCACACGCGCCGCGATGCTGCCCGGACGCACGCCGACGGCTTCGAGCGTGTCGGGCCAGAGATCCTGGATCCACAGCAGAACCGGCGCGCGACGCAGTCTCCCCATGACGAGCGCGGGGATGCCGACCGTGATCGGAGAAGGTTCGTACGCGAGGACTGCGTCCACCTTCGAGCGGCAGCGGAGCGGGCCGACGATGCTGGCCGATACCGCGAAGGAGAGATAGTTGAGCGCGAGTCGCCAGTTCTTGCTCGTTCCCCGCGTGACGAGCGGCGCGCGCACCACCTCGATGTCGCCGTATCGCTCGCGCCCGGGACGAAACCAGCCATAGCCCGCGTAGAGGCTGCCGGCCGGATAGTTGGGCATCCCGGTAAGGACTTCGACTTCATGCCCGCGATCGCGCAGTCCCTGCGCAAGATCGTTCACACGGAACGATTCGGGCCAGAAGTATTGCGTCGCGATCAGGATGTTCATGCAGAGCACGTGCGGATCGAAGCGTAGACGCCGTAGCTGACGTACAGCTGCCAGACGCGGCAAGCATCGCTTGGAAATGCGAGGGCCTTTGGGAATTCTGCAGCGACCAGGCCGTGGCGGGAGTACCGGCGCTTCGTCTTCCACTCGCCAGACCGTGCGCGCGAGTGCATCAATCAGACTGCGTTCTCACATGCGTCCGATTCGCTCGCCCGCGTCGTTTGAGCCCCACGCTCTGGATTCGTTGGAGCCACGCCCCGTGGACGTGCAGTGCTGAGTGCGTATCGGGGACCTCTCGTCGTTCAACGCCATGACGTAGAGGCTCGACAGCAAGATTTCGAAAGCTGGAGTGAACGCGACAACCTCGAAGTTGGCCCATCCAAGCATGATGGCGAGTCCGAAAAGAACGCCCATCCACACGTGCGATTGCCTGGCACGCCGCCAGATTGCTCGAAGCGCTACAAACAGATACGCGAGATAGATCAACAGCCCGATGATTCCGAAGTACGCTCCATAAGTTAGCACGATATTATGTGGATTCCAAAGAAGCGATACGTCTAGCAGAGAGAGTATGTAGGATCGTGGCTGGCCAGTCAGCGGGTCCGATCGTATCGCCTCCAAGCCACTCAGCCAATAGCTGACGCGTATACCCAACGAAGTCGGAGTGTGCGCCATATCGTGAATCGAGGTCATCAGCAAGACGCCGGCGGCCGAGGCAAGAGCGATGAAGACCAGGGCAGCCGTCACTCCGAATCGCCGCTTGACGAGCCATGCGATCGTGGCAATCACAACATATACGATTGCGAATCTGGACAATGTGATTACCGCGATCAAACCAAAAAGGCCGGCGAGGTATCGCGCGCCACTGAAAAGGCATACGGTACCCACGAAAACGAGAAAGACGGCGATGTAGTTGGAGACGCCGAGCGCGTTGCGATACACGCTCTTGGCGAGATAGAACTCGGTCTCTTCTGCATCTGGTCGTTTGTTCAATCGGCGACGCGCCGTGGTCTTCGCCTGCTCGGCGCTGATCTCGGCAAGTTCAGTAGCCTTTCCCTGCGCGGCGAGCACCTTCCGCAGCCGGTTCAGCAGATCGAGGCGTTCAGGATGCGCGTTGACGCCGAGTATCAGAACCCGTTCCTCCCACGCAAGCGGAAAGGCCTCGCCTCGCTCGGTCATCAGAGTGTAGAGGCGCAGCCCCTCTTCGAGCGTCGCCGTCCCGGCAAGCAGCCGCTCGCGCAAAGCCTGTTCAGTTGTATGCGCTTCCTCCCCAGCTTGCTTGCTCTCGATCTCGGCAAGTTCAGCAGCCTTTCCCTGCGCGGCGAGCACCTCCCGCAGCCGGTTCAGCAGATCGAGGCGTTCAGGATGCGCGTTGACGCCGAGTATCAGAACCCGTTCCTCCCACGCAAGCGGAAAGGCCTCGCCTCGCTCGGTCATCAGAGTGTAGAGGCGCAGCCCCTCTTCGAGCGTCGCCGTCCCGGCAAGCAGCCGCTCGCGCAAAGCCTGTTCAGTTGTATGCGCTTCCTCCGTCGCATAAAATGCCTGCCCGGGTATCAAGAACCTGCCCGTCGGCAATATAAGCGCCACGAGCAGCATAGTAATAGAGGTGAGAATACCCCCGGCGACCAGCGCATTCTTCATTGCATGAGGTCTCAGTGTAATGTTGCGCAGTGAGATCATGGCTGCGGCCGCATAAAGAAGAGGGAGGTAAACGGTCAGATCTTGTTTGCCCTTCGGGGATTCACCGAGCCCTGCTTGTACTGCAACAATCAGGACGAGTCCCATCAGTAGGAAGAATCCGCGCGGTATTCTTCTGAAATCCGCAGGACCAACAGTCGCCAGAACCGGCATCACCAGAACGCAGATCGGAATCGTTAAACCGATCCACAGGTCTCCATAGAAAATGCTTGCTATGAAGACGATGGTCGCCCAACCCGCGTAACGTCTGTTCCAAAGCACGGTGATTTCCGTCTTGTGTCGGGCGAGAATAACGCTAAACGATGGAGTTGTTGCACCCTGCCTGGAGAACTGAAGACCGACAGCCCCTCCCTGGTCAAGAACACTGTATTCAACCTCATCGGGCCTGGCCGCGCCGCTCGTGGTTGCCGTCTTGACCATACCACCCCTTCTGAATGGGCTGGGAGCCGAGAAGTTCGGCCTCCTCACGCTCATGTGGGTGTTGGTGGGCTACTTCGGCTTGCTGGATCTTGGTCTGGGGCGCTCGATGACGCTTGCCCTGGCCATCGCGGAGAGCGGAGGCGACCGCTTGAAGAGCGGACGCATCATCGGCACTGGCGTGAGTGCAATACTCGCTGCCGGGATCGTGGCTGGCGTGATTCTTTATGCACTCGCCGACCCCGCGGTCTCCTTGATCAGCGGGCTTGCCGATCCTGTGGAAGCGGCCCGCAGCGCGGAAGCGCTGGCTTTCGCCGTTCCGTTCGTCGCGCTGACCTCTGCTCTACGCGGCATCCTGGAGGCTCGCCAGCAGTTCGCAATCGTCAATCTCATCCGGGTACCGCTCGGCATCTTGACGTTTCTCGGTCCATTGTTAGTCGTCTGGAGCCGCGGTGCCGACCTCGTCGCGATCGCATGGGTTCTTGCCGCCATCCGAATCGTGACGACGTTCGCGCACGCGTTCTGTGTATTGGATACGAGGGTCACTTACACGATCGGGCGTTCGCAACTGACAGAGCTGTTGAAGCACGGCTGGTGGCTGAGCATCGCGAATGCTACGGGTCCGCTCATGAGCTACGTCGATCGCTTCGTCATCGCCGGACTGCTTTCGGCTGCAGCCGTTGCCTACTACGCCACACCGCAGGAGATCGTGACGAAGTTGTGGATCATACCGGGCGCGCTCACGGCCGTGCTTTTCCCGTCATTCGCCGCACGGCTTCGAACCGATCCAAGCGGAATCGCGAAGGACTTCCGCAACAGCATCATCGCTCTCACCGTCATCGTCCTTCCGATCACCGCTGCTCTGGGGTTCTTTTCTCATGGAATCCTGTCGATCTGGATCGACAGCCGCTTCGCAGACGAGAGTGCGGCGGTGCTTACAGCGATGTCGGCGGGTATATTCGTGAACTGCCTTGCCCATGTACCGGTACACGTTGCTCCAGAGCGCCGGCAGAGGCCGCACCACCGCCATGTTGCAGATCGTCCAGTTCCCGGTTTACGTGCTGGCTTTATCGTGGGCGGCATCAACCTGCGGCGTGCTAGGCGCGGCGTGGGCATGGTCGGGCCGCATCCTCGTGGATGCGATCCTCATGTTCGCATTCGCCGGCCGTGTCTTTCACGAACGCCCATCAAGACCGGCCGAGTAGCACGAGAAGCCGGAAGTATCGATCACTTCGTTTTCTCTGGTAGTGCACCGAAGGACGAATTGCGAAGCGAATGCGCGTGCGAGCACTGTCCCGGTGATGCACGAAACGCTCGAGCGCGAGTCTTTTTTCGGGGCTCAAGTCGGCTGCCGCCTGCTCGAGGAAAGAGCGAGCCTGCGCCCAGTATAGAAGATCGTGCCCCCTGAATCTGTCGAGCCGCCTCCGCCACGAGATCTTCGCGCTTGGTGTGCCGCCCACTGCATTACCGCCGTGCTGCCGATACAGGATGAAAGAGCGCGGGTCGAAAATCGCACGTCCGAGAGCGGTTATGACGAGATAGGTCCACGCGTCGTGCATCACTGCCGCTGAATGATCGTAGCGTAGGAGTAGCTCCCGCGCGGAATGGTTGAACACCGCCGTCGCACCTGAAACGCGGCACTCGACCATCGCATTCTCAAAACTGAGAGGTCGGCCGAGCGGCTCACCGTATCCGACATCCTGGAGGCGCTCGTCGACGAACCGCAGTTGAGAACTATAGAGCAGCGGCCCGTCCTGCCCCAGCGCCTCGAGGCTGTCGACTGCTTCGACGAGCTTCCGTGGCAGCCATACATCGTCTGCGTCGCTGAACGCGTAGTAGTCTGCCTCGAACGGGCAGCTGCGGACCATCGAGAGGAAGCTGTCCCGGATGCCTACGTTCGCTCCGACGACATGTCTGAAACGACTGTCGCGAGAGGCATACTCCGCCAGCACGCCCAGAGTGCCGTCGGTCGAACCGTCGTCGCGGACGAAAAGGCGAACGGAAATGCCCTCCTGTGCGAGGATGCTGTCGATCTGGGATCGCAGGAACTCTCCGCCGTTGTAGACAGAGAGGAGTACCGCGACAGGTAAGGCTCATGGACGTCGTTTCCTGTCGGCCCGCCACTGAAGCGCCGTCTTTGACTCATCGATCATCGAGCCTTTCCTTCCGCTCCGCGAGATGCCCGTGCGCCGGAAGGCGTGGGCTGAACTGATCGCGCGGCCTGCAAGAATCGTTCGCCGCTCACGCGCGACCACATGTTTAACAGGAAATTGGCGCGAGAGGACGAGCATGTGCCGCGTCCGCAATAAGGATGTTCATGCCCGGCGCGAACGAATCTCTTCGAAAAGCGCGATGTAGCGCAGCGCCGCGGCATTCCAGGTGTATTCGTTCTTCACTAGCGAGAGCAGTGCGGCGCCCATGCCATCCCGCTGGTCGGGATAGCCCAGCAGGCAGTACATCGCGCCGGCGAGCGCATCGGCATGCGCCGGGACGACGATGCCGGCGCCGAGCGCCTGCACGCGATCGAAACCGCAGCGATCCGTGAGAATGACCGGCTTCGCGCACGCGCCGGCTTCCAGTGCGACGATCGACATCGCTTCCTGGCGCGAGGGCACGACCACAACATCCGCCGCGCGGTAGGCGGACGCCTTCGCGAGGCCGTCGAGATAGCCGACAAAGTGCACGCGTCGAATCGAGCCCGGCCGCGCGTGCGCTGCGCTCGAGCGCGTCGCGCATTCCGGCATCGGGACCGGCGAACACCAGATGATGCCGCCGCATGGCATCGCGAATGCGGGCGAACGCGTCGAGCAGGAGGTCGGGCCCCTTGATCTCGTTCAGCCGCCCCATGAAGAGCACGAGCGGCGCCTCTGCGAGGCCGTGGGTGCGGCGGAAAGCGCTCACGTCGGCTGCCTCGAAGTCTTCGATCGATACGCCGTTCGGAATGACCTGAACGCGCTCGGCGGGTCTCCCGTAAGAGGCGAACTGCTCGCGCTCGAGCTCGGTGATCGCGACTGCTGCCGCCGCTTCCTGAACGAGCCGGCGCCCGACGATCCTGTTGTAGACGCGCTTTAGCGCGCTCGAACGCCCGAAGATCGGCAACGCGCCGGCAGGGCATACGATCCACGGCTTACCGGCACGGCACGCAAGGCGATAGACGATGGCGTTGAGCGCGGTCCAGTGGTTGTTGAGTTGAACGATGTCGGCGTTGCGAACTGCCCGCGCCAGTTCCTGAAAACGCCCGCGTGGGATGAGGAAGCGTTCCTGAATGCAGGGCAATGCAAGCACCCGGGTCCCGTTGAGCGCGGCCGCGCGCTGATCGACGCGTCCGATGTCGAGACACGCGATGGTCGTGTCGACCCCGTTCGCGCTCAAGGCGCGGCTCAACTGGAACGTGCGCTCTGCCGTGCCGCCGCCGGATTCGAGGTCGAGGAATACGTTGACGTTGAGGAAGCGCATCATCCCAGCACTTCGCCGCGATCACGCAGTTGCTGCGCGAGATAGGCCGCATAGCGGCGTAGCGCTTCATCGAAGCCGAGCGGCTTCACGAAGACCGTGGCAAGTAGCTTGTCCGCGAGATAGCGCCGGTGCGAAGCGTTGCGCGACCTTCCGGCGAGCTGGCGCACGCCGCTTTCGAGCACGTGCGGCACGCGCAACGGCGGCAATCTGAAATCCGCGCGGCCGAAGGCGTTCATCAGAACGCGCTCCACATCGCGATAGTTGTTCGTGCCTGCGTCGTCGTCGGAGACGATGAAGACGTCTTTGTGGCCGGCGCCGGTCCGCTTCGCCAGATGGGCGATCGCGGCACACACCGTCTGGACACTCACCAGATTCATCGGACGCCGTCCCTGGAGAGAGGTCCGCAGATACCGCAGCGCCGTGCCGCCCGCCGCAGTCTCGCGCGCGAGTTTCACGAGATTCTTCCCGCCGGGGCCGAACACCGCGGTGGGTCTCACGATGACGAGCTCCGTGCCTTCGGTTTCACCGCGCAACACGTCTTCGACCGCGAGCTTGGTCGTCTCATACGGTGTGACCGGCGTGCAGCGGGACGCTTCGTCGATGAGCTCGGCGGGATTGTCTCCGACTACTGTCGCGGTACCTGAGGTGGACCAGCCGGGCGACCTGCGCCCGCGAGCACATCCGCGCGAGTAGCCGCGCGGCGGCCACGTTGTCCGAGTGCGGCGCGGTGCGGTCGAATGCGAGGTTCACGACGATTGCGCCGGGCTCGAACCAGCGATCGAGCTGCGCCTCGTCGCGCATGTCGGCCTCGATCACTTCGACGTCCGGTCGTACATCGGGGAACGCGGCGGGATTTCGTGCAAGGCAACGCAGCCTGTCCTCTGCGAGACGCGGCTCCCCGAGAAGATGTTTTCCGATGAAGCCGGAGGCGCCGATGAGAACGATCAAGCGGCGCTCCGCCCGACATCGTCCTCGGCACGCGTCGACTCCTTCCATCATTCTGTGCAGTGCGCGACCACGCTAACGCACCTTCGCTGCCCAGGAACGCAGCTTCAGCCACGACAACATGAGCGGCCGAGCGAGTAGTCCGTGGGCGCAGACGTAAAGTGCGCGCGGGGAGGCGAGGATGCCCGGATCCAGCTTTGCCGCGGTCCATAGATGGGTCGCGGCAGCCCCGATTCGGCCCGCGCGAAAATGGAGCTGAGCGCTGGTGACTGCGGCATGGCTCAACGCCGTTTTCTTCGCGCGCAGGATGTGCGCCGGGATGTTCGCGTTCGATGCGAAATAGCCGCGCACGACGCGAGTCGGTTCCTCGGCGCGCTCGAAGGACACGCGCGACAGCGTCTGCGACTGGTCGTGCACGCGAAACGCGGCGAGCGCCCGGGGAATGCGCTGAAAGGATCCCCGAAGACCGAGCCGGAGCCAGTAGTCGTAATCCGGCCACTGCCGGAACTCGGGATTCCAGCCGCCCGCCGCTTCATGGGCGCCGCGCCTGAAGAAGACCCCGGGCCCGACTGGGCATGTCGCGCGCACGACCATGTCGAAGTAGTCGAAGTCCGGTGCGTGCACGCGACGCAACACGCGGGAGCGCTCGTCGATCAGGTCGAAGTCGCCATAGACCATGACGGTTTCGGGAGATCGCTGAAGATACTCGACGGCGGTGGCAATGGCGTACGGCATCAGGAGGTCATCCGCGCTCAGGTAGGACAGTATCTCGCCCCGGGCCATGGCCCAGCCTTTGTTGAGCGTGGCGGATTGTCCGGCGTTCTTCTGGGATTCGAGGTGAAATCCGCCCTCCAGTCGTCCGAGGATGTCGAGGGAATCATCGGTCGAGCCATCGTCGATGACAATGAGCTCGACCTGCGCGTAGCTCTGATCGAGCACACTCCGGACCGCGGCCTGAACATAACGACCGTGATTGTAGGAGGGCACCACCACCGATACCAACGGGGACGACTGCGGATCGGCCTCCGCCGTGCATCCTTCGCGCCCCGTCATACCTGCGGAGACTGCGCCACGGCGGCGGTTTCCACGCGCGGGTGGCCGATGCCTTCCCACAAGCGCTCGAACTCGGAGACCAGAAGCTCGGGCGTCTCCTCCTGCATGATCCAGTTCTGAAGCGGCCCCGAAAAAGCGAAGCGGTGGCGATGCCCTTCCTTCACCACGTGCTCGAGGAGATCCAGCCTTACCTTCCAGCCGAAAGCACAATACGGGCTTCGCGTTGAACTGCGCGATCGTCCCCGGTCCGGAAGACGCGCCCATGTGAAAGTGTGCGGCCTCGATCAGGGCGAGATCCTGCTCGAGGCCTGTGCCGAGGTCTTTCACGACGACGACGTTCTCGCGTCCGCGCAGCCGCGGATCGATCTCGGCGTGAGCGCAGATCACGAAGAACGTGACGGGATGGCGCGAGGCGCAATATTCGAAGAGCGCGCTCCATGCTTCGTACTTCGAGTCGCGGGAAGGATTCGCGGGATTGCGCCGCAGTTGAACCGTCACTGACACGCGGCCGGGCCCGTGTGTGTCGAGGAAAGCTCGAGCCCACGCGGCCGCGGCGGGGCGCGACTGGAGCGCCGGCAGCGCGCCGTGCTGTCGATAGTGCTCGTGGAAGAGCTCGTTGAAGCACCGGTAGAACAGGTATTCGCGCGAAGCATAGAGCCCGAGATCGGGCCATGTCCGGTAGCGCTCGCCGCTCTCCGCGATGAACGACTCGAGCCGGCGATGGGAGTCGAACAGGAAGAGCGAGCCGATGTGCGCATTCACCTGCGCCGCGGGCAGGATGTGGGAGAGATGAAAAAGAAAGCTCCTCTCATCGATGTTCCGGAACGCCGGATCGTTAACGACGGGCTGTCGTGGATCGAAGACAACCGCGAAATCGATGAGGTCGAGTCCGAACCGCTCGCGCAGGACGAGTGACGCTTCCTGGAATATGAGAATGTCGCCGACGCTGAAAGGCTGGGCCGAGAGGTCGTAGACGACGAGAAGACGGCGGGAAGATCCTTTGCGTCCTGCGAGGATACCTGCGGCAGTCGAAGCCCACCGCAGTATGCCGAGAGCGCGCCGTCGAATCCTTCTGAGGCCGATCAACACCTTTGTGTACGTGTCTGTTTGGATACGGCGCGGATGCACCGGGACTGATCTGGGAACTGCGCGATGCGGCCTCGCGCGCTGAATTCGTCTTCCCGATGTTACATCGGCGCTTTGCGTTGCACGCGATCATGGTGAGCAGCAGGGAATTCAGCGTCGCGTTCAAAGATATACGGGACGGGGTCGGCAGTATACACATCTGGTCGATGCTCGGCTGGCAGGACATCAAGCAGCGCTATCGACGTTCGAAGATCGGCCCCTTCTGGCTCACGATCAGCACTGGGGTGCTGATCTTCAGCATGGGCCCCCTGTATGGCAAGCTGCTGCAACAGGATCCCTCTTCGTATTTTCCGTACCTCGCCATCGGTTTCGTGGTGTGGATCCTGATCTCGGGCCTCATCCTCGACGGCTGCAACGCGTTTATCGGGGCCGAGGGCTACATCAAGGAGATCAGGATGCCTTTCACCGTCCACGTGCTGCGCGTGGTCTGGAAGAATCTGATCATGTTCGCGCATCACGCCGTGATCGTGTTGCTCGTGGTCGCGGTGTACGTGCAGCGGATGGACTGGCACGTGCTTTTCGTCGTGGTGGCGCTGGCGATCATCGCGCTGAACGGCGTCTGGATCGGACTTCTCTTCGGCACCTTCTGCGCGCGCTTCCGGGACGTTCCGCAGATCATCGGGCAGTCTATCCAGGTGGTGTTCTTTCTCACGCCGATCCTCTGGAAGCCGGAGACGCTGGGCCCCCATCGATGGGCCGCCGAAGTGAATCCGTTCTATCATTTCATCGAGCTCGTGCGGGCGCCGTTCTTTCTGACGCTGCCTTCGGCGCGCTCCGTGCTCGTGGCGCTCGCGACGACCGTGGTCGGTTTCATCATCACGTTCTTTTTCTTCAGCCGCTTCAGAAGCCGCATCGCGTACTGGATGTAATCGATGACGCTGGTCCGGGTGAGCAATGTCACGGTCGAGTTTCCGATCTACGAGGCGAACGCCCGCTCGTTGCGGAGCACCGTGATGCGCGCGGCGACGGGCGGTGTTCTCGCGGAGGATGCGGGGCATCATGTCGTGGTGCGCGCCCTTGATCGCGTGAGCTTCGAACTGCACGAAGGCGATCGCGTCGGGCTGGTGGGTCACAACGGTTCCGGCAAATCCACGCTGCTGAGGGTGCTCGCGGGCGTTTACGAGCCGGTGTCGGGCTCGGTGCACGTACAGGGAACCGTCGCCTCGATGCTGAACGTCTGGCTCGGGATGAACATCGATGCGACGGGTCTCGAGAACATCTATCTCCGGGCGCGGGTGCTGGGCATGAGGCGGCACGAAGTCGACGCGATGGTGAGCGAAATCGAAGCCTTCGCAGGGCTGGGCGACTACATCCACATGCCTTTGCGCTCGTATTCGAGCGGGATGATGATGAGGCTCGCTTTCGCCGTGTCCACGAGTGTCAACGCGGACCTCGTGCTGATGGACGAATGGTTGAGCGCCGGCGATGCTTCGTTCACGCACAAGGCCCAGGAGCGGCTGCACGACATGCTAGACAGGACAAAGGTGCTGGTCGTCGCCTCTCATAACGAGGCGCTCATTCGCCGGAGCTGCAACAAGATCATGCGGCTCGAGCACGGTTGCATCACGGATTTCGGCGTCCTCGAGCCGCTCCCGCGAGATGCGACTGCACCGGCTCGGAATCATGACCAGGAGGTTCGTGGATGAAGGTCTTCGTAACAGGCGCGTGCGGCTACAAGGGAACGGTGCTCGTGCCGAAGCTGCTCGAGCGCGGCCATGAGGTGGTCGCGTTCGATATCATGTGGTTCGGCAATTTCCTGCGGCCGCATCCGCCGGCTCACCGTCATACGCGGAGACGTGAGGGACACCGACAAGATCGATCTGCGCGGCGTCGATGCGATCGTCCACCTGTCCTCCGTCGCGAACGACCCGTGCGGCGACCTCGATCCCAAGCTCACGTGGGAGATCAGCGCGCTCGCGACGATGCAGCTCGCAGACAAGGCCGTCAGAGAAGGCGTCAAGCGGTTCGTCTACGCGTCCTCCGGCAGCGTCTACGGCATCAAGGACGAACCGCAGGTCACCGAAGACCTGGACCTGAAGCCGATCTCCGAATACAACAAGACCAAGATGGTCGGCGAGCGCGTGCTGCTGAGCTACAAGGACGACATGACGGTGCAGATCATCCGACCGGCCACCGTCTGCGGATACTCGCCCCGGATGAGGCTCGACGTTTCGGTGAACATGCTGACCATGCAGGCGCTTGCCAACCGCCGCATCACGGTGTTCGGCGGTGACCAGACGCGACCCAACATCCACATCGACGACATCACGGACGTGTACATCTTCATGCTCGACCACCCGCAGCACACGGGTGTCTACAACGCGGGCTTCGAGAACATCTCGATCCTGGACATCGCCGAGCGGGTCGCCTCCCAGGTGGAAGCGGAGATCGTCGTGACCGAATCGAACGATCCGCGCTCCTATCGAGTGAACTCGGACAAGCTCCTCGCGACCGGCTTCAAGCCGAAAAAATCGGTCGACGACGCGATTCGGGAGATCATCGGAAGGTACAAGTCCGGGGAGCTCGCAGACAACGATCGCTTCTACAATCTCAAATGGATGCAGAAGGAGGTTCTCAAGTGAATGCGCGTGCTCTCGATGCGACTGCCGCGTGTGCCGACTATTCGCGCCGCCTGCAGGCCCTGCTCGCGGAATCGGACTGGACGGCGACCGCGCAACTAGCCGAAGACCTGATCCAGTGCTGGAAAGCCGGCCGGCAGGTCTTCCTCTGCGGTAACGGCGGCAGCGCGGCGAACGCGATCCATCTCGCGAACGACCTGCTGTACGGCATCTCGAAGACTTTCGGCAGCGGCCTGCGCGTCACGGCTCTTCCGGCGAACAGTTCGGTGCTGACGTGCCTCGCGAACGACGAGGGTTACGAATACATCTACTCGATGCAGCTCGCCGTGCAGGCCCGCAAGGACGATCTGCTGATCGTTCTGTCGGGCAGCGGTAACTCGCCGAACATCGTGAACGCGCTGGTGGAGGCGCGACGCATGGGCGTGAAGAGCTACGCCATCCTCGGCTATTCCGGCGGCAAGGCGAAGGCGCTTGCCGACGTCCCGATGCATTTCGCGGTGGACGACATGCAGTTGAGCGAGGACATGCAGCTCATCGCCGGCCACATGGTCATGCAGTGGCTGTATCGCAATCGCCCGGAGAAGGCTTGAGCGGCGGTGCGCAAGGTTCTCGTCATCGGCAGCAACTCGTTCTCGGGTTCGAGCTTCATCGCCTACCTGCTCGGTGAGGGCGTGGAGGTGATCGGAGTGAGCCGCTCCGCGGAGGCGCCGCGCGTCTTTCTTCCCTATCGCTGGACGGGTAAGGACGCCGCCTTCCGCTTCCACCAGGTCGACTTCAACCACGACCTCGACGCGCTCGCCGGGATTCTCGATCGCGAGAAGCCGGCGCATGTGGTCAACTTCGCGGCGCAGAGCATGGTCGCCGAGAGCTGGAAGAACCCCGACCACTGGATGATGACGAACGTCGTCTCGGCGGTCCGCCTGCACGAGCGCCTGCGGCACCTCGATTTCCTCGAGAAGTACGTGCACGTCACCACGCCGGAGGTCTACGGCAACACGGAGGGTTTCATCCGCGAGGGGACGCCGTTCAATCCCAGCACGCCTTACGCAGTGTCGCGCGCGGCGGGCGACATGAGCCTGCGGACTTACTTCGAAGCGTACGGCTTTCCGGTGGTCTTCACGCGCGCCGCGAACGTGTACGGGCCGGGGCAGCAGCTTTACCGGATCATTCCACGCACGATCCTGTTCGTCCTGACCGGCCGCAAGCTGCAACTCCACGGTGGCGGTGTTTCGCGCCGCTCGTTCATCCACATGAAAGACGTCTCGGAAGCGACCTGGCGCATCGCGCGCAGCGCACCCGCCGGAGCGACGTACCATATCTCGACGAACGAGATCGTGACCGTGCGCGAGCTGGTCGAGCGCATCTGTGCGAAGCTCGGGGCGCCCTTTTCCAAGGTCGTCGAAGTCGTCGGCGATCGCCTCGGCAAGGATGCCGCGTATCTCCTCGACAGCGGGAAGTTGAGGGACGAGCTCGGCTGGAGCGATCGCGTGAATCTCGACGAAGGCCTGGACGACTGCATCGCCTGGGCGAAGAAGAACCTCGCAGAGCTCGAACGCCAGCCCATGGCTTACGTCCATAAACCGTGAAACAGGAAGTCCTGTCGATGCCGGAGCCGAAGAAAGCCAACCTGAAGGAGCTCGACACGCTCGCGAGAACGGTCCGGGCGCGCATCATCGAGAATTCCCATCGCACGGGGACGCCGCACCTCGGCTCGTGCCTCTCCTGCGTCGACATTCTCGTGGCCGCTTACTTCCACGTGCTCAATATCGATCCGAAGCGTCCGCGCGACGTACTGCGCGATCGCTTCATCCTGAGCAAGGGCCATGGTTTCCCGGCGCTGTGCCAGATCCTCGGAATGAAAGGCTTCTTCCCGGAAGAGTGGCTCGCCCACTACGGAGAAGACGGCGGCCTTTTCGCGGAGCATCCGCCGGCGCCCAACCACCTGGCGGGCATCGAGGCGGCGACGGGCTCGCTGGGACACGGCCTCCCCATCGGGCTCGGCATGGCCTTGTCGGCGCGTATTCAGCGCCAGCCTTACAAGGTCATCGCGCTCCTGTCCGACGGTGAATGCAATGAAGGCTCGACGTGGGAAGCGGCACTCCTTGCCGCTGCGCAGCGCGTGACAAACCTGTGCGTGATCGTCGATTTCAATAAATGGCAGGCGACGGGACGCAGCCAGGAGGTGCTCGCGCTCGATCCGCTCGTCGACAAATGGCGCGCATTCGGCTGGAGCGCCTCCGAGACCGACGGCCACGACATGGGTGCGGTGGTCGAAGCGCTTGCGAATGTTCCGAACGGAAGCGGCAAGCCGGTCGCAATCGTCGCCCACACCGTGAAGGGCAAGGGCGTGTCCTTCATGGAGGACGACAACAACTGGCACTATCGGATACCGACGGCCGCCGAAGTCACCGCCGCCTGGAAAGAGCTCGGCGTCACCGAGAAGGAGGCTGCGTGAGAAACGCGTTCGCAGACGAAATCACCCGGCTCGGCTCGGCCGACCCGCGCGTTGTCCTGCTTTCGGGCGACATCGGCAACAAGCTCTTCGACAAGTTCAAGGAACACGCCGAGGAGCGTTTCTACAACTGCGGCGTCGCCGAGGCGAACATGATGGGCGTCGCAGCGGGCATGGCGCTCTCGGGACTGCGGCCGGTCGTCTATACGATCACGCCTTTTACGACCACGCGCTGCTTCGAGCAGATCCGCGTCGATGCGTGCTACCACGAGGCGCCGGTCGTCATCGTGGGCACGGGCTCGGGTCTGTCGTACGCGGAGCTCGGACCGACGCATCATTCGTGTGAGGACCTGGCGATTCTTCGGTCGCTCCCCGGAATTACGATCTTCGCGCCGGCGGACGCGAACGAGCTGCGCGCGTGCCTGCGGGCGGCGTTGAAGGTAAACGGACCCGTCTACATGCGGATCGGCAAGAAGGGCGAGCCGCAGGTGCATGCCGACGTGCCGGAGATCCAGATCGGCAAGTCGATGACGCTGCGCAAAGGCGGCGACGTCTGCCTGATCGGGACGGGTGTCATGGTGGCGGTGATGCTGGAGGCTGCGGCGCTGCTCAAGGCGCGCGGACTCGAAGCGCGGGTGGAAAGCTTCCACACGATCAAGCCGCTCGACACGTCCACGCTTGCGGACGTGTTCGCGCATTACCCGCTCGTGGCGGTCGCCGAGGAACACGGGCGGATCGGCGGACTGGGCGGCAGCATTGCCGAATGGCTGGCCGCTGAGGGGCCGATGCGAGCGAAGCTGCTTCAGTTCGGGACGCCGGACGCCTTCATGCACGAGATCGGGTCCCAGGAATATGCGCGCCGGCTATTCGGGCTGACGGCCGAGAACATCGCCGAACAGGTGGCCGCGAAAGTCGAGCTGGCCCGCGCGGCTTAGTGACTGGATCGCGAATTCGCCCCACATTTGTCATTCCGGCGCCGGCCGGAATCCAGAGCGCATTTGTTTCTGGACCCCGGCCCCCGGATTCAAGCCTTCCGGGCAGGCTTCGCCGGGGTGACGATCACTCGGACACCACACCACCGGCGCATGCGGCTCGGTATCGACTTCGACAACACGATCGTCAGCTACGACGCGCTGTTTCACAGGGTCGCGCTCGAGCAGGCCGTCGTTCCGCCCGACTGTGCGGTGAGCAAGCTCGCCGTGCGCGATTACTTGCGCGCGGCGGGGAAGGAAGACGTGTGGACGGCCATGCAGGGCACGGTCTACGGCCCGCGCATGGACGAGGCGGTCGCTTTCCCCGGCGTGCTCGAGTTTCTCGCGGGGGCGCACGAAGCCGGGATCACGCTGGCGATCATCAGCCATCGCACGCGCCATCCTTTTTCGGGCCGAAGGACCATCTGCACGAGGCCGCCCGGCGCTGGGTCGAGACCCATCTCACGACTTTACGGCCGCTTTCGGTGCTGTCCCGATCCGCAAGCGTGCCCGCGAGGGTCGGAAAGTAAGTCTGGTAATCGCGCACCGGCGCGAAAAGGTCGTTGGCTCCGCCCGGCCCTTCGAACCAGAAGCGGACGATCTCGTACTCGTTGTAGCCCGCGAGATCGAAGAAGCACCGCGGGGTGTAGGTGAAATAGCCGTGGTTCGAGTAGCCGACGCCCGGGAGCGAGTTCACGATGACTCCTCCGACCCGGGTGCAATCATGCATCACCTTGAACGCGTTGTACTGGTTGAGCAGATGCTCGGTCGTGCCGAAGTTCAGCACCAGATCGAAAGCGCCGACGAAGGCGGGCGGTGCCGCGGAGTGGTTCAGGTCGACGATCTCGGTACGATATCCGTCTGCGATATCGATCGCCGAGTAGCGCATACCCGCGCGCTCGAACAGTTCGCCTGCGAACGCTTCGTTGAGGCCGCCTTGAACGGGATCGTATGACGAACCCTTCGAGAGCTTGCCGGCGAAGTCCACGACATCCGGGGAAGCGCTGACGCCGAAGCTCTCGAGGAAGCGCAGGATGCCTTCCGGTGATGCGGAGTACAGATTGGAGCTTCCGATATCGAGGACCGACATTGCGCGGTGGCTGAAGAGGCCCAGCTCCTGCATTGTTTCTATTGCCGCGAGGGGAAATGCCCATGTGTTCGAGGTTCGATGCGTTTACGTTCGGAGTCGGCTCTTCAAAGCGGCGACGATGCGATCTTGCATGTCCGCCGTCAAGTCGGGATACATCGGCAGGCTGATCACGCGATCGGCGAGCGCCTCGGACACCGGCAACCGCGCCTCGCTTCCATATTGACGATATGCCGGCTGCCGATGGAGCGGGATCGGGTAGTGGATCGCCGTGGGGATGCCGTTCGCCCTGAGGGCCGCTTCAACGCCTGCGCGATCATCCGCAAGCACCGTGTATTGCGCATACACGCTCGTGCGATCGGGTCGCAGCGCGAGGAGCTCGATGCCTTTCACGTTGCGCAGAAGGGCGTCGTAACGCGCTCCGATCTCCGCGCGGCGCTCGACCTCCCATGCGAAGCGCTCGAGCTTGGCGAGGAGCACGGCGCATTGAAGCGTATCCATGCGTCCGCCCACGCCGATCCGTGTGTGCATGTAACGCTCGGGTTGACCGTGGACGCGGATCTCTCTCATGGCGCGGGCGAGCGCTTCGTCGTTGGCGAACAGCGCGCCGCCGTCACCGTAGCAGCCCAGCGGTTTGCTCGGGAAGAAGCTCGTGCATCCGATCGTCGAGAGGTTAGAGCTCTTGCGCTCCTTGTACGTCGCTCCGAAGCTCTGTGCGGCGTCTTCGATCACGGGCAGGCCATGCCGCGTGGCCACCGCGTTGATCTCGTCCATGTCGGCGGGCTGCCCGTAGAGCGCGACCGGCATGATCGCGCGCGTGCGCGGCGTGATCGCCGCTTCGATCCTCGACGCGTCGATGTTGCAGGTGTCGCTTTCGACATCGACGAACACGGGCGCTGCTCCGGCGAGCACGATCACCTCCGCCGTTGCCACGAACGTGAACGGCGTCGTGATGACTTCGTCGCCCGGCTTCACCTCGAGCGCCATCAAGGCAATCAGCAGCGCTTCGGTGCCGCTTGCGCAGGTCACGCATTGCGCGGCGCCGGTGTAGGCGGCAAGCCGTTCTTCGAGCTCTCCGACCTCCGGGCCCATGATGTACTGGCCGTGCTCGAGCACGGCGTTCATCCGCGCCTCGATTTGCGCGCGCAGCGCGCGATACGGCGTCTTCAGATCGATGAAGGGCGTGAGCGGTGTCGGAGATGGGCTCATATCGGGGTGGTCCGGGAAAATGTATCCGCGAGCGCAGCCAGACAGCCCCGCAACTGCTGTTCCCAGGTCGACAGCCGCAGGCCGAACGTCGACTGAAGCTTACGGCTGTCGAGAACGGAGTTGAGCGGCCGAGGGGCAGGCAGCGGGAAGTCGGCGGTCTTTATTCTATCGAGGCGTGGACGCGCTGACCCTGTTTGCAGATCGTTCGCGAGCGCGAGCGCCCGCTCGGTGAACGCAAAACGGCTCACGCTTCCTTGCGACGCGAGGTTGTAGATGCCCGACGCATCACGGGCGCGGCCGAGGTCGCGAAGGATGTCAGCGGTCGCGTCCGCTATGGCATACGCCCACGTGGGTGAGCCCATTTGATCGTCCACGACGTGCAGCACGTGGCGTTCGGCGGCGAGCGCGAGCATGGTCAGGAGGAAATTGCGGCCGCGCAGGTCGTAGACCCAGCTCGCGCGCAGGACGAGGAAATCTCCGCCGACCGCGGTGATGGCACGCTCTCCCGCCAGTTTCGATCGCCCGTACTCGTTGATCGGATTCGTTGCGTCCCTTTCGTCGTAGGCGCCGCCTTTGGCGCCGTCGAACACGTAGACGCTCGAGTAATGGATGAGAAGGGCGCCGATGCGCTTCGCCTCCTCGGCCAGTACGCCCGGCGCGGCGGCATTGACGCGCTGGACGGTGCGTACATCCGACTCGGCCCGGTCGACCGCGGTGTAGCCGGCGGCGTTCACGATCACTTGAGGCTGGAGCTCCCGGACGGTGCGGCGGATGGCGTCCGGATCGGCGAGGTCCATGGTCGCGCGCCCTACGGCGTGCACGCGGCCGACACTCGGTAGCAGGTGCGCAAGATGGGCGCCCACCTGCCCGCTCTCGCCGGTGACGAGAATCTTCACGTGAGAATAGCTCCGGCCCGCCGCTTCCGCGGCTTAACATTCGCAGCGCTCATGTTAGCCTTCACTGAATCGGGGTGCCGTCTTCACGTCAGTTCGTTTTCTTCGAATAACTCACGGCCACCCAGCCAGTGACAGCTCTCGGACGTGCCCTCCCCGATTTCCGCCATGTCAGCGCACGCGCTCCCGCAGAACGTCGAGCAGATAACGCCCGTATTCGGTGCCGCTCATCGCCGCCGCGAGCTGCTCGAGCGCCGCGGCGTCTATAAAGCCCATCCGATAGGCGATCTCCTCCGGGCACGAGACCTTCAGCCCCTGGCGTTTCTCGATCGTCTCGATGAACATCGACGCGGCGAGGAGCGCCTCGTGCGTCCCGGTGTCGAGCCACGCGATGCCGCGTCCCATCACGGTCACGTCGAGCGTGCCGCGGGCGAGATACTCGCGGTTGATATCGGTGATCTCGAGCTCGCCGCGCGCCGAAGGCTTCAGGCCTCGCGCGATACCCACCACGTCGTTGTCGTATACGAAGAACCCGGTGACGGCGTAGCGCGATTTCGGCTCGCGCGGCTTCTCTTCGATCGAAAGGGCTTTGCCGCGCGCGTCGAACTCCACGACGCCGTAGCGTTCGGGGTCCTGCACGGGATAGGCGAAGATGCGGGCGCCGGAAAGCGGCTGAGCGGACGCCTGCAAGGTCGCGGACAGCTCGTGGCCATAGAATATGTTGTCGCCGAGGATGAGCGCGCACGGGTCCTCGCCGATGAAGTCTGCGCCGATCGTGAACGCCTGCGGAATGCCTTCCGGCGCCGGCTGCACGGCGTAGGAGATGCGGATACCCCATGCGCTGCCATTGCCAAGCAGTTGCTCGAAGCGGGGTGTGTCGCGCGGCGTGGAAACGACCAGCACGTCCCGAATGCCTGCCAGCATGAGCGTGGACAGCGGGTAGTACACCATCGGCTTGTCGTAGACCGGCAGCAACTGCTTTGAGAAGACGCGCGTCGCGGGGTAGAGTCGCTTGCCGGCGCCCCCCGCGAGGATGATGCCTTTCACGCGGCGCCCCGAGCGCCGTAGTTCGCCTCCAGCCAGTTCTGGTACGAGCCGCTCGTCACGTGTTCGATCCACTTTCCATGCGAGAGGTACCATTGCACCGTGCGCTCAAGCCCCTCTTCGAACGAATGCCGTGCACGCCAGCCGAGCTCGTCTTCGAGTTTGCGCGCGCGGAGCGCGTAGCGCCGATCATGGCCGGGTCTGTCGGCGACGAACGTGATCCAGCGCGCATGCGGCGCGTTCTGCGGGGCGAGCTCATCGAGCAGCGCGCAGACCGCCCGCACGACTTCGATATTCGCGAGCTCGCCGTGACCGGCGATGTTATACGTTTCCCCGGGCCGGCCGCGGGCGAGCACGACGCGCAGTGCTTCACAGTGGTCTTCGACGTATAGCCAGTCGCGAACGTTGCCGCCATCGCCGTACACCGGCAGCGGCTTGCCCTGCGACGCGTTGAGCACCATCAGCGGAATCAGCTTCTCGGGAAACTGGAACGGCCCGTAGTTGTTCGAACAGTGTGTGGTGATCGCGGGCAAACCATAGGTGCGGTGGTATGCCCGAACCAGGTGATCGGATGCGGCTTTCGACGCAGCGTAGGGGCTGTTCGGCGCGTACCGGCGCCTCTCTGTGCACGGCGGCTCGTCCGCATCGAGGGATCCGTATACCTCGTCGGTAGACACGTGCAGGAAGCGAAATCCCTCTCTTTCCGCGCCAGCGAGCGACGACCAGTAGGCGCGCGCTGATTCGAGGAGCGCGAACGTTCCGGCGACATTGGTTTCGATGAACTCCCCGGGCGCGTGGATCGAGCGGTCCACGTGCGTCTCGGCAGCGAAATGCACGAGCGCGCGCGGCCGACAATCCTCCAGCAGTCGCGCCACGAGTGCCCGATCGCGTATGTCGCCGTGCACGAACCGGTGGCGCGGCTCAGCGCGTATGCTCGCGAGGTTTTCGAGGTTGCCGGCGTACGTGAGCTTGTCGAGGTTGACGACCGGCGTGCCTTCGGCAGCGAGCCAGCCCAGTACGAAGTTCGAGCCGATGAAGCCGGCTCCGCCCGTGACGAGGATCAAGGTTTTTCGGTGATCGGGATCGCGGCCGGCTGCAACTGGCGCTATGGTGGAGGACGAAGAGTTTTGGTTTTCACCCGGCGGTGATACCCTCCGGCCAACGGTTTGGCAAGCATAACATATACATAACGTTCGAAATGCCTCGCGTATTGCTGGTGAAGACGTCCTCTCTCGGCGACGTGGTGCACAACCTGCCCGTGGTGAGCGATCTCTCGGCGAACTTGCCCGCTGTGCAGATCGACTGGGCGGTGGAGGAAGCGTTCGATGCGATTCCTCGCCTTCATCCGAACGTGCGACGCGTGATCCCGGTGGCGATCCGGCGCTGGCGCGGCCAGTGGATGACGCGCAAAGTGCGCGACGAGGTTGCCGCCTTCCTCCGGCGCCTGCGGGAAGAGCCCTACGACGCGATCATCGACACGCAAGGGCTTTTCAAGAGCGCCTTCATTGCACGTGCGGCGCGGGGAAAGCGCTTTGGTCTCGACTGGAAGAGCTCGCGCGAGCCGCTGTTTCCCTTCTATCACCGCACGTTCTGCGTCCCGCGGGTCGCGCATGCGGTAGAGCGGAACCGTGCGCTCGCCGCGCGGGTGCTCGCCTATGCGCCGACCATGCAGGTCGATTACGGGATCGGATTGACCGGTGCGCGCCATCCATGGCTGCCGGAACAATACGGTCTGTTCATGCACGCCACGAGCGCGGTCGAGAAGCTGTGGCATGAACAGGGCTGGATCGCGCTTGGCCAGGCGCTTGCCGCGCATGGCGTCACACCTGTTCTGCCATGGGGCAACACCGATGAGCGCGTGCGCAGCGAACGACTCGCACGCGCGATTCCCGGTGCGGTCGTGCCGCCATGGCTCGCGCTCTCCGAGTTGTCCGGCGTGCTCGCCGGTGCCCGCTACGCTATCGGGGTGGACACGGGGCTTACGCACCTGGCGGGGGCGCTCGGCGTGCCCACCGTCGGCATCTACAACGCGACCGGACCGGCGCAGACCGGCCTCTACGGCTGCGCGCGCGGCGTGAACGTCGGAGGCATCGCGACCCCGCCTCGTGTCGAAGAGGTGCTGCAGGCGGTCGAAAGCGTTTTGTGAGGGGCGGCGCTCGCCTTCGGCCCGGGCCTCGTCCTTTTGCCTGTCTGCGTCGGTAAGTCCGATATGCTGCTGGCGCGGGCCGCGTACACGGCGCTCGCTTACGCGCTCCTGCCTTATGCGCGCGCGCGCCTCGCCTGGCGTGCTCGCAGCGAGCCCGGGTATGGCGAGCACGTCGCCGAACGGTTTGGTCGCTACGACGAGTCCGAGAGCGAACGCGACGTCGTCTGGGTTCACGCGGTTTCGGTCGGAGAGACGCGGGCGGCGGCGCCGCTCGTCGAAGCGCTTGCGAAACGCTACCCCGGCCATCGCATTCTGATGACTCACATGACGCCCACCGGACGGCAGACGAGCGAAACGCTCTTCGGTGATCGCGTATTGCGCGCCTACGTGCCGTACGACTATCCGGGGGCGGTGAATCGCTTCCTCGATCATTTCCGGCCGAGCTTCGGCGTCATAATGGAGACCGAGATCTGGCCCAATCTGCTCCACGCGTGCGCGGCGCGCGGCGTTCCCGTCTATCTCGTCAACGCACGTCTGTCCGAGCGCTCGTATCGTGCCTATCGGCGCGTTCTGCCGCTCGTTCGCGACGCGATCGGGAAGCTCGCGGGCCTCGCCGCGCAGTCGCTGCCGGATGCACGACGCTTCATCGCGTTGGGCATGGACCGACTGAAGGTGGTGGTGAGCGGAAATCTCAAATTCGACGTGACCGCGCCGCAGGAACAGATCGAGCTTGGCCGGCGCTGGCGTCGAGACTTTCGGCGACCGGCCGGTGCTCGTCGCGGCCAGCACGCGCGACGGGGAGGAAGCCCTGCTCCTGGATGCGTTTCTGCGGCTGGGCGACGACGCGCTCGCTCCTCCTCCTCCTCGTGCCGCGGCATCCGCAGCGCTTCGACGAAGTGGCGCGCGCTCATCGAGCTGCGGAGGCTTCGCTTCGTGCGTCGTAGCTCGGGAACGGCCCCATCCGCCGATACGCGCGTGCTGCTCGGCGACAGCATGGGCGAGATGATGGCTTACTACGCCTCGAGCGATGTTGCCTTCATCGGCGGAAGCCTCCTGCCCTTCGGCGGTCAGAACCTGATCGAGGCATGTGCGCTCGGCAAGCCCGTCCTCATCGGGCCGCACACGTACAACTTCGAGGAAGCCGCTGCGCAGGCGGTGGAAGCGGGAGCCGCTCTACGCGTGGAGACCGCTGACGAAGTCATGCGCACTGCCGAGCGGCTCATCGAGCGACCCGAGACTCTGCGCGCGACGGCTGAACGGGCGATCGCGTTCAGCAGCGTGCATCAGGGCGCGACAGCACGAATCATGGCGATGATCGAGCCATGATCCTTTCGTTGTCGCCTCGAGCGTTCTTGGGCGGACGAGATTCCGGGGAACGAGGGATAGTTCTGTCGACCCGCCTCGCCGTGCCGGGCACATCGCCTTCTTCTGGCGTTACGGCTCCTGCGCGCGAGCGGTTGCCCTGTGTCGCGAACGGCTGCGCTCATACCAGCGGGACATCTGCTCCATCGCGATGCACGCTGCGAGGGAAGCCGTGAAAAGCACGATCTGAGCGATGGACCAGCCCCATCGGTCGACGATGAGGGCGAACACCGTCGGCGCCGCGGCGTTCACCAGAAGCACCGGCGTGGCTATCACCCCGAGGACGGTACCGTAGCCGTTAGCGCCAAAAAGCGCGAGCGGAACGGCGCCGCGCACGATGGTGACGACCCCCTGTGAAGCGCCCATCAACAGCGTGAAGGCAACGGCCGCATGGAGGCCTCCGCCTGAAAGGACGAGGATCACGAACGATATCGGGAGGACGCCGATCGCGATGCGCGCCACTGTCATCGCATGCAGGTTTCGCGCTCCTACGATTTCGATTACGCGGCCGCCGAACTGCGCGAATCCCTTGAGGGATGCGATCCACACCGCCACGCCGGTGGCGAGCCCATTGCCCTCCAGTAGCGGAACGAGCTGCACCGCGATCACGCTGAAGACAAAACCATTCAGGGACATCACGACCGCGAAGAGGACGATCGCGATGAATCGCCGCCGGCCCTCCAGATGCGGGCTTTCGTCATGTGCCGTGTCGGCTTGACTGTCGCTCCGGTGTGCGCCTCGTTCCCTGCGCCAGAGCGCAATCCACGTCAGTGGCAGGCACACGGCCAGGTTGATGACCGCGAATACCGTGAGGGTATGACGCCATCCCCCGCCCTCGTTGAGGTAGTGCCCGACGACCCAGAACACGGTCGAGGCAAATGCGCCAAATAGCGTGAGGTACGAAATCGCCAGGCGTCCGCGGGAAGGAACGATGTGCACCAGCGCTGCGAAAGCGGCGTCGTAAAGACACAGCCGCATGCCGAAGCCGAGCAGTGCCCATGCTGCCAAGTACGCGATTTGCGACGTGACGCACGACAAGGTGTACAGCGCGATCGACACGATAATCGTGCCGCCGCTCATGACGAGGCGTGGTCCGTGGCGGTCGATCGCCCGCCCCGCCCGACTCGAGATCACCCCCATGACCAGCAGGGATACCGTGAAGCCGAGGTATACGAACCCGCGGCTCCACTCCATCTCGGCTGCGATCGGGCCGGCAAGGACCCCGAGACAATAGTAGGAGGTGCCCCATGCGGTGATCTGCGCGATGCCCAACGCGCAGACAGCGATCAGCATGGGATCGCGCTGTCTGGGATTGGGATCGCGCATTTTCGCTTCAGTTCAGGAGCGTATCCGAAGTGATAACCGGGAACGCGCGGGACGGCAGGCAGATCTGAGTCGTGCGGCGAGCTGAGCGTCGGCCTGCTTGACCTGCGTCATTGCCTGTTCGTATACCACGATATTGTGGTGCCGATAGAGCGGCTGGACCACAGCGAGCGCGAAGCCGGTCGACCGGAAATCCGTACCGCGCGCGGAGTGAGATCGTCCTGGAAGCGCGTGCTGCTCGGCGACAGCATGGACGAGATGACGGCCTATTACGCAGCGGCGGATGTGGCGAGCATCGGCGGAAGCCTGCTGCCCTTCGGGGGACAGAACCTGATCGAGGCGTGCGCAGTGGGAAGCCGGTCGTGCTCGGTCCTAACACTAACAACTGCAAGGGGGCAGCGGAGCAGGCGACGGACGCGGGCGGCGGCGTGCGTGCCAAACAGCCGAGGAAGCGATGCGCGCCGCATTTGGCATTGTCGGAGAGCCGGAGGTTCTGCGAACGATGCAAGCGCGTGCGATCACTTTCATCCAGGCCCCCATCAGGGCTCGACGCAGCGGGTAACGGCGTTGATCGAAGGCGTGATGGAACGCAAGATGTGACTCGCCTCGTGCCCAAGCTACACCGCCGCGTTGACGCGAGCCACCTTTCTATGGATCGCATGTGCCGCAGGTACTTATTACCCGTTCCGCCGGCCGCTTCGAAGACGCTGTTCCTGGCCGGGCGGATAAAGGCGAAATCTCCGAGACAGGTGAGCCTTCCTCCGTCAGAGAAGGCGCTTCTTGCAGAGGGGGGTTATATAGCGATGGGCATTTCCCTGCGATGATTGAACGGATGCAGTATCTGGGCGTGTTCGGCCAAGGCCGGATCGCAGTGCTTGATATCGGTCTTCGAATCTGTATTCGGCGCGGCCCGATATGTCCTTCGATTTCTTCAAACGTACGGCGTGAGTCCTGCATCGGACGTCGTGCAGTTCGCCGATCTCGAACCACGGCTACTTCACGTGCACACCTCGATGCTTCTTCGATCTGACTGGCTACAACGATAGACGAAGTGGTTGCGGTTCTGGTTCGACGGGCCAAGTGGGAGCAACGACCTCAATGCGCCGGTTCGAGATTACCACTCGTATTTTCCGGCGCTCTCGAGCACGTTCGCAGACCGCGACCAGACCGAAGACGGACGACAAGTCAGCGAGCTGAATTACCCGATGTCGGCATCACGTTCGTTTACCGGAACGCAAAAACAGCTCCATTCGCTGGTGCGCTGGAGCTGAGCACATCCGTGGGCGAGATTCCCTCGTCGGTTACGGCCAGCTACGAGTCGGAAACTCCAGCGCCGGCAATGCGTGACGAAGCTTCCAGTCCTTCAAAGGGCGTCATCTCCGGCCTGCGCTCCGCGATTCGTACTTTGTCCCCCGCGACACGATAAGCATACAGTCGAGTTGAATCTAGCGGGCCAACCCGATGTGCCTGCGGGGTGCGCGCTCGGGTTGCCAATCGCTGATATCATTGAGCGAGCTCAGCCGAAGAACGAAAAGCCAAATGAACATCAGGCAGCGACTAGCGAAGCGTTCCAGCAACGGGCTCCGCAGACACTGGACCCCGAAGTCCCGCTTACGTTGAGATCCATATCGAGAGCCGAGCTGAGCCGATCGATGAGTGGCGGAACGATTTCGCGCAATCGGAACAACATGAATCACTCAGAGCTATCTCCCAGGAGAGCCTTGAGCTGGGCATGAGCGCGAGCTTCGTCTTTTCGGAGCGTTGTTACGTCGGCTGGCCCCAGCACACGGAAGTCGGAGTTTATGCGCCGTCGCTCCAGATCATCGTTGGCAGCCACGCCGTATGCGAAGCGTGCCGACGAAGTTCAACGAAGGCAGCTACGAGATACGACGATGGGTTCCGTCAACGGATTGCTGGCCGCGGCCCTGAAAGTGACGCCGCGGACGCATATCGGAGACGTGCATGTTTTCGATTATCATCTCGCACACCAGACTGAGTCGATGCAGAACCGCTTGCTGCATCGGATCAGCATGGAATGTCGCGCCGCATTCGCTTAAATCGCAGACGAGGATCATTCGGTGGGAATCTCTGGACACACCACGCGCTTCTTGGCCGCGGAGCATCGGTATAGGCCTTTTCCCGAGGTCGTTCACCTGTTGGGCCGTCAAACCATTTATGTGCTGGCTCAGGCACGCACCGTTCTGGAAGCCGAAGGAGTAAAGCCATGCGATGTCGTCGAAGAATTCGATCTGCACACGCTTGAAGCCCTTCACCAAGCGAAAGCACGTGCTCATCCGCTGATTTCCGATACCTCCTTCTTTCAACTGTTCGGGACACGGCAGATCCGGGCGATTGACCACAGCAGTTACGAAGGTGCAGATATTGTTTTCGACCTGAACCGTGAAGCACCCAGAGAGCATTGGGGTATCGCCGACCTGATCTTCGACGGCAGCGTGATGGACAACATCTTCAGTCCGTCCGAGGCCATACAGAATGTGTCGCGTATGCTCCGGCTGGGCGGCCGCTACGTCGGCATCGCAGTGGGCTGCACCAAGATCGGCGCGTATCTGGGATTCAACCCATACTGGTTCTTCGATTATTTCGTTGCGAACTGGTTCAGGGATGTCAGAGTCTACGTGGCGGAGTACGACCAGTGGGAAGGCGCCCTGAACTATGCCGATACCGCGGTCTACATGCTCGACCCCGATGCGAGTCATCGCTCCGCCATGCAATTCGTGGGCGACGGTGGGCTGAGCGTAATCTTCGTGGTCGCTGAGAAGGATGAGCGATCGACAGCCGACGCCCGCGCGTCGCAGGCGATCTATAGGCTCGATGGAGAGTGGCGCGAATTCGACGCGAGTCTCGAACGTGTACGCGCGAGCACCCGGCCGAGGCTGTCGCTGCGTAAGCACTGTGACCGCGAGACCTTGGGGGGCTATGGTTTTACTGTACATCGGCAATCTCACCGCTTTCGGCACCGAAGATCGGGACCGAAGCCTGAAGTATCCGGTGTGCGTGAGCGGGGAGATCGATCTTGGGCGGCCCTTTGCCGGCTATGACTGGGGCGACCTCGAACGCGACGTCCACGGGCGGGCCTGGAGGTGGCTGGACGGGAGGTGTGATCAGGCTATCGTTCTTCTGAATCTCCAGCGCGGGGTTGAATATGTCGTCGAGGTGGCGGTCCATACGGCGAAAGACGTGGAGACGCTCGATGCCATGGATACTCGCGAACGACCGTCTGTTACCCAGGTCGAAGGCAGAATCGGCGCTCCGGCGAGTGCACCGTAGTCGCCACACTTGCCGCGGACAATTTCGGCGCCGACATTCTGAAGCTCGGATTCAGGGAAGGACGCAGTGGGATCGCCTGCCGATCGCTCGATTGCACTGAGCAAGCTGCGCATCTTCCCGCTCGCAGAGGGCGCCACGGTCAAACCGTTCATCAACCTGGGACAGGCGGACGATACCGGGCCGAGCTCCGACATCCTCGTCGAGGCGCTCACGGCCGAGCGAAATTACTGGAAATCTCTATATAACGATTCCCCAGAGGCACGGTGCCACGCGAGCCAAAGATTTGATCGCGGAAATTGGCCGGCGGCTCGTCTCCCGAGTGACGCGGGTGCTTACGTCTGCGAAGTAGGAATCAGCGAAGCTCGTTGACTGAGATCGTTTATCCTTCATCGGCATGCCACTCACGGTTTGCTGCCCGCCGCCGCACGATCCAGCCACTCATTCACCGCCACGAGATCGTTTTCGGTGAGCTCGCCGATCGCCGCTTCGAGCCTCAGCAGCGACAGGATGTAGTTGTATTTCGCCTGCGCGAGATCCCTCTGCGCGCTGAAGAGTTGTTGCTGCGCATTGAGCACGTCCACCTGCGTGCGCACGCCCACCTCCTGCCCGAGGCGGGTGCTCGCAAGCTGGCTCTGCGTGGACACGAGCGCTGCTTCGAGAGCCCGCACGCTTGCCATGCCGCTCGTGATGCCGAGAAAAGCCTGTCTTGCGTTGAACTCGGCCGAACGACGAGCCGCCTCGAGCTCGTGGCGAACGCGATCTTCGTTCGCGATCGCCTCGCGCACCCGTGAGTTGACGGCCCCACCCTGGTAGATCGGAAGCTCTAGCCTAGCCCCACCGTCGCGCTGCGGGTGTCGGCGCCGATCGAGGTCGCAGAATTCGCGCTGTTTCCGGCGCTCGAAGCGCTTGCGACCGCATCGAGCGTGGGGTAATGCGCTCCGCGGTTGCGGTCTACTTCCTGTGTCGCGAACGTGAGGTTGCTTTGCTGAATGCGCACCTGGAGGTTCGTCTGAAGCGCGAGCGTCGACCCAACTGTCCATCGTTGCAGGTTGGGGCAGCTTCAGCGTGAACTGCCGGCCGAGCGGCGCGATCGGCGGCGCGGCGCGCGCGATGATCTGCTCGAGCGCGCGGCGGCGCAGCTCGAGGTCGTTGCGCGCCGTGATCTCCTGCGAGAGGGTAAGGTCGTAGCGGGCCTGCGCTTCGTGCGTATCCGTGATCGTTGCGGTGCCGACCTCGAAATTGCGCTTGGCCTGTTCGAGCTGCTGGCCGATTGCGGTCTTTTGCGCCTCCGCGAACGCGACGGTGTCCTGTGCGTTGAGGACCTCGAAGTAGGCTTGCGAGACGCGCAGGATCAGGTCCTGTGCCGCGGCCGCGAGCTGCGCGTCGGCCTGCTCGACCTGCGTCATCGCCTGTTCGTATACGACGATGTTCTGGCGCCGATAGAGCGGCTGGACCACGGCGAGCGTGAGGCCGGTCGACCCGAAATCCGTGCTCATGCGCGGAGTGAGATCGTCCCGGAAGCGCGTGCTGCGGTCCGTCTGCTCGGCGAAAGCCGACAACGACAGGAGAGGAAGGAGCCCGGCCCGCGCCTGGGGGATGCGCTCCTGAGCTGCCGCCCATGTCGGCGCGTGCCGCGGCGTACGTGGCGTCCGCGGTCTGTGCCTGCCGGAATACGTTGACGAGATCGGCGGCCGGTGCCGCCGCGGCGAAGCCTATTGCCAGCGCGAACAGAGCGACTCGTGCCTGCGGGGCGAGGAAAGTTACTCCGACCCCATTTCCAAGGCGAGCGGAAGGCAAGCGCCCCCTAAAACACAAATCGTTCGGGCATGACTGCGTTTTTGAGCGGCGCGATGCAGGTTTCGAACAGTGTCACCGTGTTGTAAGCGCCTGCGCCGATGCTCGTTATCAGCACGCGCTTCCATGACGGGCGGTTCGCCGACCACGGCGAGCAGCCGGCCGCCTGTCTTCAAGCTTGCCTTGAACGATTCCGGCAGGATCGGGACGGAGCCCGTGAGGACGATCGCGTCGTAGGGCCCGTGTTTGTCCCAGCCGCGGGCGGCGTCGCCGGTTTCGAGCGTCACGTTGCGGATGCCATGCGCGGCGAGCTTTTCGCCGGCCGTGCGGGTGAACTCGGGAATGATGTCGACGCTGTAAACATGTGCGCCGATCGTCGCGAGGAGCGCCATCATGTAACCGCTGCCGGTGCCGACTTCCAGGATGCGATCGTTTTCGGTGATCGCGAGCTCCTGGAGCATGCGCGCCTCGACCCTGGGCGCGAGCATACGTTCGCCATGGCCGATCGGGATTTCGAGGTCCGCAAACGAAAGTGTCCGATGGTTCTCCGGAACGAAATCTTCGCGCCGGACCTTGAACAGCAGGTCGAGAACCCGTTGATCGAGCACTTCCCACGGGCGTATCTGTTGCTCGACCATGTTGAAACGCGCGCGCTCGAAATCCATCTGCGGAAGTCATCGCCTTCGTTTTGGGAGGGGGAGTGGCGGAGCTTGAAATTATCCCACAGTTCGATTAGGGTGGACATCTCACGCGAGGGGTCCTCACGGCAGGTGCCGCGGGGTGAGAAAGACCCTCCGAACCTGATACGGGTAATGCCGGCGTAGGGACGCGTGGTTCAAGTTGAAACCACCCACGGCTCGCGCTCGGCGTCGCTCTAGGAGCGAGGCCATGAACGATCACGTCAAGTTTCTGAACGTCACCGCGCACGTCGACGATGCCGCGGTGAAGCCGCTGCCGAATTCGCGCAAAGTCTACGTGGAAGGCTCGCGGTCGGATATCCGCGTGCCGATGCGCGAGATCACACAGTCGGACACGCCGGCCTCGTTCGGCGCGGAGAAGAATCCGCCCCTCTACGTCTACGACACTTCGGGCCTCTACACCGATCCGGCCGCGAAGATCGACATTCGTTCGGGGCTGCCCGCATTGCGCGCGCGCTGGATCGAAGAGCGCGGCGATACCGAGGCGCTTTCCGGCCCGACCTCGAGCTATGGCCGCGAGCGGTTGGCCGACCCGAAGCTCACGACGCTGCGCTTCAACCTGACCCGTGCGCCGCGGCGCGCGAAGCCCGGCCACAACGTGACGCAGATGCACTATGCGCGCAAAGGCATCATCACGCCGGAGATGGAGTTCATCGCGATCCGAGAAAGCCAACGGCGCGATGGCTTGCCCGATCTCGTCACGCGTCAGCACCCTGGTGAATCGTTCGGCGCCGCGATTCCGAAGGTCATCACGGCGGAGTTCGTCCGCGACGAAGTGGCGCGCGGCCGCGCGATCATCCCGAACAACATCAATCACCCCGAAAGCGAGCCGATGATCATCGGCCGCAACTTCCTGGTGAAGATCAACGCCAACATCGGCAACTCGGCGGTCTCCTCCGGCATCCAGGAGGAAGTCGAGAAGATGACATGGTCGACGCGCTGGGGCGGCGACACGGTGATGGACCTCTCCACCGGCAAGCACATCCACGAGACGCGCGAGTGGATCATCCGCAATTCGCCCGTGCCGATCGGAACGGTGCCGATCTATCAGGCGCTCGAGAAAGTGGACGGCAAGGCCGAAGAGCTCACGTGGGAGATCTATCGCGACACGCTGATCGAGCAATGCGAGCAGGGCGTCGACTACTTCACTATCCATGCCGGGGTGCGGCTGCCGTATATCCCGATGACGGCCAAGCGCATGACGGGCATCGTGTCGCGCGGCGGCTCGATCATGGCGAAGTGGTGTCTCGCGCACCACAAGGAGAGCTTCCTCTACACGCGCTTCGAAGAGATCTGCGACATCATGAAGCAGTACGACGTCGCGTTCTCGCTCGGCGACGGGCTGCGTCCCGGATCGAACTACGATGCGAACGACGAGGCGCAAATCGCGGAACTGAAGACGCTGGGCGAGCTCACCGACATCGCCTGGAAACACGACGTGCAGGTGATGATCGAAGGCCCGGGCCACGTGCCGATGCAGCTCATCAAGGAAAACATGGAGCTGCAGCTCAAGTATTGCAAGGAAGCGCCTTTCTACACGCTCGGCCCGCTGACGACGGATATCGCGCCGGGGTACGACCACATCACGTCGGCGATCGGCGCCGCGATGATCGGCTGGTACGGCACCGCGATGCTGTGCTACGTCACCCCGAAGGAGCACCTCGGTCTGCCGGACAAGAACGACGTGAAGGACGGCATCATGGCCTACAAGATCGCCGCGCACGCGGCCGATCTCGCGAAGGGCCATCCGGGCGCGCAGATCCGCGACAACGCGCTGTCGAAAGCGCGCTTCGAGTTCCGCTGGGAAGACCAGTTCAACCTCGGCCTCGATCCGGACAAGGCGCGCGAGTTTCACGACGAGACGCTCCCGCAGGAGGGCGCGAAGCTCGCGCACTTCTGTTCGATGTGCGGCCCGCATTTCTGCTCGATGAAGATCACCCAGGACGTGCGCGACTACGCCGCGAAGCAGGGGCTTGCCGAAGAACAGGCGCTCACCCGTGGCATGGAAGAGAAGGCGCAGCAGTTCGTGGAGCAGGGCGGGGAGATTTATACGAAGGCGTGAAACGTGAAGGGGTGAAGAGTGAAGGCGTGAAGAGCGCTGCGGACCGCCCCGCAGTCCGGGATGGCGTCTCAGATCGTCATTCTGGCGCGGCAGGTACACCCCGGACCGGCCGCTATGTGCGGCGCGATCCGGGGCCAGAATCCAGGCGGCGCTCCCGAGCCGAGGTCAGGAGGCGAGCATGAGAAGGACAGCAGTGGCAGCCATCTTCGCGACCTTCGCCTGCGCGGGCGCGCACGCTCATGATCCGCAACGCAACGCTTCACCGCCGATCGACTCGATCTTCGCCGGCCTTATTCAGGAGCAGGACATCGCGCTCGCGATGCGCTATCTCCAAGATTCATTCGACGCTGCGCTGGACGGGCGCGAGTCGCCGCCGCCGGACGCCCTTATCGAGCGCGGCGAAGTGATCGCCAAAGAGGCCAGGCGCCGGGGCGCGGCTACGGCGCACGCGGTGCTGGAAATGGTCGAAGGCATCCTGCGCGAAGCCGTAAAGGGCGAGTCGCGGCAGCTGTCGACGCCAGACGATGCGCGGCAACTGCGAATGGGCGAAATTTTACTCTGTCCCGCTTTCGCCTTATTCGGGGTCTCACCTCACGAGATGACCTCGAGCCGAGGGCTGCACGCGTTCGTGGACAAACGCACTGTCGAGACGCGGCCACGGGTCAACCCCCATTAGAATCCGCACATTTCCTGGCCGGCTTCCACGCATGACGCGCCGTTCGCTGTACGTCTCATCCATTCTCGTCGCGCTCGCCGCGGCCGGTGCGGCCTACGTCTGGTGGAAGGATCCGTTCGCCTCGCCGCCGACGTATCGCCTCGCGAAGATCGAGCGCGGCGCCATCACCGCGGCCGTGTCCGCGACGGGCACGCTGAATCCGGTCGTGTCCGTGCAGGTGGGTTCCCAGGTGTCCGGACAGATCAAGGAGATCTACGCCGACTTCAACTCCACCGTGAAGAACGGTCAGTTGATTGCGCGCATTGATCCGCAGTCCTTTCAGCTTCGCGTCAATCAGGCGATGGCGGACCTGGACGCGGCGCGGGCGACCGCCCTCACGCAAGCCGCCAATGTCTCCGCGCGCCAGGCGGAAGTCGCACGTGCGAAAGTCCTGCTCGCGGACGCGGAGCGCGAGGTCCGGCGCAACCAGAGCCTCTTCGAAAAAAACTTCGTCTCCGAGGCCGTGCTCGACAAGGCGAACGCGACCCGCGATGCGGTCCGCGAGCAGTTGAACGCCGAGCAGGCGCAACTGTCGGTCGCTCAGGCACAGGTGAGAAACGCGGAGGCCGTCGTGAAGCAGCGTGAAGCGCAGGTCTCGCAGGCGCGCGTGGACCTCGACCGCACCGAGATCCGCGCGCCGGTCGACGGCACCGTCGTCAAGAAATCGGTGGAGCCCGGGCAGACGGTGGCGGCTAGCCTTCAGTCGCCGGAGCTCTTCATCATCGCGCAGGATCTGCGGCGCATGCAGGTCGATGCCTCCATCGACGAGTCCGAAGTCGGCCGCATACGCCTCGGACAGCAGGCGACGTTCACCGTCGACGCGTTTCCGGGGCGCATGTTCCGCGGCAGCGTGACCCAGTTGCGGAAAGCCGCGCAGGTGGTGCAGAACGTGGTCACCTACATCGCCGTGATCGGCACGTCGAACGAGGATCTCGCGCTTTTCCCCGGAATGACCGCGAACGTGCGTGTGATCACCGACGGTCGCGAAAGCGTCTTGAAGGTGCCGAACGCCGCATTGCGCTTCCGTCCCGCGGGCAGCGCCGCGGCCGATTCTCCACCGGCTGCCTCGAAGAGCGACGCGGCTTCGCCCGACGCGGACGGGGGGGAACCCAAGGCGAAAGGCAAGGCACGCGGCGCCGGGCAGGCCGAACGACTCGCGCGGGAGCTCTCGCTCACGCCCGAGCAGCGCACGCGTGTCGAGGCGATCCTTGCGGAGAATCGGTCGAAGATGGGCGACGTGACAACCGAGGACACCGCGGAACGGCGCCGGCAGATCGAACGATCGCGCGCGGAATCCCGCCAGCGCATCGCCGAGATCCTCACTCCGGAGCAGCGCGGCCGCTACGAAGCCATGTCCGGAGGAGGACGCACGCGTGGCGGCGGTGTCAGCGCGGCCCGTGTATGGGTGCCCGATCCCACCACGCAGAAACCGACGGCGGTGCTGATCCGTGTCGGCCTGACCGATGGCACCTTCAGCGAGGTGGTAGCGGGAGAGCTTCAGGAAGGCGACGAGGTGATACTGGGCGTGCAGTCCGATCCATCGAAGCCACGACCCGCGCAAACGCAGCAGAAAGGCCCGCGCTTCGGTTTTTGACATGCCCGAACCGCTCATCGTCACCCGCGAGCTCACCAAGGTTTACCGTATGGAGGAGTACGCGGTGACCGCGCTCAACAAGGTGTCCATCGAAATTCGTCAGGGCGAGTTCGTGGCGGTGATGGGGCCGTCGGGATCCGGCAAATCGACTTTCATGAACCTGCTGGGGTGCCTCGACAGCCCGAGCAGCGGGGAGTATCGGCTTGCCGGCGAGACGGTTTCGCGCCTCACGGGCGATGCACTCGCAGCCATTCGCAATCGCCGGATCGGGTTCGTCTTCCAGAACTTCAACCTCCTGCCGCGGACGAGCGCGGTGGAGAACGTCGGGCTGCCGCTCCTCTACAGCCGTGTTTCCGCCGAAGAGCGGCGGCGGCGCGCGATGGGGCGCCTCGAGGAAGTCGGCCTGGCGGACCGCGCGGGACACCATCCGGCCCAGCTTTCAGGCGGGCAGCAACAGCGCGTGGCAATCGCACGCGCGCTCGTGAACGACCCCGTGCTCATCCTCGCGGACGAGCCCACGGGTGCCCTCGACACGCGCACGAGCTTCGAGGTGATGGGACTGATGCAGGAGCTGAATCGCCGGGGCATGACGGTCGTGCTCGTCACACACGAGCACGACATTGCGGCGTTTGCGGGGCGCGCGATCGGCTTTCGCGATGGACACGTCGTGAACGATCACGCGAACCAACGGCCCGCCGATGCGCGCTCGCGACTGCGGGAGCTTGAGCGTAGCTGGCGAGCTTACGGGGGCGACATGACATGGCTCGTCGGAATGCGCATCGCGCTGCGTGCGCTGCGCGTGAACAAGCTGCGCAGCATCCTCACGATGCTCGGCATCATCATCGGCGTGGGCGCCGTGATCACGATGATCGCGATCGGTTCGGGCGCGCAGGCACAGGTCGAAGAACAGATCAAGGCGCTCGGCAGCAATCTGATCGTCGTCATTCCGGGCTCCTTCACCGGGGGCGGCGTTCGCATGGGCGCGGGGTCACGCACGACGCTCACCGAAGACGACGGCTTTGCACTCCAGCGCGAGCTGCCGGAGGTGCAGGCGGCGGCGCCCACGCTGCGCGGCACCGGGCAGGTCGTGTTCGCCGGCAACAACTGGTCGACGGTGTTCTATGGAGTCACTCCGGAGTATTTCGAAGTGCGCAACTGGACGATCGCCTCCGGCAGAGCGTTCGATGCAGCACAGGTCAGCGGCGCCGCGAAAGTCGTCCTGCTCGGCGAGACGGTCGCTCGCACGCTCTTCGGCGAGAGCGATCCCATCGGCCAGGTGATCCGCGTGCGCAAGGTGCCGATGGAAGTGATCGGCGTCCTCGAGCGCAAGGGGCAGAGCCTGCAGGGACAGGATCAGGACGACGTGATCCTCATGCCGATCACGACAGCCCGCAATCGGGTGCTCGGCGGCAGCGGGGTGAAGCTACGAACGGTGGGCTCGATATCCGTCAAGGTGCGCGACAGCGCCGATATGGCGGCCGTCGAGGCGGATATGCGCACGCTGCTCCGACAGCGGCATCGCCTGCAGTCCTCGCAGGAAGACGACTTCACGCTGCGCAACCTCTCGGAAGTGCTCGGCGCGCGCGAGGAATCGACGAGGATCATGACGCTGCTGCTCGCGGCGGTCGCCTCCGTGTCGCTGCTCGTGGGTGGCATCGGCATCATGAACATCATGCTCGTGTCGGTGACCGAGCGCACCCGCGAGATCGGACTACGCATGGCGGTGGGCGCGCGCGGTCGCGACATCCTGTCGCAATTTCTTGCCGAAGCGATGACGCTCGCGCTCGTCGGAGGCTTGTGCGGGATCGCCCTCGGCATCGCGGGCTCGTTTGCCATCGGCCACTTCGCCGGCTGGCGCACTGACTTGAATCTCGACGCCATCCTGCTTGCCGTCGGATTCGCCGCGGCGGTCGGCATCTTTTTCGGGTTCTATCCCGCGCGCAAGGCTTCGCGGCTGCTGCCGATCGAGGCGTTGAGGTATGAGTGAAACGTGCAACGTGAGGAGTGAAGGGGCGAGAAGACTGAAGGGTGAGACCAGTCACCCGTCACGTAGAATACCCGCCTCATGGATCCCGTAGTTCTTCTGAAGGCGGTCATCCTCGGCGTCGTCGAAGGCCTCACGGAGTTCCTTCCGATTTCGAGTACCGGTCATCTCATCATCGCGAGCGAGCTCCTCGACTTTCATGACGAGAAAGGCAAGGTCTTCGAGATCGCGATCCAGACGGGCGCGATGCTCGCCGTCGTCTGGGAATACCGCGCGCGCTTCGCACGGGCCCTGACGGGCATCGGCAGCGATCCGGTGGCCCGGCGCTTCGTCGCGAATCTCGTCATCGCGTTCATTCCCGCGGCGCTGCTGGGTCTCGCCTTCGGCAGTCTGATCAAAGCGCATCTCTTCCATCCAGTGCCCGTCGCACTCGCTTTCGTCATCGGTGCGTTCATCATTCTCTGGGTCGAGCGCCGCCCACGTCGGGCACGTGTGGAAAGCGTCGATGCGATGACATGGAAGGATGCACTGAAGATCGGGCTCGCGCAGTCGTTCGCGCTGATCCCCGGTACGTCGCGATCGGGTGCGACGATCATCGGCGGCATGCTTTTCGGACTGTCGCGCCGCGCCGCGACCGAGTTCTCGTTTTTTCTGGCAGTGCCCACGCTCGTCGCGGCCGGCGCGTACGATCTCGTGAAGCACCGGTCGATCCTGAGTTTCAGCGACGTTCCGGCATTCGCCGTCGGACTCGTGACTTCGTTTGTCTCGGCGTTCATTTGCGTACGGTGGCTGATCCGCTACATCGCGACACACGATTTCACCGTGTTCGCCTGGTACCGGATCGTATTCGGCGTGATCGTGCTGGTCACCGCGTACACGGGACTCGTCACCTGGTCCCGGTAGCAGGGGCCTGCGTTGGCCTTCCGCTTCGGGCCTCGCCGCGTTACGAAACAGCTTCCTTGCCTCTGGCCACGTGTCGCATGCACGAGCCCGCTCGTACGGTGATCCACAGATCCGTCATTCCTGCGAAGGCAGGAATCCAGGCCTGGGTCCCTGCCTCGCGCAGGGACGACGATGTTGTAGCGAATCACTGCTTTGTCACATTAGCGCGGCATCTCTAGGAAAAGGTTCGTGGTTTCGCTCGAAGGCTATCGTGCGTTGTTTGCGGTGCCACACGTCGGCGCGACCCTCCGGGCTTCCGTGCTGGGACGGCTGCCCATCGGCATCGCCGGCCTGTCGATACTCCTCTTCGTACAGGGGCGGTCGAACTCGTTCGTTGCAGCGGGCACGGCGAGCGCGCTTTACGTACTCGGCCTCGGGATCGTCGCGCCATTCCTCGGACGGTTGATCGATCGCCTCGGTCCCCGCGTCGTACTGGTTACGTGCGGGTTTCTGTATCCTGCCGCGCTCCTCGCACTGGCCGCACTGGTGCTCGCGTCGGCGCATCTCGCATTCGTGAGCGTCGCCGCGCTCGTCGCAGGCGCCACGCTGCCGCCGGTGACAGCCTGCATGCGCGCGCTCTATACCCGGCTCGTGCGCGATCCCGGCCTTCTGCATACGGCGTATTCGGTCGACTCGGCCGTGGTCGAGTCGGTCTTCATCCTCGGGCCCGCGTTGGTCGCTGCCTGCGTGGCGTTCGGCCGGCCCGAGGCGGCGGTCCTGCTGGCCGTGGTGTCCGCGGCAATCGGTGCGCAGACGTTTGCGCGTGCGCAGGCGGTGAAGAGCTGGTCGGGAACGATCAGCCGCGCGCATCAAAGCTGGCTCGGCGTGCTGAGCTCCCCCGGCCTGCTCGTCGTCTTCGGCGTGACGCTCCTGTATTCGCTCGCGTTCGGGCTCTTCGAAGTCGCCGTGACCGCACATGCGGCCGCGAGAGGAAGCCCGGCCGTGGCCGGCATTGCGCTCGCGCTGGCGAGTCTGGGCAGCGGCGCCGCAGCGCTCGTCTACGGCGCGAGGCGCTGGCATGCGCCGTTGCGGCGCCAGCTCTTCGTCGCCCTCCTGGCGATGGCCGCAGGCATCGCGTTGCTGCTGCCGATCGACAGCCTGACCGGATACTCCATCGCGTGTATAGCGTCGGGGGCGCCGATGGCGACCGTCATCGCGACGCAGTCGTCGCTCATCTCGCAGTACGCGCCGCGCGAGCGGCTCGCGGAAAGCTTCACTTGGGGCGCCACGTGTTTGCTGACGGGCATCAGCGCGGGCATTGCCCTTGGTGGCGTGCTGGCCGAGATCTTCGCAGCGCACTGGCTGCTGGTCGGCGCCGTCGCCGCCACCGCGCTTGCGGCCGTGTGCGCGGCTGCGTTCCTCGAAGACTGAGGCGCGGTGGCGACCGCGAGGAAGCCGAAGGAAAGGAGGTTACGGAGGAAAACCTGGGTTTTCCTCTGTTCATTCACCGCAGATGAACAGAGCCGTCAGCTCTGCATCCAGGGTAGCCCTCCGAACCGCCAGCCGCCCTTCTTGTTGCGCTGGCCGTTGGCGTCCTTGTCGCCCTCGAAGCCTTCCAGCACGTTGAAGGCCTCGGCATACCCCGCCTGCATTGCGAGCATGGCGGCGTTGTGTGATCGCCCGCCGCTGCGACAGATGAACATCACCCTGGCATCCTTCTCGACTTTCTCTTCGAGCTCTCGCATGAAGTTCGGATTGGGTCGGCTGCCTGGATAGGTCAGGAACTCCACTTCGACGGCGCCCGGGATGCGGCCGACCCATTCCAGTTCGGCCCGCGTGCGCACATCGACGAGTCGTGCGTTCGGGTCCGCCCGCATCAGCTCGTGCGCCTCGGCGGGCGTGACTGCGCCTTCGTAAGGCACCCCCATCTGCTTGCCGCGCTCGCGCGCCTTCTGCATCGTGTCTTCGACGCTCATCGACATGGGCCTCCTGAAAGCCTTGCATTGTACGAGGCAACGCGGGCTGGAGCCGCAACGCCGGAGGAGCGGCAAAAGAATAGGATCTAGCGCCGCATGGTGCCTAAGCGCGTAGTTGCGCGCGCAGGTAACGCGGGCTGGAGCCGCAACGCCGGAGGAGCGGCAAAAGAATAGGATCTAGCGCCGCATGGCGCCTAAGCACGCAGTTGCGCCCGCAGGCAACGCGGGCTGGAGCCGCAACGCCGGAGGAGCGGCAAAAGATCTTTCAGCACCACGACGGCCCAATCGCCGCACCAAGGTTGTGCCGTTGCATTCCACAGCGCACAATACTGGTGCAAACTGGGTCCCTCTTGGAGCAAAAAGCTTTTCCAACCAGGGACTTCCGGTCGGCAGCCTGTGGCACACTTCCTGCTGCCGCGGCAGTCCCGTTGGTTACATACCCCCTATAGTTCATCAGGAGAAAAGAATGGCAGGCGGCGCTGACGTCCAAAAAATGATCAAGGATAACGAAGTCAAGTTCATCGACTTTCGTTTCACGGACACCCGGGGCAAGGAGCAGCACGTGTCCGTGCCCGCCAAGGCATTCGACGAAAGCAAGTTTACGGATGGGCATGCGTTCGACGGTTCGTCGATCGCCGGCTGGAAAGGCATTCAGGCTTCCGACATGCTTCTCATGCCGGACCCCGACTCCGCGCGCATGGACCCGTTCACGGACGAGCCCACGCTGGTGCTCACCTGCGACGTGGTGGAGCCCTCCGACGGCAAGGGCTACGACCGCGATCCCCGCTCCATTGCAAAGCGCGCCGAGGCGTATCTCAAATCGACCGGCATCGGCGACACGGCGTACTTCGGGCCGGAGCCCGAGTTCTTCATCTTCGACTCGGTGACATGGAACGTCGACATGTCAGGCTCGTACGTGCGCATCAAGTCGGAAGAGGCGCCGTGGTCGACGCAGGAAGAATTCGATGGCGGCAACATGGGCCACCGCCCGCCGATCAAGGGCGGTTACTTTCCGGTGCCGCCCGTTGATTCACTCCAGGACATTCGCTCGGCGATGTGCCTCGCGATGGAAGAGATGGGCGTCGAAGTCGAAGTGCATCACCACGAAGTGGCGGCGCCGGGTCAGTGCGAGATCGGGACCAAGTTCAATAGCCTCGTTAAACGCGCGGACTGGATGCAGATCCTCAAGTACGCCGTGCACAACGTGGCGCATTCGTACGGCAAGACCGCGACCTTCATGCCGAAGCCCGTCGTCGGCGACAACGGCTCCGGCATGCACGTGCACCAGTCGCTCTGGAAGGGCGGCCAGAACCTCTTCAGCGGCAACGGCTATGCGGGACTCTCTGAGCTCGCGCTCTACTACATCGGCGGCGTCATCAAACATGCGAAGGCGCTGAACGCGATCACCAATCCGGGCACGAACTCGTACAAGCGTCTCGTCCCCGGATTCGAGGCGCCGATCAATCTCGCCTACTCGGCGCGCAACCGCTCCGCCTCGATCCGCATCCCGTACGTGTCGAGCCCGAAAGCGCGGCGCATCGAAGTGCGTTTCCCCGATCCCACGGCCAACCCGTACCTCGCGTTTGCCGCGATGATGATGGCTGGCCTCGACGGCATCCAGAACAAGATCCATCCGGGCGACCCGATCGACAAGAACCTCTACGATCTGCCGCCCGAAGAGGCGAAGAAGGTGCCGAACGTGTGCTCTTCGCTCGACATGGCGCTCGAAGAGCTCAATCGCGACCGCGAGTTTCTCACGCGCGGCGGCGTGTTCTCGAACGACATGATCGACGCGTATATCGAGCTCAAGATGGAAGAGGTGACGCTCTTCCGGATGACGACGCATCCGCTCGAGTTCCAGCTCTACTACAGCCTCTGACCGCGGCAAGATTCCTCCGGGCGCGAGCGCCCGAGCCGCGGCTCGGTATACGAACAGAGGAAAACCCAGGTTTTCCTCCGTAACCTCCTTTCCTTCCGCCCGCGTGTCGAAAAATGAGTCCGACACGCGCTGACGGCATGGAGCACACCATCGGTGCATTGTCACGCCTATTTGCCTGACATAGACTTGCGGCGCCTTCGCGCGAGGCCTGCTGTTGGCGTTCCCGCGCAGGTTTGCTTTACGCCGCATTCAGTTGTGGGGCTGGAAGTCGATGCGTTGTCTGCCGTGCCTGCTCGGTCTATGCGTGCTGCCGCTCGCGGCGCACGCGCAGATCTTCGAGTGCGTCGACGAGGGCGGCACCAAGCGATTTACGAATATCGCCGCGGAAGCGAAGGGCTGCAAGGCGCTGAACATCCTCCCCGCGGAACCGACGCCGGCGCCGCCTGCCGCTCCTGGCATCGCGGCGCCCCGCATGCAAGGCAGGACCGTGCCTCCCGCTACGTCCGCGAACTTCCCACGCGTCGATCGTGCGACACAACAGGCGCGCGACAATGATCGGCGCCGCATACTCGAGCAGGAGCTCGGCGTCGAACAAAGGCTTCTCGACGATGCGAGGCGCGACTTTGCCGCCGAACAGGCGTCGGGCTCGCAGCCGGGCCGCATGGAGGCCCACCAGCGGCGCATCAGGACGCACGAGGAGAACGTCGCGAGTCTGCGCCGGGAGATCTCCAACCTGCGCTGACACGAGGCAGGCGCGCTCCGCCGACCGCTGCGCGCATTGCGTGGCGTAGTTCTTGCTAAAGCCGTCACCCGAAAGTCCCGATGGCTGCGCATGCTCTTTCCGGTCTCGATCTTCTTGCCACCGCAGTCGTATTCGTGGACGAACGTGAACTCGTCCGATACATGAATCCCGCAGCCGAAAATCTTTTTGGACTTTCCTCACGCAACGCGCAGGGCGTCGCGCTCGACGTCCTGTTCAAGGGGGGCCACGCACTGGGTAGCGCAATCGGCTATGCGCGCGACAACAACTGCAGCTATTCGGAACACGAGCTCACGCTCGGCGCGAACGGTCATTCGCCGCTGCACCTCTCGTGCACCGTCACGCCGGTCGAGCTCGACCCGGGAAGCGCTGGCGACGGCTTCCTGATCGAGTTCAGGCATATCGAGCAGCAGCTTCGCATCGACCGCGAGGAGCGCATGCTCGATCAGAGCCAGGCGAACCGCGAGCTCATTCGCAATCTCGCGCACGAGATAAAGAACCCGCTCGGCGGCATCCGCGGCGCGGCGCAGCTCCTCGACCGCGAACTCGAGCGTCCGGCACTCCACGAATACACGCAGGTGATCATCAAGGAGTCCGATCGCCTTCAGATGCTCATGGACCGTCTGCTCACGCCACACCGGATGCCGCAACGGGGTCCCGTGAACGTCCATGAAGTCCTCGAGCGCGTGCGCAGCGTGGTCGTCGCGGAGTTTCCGGGCATCCGCCTTCACCGTGACTACGACACGAGCCTTCCCACGATCGAAGGCGACCGTGAACAGCTCATTCAGGCGATGCTGAACATCGCACGCAACGCAGCACAGGCAATCATCGTACAGTCCCCGCACGACGCGCAGCCGGAGATCCAGTTACGCACGCGCGTCGCCCGCCAGGTGACGCTCGCGCGCAGGCGCTTCCGGCATGCGATCGAAGTGCTCATCATCGACAACGGGCCCGGCATACCGGAGGCCATACGCGAGCGCATCTTCTATCCGCTCGTATCGGGGCGCGAAGGCGGCAGCGGTCTCGGGCTTACGCTCGCGCAGAACTTCATATCGCAGCACCACGGCAGCGTGAATTTCGAAAGCGTGCCGGGCAGAACGATCTTTTCCATTCTCCTGCCGATACAGGAGAAAGACGGGGGCACGACAGCAGCATGAAGCCGGTATGGATCATCGATGACGACCGCTCGATACGCTGGGTATTCGAGAAAGCGCTCACACGCGAGAACATCGCATACAAGACTTTTTCTTCGGCACGCGAGGCGCTGAGCGCCCTCGAGGACGAGACGCCTCAAGTCGTAGTGAGCGACATCCGCATGCCTGGCGAGTCGGGCCTCGAGCTATTGCAGAAGGCGAAGGAGCGCTTTTCCAACGTGCCCGTGATCATCATGACGGCGTACTCCGACCTCGAGAGCGCCGTCACGGCGTTCCAGGGCGGCGCCTTCGAGTACTTGCCCAAGCCGTTCGACGTCGACCACGCGGTCGATCTGATTCGCCGCGCCGTCGAAGAAAGTATGCGGCAGGAAACGGCCACGGAAGTAAGCGAATCGGCCCCCGAGATACTCGGCAAGGCGCAGGCCATGCAGGAAGTCTTCCGCGCGATCGGCCGCCTTGCACAGTCGCATGCGACCGTGCTCATCACGGGGGAGTCCGGAACCGGCAAAGAGCTCGTGGCGAATGCGCTGCATCGTCACAGTCCGCGGGCGGCGCGTCCGTTCATCGCGATCAACACCGCGGCGATTCCGCGCGAGCTCCTCGAATCCGAGCTGTTCGGCCACGAGCGCGGCGCGTTCACCGGGGCGCAATCACAGCGGCGGGGCCGCTTCGAACAGGCGGAAGGCGGAACGCTTTTTCTCGACGAGATCGGCGACATGCCGCAGGAGCTGCAGACGCGCCTGCTGCGTGTGCTATCCGATTCGAACTTCTATCGGGTGGGCGGACATCAGCCGATCAAGGCGAACGTGCGCGTGATCGCGGCAACCCACCAGGATCTCGATACGCGGGTACGCCAGGGACTGTTCAGGGAAGATCTTTTCCATCGGCTGAACGTCATCCGCCTGCGTCTGCCTTCATTGCGCGAGCGCCGCGAGGATATCCCGCTGCTCGCGAAGCACTTCCTGCAAAGCAGCGCGCGTGAGCTGAGCGTCGAATCCAAGCGCCTGTCGGAAGGTGCGTTGAAGTATCTGCAAGCGCAGGATTGGCCCGGTAACGTGAGGCAGCTCGAGAACGTCTGCCATTGGCTCACGGTGATGTCGCCGTCGGTCAACGTGGAGGTGAACGATCTGCCAGGCGAGCTGCGCGCCGAGAGCGCGGCCCAGGTCCAGCAGAACTGGATTGCGGCGCTCGAACGCGAGGCGGAATCTCTCTTGAATCGCGGAGAGACGGCGATCATCGGCGAGCTCACGCGTCAGTTCGAGAAGGCGCTCATCCTGCGAGCCCTTGCGCACACGGGCGGCCGCAGGATCGAAGCGGCGCATCTGCTCGGCCTCGGGCGCAACACGCTGACGCGTAAGATCCAGGAACTGAAGCTCGACGCGGAGCGGCAGTAGCGGACCGATCCTTGCCGATCGCGCTGGGACTCAGCGTCCTGCGCGCCTGCGTCGGCGCGACCTTCGGAGTAGCGCGAAAATCCCTCGCGCGGTCGCGTTGCCGTTCTCCTGAGCGGGCAGTGGCGACTTGAGGACGAATGCTCCTTTCCGACGACTCTCCCGTTGCAACTGTCGGCCTGAACCCCCGAAAATCTGCGCCCTTTTGGGTGAGCTCCCGCGCGCGCCGATCCGACGGTCCGTCGTAGCGCGCCAAGGATTTCCTCGGAAGCAATAAAGCTGACGCGGATCAACATATCGCCGATTCGCGTCGCACAGAATGCGCGTCAGTCAGGCATTCGCCTCACGCGAGCGCGCCAACAAAAAGAAGGGGAACCGCTCATGACAGGGATTCGGCACTACTGCCTGCATTATGCCGGCGACATAGCCGGAAAAGGGCACACCTTGTGTGTCGACACGCGCAAGTTTCAGCCTTCATACCACATCTGGCGTACCGTTTAACCTAGATCAAAGCGGGCGAATAGTTCGTACTGCTATTAAGTCACACATAAGAAATTGGGGTGCGTGAAATCGGCCCTTCGATTGTCCGAAGCCACACAAAGTCCTAAGCGGGGACCCAAAAAACGGCACGGATGACTCGAAGACCGCCGCCCGGCGTCTTTAGACGTTCGGGTTCGCCGCAGGTGATGATGGCCCGGGGCGGGATCGGTTCCGCAATAAAAAGAGTTCGCTGAATAACTAACAACAGGAGAAAGTGATGGACAGGGGAAACGTAACGCGTCGTGACTGGCTGAAATACACGGGCTTGTCGAGCGCAGCACTGGCAGTTGGGGGAAAGGCCGCCTGGGCGGCAACGTGCGGGCCGGATCAGACGCCTGTCGAGGTCCACACCGTAGAAAACACCGGCTGTGGACTGCGGGAAGAGATGCCGCTCAGCCCGCTGATTCTGAATCCTTTCACTGAAGCGCTTCCGGTCCCGAAAGCCCTGGCGCCGGGCTGGCGCAGGAGCGACGGCACGCACGATCCGAACGCATCTGACGCCTGGTACTGCCGGCCGTATTCCGACAAGCCTGGCGGCGATCAGCGTTCCGCGCAAAGAGAGCGGTTGCCAAGACTCGATGGGGGCTCGTACTCGCTCCAATCCGGGCGGATCGAATCTGCCTGAGGGCGGAACGCACCAGCTTTGGCCGGGCACGCCGGGCAAGCCGTGCGCGAACTATCCGGATCCGATCAAGTACCACATCCGTCTGCAAGTCGCGCCGTGGAGGGTGACGGATTCGCCGGTGCAGCCGCTTGTTACCGAGAATGGCGTCGGATCGGCTCCCAGGCAACTGCCGATGAGCGCGATCTACGGTTTCAACGGCAGCTTCCCGGGGCCGATGGTCAATGCGGAGTACGGACGGCCGGTTGTCATTCGCTTCGAAAACGACCTGGACTTGAATCCCCACTGCCTCGACCGCCAGAACTTCGGCGCGCCCGACTGGGGCTTCCTCACGCATCTGCACAATGGCCATACCGCGCCCGAGAGCGACGGCAATCCGAACCATCTCTCGGAGAACGAAGGCGCCTACCATCCCGCCGAATGGTGCGACAACCTGTACAACATGTATCCGGCGGGTGGCGACGACCGCGAGAAGCAGTCGTTCCTGTGGTTCCACGATCACCGCATGCATCACACCGGCGCGAACGTCTACAAAGGCATGGTCGGTCTCATGCCGCACTATGATCCGGTCCTCGACCCGGGCGACGAGACCAAAGGATTGCGCCTTCCCGGCGTGCGCACGAACAATTCGGATGGGACGTTCGACGTCGATTACGACATTCCGCTCGCGCTCTACGACTACGCACTCGATGACGGCAACGTGCGCCACCGGGACCAGCACATCCCCGATGTCGATAGCCAGTGTGATGAGAACCATCCCGAATGGTGGGGCAAGTCGTTCTTCCGTCATCACGCGAACCATGGGTTCGTCGGCGACATCTTCACAGTAAATTGCAAGGCCTATCCGGTGTTCCACGTAAAACGCCGGAAGTATCGCCTGCGTTTCCTGGGTGCTTCGATCGCCCGCTGCTACGAGCTGTGGCTCATGAGAGGAAGTATCGCAGCGTTCCCGGGCCAGCAGGGCCAGTGGAACTTCGCCACCGACAGCGGCCGGCAGCACCGTCCCAACCCGCGGACAACAGTGCATGAAGATGATGCAGATCGCAGTCGATGGCGGCCTGCTGCCGAAAGCGATCCTGCGCGATTCGGTCGAGATCTGGCCGGCGAAACGTCGCGAGTTCGTGGTGGACTTCACCAAATACATGGACGGCACGCCAACGACGAAAGGCGACGTGATCTACCTCGCGAACACGATGGTGATGGGGGACGGACGCAAGCCGGAGTTCCCTGGCGAGGCAGGTTTCAATTCGAGCCTATTGCGTGCCGATGATGAAGATCGTGATCGGAGACGACGCGCCGGATAACAGCCTTATGCCCGCGCATGGGCAGAACTTACGCCCGATGCCGCCGTACCTGCCCACCGCCGTCAGGCAGAGAGCGCACTTCAGAGCTGTCGCGTGGAGGCGTCGGCGACGAGGGGCAGTGGGTCATCAACGGGCTGGGATTCGATGCGGCAAGTGATCCGATGCATAGGACCAAGATGAACAGCGCCGAAATCTGGACGATCGAGAACGGCGGCGGCGGCTGGACGCATCCGATGCACATTCACCAGGAAGAGCATCGGGTCCTGAAACGCGAGGGTGGCAGATACAGCATGCAGGTGGACGACACGGGTAAGGAAGACGTGATCGCCCTCGACCCGGGCGAAACCGTCACGATCTACCGCAAGTTCAGGACCTTCGCCGGCAAGTTCGTGGCGCACTGCCACAACCTGGCGCACGAGGATCACAACATGATGTTCGGCTGGACTATCGAGCCGTAAGCGTTCCGTAGCACCCCCTGGCGCCTTGACGCGCCAGGGGGCTTTCTTGTGTGTGTCTGGACGTTCGCGATCCTGACGGGTAGGCTGTCAGTCAGCATCAGCGAATATGTCAGGGGAGTGTGTGCCGGCATCGCGGCCACACCTTCAAGCATGACCGGTCTGTTCGGGGAAAATAATGAAAAAACGGACTCGTGCTATCGTGCTGGTGGCTGGCGTCGCCGCGACTTTCGCGGCCGGCGCGTGGTATGGCCAGCAACGCGCAATCCACAGTATCAACGCCGCTGCACCGGAAACATCTGAACGTCTGAATCTCGCCCACGCGCCGCAGGCCGCGGACGCTACAGGAACGGCAACCGACGCAGCCAATCACGACCACTCGCAGCACGCCCACGCAGCGGCGAGCGTCGATCACTCCTCGCACGGCGCACCCGCGTCTCCCGCTGCGGCCAGCGCCGATCACTCCTCGCACGGCGGGCCGGCGTCTCCCCGCAGCCGGCGGCGCCAGCATCAGCGTTGGCCCCGAGCAGCAGTCGCTTCTCGGTGTGCGCATCGGGACCGTCGACCGAACGTCAGGGACGCTCGGACTGAGACTTTTCGGCCGCGTCGCGCCGGACGAAACCCGTGTCTACAAACTCAATGCCGGAGCCGATGGGGCGATCCGCGACGTGGCGGCGGTGACGACTGGAAGCCGCGTCAGCAAGAATCAGCTTCTGGGGACGTTCGCGGCTCCGAGCGCCGCAACGGTCATTCAGCTTTACATGACGGCGAATACCAGCGCGCACCGTGCAAGAAACCCGACGGGCGACACATCCATGGGCTCGGGCGCTGCGACGCTTGCCGCCGCCAACATCCGCCAGCGTGTCGATCAGCTCCACACCATCGGCATGTCCGATGTGCAGATGGAGGAGATCGCGCGAACGGGAGAGTTCCCGCAGAGCATCAAGATACTGGCTCCTGCGGACGGCTTCATCCTCGCGCGCAATGTCTCGCCGGGGCAGACGTTCGAGAAAGGCGCCGAATTCTTCCGGATTGCCGATCTGCGCCGAGTGTGGATCGTGGCCGACGTCTTTGAAAAGGACGCGCAGTATCTGAAGCCCGGAGCACGTGTCGAGGTTTCGCTGCCTCAGCATGCGGAGCGGATGAGCGCGAAGGTGAGTGCCGTGCTGCCGCAGTTCGATGCAGCATCCCGCACGCTCAAGGTGAGGTTCGAAGCGGACAACCCAGGCTTTCGGCTGCGTCCGGACATGTTGGTCGATGTGACGGCCGAGGTAAGCGTTCCGGCAGCGATTGCTGTTCCCGTGGACGCTGTGGTCGATTCTGGACTCAAGAAGACTGTCTTCGTCGAACAGAGTGCAGGGCAGTTTCTGCCGCGCGAAGTGCAAACCGGACGCCGCTGGAATGAGCGGGTGGAGATCGTCAAGGGGCTCGCTGCAGGCGAGCGGATTGCGATGTCGGGCACTTTCCTGCTCGATTCCGAGAGCCGGATGAAGCTCGCGATGGAGCGCATGCAAGCGAGCGCGGGCAGCGCCGGAAACGGCAACTCGCATGCAGGGCACGCCCACCACGCGCACTAGCAGCCTGTCGGACTCCATCCGACACGACGAAAGGAAACGAGGTTACGGAGGAAAGCCCTGGGTTCTCCTCCGTTCCATAGGGCTGCGAGGCCCGACCGCGACGGCGAGTGCCGCCCCTCTGGACCCGGCAACCCGGATGCCGCTGGCATTCGGGGGTTCCCTGACGCCACCCTCTTAGCCCAGAATCGGGGCGGCCGCACCGGCCCGCTTCGTTTGCGATCCAGTGACATGATCGACCACATCATCCAATATTCGGCGCGTAACAAGTTCGTCATCCTGCTGCTGACGGCGCTCGCTGCCGCGTTCGGCTGGTGGTCGATGGTCCACATGCCGCTCGACGCGATTCCCGATTTGAGCGACACGCAGGTGATCGTCGCTTCGCGATGGGACCGCAGCCCGGACATCGTCGAAGACCAGGTGACGTATCCGATCGTCACCGCACTCGTCGGCGCGCCGCGCGTGAAAGCGGTGCGCGGCTTCTCCGATTTCGGCTATTCGTACGTCTACGTCGTCTTCGAGGACGGCACCGATCTTTACTGGGCACGAGCCCGAGTGATGGAGTATCTCTCGGGCGTGCTCTCGCGCCTGCCTCAAGGCGTGAAGACGGAGCTCGGCCCCGATGCGACGGCGCTTGGCTGGATCTATCAGTACGCGCTCGTGGACACGTCGGGCAAGCACAGCCTCGCGCAAATTCGCTCCTATCAGGACTGGTATCTGCGCTACTACCTGAAGGCGGTTCCCGGTGTGGCCGACGTCGCACCGATCGGCGGCCATGTCCGCCAGTATCAGGTCAATGTCGATCCCAACCGGCTTCAGGGGTATGGACTCACGATCAACCGCGTCGTCGAAGCGGTGCGTGGCGGTAACACTGAAGTGGGCGGACGGCTCGTCGAATTCGGCGGGACCGAATACATGGTGCGGGGACGTGGCTATGCGCGCTCTCTCGCCGACTTCGAGAACATCGTGCTCGCCGGAAGCGAGAGCGGCGCACCCATCCGCATCAGGGACGTCGGTCAGGTGACCGAGGGACCGGAGCTGCGGCGCGGCGTGTCGGATCTCGATGGTCGTGGGGAAGCCGTGTCGGGAATCGTCATCATGCGACACGGCGAGAATGCGCTGGAGGTGATCGACCGCGTCAAAGCGAAGCTGAGAGACATCGAGCCGGGACTGCCGCCCGGAGTGAAGGTCATTCCCGTCTACGACCGCTCCGATCTCATTCAGCGCTCGATCGACACGCTGAAGGGCACGCTCGCCGAGATCATGGTGACGGTCGCGCTGGTGATTCTCGTCTTTCTCTGGCACCCGGCGAGCGCGATCATTCCGCTCGTCACGATCCCGGTCGCGGTCCTCGTGTCCTTCATCGGACTGCGCGCGATGGGCATCAGCGCGAACATCATGTCGCTCGGCGGCATCGCGATCGCAATGGGCGCGCTCGTCGACGCGGCGATCGTCATGGTCGAGCAGACACACAAGAAGCTCGAGCTGTGGCAGCGGAGCGGCGAGGGCCAGGACTACCGCGACGTGATCATCGGTGCCGTGCGGGAGGTGGGGCGGCCGAGCTTCTTCGCGCTGCTCGTGATGGCCGCCGCGTTCATCCCCGTGCTGACGCTCGAAGCGCAGGAGGGCCGGTTATTCCGCCCGCTCGCATATACCGTGAGCCTGGCGCTGATCGTCGCCGCGATCCTCGCCATCACACTCGATCCTGCATTGCGGCTTCTCTTCACCCGTGTGCGGCCATATGACCTGCGTCCCCGGTGGCTCGAGCGGCTCGTCAACGCGCTCGTCATCGGTCGCATTCATGCGGAGGAGCGCCATCCGCTCTCGAGGCTCCTCATCCGCCTGTATCAGCCCGTGGCGGCGTGGTCGCTCCGCCGCAAAGGATGGGTGATCGGCGGCGCGGTCGTGCTCGTTCTGGTAACGGTTCCCGTCTATCAGAAGCTCGGCTGGGAGTTCATGCCGCCGCTCGATGAAGGCTCGCTTCTGTATATGCCCACCACGCTACCCGGCATCTCCGTGGGCGAAGCGCAGCGGCTGCTTCAGGTCACCGATCGCATCATCAGGGAATTCCCCGAGGTCGAGCACGTTTTCGGCAAGGCGGGCCGCGCGGAAACGTCGACGGATCCGGCGCCGCTTTCGATGCTCGAGACGGTGATCACGTTGAAACCCACCGCGCAATGGCGCCAGGTCGACACGTGGTACTCGTCGTGGGCTCCGGACTGGGCGAAGGCGCTCTTCCGGCGCGTGACGCCCGATCACATGTCGCGCGAAGCGTTGGTGAACGAATTGAACACTGCCCTGACACTACCCGGTGTCGCCAATACCTGGACGATGCCGATCAAGGGCCGCATCGACATGTTGAGCACGGGCATCCGAACGCCCGTCGGGCTCAAGATCTCCGGCGCGAACACCGAAACGATCGAAGCGATCGGCGCGAAGATCGAAGCGCTGCTGCCATCCGTAGCCGGCACGCGAACGGTGTTCGCGGAACGGACCGGCACGGGCTACTTCCTCGACATCGACTGGAACCGAGACGAGCTCGCGCGCCATGGCTTGAGCATCGAGGAGGCACAAGGCGCGGTGCAGAACTCGATCGGCGGCGAAAACGTGACCACGACGGTCGAGGGCCGCGAACGCTACCCCGTGAACGTGCGCTACATGCGCGACTTCCGTTCCGATATCGGGGCGCTCGAGCGTGTACTGGTCGCCGCCCGCGGCGGCGAGCGGCAGATACCCCTCGGTCAGCTCGCCACGATCCGCACGGTTTCCGGACCTTCGATGATCCGCAACGAAGACGGGCTCCTGACCGGCTACGTGTACGTCGACCTGGCGGGGCGCGATCCCGGCGGCTATGTCGAGGAAGCGGCGCGGCTCGTCAGAGACAACGTCACGCTTCCGCCTGGCTACGCGATCGAATGGAGCGGCGAGTACGAAGCGATCGAACGGGTCAAGGAGCGCCTTTTCCTCATCGTGCCGCTCACACTCGCGCTCATCCTGCTTCTGCTCTACCTGAACACGCGATCGCTCGTCAAAACGAGCATTGTTCTACTGGCGGTTCCATTTTCGGCCATCGGCGCGATCTGGCTGGTCTATCTGCTCGGCTACAACCTGAGCGTCGGCGTATGGGTGGGTCTCATCGCGTTGCTGGGCGTGGACGCGGCGACCGGCGTCTTCATGCTGCTTTACCTCGATCTCGCGTACGAGCAGGCAAAGCGGGAGAACCGACTCACGAGCCTCGCCGCCTTGCGCGAAACGATCCTCCAGGGCGCGGCAAAGCGTCTGCGGCCGAAATTCATGACCGTATCGACCCTGTTCCTCGGTCTCGTGCCGATCATGTGGGCCGTCGGCACCGGCTCGGACCTTATGAAGCGCGTCGCCGCGCCGATGATCGGCGGCGTGTTCACGTCCTTCGCGCTGGAGCTGCTGGTATACCCCGCGGTATACGAGCTCTGGAAGTGGCACACCGAGGTGAAGCGGAAGGTCGCGGTGTGATCGGGTTGCAGCGGCCCGATACGATTACGGTGCTTCCTTCGAGGACTTGCCGCCCGCCTGCGGCTGCGCCTTGACCTTCACTCCCGGCAGGGCTGTTTTCGGATAGCCCGCCGAATCGAGCGCGGCATCCCAGTCGCTTTCCAGATAGCCTTTGAGCTGCTTCGTACCGACCAGCAGCACGGGGACTTCGAGCGAGCCCGTGAGGCCTTTGAGCGCGTCGGGTTCCTTCTGCGCGTTGCGTTCGACGTGTGGCACGCCACGCTTTTGCAGATGCGCTCGCGCTCGCGCGCAGGGATCGCCGCAATCGAACGCCCAGAGCGTCACGGGAAAATTCTTGACGGCTTGCTGAACGGCATAAGGCAACGTGGAGGTCTCGATCGTGTTCCCGCCGACCTTGCGCTGTTCGACTTTCTTCGCGTGGGGCGGGGGCGGCGTGTCGCGCCACTCCACGTTTCCTTTTTCGTCCTCCCAGCGATAGAGCTGCGCTGCCATCGCGGCACCAGCGCCGAGTGCGAACGCAACCGCCAGCAGGGCATGGGGCTTCATCGTGTCCCTCCCCCGGTACTAAACGCGTTCCACCATGCCGCTGTGGCGCAGGAGCGCGTCCATTTTCGGTTCTCGGCCGCGGAAGGCGACGAACGACTCCAGAGCGGGACGGCTGCCGCCGACACCCAGAATTTCGCTCCAGAAGCGATGGCCTGTCTTCGGATCGAGCACGCCTTGTTCCTCGAACAGGCTGTAGGCGTCAGCCGAAAGCACTTCCGCCCACTTGTAGCTGTAGTAGCCCGCCCCGTAGCCGCCTGCGAAGATGTGCGAGAAATTGTTCGGAAAGCGGTTGTAAGCAGGCGGGAACATGACCGCGACCTGCCGCCGCACTTCGTCGAGCAGCGCGAGCGCGGTTTTCCCTCCATCGGGGTCGAAGTCGTAGTGGAGGTGGAGATCGAAGAGCGCGAACTCGAGCTGCCGCACGGTTTGCAGGCCGCTCTGGAAGTTCTTCGCGGCGCGCATCTTGTCGAACAGCGAGCGCGGCAGCGGCTCGCCGGAATCGACATGGCTCGTCATCGGCTGCACGACGTCCCATTCCCAACAGAAGTTCTCCATGAACTGGCTGGGAAGCTCCACGGCATCCCATTCCACACCGTTGATGCCGGATACGCCGAGATAATCCACTCGCGTGAGCAGATGGTGTAACCCGTGTCCGAACTCATGGAACAGCGTGATCACTTCATCGTGGGTGAACATCGCGGGTTTCCCGCCGACAGAGCGCGAGAAGTTGCAGTTCAGGTAAGCGACCGGCGCCTGAACGCCGTCGGCTTTGCGCCTGCGGGTGATGGCTTCATCCATCCATGCTCCGCCACGCTTGCTCGGACGCGCGTAGAGGTCGACATAAAAGCGGCCGACCAGGCTGCCCGCGTGGTCGCGTATGGCATAGAACCGCACGTCCGGATCCCAGAGCGGCGCGTGATCCGGCGTGATCGTGAGTCCGTAAATCGTCTCGATAAGCTTGAACATGCCGGGCAGCACGGTCGTTTCCGGGAAGTACTGCTTCACTTCCTGATCGGAGAACGCGTAGCGCGCGACCCGCAGTTTCTCGGAAGCGTACGCGAGATCCCACGACTCGAGCTTGTCCAGCCCGAGCTCCCTGTGCGCAAACTCGGACACTTCGTCCAGATCGCGCTGCGCATACGGCTTCGCGCGCGTGGCAAGCTCGGTCAGGAACTCGAGCACCTGCTGAGGAGACTCCGCCATCTTCGGTGTGAGCGAATATTCCGCGTAATTGGCAAAGCCGAGCAGTCGAGCGAGCTCGCGCCGCAGCTTCAGGATCTCGAGTATGAGTGGCGTATTGTCCCAGTCCGGTTTGCCGAACTCGGAGGCGCGCGTGACGAACGCGTGATACATGAGCTCACGCAGCGGACGATGATTCGCGTACTGCAGGACGGGCAAGTACGACGGCGCATGCAGCGTGAATTTCCAGCCATCGCGGCTGTCAGCGCGAGCGGCTTCGGCTGCGCACTCGAGCACGTCCTGCGGCAGCCCGGCAACCTGCGCTTCGTCCGTCACGACGTGCGAGAAGGCGTTCGTCGCGTCGAGCAGGTTATCGCTGAAGCGCGAGGACAACTGGGATAAGCGCTCGCGAATCTCCATGAATCTCTTTTTCTTGTCGTCCGGCAGTTCCGCGCCGCCCAGCACGAAGTCGCGCAGCTCATTGTCGATGATGCGTCGCTGCGCCACTGTCAGTTGCTCGTAGTGCGTCGATCCGCGAAGCGCTTTGAACTTGTGGTAGAGCCCGAGGTTCTGCGAGATCTCGCTGTAGTACTGCGTGATCTTCGGCAGATTCGCGTTATAGACCTCACGCAATTCCGGGTTGTTCATGACGGCGTTCAGGTGGCCGACCTGACCCCACGCGCGATTGAGGCGCTCGTTCGCGTCCTCGAGCGGCTCGACGAAATCGTGCCACGTCGCGGGCACTTCCCCCGCGGAAAGACGTGTTACCAGCGTACGACCTTCGCCGAGCAGCGTATCGACCGCAGGCGTGACGTATTCCGTCCTGAATTCGGAGAAACGGGGAAGACCGGAAAAATCGAGCAGAGGATTCATGAGCCGTAAACAAGGAATGAGAGAGGAGTTTATTGCGCGCGCGATGCCGAGTCGCGCTCGGCATGAGGGAGCAAATATGGGGCCGCCGGGCCCCAGCTTCAAGTGACTCGACAAATCAAGAGCTTATGTCGGACAACGGGATTTCGACGTGCAGCCGAGGAGAATGCTCGCGTTTGAACCCGTGCAGGCAGCCGCCCCTAACGCCCGCCGTTCGCGGCCCTGTCTTCATACACGAGCTGACCATCCACGATCGTGTAGCAGACGCGTCCCTGAACCTCGTAGCCGATGTAGGGCGTGTTCTTCCCCTGACTTCTGAGCGCCGCACGCTCGACCTTCCAGTGGCGATGCGGATCGAAGACGCAGACGTCGGCCGCCGACCCCGGCGACAGATGGCCCGCATCGATCCCGAGAACGCGCGCGGCATCGAACGTGACCTTCGAGATGGCGCGGCCGAGGGGCAATTCGCTCTCCTGAGCCCATTTCAAGGTGAGTGGAAGCAGGAGCTCGACCGCAGTCACGCCCACTTCGGCCTCGCTGAAGGGCAACTGCTTGACGTCGTCATCCACCGGCGTGTGGTCCGAGCACAGCGCGTCGACGGTGCCGTCTGCGAGGGCGCGGCGCAGCGCGTCGCGGTCGCGTGCGCTTCGAAATGGCGGCGTCACCCGGCAGTTCGCGTCGAAATATCCGATATCCATTTCGGACAGGTGAGCGTGATGCACCCCGATGTCGCAGGTCAAGCGAATGCCATCGAACTTCGCGCGCCGGATCATGTCGACACCGGCCGCGCTCGAGAGGCGACATAGATGCACCCTCGCGCCGGTCTCACGCGCGAGCAGAAGGATAACCGCGAGTGCGATCGTCTCCGCGGCGACGGGAACCGCCGGCAGCCCGAGGCGTGTGGCGACTTCCCCGTCGTGCGCCACACCGCTTCTTGCGAGCGCGTAATCCTGCGGGCGCAGCCACACCGCGAAATCGAACGTAGAGGCATACTGAAGCGCGAAGTACAGCACCTGATGGTCGGCGATCGGTGCGTCGGCCTGCGAGAACGCGACACATCCCGAGTCGCGCAGTTCCGCCATCTCCGTGAGGCGGAGGCCCTTGAGCCCCTGCGTAAGAGCACCGATCGGGTAGACGCGCGCGCGATTGAGCGACTTCGTGCGGAACTTGAGCATCTCGACGAGGCCGGGCTCGTCGAGAGGCGGGTCCGTGTCAGGCGGACACGCGAGGCTCGTGACACCGCCCGCGATGGCGGCGTCCATTTCCGATTCGAGCGTCGCCATGTACTCGAAACCCGGCTCGCGTAACCGCACCGCGAGATCGACGAGGCCAGGACAGACGACGAGATTCGTCGCGTCGATCGTGCGATTCGCCGTGTAATCCCTGGGAGCCTCCCCCACGCCCACGATCTTGCCCGCCGCGATATAGAGATCGCGCACGGCATCGAGGCCGTTCTTCGGATCGACGATTCGTCCGCCCTTGATGTGGATCTTCACTGGACGGTGGTCCTGAGCACGGTGTCCTAGTTCCCGGAGAGTATGCTCATCACCGCCATGCGGATGGCGATGCCGAACGTCACCTGGGGCAGGATCACCGATTGCGCACCGTCGGCGACACTCGAATCGATTTCGACGCCGCGATTCATCGGACCCGGGTGGAGAACGATCGCCCCGGGTTTCGCAAGCGCGAGCTTGTCCTCGGTGAGGCCGTAGTATTTGTAGAACTCCTGCGCCGAAGCGAGCAGCGCGCCCTGCATGCGCTCGTTCTGAAGCCGCAGCATCATGACGACGTCGACGTCCTTCAGCCCCTGGCGCATGTCGTGATAGACGTGCACGCCGAGATTGTCGACGTTGCGCGGGAGCAACGTCTTCGGACCGATCACGCGAATCTCCGGGCAGCCCAAGGTGGTAAGAGCATGTATCTGCGAGCGCGCGACCCGCGAATGAAGAACGTCGCCCACGATCGCGACGCGCAGCTCGGCGAAATTTTCCTTGTAGTGCCTGATCGTGAACATGTCGAGCAGGCCCTGGGTCGGGTGCGCATGGCGTCCATCGCCCGCGTTGATAACGTGGATCTCGGGGGCGACGTGTTTGGCGATGAGGTACGGCGCTCCACTCTCGGCATGGCGCACGACGAACATGTCCGCTTGCATCGCAGCGAGATTGGCGACCGTGTCGAGGACCCTCTCGCCTTTGGTCTGCGACGAAATGTTGATCGCGAGGTTCAACACGTCGGCCGAGAGTCTTTTCGCGGCGATCTCGAAGGTCGTGCGTGTGCGGGTGGAAGGTTCGAAGAACAGATTGAACACCGCTTTGCCGCGGAGGAGCGGCACCTTCTTCACCTCGCGCTGCGTGACGCCGACGAACGACTTGGCCGTGTCAAGGATCAACCAGAGGATTTCCGGAGGCAGACCCTCGAGAGTCAGCAAATGGTGCAGCTCGCCGTTCTTGTTCAGTTGCGGGTTCGACGAATTGAGCCACATGTCCCCGCTCAGTCCTTCTGATAGTACGACAACTCGAGTCGTCCCCCTTCGAGACGCTCGAGCTCGATTACCTCGCCGCGAGGCACTTCGATCGTTGCGCCCAGCCACTGCGCCGCGATGGGAAGCTCTCTCCCGCCGCGATCGATCAATGCCGCCAGGCGGATACTGGCGGGGCGTCCATAGTCGAAGAGCTCGTTCATCGCGGCACGGATCGTACGACCCGTGAAGAGCACGTCGTCGACCAGCACGAGCGGTCTTCCTTCGACTTCGAACGGGATGTTCGAGCGCTTGACATCGCGGTGCAGGCCGATGATCCCGTAATCATCCCGATAGAAGGAAACGTCGAGTGCGCCGAGAGGAACTTCGAGCGCGAGCGCAGCGTGCAGGCGTTCGGCAAGCCAGACACCGCCCGTGTGGATTCCGATGAGCCCCGTGTCGGGACCGATATCGCGCCGCATCCGCTCGGTCAGCGTCAGCAGAACTTGTTCGGCATCCGGAAGCGGCTTACGCACGGCTATGCGCCCTCACCTGGGAAGTGATGGGAGCCCTTTACTCGCAACTCGGTGGGCATTTCGATTCGGCGGCAAGAGTACCACAAGTCGCGAGCCG
>CAWEHH010000004.1:0-37331 GCA_963808765.1 uncultured beta proteobacterium
AATCGGGGTCGGACGGCGGAGGGGCTCGTCGGTCGAGCAACGCAGGCGGCGTCGAAGTGGCGGAGGCGATGCGCATGCCGGCCTTCTACCTGCTCACGCTCGGTCTCGCAGCCGGGGCGGCGGCACAGCTTGTCTGGATCGTCTTCCAGGTCCCGCACCTCATGGCTGCCGGTTTCTCGCTCACGTTCGTCGGCATCATGGCGGCAACCTACGGGCTCGCCGCCATCCCATTGCGGTGGGTCGTGGGCTGGCTCGGCGACCGCTTCGGAAGAAAGCGGGCCTACATGCTCGCCGTCTCGCTGGAAGGCGTCGGCCTTTGCTTCCTCGCGTTCGTCACGCCCGAGCGCTGGTGGCTCTTCATCCCATTCTTCCTCACGTTTGGCATCGGGCACGCGGGATGGCTGGTGCTGCAGCACACGCTCATCGCGGACTTCTTCGGCGCGAAGCGGTTCGCGACACTGCGCGGCTTTGCGAACGCCTTTCAGATTCCGGTGAGCGTCCTCGTGCCGCTCTTCATGGGCTACGTGTTCGACACCGAGGGCTCGTACGATTTCGCGTTCCTCGTCATCGCCGCTCTGGTCGTGTGTGGGGCGCTCTCGCTCGCGTTGATCCGCCGGAAAACCTTGCTTTGAACGACCTCTTATCGGTGAACGGGGGGCCGAAGGCGGGGTCCCCGCGAACGAAGCATTCCGGCATCAGTCAGTATTTCCATCAAGATGTACGAGGCCTAATGCAGAACGTGCGACGCCCTACACCAACCCCGCGACCCCCGCCACAGCCCCGCCCACGAGAACCCACAGCGGGCTGAACGACGTGCGCAGAACGACGGCGACCGTCAGCGCGGTGAGCACTTACCCGCGCCAGTCGTGGGCGACGGCCGGCAGCAGAATCCAGCCGCTCGCGAACACGAGTCCGATGGTAATCGGGGTCAGACCGCGGCGGATCGCAAGCCCGAAGGCCGCGCGCGGATGGCGCTGATATAAGTATGCGACCGCGAGCGTGAGCGTCGCCGACGGAACCAGCGTCGCGACGATCGTCACGATGGCGCCTGGCCAGCCTGCGATATGCCATCCCACCAGCGGGATGTACATGATGTTCGGTCCCGGTGCGACCTGCGCCAGCGTATACATCTCCGCGAACTGCGCGCTCGTCATGTAGCCATGGACGTCGACCACGTAGCGGTGCATCTCGGGCAGGACGGACGCGTTGCCGCCGATCGCGAGGAACGACAGCATGAGGAAGTACAGGAAGAGTCCGCCGAGTTCGCCCCCGTCCATCACATCCTGCCTTTCCAGGCCGCCGCGATCGCGAGAGGCGCCAGCGCGCCGAGCACCGCGAGCAGAGGCCAGCGCATGACGCCCACACCGATGAAAGCGACGAGCGCAAACCCCCACGGCAGCGCTCTGCGCTGCAAAACCTTCGCAATCTTCGCCGCCATGGCGATGATGAGACCGACGGCGACGATGGACATGCCGGCCAGTGCATCGCGCACGAGCGGCGCGGAACCGAAATACCGATACAGGACGGCGAGCGCGACCACGATCGCGCAGGGCGCCGCAAGAAAGCCGCAGAGCGAGGCCGCGGCGCCCAGGAAACCCGCGAGGCGATAGCCGATCATCACCGCCATGTTCACGCCGTTCGCGCCGGGCAGGAGCTGCGAGATCGCCAGCATTTCGACGAACTCCTGCTCGGTCAGCCAGCGCCGCCGCTCGACGAACATGCGACGTGACCAGAAGAGCGCGCCGCCGAAGCTATAGAGCGTGAGGTGGGTGAACGTGAGGAAGAGATCGAACGCGCCGATCGGCTTCGCGTTCGAATCGGCGCGGAGCGGCGGACCCTCGCCTTGCGTCACGTCGCGCAGTAATCAGTCGAGAGCGGGGCGCGCGTCCCGCAGGAACACCGTAAGATCGGTAGTCGGCGGCCGCGCGGGTATCTGATAGAAGAGATCCGCGACAAAGCCGCGGTGGTACGACGTGTGGTTCACGAGGTGCATCATGATCTCGCCGGGCGTCATCGAACCCTCGCCGCCGCCCACGAACGTGAAGTCCACGCGCTTGTCGAGGTCGGTTTCGGGAATCGAGTCACTCCATTGCACGTACCACTCGTCGACCGCCTGCTGAGCGCGCCAGAGCTCATCGAGCGGCGGCCACTCGGGTGTATTGCGCGCGGCATAGCCGTGATCGCGGCCTTCGAGATGCCCCTGGAAAATCCGGTCGATCACGTAATTGTGATTGAGGCTGTGCACGATGTTCTTGAAGAGCGTCTGCCTCAGCTTCGTCGCCTCGCCGTCGGGCAGCTTGAAGGTCGCGTCGAAGATGAGCTTGTTCGCCCATTGGTTGTATCGCGTGAGCGTGCGGAGCGTCGATTTCGTGATCATGAGGAGGCCGGCCGAAATGAGGGATGGAAGAAAGTACGCATTCTTGCAGCGCGGCGCTGAAATGGCGGATCCGACGCGCGACGTGAACGTTACCACGCAATCTGCGGTTTTCTGAACTCCGCGCACGGCCGCAGGGAACGGCCTGCAAGCCCATGCGTCGCACACCGCCGGCAGGCGGTCCGCCCCACTTGACGCACTGCAACCCTTGCCGCACGATCGCCGCAGACCCTGAAAACGGACCCTGAAAACGGGACAGACCCATTTATCCGGAAAGCGGGACAGACCCGTTTTTCGAGGAGCGGATCAGATGGAGTTCGAGTCGACTCTGCAGGTCTTCAGCCAGGCCGACATCAAGGACCAGCCGGGCGTGGTCGAAGGGCAGACGCTGCGGCCGCTGATCGGCATCGCCGAGCGTCCGAGCGAGCGGATCCGCGTCGCCGTCGCGAACTTCAAAGCCGGCACGCACGAGCATCTGCACTGGCACGCGATCGAGGTCTTCTACTACGTGACAGCCGGCGGCGCGACCGTGCGCGACTATCACGGTAAGGAATACGAGGTGGGCCCCGGTTCGGCGATTTACGCCCCGCCGGGCATCGCTGGCTCGCACGAATGGGAGGTGGGCCCGAACGGGCTCCAGCTCCTGTCGATACGCGCGACCCGGGACGGGCATCGCCGGATGCAGTTCACCGTCGATCGTGAGACCCGGCGCTCCTTCATCGAGCTCGACGAGCTTGCGAAGATGGATGGTGTAAGCTTCGGCTCGCATTACTGAAAGCGAACAATCATCGAGCGGCGCGACGCGTACTTCCAGAGCAGGAGGAGTCATGCACACTCAAGTCACCGAAGCACCCGTTCTGACCACCGCCCCGCTGCACGGGACCGAGCGCGTTCCCCGCTTCGAGATCGATCCGACGTGGCCCAGGCCCCTGCCGAAGGGCTGGATCACCGGACAGCTCGCGGGCGTATGCGTCGACCACAACGACAACATCATCGTCACGAACCGCGGCGACATCACGAAGGAAGAAGAAGAGACCTGCGTCAAGGCGCCGGCCGTGCTCGTCTTCGACCAGCAGGGCGAGATGATCGACGCCTGGGGCGACTGGGACCTCCTGCCGAGGACCGTCCACAGTTGCTGCGTGGATGCCGAGGACAACATCTGGATTACCGCGAACGGCGACGGCATGATCCAGAAATACACCCACGACGGGAAGCTCCTGCTCCAGATCGGAACGAAGGGCGTGGACGACACGTCCGACGGCACCCGGCAGGGCACGCCGCTCAATGCAGGCCGCAATGCATTCGTGAAGCCCGCCGGCATCACGGTCGACCAGACGAACGGGGATGTCTACGTCGCGGACGGCTACGGCAACCGGCGCGTCGTCGTGTTCGACTCGAACGGCAACTTCCTGCGCCAATGGGGCCGGCAGGCCACGCAGGAGGAAATCGAGACCGGCGTGGGCGGCGTCTTCGCCGAGGTCGTGCACGCCGTGACGGTCAGCAACGAGGGCCTCGTGTACGTCTGCGACCGGCAGGGCGATCGCGTGCAGGTGTTCGACAAGATGGGCAATTTCCAGAGAAACATCTGGATCCGCACCGGCACCGCAACGCTCCCCGATCGCCGCGGCACCGCGTGGTGGTGCGAGTTCTCGCGCGACCCCGAGCAGAAGTATCTGTACGTGATGAACGGGCGCAACGAGCAGGTCCATATCCTCGACCATGCGAGCGGGGAAGATACTCTCGAGCTTCGGGCGGCCCGGCCACCAGCTCGGGAATTTCACGCACGGCCACAGCCTCGCGGTCGACTGGCGCGACTGCCTCTACGTAGCCGAAACGAACTACGGCCGCCGCGTGCACCGGTTCAGGCCGGCGTATTAGCCCTTTCGGATTTGATCGACAGGAAAATCGTCATCACCGGCGGCGCCGGGCTCGTTGGACAGAACCTGATCGCCCGGCTTCACGCTCGCGGCTGCACGCGGATCGCCGCGATCGACAAGCACGATGCCAACACGGCCGTCCTGGAGCGCTGTCATCCCGGCGTGCGCGTGGTGCGCGCGGATCTCGCGGCGGCCGGTGACTGGCAAGCCGCCCTCGCGGATTGTGATGCCCTCGTGATCGGCCATGCCCAGATCGGCGGCATCCGTTCGGAGGAGTTCAGACGCAACAACATCGAAGCGACCCGGCTCCTGCTGGAGGCTGCCCGGGAACACGGCATCCGGTACCTCCTCCATATCTCGTCTTCCGTGGTGAACTCGAGGGCCGTCGATGACTACACGGAAACCAAGAAGGCGCAGGAAGCACTGGTGGCGGCGTCGGGCATCAGGCACGCGATACTGCGTCCGACGCTCATGTTCGGATGGTTCGACCGCAAGCACCTCGGATGGCTCGCGCGGCTGATGAAGGCGAGTCCCGTGTTTCCGATCCCGGGCTCCGGCCGGTACGTCCGTCAGCCTTTGTACGTGGGCGATTTCTGCGACATCATCATCGCGGCGATCGAGCGCGAGATCACGGGCGCCTACAACATATCCGGACGTGAGCGCATCGACTACATCGACCTCATCCGGGCGGTGAAGCACGCCACGGGCAGCAGGACGCTCATTCAGAAGGTGCCGTACCGTTTGTTCTGGCTGCTCCTGAAGACCTATGCGCTGTTCGATCGAAATCCGCCATTTACGACGAAGCAGCTCGAGGCACTGGTGACGCCCGACATCTTCGAGGTGATCGATTGGCCGGCGATTTTCGGTGTGCGTGCGACACCGCTCGGGGAAGCGCTCGAGGAGACGTTCCGCCACCCCGTCTATTCGAGGATCGCGCTTCACTTCTGAGCGCTCATCGGCCGGTTTCGAGCAATGGCGAGAACGATCATCATCGGCTCCGGCGCAATGGGTCTCGCCGCGGCCTACCACGCCGTCAAAGCGGGCCACGAGGTCACCTGTACTCGAAGCGGGAAGCGAGCCGGGCGGAATGGCCGCCCACTTCGATTTCGACGGGGTGTCCATCGAGCGGTTCTATCACTTCGTCTGCAAAAACGATCACGCGACGTTCGAGCTGCTGAACGAGCTTGGCATCGGCCATCTCATGCGATGGCGCCCGACCTCCATGGGCTACTTCACGGGCGGGCGTCTCTATCCGTGGGGCGATCCCGTGTCTCTGCTGAGATTTCCGGAGATCAGTCCGATATCGCGCCTGCGCTACGGCCTCTTCGCTTTCGTGTCGACCCGCCGCGACGCATGGGACGCGATCGAGGACGAGTCGGCCCGTTCGTGGATCACGCGATGGTGTGGCCGGGAAGTGTACGACCGGCTATGGAAGCCGCTCCTGCAACTTAAATTCTACGAGTACGCCGATGACGTCTCAGCGCGATGGATCTGGATGCGCGTGCGGCGCATCGGCCGATCGCGCCGGTCGCTGTTCGCCGAGGAGCTCGGCTACATCGAGGGCGGCAGTCAGACGCTCGTCGACGCGCTTTGCCGTGCAATCGAGCAGGCCGGCGGGGACATCCTGGCGAGGTGCCCGGCAAACAGAGTCGTCACTCAGGCCGGCAGGGTCTCCGGCGTGGATACGCCGAACGGTTTCATGGCAGCGGACGCCGTGATCTCGACGGTGCCGACGCCGTTCGTTTCCAGCATGGTGCCGGATCTCCCGCCGGACTGGAGAGCGAAGGTACGATGCCATCCGCAACATCGGCGTGTGTTGTGTCGTGTTCAAGCTGCGGCGATCGGTCACACCCCACTTCTGGGTGAACATCAGCGATCCCGGGATCGAAATACCCGGCTTCGTCGAGTTCTCGAACTTGCGGCCGGTGGGCGACACGATCGTTTATGTCCCGTACTACATGCCGGTGAATCACCCGAAGTTCTCGTGGGCGGACGAGGCACTTGTCGGAGAAGCGTTGGGATATCTGCAACGTGTGAACAGCGCGCTGGCGAAGTCGGACGTCGTTGCCGCTCGCGTGGCGCGATTGCGGTATGCGCAACCGGTGTGCGAGGCGGGTTTCGCGAAGAAGCTCCCGCCCGTCCAGACGCCGATCGCAGGATTGCAGATCGCGGATACGTGTTTCTACTATCCCGAGGACCGGGGAATCTCCGAAAGCGTCCGGCTCGGCAAGGAGATGGCCTTGCGGCTGTCGTGAGACGGTCGCGCGATCTGGCGTAAGCCGGCCTCTCGCGTTCGCGCGGGTCCGCGCTTCAGGCGCGGCTCACAGGGACAGCTTCATGAAGATTCGTTCGGGGATGTGACGGATGATCAGCATGATCCAGCGCCAGACAGGCGGCGCATAGATCGTGGTGCGTCCCCGGTCGATACCTTCCACGATGCGCTGTGCCACGTCTTCGGGATCCGCCAGCCGCACGCCGGGCTGTGCGTAGCTCGCCGTCATCGGCGTTGCCGTCGGCCCCGGCTTGATCGTGACGATCTGCAGGCCTTGTGGACCCAGGCGGTGGCGCATGCCTTCGAGATACCGATGAACGAGTCCCTTGGCGGCGCCGTACACGTAATTCGAACGCCTGCCGCGGTCCCCCGCCACCGAGCCGATGACGCTGATCGCGCCGCGCCCGGCCGGACTCATCCGTGCGGCGAACGCTTCAGCCAGCAATACAGCCGTGAGCCCGTTTACCTCGAGTGACATGCGCGCGAGCGCAAGGTCCTGTTCGCATTCCGGCTGCGGCACGAGGACGCCGTGCGCGATCAGGACGATGTCGATGCCGCCGAGAAACCGGTCGGCCGCGTCCGCAAGTGCGGCGTAATCCGGAGCATGCAACGCATCGAAGGTCGTCGTTCCGATGCTTTCGGCGGTCGCGGCGCGGACCGAGAGGTCTGCTCGAATCCGTTCGAGTCGGCCTTCATCACGCGCGGCAAGGAAGAGCCGCGCGCCCTGGCTTGCCCAGCGCCGCGCGCACAGTTCGGCGATGCGAGACGTAGCGCCGATGATCGCGACCCTCTTCATGGTGTGCCCGTGACCCGGCGCCAGAAAGTCGATGAGAACCGCGGATCCTTCCAGTCAGAGAATTCATTGAGCAGCGGATAACTCGCTGCGAACATCGAAGCAGGCATGCGTGCATCCTTCGCCGGGTAAAGCGCGCCGGAAGCCTCGAGGACCACACGGTCGAGTCGTTCGAATAGAGCATGCGATTGCTCCCCTCGATTGGGGAAGTCCAACGCGACCGTGACGCCTGCGCGCGGAAACGAGAGCAGCCCGACGGGGACGTGTGCGCCGAATCGTTTGAGAACGGCAAGGAAGGATCCCTGCCCGCTCGCCTTGATGATGTCGAGCATCTCCGCGAGCGCGCCCTCGGCGTCATCCACGAGGACGCACTGATACTGGTAGAACCCGGCCGGGCCGTAAACGCGATTCCAGTTCGACAGCCCGTCGAGAGGATAGAAATAGGAAACCAGAGGCTCGAACGAGAGACCCTCACGTCCGGTGCGTCTCCAGTAGACCGCGTTCATCGCCTTGACCGATAGCGGACGCACGAGCGACACCGGCGGCGTGATCGGGATGTTCCTCCCTGGAGCGGCTGAAGGAAACGGCGGCCGCGGGCGGATTTCAGCCGAGGTAGTGTGATTGCCCGCGAGATAGATCCCCCGCAAAGAACGTCCACCTGAAGCACAGTCGATCCACGAAACAGTGTACTCGAACCGGGCCTCCGCCCACTCATCGATGGACAGGAAATCCTGGATCGATTCGAAACGTTGATGATGCACGCTCATCCAGCCCGTCTCGACCTTGCGCAGGCGCAGGGTGGCCGAGCGGATGAGTCCGGTGAGGCCAAGCCCGCCCACCGTGGCTCGAAAAAGCCCGGCGTTCTCCTGCGGTGAGCAGCGCAGGACGGCTCCATCGCTGCGCTCCAGCACCAGCGACTCCACATGATTGCCGAAGGAACCCGCAACGTGGTGGTTCTTGCCATGTACGTCATTGGCAATAGCGCCTCCCAGCGTGACGAATCTCGTGCCGGGCGTGACAGGCAGAAACCAGCCGCGCGGCAGGAAGTCGCGCACGATGTCCGACAGAAGAGCTCCGGACTCGCATTCGAGCAGACCGCTTTCAGCATCGAACGTACGATAGCGGTCCAGTCCGCGCGTGAGGAGCAGCGTTCCACCCTCGTTGATGCACGAGTCGCCATAGCTGCGGCCATTGCCGTACGCGAGCAATGCGCCGTCGCCGCCACACCAGTCAGCGCGAGGAAGAGCGAGGTCCACCGTGGCATGGCGGAAGGGTCCTGGCATACCCCAGGAGCGGATGCGCGTCTCAAGCGCCATCGCTTCAGATCGCGAGGGCGATGACGCCGACGCCCGCGGCCAGGAGTGCGATGCACAGACGATCCCGTGCCACATAGACGATCGGGTCGTCAGGCATGAGCCCACGGCCGGCGGCAAGCCACAACCGGCCGACGCCGACCATCATCAAGGCAACCAGCATCCACAGGAATTCGGGATGCCTATAGTTGGCGCCACTTGCGGTGCTGTCGATGTACAGGGCCGTGACCAGCGTCGACAGCAGGCCTGCACCCACGCCGAGCGCGACGAGGATGAAAGTATCCGTATTCATATAACTGCGTCCCGGCAGCGACGCGCCGGACGCATTCTCCGTCAACACCAGTTCCGCGTAACGCTTGAGCAAGGCCAGGCTGAGAAAGCCGTATGCGCACACCGCGAGCAGCCAGAAAGAGAGTCCGATCTGGACCGCGACCGCGCCCGCCAGCACACGCAGCGTATAAAGTCCGGCGAGCACCGCGACGTCGAGGAAGACCTTGCGCTTCAGCCACGCGGAATAGAGGAACGTCGAAGCAAGATACAGTGCGAGGACGAGCAGGAACCGTGCGCCCAGCACCCAGCCGATCGCAGCCGCTCCCGCGAGCAGGGTCGGAATCGCGGCGACCCCGGCGAGGATCGGCAGATCGCCGGAAGCGAAGGGCCGCAGCCTCTTTCGCGGATGGGCACGGTCGTGCGGCAGGTCCATCAGGTCGTTGGCGATGTATGCCGCCGATGCCGTGAGGCTGAAGGCGAAGAACGCAAGGAGCGCGTTGGTGAATGCCTGCACATCGAACAGGATGTGCGCCGCCAACGGCGCGAGAAAGACGAGCAGGTTCTTGACCCATTGATAGACCCGGAGGGCGCGCATCCACGATTTCACGCTGCTCATGACGGACGCGCTCGAGACATCGAAATGGTGTTCCACCGTTCCTTCACGACTCGCGCGATGCAGAAGCGGGCCCGAGCACCCGACGACAATGGCGCGCCGCGCGTGCCGCCAGACGGGTATGTCATCCATCGAATTGCCGGCATAGTCGAACTGCCGCTCGCCAAAACGCGCACTCAGCGCGGAAGCCTTGTTGCGCGCCGACATGTTGATCGAGTTCGTGGCGATCACCCCGGCGAAGCAGCCGATATGCCGTGCGATCGGCTCGGCGATCGTGTGATGTGCCGCCGTCGTGAGATAGACCGGCCGCGACTGCGCCTGCTCCCGAACCCATGTCACGAATCCATCACGGTAAGGCAGTGTAGCGGGCGCGAGCATTACACGTGAGGCGATCGCCGCCTTGAAGGCGGCTTTTCCGCGAAGCAGCCAGAGTGGAAAGAGCAGTATCAGATGGGGGCGGCGTTTGATCAGTTCGAGCACCGATTCGACGAGCGAATCCGTGCGGATAAGCGTTCCGTCCAAATCCACGCAAAGCGGGAGAGCGTCGCTTGAGTTCATGGGTTGGCCGCGAGCGTTTCGTGCATCTTCGCGTTTCTGAAAGCCCACAACACGCTCGCGACTCCGAGCGCAATGCCGAACCAGAGCGTGACGGCCCTGATCGCGAACGCGGCTGCGACTGCATAGGGGAGTGGCATGCCATCGGCCACCAGCAGCGCAATCAGCGACGCCTCCATGGCGCCGATCCCGCCCGGCAGCATGGACGCCGCGCCGACCAGCGTCGAGGCGATGAAATAGTGGAATGCACGCTGAGCATCGATCGCAGGCCACAAGGTCGATGCATAGAGCGCGAATACGGCAGCTTGAAGGCCATACGCCACCATCGCGACGCCGATCATGACCCCTATCCAGCGCGGCCGCCAGACACCGCCGATGTGGGCCGAAGCCGCGTGCAACCATCGAACCGCGTTCTGAACGCGGGCGAAGCGGCCACAAAGCCGTACGACCGGCCCCAGCACCCGCGGACCGAGCACCGGCACGCTGGCGCCGGCGAGCGCCGCGCCGAGGGCGAGAGCGGCGTAGCCCCATGCCATGCCGCTCGCCGCCGTGACGGCGGCAAGCAACAGCACGCCCGTGAGGTCTGCAAGCCGATCCACGAAAAACGCCGTCAGGCTTACCGACACAGGAACGCTGAAGCGCACGAGCAAGGCACTCCGAACCGTTTCCCCGACTTTGCCCGGTGTCGCCGTGAGCGCGAGGCCGCTCAGGTAAATGACCAGATTCGAACGCCACGGGACGCGTTGGTCCATGCGGCCCAGGATCAGCACCCATCGCAGGAAGCGGAGCAGGTAGTTCGCCAGCGTGGCTGCCAGGCCGACGAGGACGATGCCGGCGCCGAGACGTGCCATGACATCCAGGACCTCTCTCCAGCCGACCCACACCGCAGTCGCGAGATACGCCGCTCCGCTCATGCACGTAAACAGCAGCACGCCCCAGACCAGCCGGTCGGTCTTGCGCGGCATAGCCGTGGGGAGCGGGTGCACCGTGGTCACGGCGACAAAATGCTACTTGAACGTGGCATGACGATGCCCGAGGTAGCTCGTGATGATGGGAAACGCGACACCGATAAGATGCGCGATGTCTTCGGCGTGCCTTTCGACGCCGATCGCCGGAAACAGCCATCGCGCCAGCAGGAGACTCACCACGAGCGTCTGGGCGAGCGCGAGCACATTCACCAGCGTGAAGAACACGATCTGCCGTCCGAGCGGCTTACCCCGTCCATCGAATACATGCTGCCGCATGAGGATGAAGCCCGTCGTCACGCCGGCAAGGAAGGCGAGAACGATCGCGGTGGGATAGGAGAACCAGATGTCGAACAGAAATCGCGATCCGTAGTTCACGCCCGCCGCAATGCCTCCCGCCAGCAGAAACTGCGTGAATCGTCCGGCGGCGAAAGGGATGGCAGTCACTCCTGATAACTCGTCGCGATCGCGGCGGACCTCGAAAAGGAGGTTACGGAGGGACCATCGGTGTCCCTCTGTCGCGCAGGGCGGCGGAGGACCAAGCCGAAGGCAAGCGCCGCCCCCTACGGCGCTTTCGTGAGTCCGAGCTCCGCCATGATCGTCTTGAGCGCGGCGGCTTCCTGGTCGAGCCACTTGCGCGTCTCGGCCGCGCCCTTGAATTCGACGAGCCACTGGTTCTGCTCCGCATACTGGCGGATCTCGTCGCTCGCGGCGGTCTTGCGCATCACGTCTTCCCAGAACGCGATCTGGGCCGGCGTGATGCCTTTCGGCGCCATCACGCCTTTCCAGGACCCGGAGCTCTGGTAGCCGAGCTCCTGCCATGTCGGCACGTCTGCGAGCGGCCCGCCGAGGCGTTTGGTCGAGCTCACCGCGATGCCGCGCATCTTGCCCGATTCGATGTGCGGAACGCTCGTGGACACCGACGTGATCAGCACGTCGGCATGGCCTCCCATCACGGCGGTCACCGTTTCGCCTCCGCCCTTGAAGGCAGGCATGCGCACGTTCTTGATGCTCACGCCGGCCTTGTGCAGCGGGACTCCCACCGATATGCGATGACCAGTGCTGGTCAGAGCGATGCTCGTGCCCGCCGGGTTCTTGCTGAGCGCATCGAGCAGGTCCTTGCCCGTTTTCAACGGCGAGTCCGCGCGCACCACCGCGATCATCGGCTCGGTGATGAGATACGCGATCGGCGTCACGTCGTTGTGCGTGAGCTGGGTGCGGCCCTGGATCGGATTGAGGAGCATGGGCGTGGACATGAGCCCGAGCGAATGCGGGTCACCGGTGCGCTGGGACACATAGGTGTAGGCGACGACGTGCTCTCCGCCGCCGCGGTTGGTGATCGAGCTCGAGACGGGCAGGAGCTTCAACTCCGTCCACAGCTTCTGGATGAGCCGGCCGGCGATGTCGTTGGAGCCGCCCGGAGTTGCGGGAATCGTCAGCTCGACGTTGCGCTCCGGTTTCCAGGCTTGCGCCGACGCGTGTGCCGCAAACAGCGCGAAAATGGCGGCGAACGCCGCCGACCAGCGAACCTGCATCGTTCTCTCCATTTCCTCTCCATATGTGAAACGATCCGACCTGCTCTGCCCTCGTTTCCTGGATCCCGGACCCTGGACTAGACCATTCCAGGGCAGAGTCCGCGCGGTTCGCTGTCCGGGATGACTATTCTCACGCCGTCATTCCGTTGCGAAAACGGAATCCAGGCGCCGTTCTAGAGCCGGAAAAGCCTTGCCGCATTCCTGCGCAGAATGAGATCGAGATCGGACGCCGGCAAACCGAGCGACTGCACGAGCGCATTCGGCTGATCGACATCCATCTTCGCGTAGTTGTCGGTCCCGATGACGACGCGATCGGCGCCTACCAGGTCGATCATGAACTTGAGCGTCTCCGGATAGTACGCGAGCGAGTCGTAATGGAAGCGCCGCACGTAATCGCGGAACGGCCGCTTCAGCTCGATGTTCGTGACGCCTTTCTTGATGCTGTGCTCGATACGCCCGGCGATGTACGGGAAGCACCCGCCCGAGTGCGGCAGCAGGACGTCGAGCTTCGGGTACTTGTCGAGCAGTCCGCTGATGATGAATTTGGCAGCCGTCGTCGCCGTCTCGAACGGAAACCCGAGCGTGTTGTAGATGAACGTTTCGCCCGCGAGCCGTTCAGGCCCGGCGTAATGATTCGGCACGCCGTCGAGCGGATGGAAGAGAATCGGAAGCCTAAGCTCCTCGCAGCGTGCGACGAGCGGCTCGGTACTGCGGCTCGAAGATGAAATCCCGGCTCTCCACCGAATTCGGCAAGTGGATCGCGCGCAAGCCCGGCTGCCCCGCCACGCGATCGAGCTCGCGCAAGGCGGCTTTCGGATCGCGCATGGGGATGGCAATCGCAGCGACGAAGCGGTCCGGGAAAGCCTTGTGCGCTTCGATCGCCGCATCGTTCACGATGCGCGCGAGCCGGTTCGCGTCATCCTGCGAAGCCCACTGCCAGGGCGCCTGGCCCGACAACGAAAGCACGTGCATCTTCACGTTGCGCTCGTCCATCCACGCGAGCCGCTTCGGCAGGTCGTACATCTGCGGGACCAACGCGCCGCCCGAGGCCGGATGACCCAGCCCCGCCAGCTCCTTCACGTAAGCCTCGGGCGTCCAGTGCGCGTGCGCGTCGACCGACCCCTGCCCCGCCCCCTCCCGCGCGGCCATCGCTATTTACCCTTGAAGTTGGCTTTGCGCTTTTCCATGAACGCGCGGCGGCCTTCGATGTAATCTTCGCTCGCGAAGCAGTCGGAAACGACCTTCGCAGCCAATGCCTCGTCGCGCTTGTCGGAGTCCTTGACGTATTCATCGATCGTGCGTTTCGCCGCGACGATCGAGAGCGGCGCGTTGCCGGCGATCGTGTTCGCATACGATTCGACGAACGTCTCGAGCTCGGCCGAAGGCACGACGTAATTGACGATGCCAAGCCGCAGCGCCTCCGCCGCAGGCACGCGCCGGGCGGTGAACATGATGTCCTTCGCGGCGGACGGACCGACGAGATCGACGAGCTGTCCGAGGCGCTCGGCCTGATAGCCGATGCCGAGCTTCGCCGCCGGAATGCCGAAGCTCGACTCTTCCGTGCAGATGCGCAGATCGCAGTTCAGCGCAATTCCCATCCCGCCGCCCAGGCAGTAGCCGCGGATCATCGCGATCGTCGGTTTCGCACTGTCTTTGAGCAGCAGCCGGAAGCGCTCGCTCTTCCGGGTATAACTGTCCACCTGCTCTTTCGTCGCGCGCGTCTGCTCGAACTTGGAGATATCGGCGCCCGAAATGAACGCCTTGCCGCCCGTGCCGGAAAGCACGATGACACGCACCGCGTCATCGGCGAGGAAGTCTTCCATTACCTGCGCGGCGGCGATCGACATGTCCAGCGAGAACGCGTTGCGCTTCTCCGGGTTGTTGACGATGAGGTGGCCGATGTTGCCCTGCTTCCTGGATTGGATTTTGTCGTCTGCTTCGATTCTTTCGGCGGTGGCGGTGTTCATGTGTTTAGTTGCTCCTGTGAGTTGATTCCGTCCCTGGTCGTCATTCTGGACCGCTCCCTCGTCACCCCGGGCCAGCAGAGCGCGATCCGGGGGCGAAGCGATCCAGAATCCAGAGCGTTGCGTTCATTGCGCCTGGGTTCCGGCTTCGCGCCGGAATGACGACATGGGGTCGTGGGGGATTCAGATGACGCCCTTCTGCTTCAATGCCTCGATATCCGCATCGCTGTAGCCGACCGTCTTCAGTATCTCTTTCGTATGCTCGCCGGCTTCCGGAGTGGCGCTGCGGATCTTCTTCGGCGTGCCTTCCATGTTGATCGGTGAAGCGACGAGCTGGAAATCACCGCGCTTGCGGCTCGTCACGGAGGCCGCCATGCCGAGGTGCTGCACCTGCGGATCGGCGAACACCTGGTCGATCGAATAGATCGGGCCGCACGGCACGCCCGCCTCTTCGAAAAGCTCCACCCAGTGCGCGGACGGCTTGTGGCGCGTGGCCTCGCCGATCTTCGCGTTCAGCTCGACCCGATGGTCGCTGCGCGTCTTCCGTGTACGGTATTTCGGCTCGGATTTCCACTCGGAGTGTCCGATCGCATCGCACATGCGTTCCCATACACGCTCGGAGGCCGCAGCGATGTTGATATGACCATCGCTCGTCGGGAAGACGCCCGTGGGAATCCCGGTCGGATGATCGTTGCCAGCCTGCTTCGCGACTTCCTTGTCCATCAACCAGCGCGAGGCCTGGAAATCCAGCATGAAGATCTGCGCTTCGAGGAGACTCGTGTGCACCCAGCGGCCGACGCCGGTGCGCGAGCGATCGAAGAGCGCCATCGAAATCGCGAGCGCGAGCAGGTTGCCCGCGGTGAGATCCGCGATCGGTATGCCCACACGCACGGGCCCCTGCCCCGGCAAACCGGTCACGGACATGAGACCGCCCATGCCCTGCACGATCTGGTCGACGCCCGCGCGCTTGCCGTAAGGCCCGGTCTGGCCGAAGCCGCTGATGCTGCCGTACACGATGCGCGGATTTACTTTGCTCACGTCGTCATACGAGACCTTGAGCCGGTGCTTCACCGCCGCGCGCATATTCTCGACGATCACGTCCGCGCGCTCGACGAGCTTCATGAACGCCGCATGGCCTTCCGGCGACTTCAGGTTCAGGTGCATCGTGCGCTTGTTGCGATGCAGGTTCTGGAAGTCGAACCCGTCGCGGCGCCCCGTCACGTCCTCGCCCTGCTCTTCCGGCGGCTCGATGCGGATGATGTCGGCCCCCCAATCAGCGAGGTGTCGCACGCACGTGGGACCGGCGCGGGCGAGGGTGAGATCGAGGACGACGACGCCGGAGAGCGGCAGATGCGGCTTACCGGAGGATTCAGAAACGGCTTGGCTCATGATGATTTCCGCGCTACGAGTTGGAGGAGAACGGGTGTGTAGATGAAGGCATTCGGGTTCGAGGACGCGAGCGCCCAGTCCTGCTGCAAGTGCTGTAACGCCTCGGCGGGCATGAGGCCGTTCGAAACGAGCGTGTCTCCGAAGTCCTCCATGAGCCGGCCCCACCATTTCCACCAGCGGTGGGACGGCCGCGCCATGCCGCCGACGCAGGATGTGTAGGTAACGTGAAAGCCGGCTCGCGTCAACCTCTCGGGCAGGTATTGGCCGATCTGCGTGTCCGCACCGTGGGCTCGGTAGTACTCGGTCCAGGCCCGAGTGTGCGCGTCAAAGCCGCCGATTGGCGGCGAAGAGGTTGCGCTGCCCAGCGTCAGATACTCCATTGCCGCGAGCACGCCGCCGGGCTTGAGACTCCGATGAATGCACGCGAGTACTTTGTCGAGATCGGCGATCAGGAACGCGAGGAAAAAGCGGCAGAAGGCGCCGTTGTAGGCTCCGCCCGGGATCACCTCCACCGTCGTGACGTCGATTTCCAGCGGACACACGTTGTCGACGCCGCGTCGCTCGCTCTCCCCGCGCACGAAGTCGAGGTAGGGCGAGGCCTTATCGAGCGCCGTGACCCGGCCCTCCGCACCGACGACCTCGGCAAGGTCGAGCGCAGTAAAGCCCGGACCACTGCCGAGATCCACGATGTGATCGCCTTCCCGGAAGCCCGCCTCGGCCCATAATGCCCGCGTCTCGGGCAGCCAGGCGGCGTGCTGGTCGCGCAAGCGCGCGAGCTCGCGTGCGTGAACGCCGATGAAGTAGTCCGTCCTGGATGTCGCGCTCACTCAAGCAGGCCGTTGCGGGCGAAAACGGTCGAGACGAAAAAGCCCGATGTCGTACGGCGTTTCCGCCTCCAGTGCGAGATCCGCAAGGATTTCACCGACGACGCTGCAGAACTTGAAGCCATGGCCGGAGCAGCCGGCGGCGATCGCGACCTGCGGCGCGTCCGGCAGGCGGTCGATGATGAAGTGCCCGTCGGGCGAATTCGTAAACAGGCACGTCTTCATCCGGAGCGTCGGCCCATCTGCGTCCGGGAAATAGCGGCGTATGCCTTCGCGCAGGACGGCTTCGTCTTCTGGATGGCACGTACGGTCCATGGCGTCCGGATCATCGACTCGCTCGCGCCGGTGATTGTATTTGCCGATTTTGAATGCCGGCGTCTCATGCGCCGGGAAACCGTAGAACCGGCCCTCGGCGGCTTCCATGTTGAAGACCGGAAAGCGGCCGATCTCGAACAGTGCAGAACGCACCGGCTGGGTCCAGAGCATCACCTGGCGTTCCGGAATCGCGAGGTGTTCGAGCGTCGGCAACAGCGTTCGCGCCCACGGTCCCGCCGTCACGACGAGGCTGCGCGCGCTGTATCGCCCGACGCCGGTATCGACCGTGACGCACTCTCCTTCGATCTGCCAGCCTGTCACCTTCTCTCCCGTGTGCACCTCCGCACCCGACGCCTTCGCTGCGGACACGTGCGCAGCCACGCACCGCTCAGGCAGCAGAAACCCCGCGTCCGGCTGATACACGGCCAGCATGTCGGCGCGCAGCCGGTAGCCGGGAAAGCGTCTCGCCAGCGCGCCTGACTCGAGCACCTCATGGGGCAGATCATGGATCGCGCAGGCAGCGAGCGCACCGTTCACGATCGCGCTCCCTCGCAGTCCGGCGTCGATGCCTCCCGTCACGAACAGCAGCTTCTCGCCCGCGGTGTTTTCGAGCTCGCGCCATAGTGCGTAGGCGCGTCGCAGCAGCGGAACGTAATCCGGATGTTCCGCATATGCGAGCCGTATGATGCGGCTGCCGCCGTGAGAAGACCCTCGGTCATGTGCGATATCGAACTGCTCGACGCCGAGCACGCGCACCCCGCGGCGCGCGAGGTGGAACAGCGCCGCGCTGCCCATGCCGCCCAGGCCGATGACGATGGCGTCGTAGAGCATGAGCTAGTTAGAACCACTCCCGTTTCGGTAAGCGGGGGCTGCGGAGCAGGGGGGTCCCCGCGAACGTAGCATTCAAGCGCCCGTTAGTATTCTCATCAATATGTACGAGGGTCAGGACAGAACCGGTAAGCGGGGGCTGCGGAGCAGGGGGGTCCCCGCGAACGTAGCATTCGAGCGCCCGTTAGTATTCTCATCAATATGTACGAGGGTCAGGACAGAACCGGTGAGCGGGGGGCTGCGAAGCAGCGGGAGCCGTGAAACGTATTTCCATCAATAGCACGAGGAGTAGGACAGACCGAACACTCAGCCTGCCACTTCCAGAAGGATCTTCCCCATGTGCGCGCTCGACTCCATCCGAGCATGCGCGTCCGCCGCGTTCTCGAGCGGCAGCACGGAATCGATGATCGGCGTCACCTTCGTGCCGACGTGCGGCCAGACGCGTTCCATCACCTGCCGCACGATCTCGATCTTCAGCGCCATCTCCGCCTCGCGCAGTCGCGAACCCGTCACGATCGCGCGCTTCGCCATGATCGAGGGCAGCGGCACGTTGAATTCACCGCCGCGCGTTCCGGCGAGATGTACGAGACGGCCATCCATCGCGATCGTGTCGAGGTTGCGCTGCGCGTATGCGCCGCCCACCATGTCGAGGATGACGTCGGCGCCGTGCCCGTTCGTGAGCGCATGCACGCGCTCGACGAAATCCTGCTCGCGATAATTGATCGCGGTCGCACCCAGTCTTTCGCACAGCGCGGCTTTCTCCGCGTTGCCGACCGTCGCCATCACGTTCGCGCCTTCCATGCGTGCAAGCTGGATCGCGATGGTGCCGACGCCGCTCGACCCGCCGTGCACGAGCAGCCACTCGCCGCCTTTGAGCCGCCCGATCATGAACACGTTGAGCCACGCCGTGAAGAGCGCTTCGGGCAGCGCCGCGGCGAGCTTCGCATCGAGCTTTTCGGGAACGGGCATCGTGACGGGCTCGGCGGCGACGCAGTACTCGGCGTATCCCCCGCCGTTCACCAGCGCGCACACGCGGTCACCGCGCTTCCAGCGCGTTACGCCCGAGCCCGCGAGTGCGACTTCACCGGCGATCTCGAGCCCCGGAATGTCCGTCGCGCCTTTCGGGCCGTGGCCGCGAGCACGCTGCCCGCAGTCATGCCGATTGATCCCGGCATACGCCACTTTCACGAGTACCTGGCCCGCGTCGGGCTGGGGCACGGGACGTTCGCCGAGCTTCAACACTTCCGGGCCGCCGGCGCGGGTGATCTCGATGGCTTTCATGCTTTGCGGCAGCGTCATGGGCGACTCTGCTGAAGGAGCTCGATGCGATTGCCGAACGGATCGGCCGTGAAGGCGCGGTCAAAGCCCTCGATCACGACCGAGTCGTACTTCACTTCGAAGCCTCGAATCGTCAGTGCTGTGAGCGTTTCCGCGAGATCGGTGACGAGGAGCGCCGGATGCGCTCTCAAGGCGGGGCGAAACCCGGACTCCACGCCCAGGTGTAGTTGCAGTGTGCCGCATCGAAACCAGGCGCCTCCGCGCGCGGCAAGCTCCGGCGGTTTAGCGATCTCAGCGAGTCCGAGGATTTCACCGTAGAAACGGCGAGCCAGCGCCTCGCCGCCGGCCGGCATGGAGAGTTGAACGTGGTCAATCCCGTAAACGGCCACAGAGCGCTCCTCAGTGCTTCATCTGCAAGCGGAAATCGGCAGAGACGGCCACCGCCTCGACTTCATCGTCTTCGCCGACCTCCGCCTCGATGTCTTCACCCCTCACTCCAGCGCCTGCGTCACCAGCGCGTGCAGAAGCTGTCGGTGGTAGTAGCGGATCGCGCCCGGAGCGTGGGCCATGAAGACGACCGCGAGCTCTTCCGCCGGATCGCACCAGAAGTATGTCCCCGTGGACCCGGCCCAGTGGAATTCGCCCGGCGAGCTGTTCACGCCCGAGATGCCGGCGCCGCGGCGCACGGCAACGCCCAACCCGAAGCCGTAGCCGTTGATGTTCGGATAGGCGCGCAGCAGCGTCGCGTCGATTTCCGGTCCCATGTGGTCGGCCGTCATGTACGCGACCGTCTTGCGTCCGAGGATGCGCACGCCGTCGAGCGTGCCACCGTTCAGGAGCATCTGTGCGAAACGCAGATAGTCGCGCGCGGTCGAGACAGCACAGCCGCCGCCGCAGTCGAATTTGTAAGCCCGCGTGCCGTCGCGAATCGTCTGCGGTTCTCCCGTCAGCGGATCGGTCGGCAATGCTTTCGCGTACCGCGTGAGCTTGTTCTCGGGCACGACGAAACCCGTATCAGCCATGCCGAGCGGCGCGAAAAGACGCTCCGCCAGAAATTCGCCCAGCGGCTTGCCCGCGACCGCTTCGACCGCGAGCCCCAGCACATCCAGGCCGAGGCTGTACTCCCACGCGGAGCCCGGCTGAAAATGGAGCGGCAAGGCGGCGATGCGCTCGATGAACTCGTTCCCTGTCCAGTTCGTCGCGGCCCATGCCGAGCCCACGGGCCAGATCCCATGAAGGGGCGTCGTCCCGCGGCCATAGCTCACGCCGGCCGTGTGACGCATGAGATCCTGAATCGTCATCTCGCGAGCGAGCTCGACGGTTTGCGCGGGGCTTCCGTCGCAGCCGGGCGTGCCTACGCGCAGGCGCGAGAGCTTCGGCAGGTACTTCGCAACCGGCTCGTTCACCATGAGCCGGCCCTCCTCGTACAGCATGAGGGCGGCCACGGTCACGATCGGCTTCGTCATCGACGCGATGCTGAAGATCGCGTCCTTCGGCATCGGCGTGCGCGCGGCGGGATCGAGGTGACCGTACGCCTCGTGGCACGCAAGCTCGCCACGGCGGGCGATTGCAACTACGCAGCCCGGCAGCGTGCCCGCTTCGATTTCTCTCGTGAGCGCGACGCGGACGCGGTTCAGCCGCTCCGCGGAAAAACCGGGCGCCTCGAGCGAAGGAGTCTTCTCGCGCATCGATCGCGGGGTTCAGAATTTATCGACAGCGACAGCGCGCCGTTCGGGTCCTTTCCACTCACCGTAGCCGTGGGTGGCCGCATCGTCGCCCGCCTCCTTGAGCGACGTGAACGCCCGGGGCGAGCGCTCCACGCTGCCACTCGGGCGCGTGCACGTCCAACCCCAGCCGTCGTCCGTGATCGTGAAATTCCAGATGCAGCGTCGTTCGGCTCTGGTTCCTTCCACCACAGTCATCTCCCTGTCCTGGGCCGCCGGTTGCCCGATCCATGCCGGCTGCGAGTCCCCAAGTGTATACGCTGCGAGAACTGGGCTGAATGGCGGTGAGACTCCCTGGGACCCCCCTCTTATCGGTGAGCGGGGGCTGCGGAGCAGCGGGGCCCCGCGAACGAAGCATTCCAGCATCCGTCAGTATTTCCATCAAGATATACGAGGCCTCGAACAGAACGTGCGTGACCCGAGCCGAGGGCAAGCGCCCGCGTTACGCCGGCCCATGGCCATAGTCGAGGATACCCCCGTCCTGACCGAGCTTCGGCGCAGCTCGCTCGTATGCCGGACGCGCGCCATCGAACCGAAGCGGCAGCCCCACGGTCGGGAGTGCACCCTCGGGGCCCGACTGGATGATGGCCAGCGCCTTTGCATGCTCGTCGTGGACGACTTGATCGATGCGCCGCACCGGCGCGTTCGGGACGCCTTGCGCGTCCATGCGCTCCTGCACTTCCCCGATCGAATACTTCGCGATCTCGTCCTCGAGCAGAGGGATCAGGATCTTGCGGTGTTCCACGCGTTTCGCATTCGTCGCGAAGCGCGCATCGCTCGAGAGATCGGAGCGACCAAGCGCCAGGGCGATCTTCGCGAAGAGCCCGTCGTTACCGCCACCGATCACGATCCAGCCGTCGTTCGCCCGGAACGCCTGGTAAGGCACGATCCCGGACGCGCCCGAGCCCTGCGGCTTCATCTGCCGCGGCGCGATGGTGACGCTCGCGAGCTGGCACGCCGTGTAGGCAAGCGCCGTTTCGAAAAGCGACGTCTCGACGAGGCCGCCGCGTCCCGTTTTCTCCCGCTCGATCAGGCTCGCGAGGATGCCGATCGCGGCCCACATCCCGGAGCCCATGTCGATGATCGACACGGGAACGCGAATGGGCGGCCGCGTCTCGTCCTCGCCCGTTATGCTCATGAGGCCGCCATAGGCCTGCATGAGCGGATCGTAGCCGGGCTTCGCGGACAGCGGTCCGCCGCGTCCGAATGCGCCGATGTCGCAGTAGACGAGCGAGGGGTTGCGCCCGAGCAACTCGTCGGCGCCGAGCCCGCGCTCGGCGGCCATGCCCGGACGCAGATTGAAGATCACCGCGTCCGCATCGCGCACGATGAGTGTTACGAGTGCGTCCCGCTCGGCTGCGTTGCCGAGATCCGCCGTGATCGCAGTCTTGTTGCGATTGAGCGCCACGAAGTGGGGCGCCGCGCCGTCCCAGAACGGCGGTCCCCAACTGCGCGCGAAGTCGCCGCCTTCGGGCGCCTCGACCTTGATCACGTCCGCGCCGAGCTCGGCAAGAATGAGCCCCGCGTACGGCCCCGCGACGCTGTTGCCCACTTCGACGACGCCGTAGCCGCTCAGCGGTTTGGTGGATGCCATGATTCCCGTCAATACGACCGCGGCAGCCCGAGCACATGCTGAGCGACGTGCGCGAGGATGAGATTGGTCGAGACCGGTGCAATGCGCGCCAGCCGCGCTTCGCGCCAGCGGCGCTCCACGTTGAACTCGCGCGCGAAGCCGAAGCCGCCGTGCGTCTGCATGCACGCTTCCGCCGCGTTCCACAAGCATTCCGCCGACAGATAGCGCGCCATGTTCGCTTCGCTCCCGCACGGCATGCCCGCCTGGAACATCGCGGCGGCGCGCCTCACCATGAGATCCGCCGCTTCCATCTGAATCTGCGCCTGCGCGATCGGAAACTGAATGGACTGGTTCTGTCCGATCGGACGATCGAACACGACGCGCTCCTTCGCATAGGCAGTCGCCGTGCGGATAAACCAGCGCGTGTTGCCGATCGCCTCTGCTGCGGTGAGCACGCGCTCGGCGTTCATGCCGTCCAGGATATAACGGAACCCCTTCCCCTCCTCGCCGATGAGGCTTTCCGCCGGCACCTGGAGATCATCGAAGAAGACCTCCGTCGTGTGGTGATTCACCATCACTTCGAGCGGCTTCACCTCGAGTCCTTTGCCGAGCGAGTCCCGCATGTCGATGAGGAAAGTCGAAATGCCGTGGGAGCGGCTTTTCACCTCTTCGGGCGGCGTCGTGCGCGCGAGCACGAGCATCAGGTCCGAATGCTGCGCACGTGACGTGAAGATCTTCTGGCCCTTGAGCGTATAGCCGCGGGCGTTCCTGGTCGCGCGCGTTTTGAGTTGCGTCGTGTCCGACCCGGTCGTCGGCTCGGTGACGCCGAACGCCTGCAGCCGCAACGTGCCGGCGGCGATCTGCGGAAGGTACTTGCGCTTCTGCGCTTCGCTGCCGTGTCTGAGCACGGTGCCCATCGTATACATCTGCGCGTGACCCGCCGCCGCATGACAGCCGGCCGCGCACACTTCCTCGAGAATCACGGCTGCGGCGCGAAGCGGCAACCCCGTGCCGCCGTATTCCTCCGGAATGAGCGCCGCGAGGAAACCGGCACGCGTGAGCGCGTCGATGAATTCGGTGGGGTACGCTCCGGCCTCGTCCTTCGCGCGCCAGTACGGCTGCGGAAAATCCGCACACACGCGCCGGACGGCTTCGCGAATGTCCTTCCAGTCTTCACCGGTCTCGACCGTAATGGGCGCATCGCCGCCCGAGGGTTGTTCGCGTGTCATAGCCCAAGCTCGAAGAAATGAAAGCGCTGCGTCATGTTAGCGGAACCCGCCATCACTGCGACGGCCTGGCGGAAGCGCAGGCTCGCGGATCAAGTCAGAGCGATGAAATCGGGGTCGCCCTGCTGCTCGCGCTCGAAAGCGAGAAAGTCGTAGTAACCGCAGCGCGGCGCATCGGGATACTTGCGGCATACACCCGGCCGTGCCTCGTAGACCGTGCAGCGCCGCTTGTCCTGGTCGAACAGCATGCACGTGGAGGCGAAAACATGGTCTTTTTTGTGCCGCAGCATGCGGATCCGGTTTTTCGCATCGGACTTGGTGAACCGCGCTTCCGCTTCGCCGTAGTCGATTTGGAAATGGCGCGCGAGCCGCTCGATGTCCCGGGGCGTGATCTCGATTTCCGCGTAGCTGCAACAATAGCCCGGGCATTTCAGACACGAATAGGTCGTGCGCGAGCGCACCGGGATGGGAAAGGGCTTTCGTGGCTTCATGGGCGGCCGCGGAAAGCGAAAATTCTACAGGAGTCGCGCCCCCTCGCGGGCACACGCGTTGCAACCTGCCGCGCATCTGACCCAACCCGGAGAACCTCCATGAAAGGGCCGTCGGGCGAGAACCTCTCAGTGTGGCTCGCGACAGCGGAATGGCTCGAGGCGCCGCCGCTGCTCGAGCATGAGGACGCGGATGTCTGCGTCGTCGGCGCCGGCATCGCGGGTATATCGGTGGCGTACATGCTCGCGCTCGAAGGCAAGTCGGTTGTCGTGATCGACGATGGCGCCGTCGGCTCGGGAGAGACACATCACACGACCGCTCATCTCACGAACGCGCTCGACGACCGTTATTACGAGCTCGAGCGGCTGCATGGCGAGGGCGGCGCCAAACTGGCCGCCCGCAGCCATACGGCCGCGATCGACGCGATCGAAGAGATCGTGGGCCGCGAAGGCATCGACTGCGGGTTCGAACGCATCGACGGCTATCTCGTCGCGCCGCCGGGCGAGTCGACGAACGTGCTCCACCGCGAGCTGGAAGCGGCGCGCCGCGCCGGCGTCGAAGTGAGCTTCGCCGAGCACGTGCCCACGTCCTCGTATGACTTCGGTCCCGCACTGCGTTTCGCACGGCAGGGGCAGTTTCATCCGCTGCGCTATGTCAATGGTGTCGCTGCTGCCATCAAGCGCCTGGGCGGTCGCACCTACGGTCGCACGCATGCGAAATCCATTCAAGGCGGCGACCATCCCCTGGTCGACACCGCGCAGGGCATCAAGATCACCGCGCGCAAGATCGTCGTCGCAACGAATACGCCGGTCAACGATATGGTCACCATGCACACCAAACAGGCGCCCTATCGTTCGTATGTGATCGGCGCGCGCATTCCGAAAGGCGCGGTGCCGCATCTTCTTCTGTGGGACACGCCGGACCCGTATCACTACGTTCGGCTGCAGCCGGCAGACAACGGTCATGGCCACGAATACCTCATCGTCGGCGGCGAGGACCACAAGACAGGGCAGGCGGAAGACTTCGACGAGCGATTCGATCGTCTGGAAACGTGGACGCGGCAGCGTTTTCCCATCGAAGACGTGCCGCTGCGCTGGTCGGGGCAGGTGATGGAGCCGATGGATGGCATGGCGTTCATCGGACGCAATCCAGGCGAAGAAAACGTCTACATCGCCACCGGCGATTCAGGCAACGGCATGACGCACGGAACGATCGCGGGGATGCTCATCACCGATCTCATCCTCGGGCGCGAAAACCCCTGGACGAAGCTGTACGAACCGTCGCGCAAGTCCATGCGCGCCGCTGGCGAGTTCGCGCGCGAGAACCTCAATGTCGCGGCTCAGTTCGCCGACTACGTGACGCCAGGCGATGTCGGCTCGCTGGGCGACGTGCGGGCGGGCCAGGGCGCGATCGTGTGGCGCGGGCTCAAGCACGTTGCCGCGTATCGCGATCCGGGAGGCACGCTGCACCAGCACTCCGCTGTCTGCACGCACCTTGGCTGTATCGTCACGTGGAACGCGACCGAGAACAGTTGGGATTGCCCGTGTCACGGATCGCGGTTCGATCCGATCGATGGCCACGTGTTGAATGGGCCGGCGAACACCGGCCTAGGGAGCATGGAAGACTGAGTCATATCCGGTGAGTGGGGGCTGCGAAGCAGGGGGGTCCCCGCGAACGAAGTCTTCGAACGCCCGTTAGCACTCTCGTCCGATCGTACGAGGGCTGATGCAGAAGGAGGAGCGGGGGCCGTGAAACCGTGGGGTCCCCGCGAACGTAGCATTCGAGCGCCCGTTAGCACTCTCGTCCGATCGTACGAGGGCGAGGGCAGAAGGAGCCGTACAAACAACTCCAACGCATTGATCTAAACTCCGTCACCTTGATTGGTGAAAGGATCGAAGGTCATGAAGAAACAGTTGGTCCGGGCGCTTCTCGTACTCACTACTGCAATACCCATCGCTTCCGTCGCAGGCGAAGCATCGAAGTCCCCAGCCTCCGACAAGGCCTCACAGCGCCTCATCGACCGCGGCAAGTATCTCGTCAAGATCGCCGGCTGTAACGACTGCCACACGCCCGGATACGCGATGAGCGGAGGCAAGGTACCCGAGTCGCAATGGCTCGTCGGAGACAAGCTTGGATGGCGCGGGCCATGGGGCACGACTTACGCCATCAACCTGCGGCTCTACATGCGCGACATCAGCGAAGAGAAATGGGTAAAGACCGCAAAAACGATGCAGTCGCGTCCGCCCATGCCATGGTTCGCGTTGAACGACATGACCGATCAGGACCTGAAGGCGATCTATCGCTACACCAAGTCGCTGGGACCGGCCGGCGAAATGGCACCGACGTTCGTGCCTCCGGGCAAGGAGCCGCAGGGACCGGTGGTTCAGTTTCCCGCACCGCCGAAGTGAGTGGGGGGACAGACCCCGACTACGAGTCTGGGTCTGTCCCCATCTTCGGGCCTTCCGGAGCTCTCGCAGGCAGATCTCTCCCTTTGGAAATCGCGCTCCTCCTCTTAGCCGGTGCCGCTGCGTGGCTGTGGCTCGACAGCCTGCGCGCACGCGACGTGGCAAGGGCAGCCGCTCGGGCCGCATGTGAAGCCGAGGGCCTGCTGCTCCTCGACGATACGGTGGCGATCGCGTCGCTTCGGCCCGCCCGCAAGGAGAACGGCCACTTGACCCTCCAGCGCGCCTACGAGTTCGAGTACAGCGACACGGGGGACAACCGCCGCACCGGCGGACTCGTGCTGCTCGGAGACAAGGTCGTGCTGCTCAACATCGGTCTGCGCGAAACCGCCGAGATCACTCCATTGTGGCGCGACCTATAATTTCCACTTCCGCCTGACACGAAACAAAGGAAAACACCCGTGGACTTCTGGACTCCCGAGCAGTTGCGCTCGATCGACAAGATGCTCAATCCGCGATCGATCGCGGTCGTCGGCGCGACTCCGAAAGGCGGCTACGGCGGGCGCCTCCTGAATGCGGTGCTGAGGGCGAAAGACCGCGTCAACATCTATCCCGTCAATCCGAACTACGAGGAGATCAACGGCGTGCGTGCTTACCGCAGCATCGCCGACGTTCCCGAAGCGCCGGACCTCGTCGGCGTCGTCGTGCCCTATACCCATGTGCTCGGCGTGCTGCAGGAATGCCACGAGAAGAAAGCCGGATCGGCGCCGTGATCTCCGGCGGGCTTCGCCGAGCGCGGCACCGATGCGGGCGCCGATCTGCAGAAGCAGGTCGGCGCGTTCGCGAAGCGAAACGGGACTTCGCATCGCGGGCCCGAACTGCCTCGGCCTGGCGAACGTGAGGGACGACATCTGGGCAACCGCGTCCTCACGCACGCTCGGCGGCCTGACCGGGCACATCGCGCTCGTGTGCCAGAGCGGCGCGACCGCGTTCGGGCCGTTTCTCGTGCGCGCAGTCGATTCCGGGATCGGCCTCTCCCACATCATCTCGACCGGCAACGAGATCGACCTCGATTTCTCCGATTTCGCGCGCTACCTCGTCGACGACGAGCAGACGCGCGTGATCGCGGGGTTCGTCGAAGGCTTCAAGGACGTGCGCAAATTCGTCGCGATGGCGAAGCTCGCCGCCGAGCGCGGGAAACCGATCGTGCTGATCAAGATCGGTCGCTCCGAATCGGGCGCGCAGGCGGCACGCTCGCACACCGCCGCGCTGACCGGGACCGACGGCCTGAACGACGCGATGTTCAAGCAGTATGGCGTGATCCGCGTGCAGGATTACGACGATCTGCTGGAGGTCTCCCAGCTACTCGCCAATTCGCGCAAGCCGAAGAAGCCCGGCGTCGCGGTGGTCTCGCATTCGGGAGGCATCAGCTCGCTCACCGCGGATATGCTCGGGCAGGCGGGACTCGACTGCCGCGCCTGAGCGAGCGTGCGCGCGACGGGATCAACGCGATACTCAAGGATTTCGGGTGGGCGGCGAACCCGGCCGACGTGACCGGCTTCGCCCGGCGCGACGAGGTCGAGCAGATCATGCGACTACATGATCGAGGAGCCCGAAGTCGGGACGCTCGTCATCGCGAGCGCGGGCGCCGGGACGCAGGATCGAGCAGGTCATGGAACTGCGCGACAACACCGACAAGAACATCGCCTTTTTCTTGACTGCGAGCCGCTCAGGACAAGCCGCTCGAGCCGTTGAAGGCCTCCACGTTCCCGATTTTCTATTCGCCCGAAAAGCTCGCGCGCGGGCTCAAGAGCCTCGTCGACTATCACGCATGGCGCGACGAGCGTCTCACCGCCGGCTTCGCGGACCCGGCGCCGCTCACCGAGCATCAGAAGGCGGCGCTCGCTCGCATCCGTTCGCACACGCGGCCCGAGCTTTCGGAGAAGGAGAGCAAGCAGATCATCGCCGAGTGGGGCATGCCGGTCGCGCGCGAGATCGCGGCGACCCGCGACCGGCGCGGTCGAAGCAGCCCAGCGCCTCGGCTATCCGGTCGTGCTCAAGATCGATTCCGCCCGACATCGCGCACAAGACCGAGGCCGGCGTCGTGCGGATCGGGCTGCGCGAACGAGCAGGCATTGCGCGCCGCGTACGACGAGATCATGGCGAACGCGGCGAAGAACGCGCCCGGCGCGGTGGTGAAGGCGTGCTCGTCCAGGAGATGGTCACCGGCGGCGTCGAGATGATCGTCGGCATCAAATACGACGCGTCAGCTCGGGCCGATGCTGCGTCTTCGGCAGCGGCGGCGTGATGGTGGAGGTCTACAACGACGTTGCGCTGCGGCACTGTCCGATCACGCATGCGGAGGCGCTCGAGATGATTGCGGAAGTGAAAGGCGCGAAGCTCCTGCGCGGCTTCCGCGGCAAACCGCGGGCGGATATCAATGCACTGGCCGAGACGCTCGTATCCGTGTCGCACATGGCCGTGCACCTCGAAGGCGTGCTCGTCGAAGCGGACATCAATCCGCTGATGGTGCTGCCCGCCGGCCAGGGCGTGAAGGCGGTTGACGCACTGCTGGTGCTGAAGGCGAAGAGCGCGTGAGGGCGACGCACACCCTTGTCCTAACCTTATCCATTCTCGGAGGCGGGTGCGCCGTGAGCGATCGAACACCGTTCCATCTTCAGGAAGCGACGGTCGGGAGCGTGCACGCGGCGCTTGCCCGAAAAGACATCACATGCACGCAGTTGACGCGCCTCTATCTCGATCGCATCGAGGCGTACAACCTGAAGGGCCCGACGCTGCGCGCGATCCTCACCGTGAATCCGAAGGCGCTCGAGGTGGCCGCGCAAATGGACCGGCGCTATGCGGACAATCCCTCGGGGATGGGGCCGCTCCACTGCATTCCGATCATCCTGAAGGACAACTTCAATACGTTCGACATGCCGACCTCGTCGGGTCACGTCGCGATGAAGGATTCCGTGCCGCCCGCGGACGCGTTCACCGTGGAGCGCATGCGCAAGGCCGGGGCACTCATTCTCGCGAAAGCGAATCTCCAGGAATTCGCGCGCGGCGGCATGTCGATCAGCAGCCTCGGCGGACAGGTGCTGAACCCGTATGACCTCACGCGCACGCCCGGCGGTTCGAGCGGCGGGACGGGCGTAGCGATCGCGGCCAACATGGGCGTGCTCGGCACCGGCAGCGACACGGGGCAATCGATCCGCTCGCCGGCTTCCGCCAACAACCTCGTCGGCATACGTCCGACCCGCGGTCTGGTAAGCCGCGCGGGGGTCGACGCCGAACAGTCTCACCCAGGACGAGATCGGTCCGATCACCCGCAGCGTTCGCGATGCGGCGCTCATGCTCGACGTGATGGCGGGCTACGATCCCGCCGACCCGATTACCGCGTTCAGTGTCGGGCGCATTCCGAAGAGCTACACGCAGCTTCTGAGCGTCGATGCGCTCAAGGGTGCGCGCATCGGCGTCATGACGAACCTGTTCGGCACGGCGGAACGGCATCAGGAAGTGAACAAGGTGATGGAGGACGTGATCGCGAAAGTCGCCTCGCTGGGCGCGACCGTCGTCCGTTTCGACCTGCCGGAGTACGACAAGCTCGCTTCGGTCGTCTCCACCTCACAGTTCGAAGCGCGCACCGTGATGGAAAGCTACTTCGCGGCGCTCGGCCCGAAGGCGCCGATCAAAACGTTCGCGGATCTCGTCGCGACGAAGAAGTCCGTCGTGCAGAACACGCTCGAAAAGGAGCTCGCGGTCGTCGACGGCATGAACAGTCAGGCCTACAAGGACCGCACGCTCAACCGCGACAAGCTGCGCCTTGCGGTCGCGACGAAGATGGCGGATCTCAACCTCGACGCGATCCTCTATCCGCTCCAGAAGATCCTCGTGGCGCCCGTGACGGCGGCCGATCAGCTCGAGCGCAACGGCACGCTTTCGAACGGCACGGGCTTCCCGGCAGTAACCTTCCCCGGCGGTTTTTCGACACCGACAGCGACGGCACCGTTAGGCGTCCCGGTGGGCGCCGAATTTCTCGGCTGGGAATACTCCGAAGCGAAGCTGCTCGCGTATGCCTACGCGTTCGAGCAGGCGTTCAAGCCGCGCAAGCAGCCGGCGTCCACGCCGCGGCTGGCGAAGGAGCCGTAGCGGAGACTGAACTCCGAATTCGTCTCTGGAGAGGGCGTCGGCAGGTACTGCCCGTGCTTCTCTACTTCTTCTGCACCAGCCCCATCTCCGTGATGAACCGAGTGAGCTCGGCCTGCTGCTCGCGCAGCCAACGCGTGAACTGCGCTGAATTCATGTAGACGTCTTCGTACATGCTGCGCGCCATGTAGTCTTTCCACCCGGCGCTCTTGTGAACTTTCTCGAGCGTCGAATCCCAGATCTTCACGACTTCGGGCGATACGCCCGCCGGTGCCACGAACGAGCGGTAGCCGCCCGCATGGATGTCGAATCCCTGCTCCTTCATCGTCGGCACGTCCGGCAGGCCGGCCGGCCTCTTCATCGCCGGCACGCCGAGGAGCCGCAGCTTCCCGCCGCCGACGTGCGGCATCACTTCGCCGAGATTCTCCGCCGTCGCGTGGATGTGGCCGCCCAGCACCGCCGTGACCGTATCGCTCCCGCTCTTGAACGACACCGTGTTGAACTTCGCGCCCGTGAGCGTCTCCAGCCGATACACCATGCTGTGCGCGCTGCCTCCGGGGAACGTGATGCCGATGTTGATCGTCTTGGGGTTCGCTTTCCCCGCGGCGACGATGTCCTTGACGGTCTTGTAAGGCGAGTCCGCGCGCACCGCCAGAGAGTTCAGATCGACGCCGATCATCCCGAGCGGCTGGAACTTGTCGAGACCGACGTCGAGCCCCGTGCGCAGCGGCACGGTGATGAGCGTCGTGCCGCCGAGCAGGATCGTGTAGGGGTCGCCTTTCTTCGAGGCAACGTAGGTCTGTCCCACGGCGCCTCCGCCGCCCGGCTTGTTTTGAACGACGATCGGCTGCGGCAGAAACTTCTCTCTGGTGATGATTTCCGCCACGGTCCTTGCCACCAGGTCCGAACCACCGCCGGCTCCCGTCGGCGAAACGAGCTCGATCGGCTTGGAAGGATACGACTGCGCGGCGCAGGCGGCGGCCCACGTTCCCAGCGCGAACAACGCAACGACAGACAACGATCGCATGAGCAACTCCTCCTTGGAACGTCGGCGTTGGAACAATATCAGAGTCGAGGACAAGACGCGCCCTCGCCCCTGAGACTCCTGGGGGATTCGAACCTGATGAGAGACGTCTTCAGCGCGACTCGCTCGAAGTGATACGTCTCAGCTCGGCGGCCTCATCGGACTCGAACCGCGAAGACATGAAGCCGTCGATCGCCATGGCGGCGGAGAAGAGGATAGCCAGAATCAGGAAGCTCTGTTTCCTGTTCACGCCGGATCTCGCAGCGACTTCCTCCAGCGCGAGCAACGGAAAGGTCAGGAACGTGAAGATCCGCCACGCGACGAGAATCACGAGCAGCGAAACAACGAAGAGATGGCCGCTGTAGAAGAGCTCCCAGTACAGAAGCAGAGCGGGCAGGAGCAGGGCGATCGCGCAGGAGATCACCCAGCGGCTGAAAAGATCCAGCCTCGCGATCCGACCGCACACGCGACACTGCGCCGTACCGTCGAGCGGCGCGTAGAGAACATCGTGCAGCGTGAACACCCGGCGTTTGCAGCCGGGGCACGCGAGGGCGGAGGCGGCCATCGGCGTCGGGCGCGGTCAGAACCGGTAAAGTGCTTCCGGATTCCGGACAAGTATACGATTGCGAACGCCTTCATCGGGCGCCCACGTGGAAAGCAGATCGAACAGCATGGCGTCGTCCGGGAAAGCCGTCGGCGTCGGGTGCGGCCAATCGCTCCCCCACACGAGGCGCTCGGGCGCAGCTTGGACAAAAGCCTGTGCGACCGCCGTCGCATCCGCATAGGTCGGCGGCCCTGTGCGCGTATTCATGTATGCACCGGAGATCTTGACCCAGGCCCGTCCCGCATCCAGCAGCTCACGGATGACACCATACGCGGGGTGCTTGAGCCCGGTCAATCCGAGCTTCCCCAGGTGGTCGAAGACGATCTGGGTGGGCAGCCGCCGCAGGAGATCGGCGTGCTCGGCGATCTGGTCGGTTTCCATGTTGAGCTGCACATGCCATCCGTACGGGGCGATGCGCTTCGCGAGGGGCTCGATCATGTCCACCGAGACCACCGCGGTGGCCGGATTCCCGATGGTGAAGCGGATGCCGCGGATGCCGCCTTCGTCGAGGCGCTCGAGCTCCGCTTCCGGCACGTCCGGGTGAATTACGGCGACGCCCCGCGCGTTAGCGATCCCGAGCTGCTGGATGGCATCGAGTGTCGCGCTGTTGTCGGTGCGGTAGTTGCGCGGCTGGACGATCACGACGCGTGAGACGCCAATGCGCTTCTGGAGCAGCCGGTAGTCCGCGACCGTCGCCTGCGTGGGATGCGTGACGACCGGCTGAAAACGCGGATCGTAAATGTGGATATGGCAGTCGGCTGCGTTCGCCGGCGCACGCAAGGCCGGCGCGGCGGTGCCCGCCGAATTGGGAACGTGGTGTTCCGGTGTCATGTCATCAGTCACGCGGAGGCCACTCGGGGCGGTTGTAGCCCCGGGGCACCGACGGCCGCGCCCAGTAGGGCTGCGTCTCGGACATCTGCACCACGGGCTTCAGGTGCGTGAGGCGTCCGATGGGCGAATCGTGCTCGGTCACGAGCGTCTTCACTTCCTCCGCCGGCAGCTCCGCGGGCAGGTGCGCGTATTCGGATGGCTCGTTCAAGCCGTGCTGGCGGATGAAATGCCCGGCTCCCGCAAGCGAGGTGCGCACGAGCCAGCTTCCGCCTTCGCGCGCGCGCCGCCCGAGCGCAACCATCGCGCCGAACGCGAGCAGATAGCCCGCGACATAGTCCTGCGCCGACACCGGCAGGAACGCCGGCTTCTCGTTCCCCGGCTTGTGAGCGAAGCCGTTCGCGGACTGGACCACGGTGTCGTAACCGCGCCGACGCCGCCACGGACCTTCGTGCCCCCATGCGCTGAGCGTCACGTAGACGATGCCGGGCCGCATCTCGGCGAGCGCTTCCGGAGAGAACCCGTGGCCCGCCAGCGCGCCCGGCCGATACGATTGCGAGAAGACGTCGCTCGTTCGCACGAGCTCGCGCATGAGCTCGGATTGCCGCGGATCGCGCAAGTCGATGTGCGTCTGAAGCTTGCCGATGCCCGTATCGAAATCGGTATCGCCGAGATCGGCGAGATCTTCACGTGTGACGCGCAGCACATCCGCGCCATGCTCCGCGAGCGTGCGGGCGCAGGTGGGACCCGCGAGCACGCGCGTGAGATCGAGCACGCGGATGCCGGACAGGGGCCGGTTGCCCGCGGGCAGCTTTTCCGGCGGCGCCTCGCCGATCTTGATGATTTCGAAGAGCGGCAGATCGGCGACCGTGTGCATCTGGGGCAGCGCGCGCCATTCCTCTTCGCTGCGCACGAAGCTTCCGCACCCGCCCCGCTCGAAGAGTGTGTTCTCGAGCTCGAGTCCGTCCCATTTCGCGACGGCCGCTTCGACTTCGTCGCGCTTCGCCCGCGTGTCGAGCACCGCCACGTTCGCGTCGCGCAGGTTCCAGAAGTTGCAGTGGAGATACATCCAGCGGCCATCCCGAAGACGATAGAACCCCGTGATGCTGTCGGAATCGGGTTCGGGCTTCTTGCCGTCGATGCGGAGATAGCGCGGGCTGCGCAGGGCTGCCGCCGCCGCGTGCGAATCGAGACTCACGTTCTGCCCCCGGCCGGTCTTGAGCGCCCACAGGTCGGCGGCTGCGACGCCCGTCGCCGCCATGACAGCGGCCCCTGGATTGACCACCTTGTAGCGCGTCGGCCATACCGGATCCGAACCGTTGATCGTGACGTGCCTCATCACGTCTTCGCTCAGTCCGGCGAGCTGGACGAGCTTCGAGAGCGACGAGAGCGGCGTCGAGTTGCTGTCTGCCAATGGTGCGGCCATGCGAATCTCCTTTTATGACGCGATAGCCTGTAGGGCCAGTCCCCACCTCGCATCCGGCCTCTTCACAATGCGCTCGCCGGCCTGAACGAGTGCGGCCCGCGTGGTCGAGAGAATGTTAAGCAGCACCGGTTTCCCGAATTCCGCTTCGAGCATCGGCACCGCATGCATCGCATGCCACAAGCCGCCGGGCATGAGCAGAGCCTGCGCCGTCGGATGCTCCGTCAGCGCCTTGCGCCCGAGTTCGAGGGCGAGCAGGTGATCGTCCGCGGGATTAGAGCTTCGGCTGATGCCGAACGAGGTGCCGCGCGCCGCGATGCCGACGACTTCGATTTCCGCTTCCGCAAGATAGCGGGTGAGCGCGGTGTTCGTCGGCTCGCCCCACCGCGTCGCGAGCGCGACACGGCGTGCGCCGAAATGCTCGAGCGCCGCAATATGCGCCTCGAGATCGGTGTCGCACGGAAGGCCGCTGCGCGACTGCGCGTCGGCAAGCACTTGCCGCATCCGCTGGCGGCCGACATCGATGCAACCGGCACACCGCTCAGCGCGATGCGGTCCACCTTGCGCTTCGCGAAGAGATCGACCGCCTCCCAGAATGCGGGCAGCTCGCGCTCCACGGCTTCGAGGCTGTGGCCCTGAAGGTCGAGTCCCGTGGTAACGAGCATCATGCCTTCCGGAGCCACGCGATAGAACTGATACGCGTCCATGTCCGTATAGCGATGCGGGATGATGTAGCCAAGGTTGAACCACGGTGAGATGATGTCCATTCGGGAGAGCGCCTCGAGCCGGCCAGCGGTGGGGCTCCATTGTTGCGTCGGGGCGTAAGACGTGCAACAGACGTTTCCGTCCGGAGCCGGGCGAGGCGATGACGGAACCCGCGGAAACAGATGCAGTCCGAATAGCATGAGCCGCCCTGTCGCTTGCCTGCTCGCATTTCTCGCGCTTACCGTGTCGCTGCCGGCACCGGCAGCGGACCCGCGCAACATGGCGACCCACCGGCGCGAGCTTCAGCTCCGGCAACAGCAGGATGCCTTGAATCTCAACCTTCGGCAGGGACTCGCGGGCCGACAGCACGATCTGACGCCGTCGGACGCGCGGCGCCTCAATCAGCTCCAACTGCGCCAGCGCATGGAACAGCAACTGCTCGATCAGCAGCAGCTTCAGCGCCAGCACCAGACGAGGCAGGACGCCGCGCATCTTCCGTCCGACATCCGTCGCCACCGGCACGACCATGAGCGGCAAACATTCGCGACCGAGCGCGAGCTTCAATCGCAGCGATTCGACCTCGAGCAGCGCCGGCTCCTGCAGTCCATGCCGCGCGCCCCGCTGCAGCCTCCCGTCGGAAACCCCCAGCTCGATTTGCGATAGATCGCCGCGCCGGCTCCTGCAGTCGATGTCCACGCGCCCCGCTGCAGCCGCCCATCGGCAATCTCCAGCTCGATTTGCGATAGCGCCGCTGACGGCAGCGGTATGGCATGCGATCGATGCGTGTCTACACCGGAGCGCCGGCACATTGCCTGGCGAATTCTGCCGCGAGACAGGCGCGCGCCGAAGATGCGGAGGCTCGCCTTGAGCGCGGGCTTCGACGGGATGTACAATCTTTCGAGACACGTTCCGGAGTTCGAACATGTGGGATTCGATCGTCTCTACGCTTGCATCCGAGTTCTCCGACCTCACCGATCCTGCGGCCCTGACGCAGGTGATCACGCGCATCGTGCTCGCAACCGTGCTGGCCGCGCTCGTGGGGTCGAGCGAGAGCGCCGCGGCAGCAGCGCGGGGCTCCGCACGCACATGATGGTAGGACTCGGGGTGTCTCTGCTCGTCGTCGCATCCGCGCAATCCGGGATGGACCGCGAGAGCGTGAGCCGTGTCATTCAGGGCGTGTTCGCCGGGATCGGCTTTCTGGGGGCGGGCGCGATCATCAAGCAGGACACGAGCGACCAGATTCGCGGTCTCACGACCGCAGCGACGCTGTGGGCGACGGCCGCGATCGCCACTTCAGCGGGCCTGGGCAGGGAAGGCACGGCCATCATCGCGACACTGCTCGCTCTCGTGATTCTGTCTGTGCTGCTGCGCCTGGAGAAACGGCAGAATTTGTCCGGCGGTTGATCGCGAGAAGCAAACCCACGCCGCCGACATGGCCACGGCATGCAAATTGCCATCGAGTTCACGCTCCAACGCCCTCGTGGGCGCCGGACCCCAACTTCAGGAGGAAACCATGCGCCACTTATCTGTCATGCTCATCGGGGGCGTTCTGCTCGCGGCGAGTCCTTTCGTCTCGGGTGCCAAGCAAGGACCGGGCACAGAAACACCTGTCAGCCGCTCAGGCGACGGCCTGCATCAAGAGTGCGTCGTCGGCAAGAGCGGGCAACATCACGAAGCTCGAGGTGAAGGTCGACGACAATCGCACGATCTGCGAGGTGCATCTCGAGGATGCGAAAGGGAAGAACTTCGAAGCCCATATCGACGTTGCCGCCAACAAGGTCCTGAGAATCAAGGATTAGGCTCCCATTCGCGCTCCGTCCCGTCCGGCCGCTCGCGCGGCTGGACGGCTCAGCCTGAGGGGTGGCGCTCGCCTCCGCCTCGAGCCTCGCCGCCTGCGGAACAGAGGACAACCAAAAGGTTTTGCTCCGTTACCTTTTCCTTTTGTCGCGCGTGGGATGAGACGTCCAACGCGCTGCTAGCATGCTCGGGTGCTCGATTGCCAGGGTTGCCGCGTGAAGC
>CAWEHH010000005.1:0-46448 GCA_963808765.1 uncultured beta proteobacterium
TCGTTCCACATTGATTCGCGTCAACGATCTTGCGCGATGTGCAGATTGGTAACTGATTGTTTGCTGCGGAAAGCGTATTGAATGCCTCATGCTTCGTCGCTGCACATTCTTCCTGCTTCGCAACGAGTGCGTCCCGTGTCGCCCATTGCAGACACATGAAGTTGTGCATAGACTGAAATGAAATAAAAAATAGATAAGCAGGCGATCGAGCTTCAAAGGGCCGCTCGCGGTTCGCAGAAACTGCGGCGGAGGAGGAGGGGGGATCGCAATGTTCTCCTGGATCATAGGAGCGAGCCTCAGGTTCCGCTTCCTCGTCCTTGCAATGGCCGCGGCGTTGCTGGTGTTTGGCAGGCAGCAACTCCGCAAGATGCCTGTAGACGTATTCCCCGAGTTCGCGCCGCCCAAGGTCGAGATCCAGACCGAGGGACCGGGGATGACTTCCACCGAGTTGAAGAGCTGATCACCATTCCCATGGAAGATCAGCTTCGCGGCGTCCCGGGTGTCGAGGACGTTCGTTCCTCTTCGGTCGTCGGCCTCTCCCAGGTCGTGCTGCTGTTCAAAATGGGCACCGATGTGATGGAGGCGCGCCAACGGGTGTCGGAGTGGCTGAAGCTCGCCATCGCGGAACTGCCGCAGTCCTCCGGCATGCCGATCATGCTGGCAGCCGCCGTCCGCGACGAGTCGCGTGATGAAGATCGGCCTCACGTCGAAGGTCTACGGCATGATGGACCTGTCGATGATTGGTGACCTTCGGCGGTCTGCGGCTCTACAACATGCCGGTGGACGTCCTTCCGGAGTTTTCAGCACCCATCGTCGAGGTGCAGACCGAGGCTCTCGGACTCTCCCGCCGAGGAAGTCGAAAGCCTGATCACTCTGAATCTCGAAGAGCTGCTGAGCGGCGTGCCTTGGGTCGCATCGATCCGCTCGCGGTCCGTGACCGGCCTCTCCTCGATCGTGCTCACGTTCCAGCGCGGCACCGACATCATACTTCGCGATCTGCGAGCAGACGAAAGACGTTTACTATTTCGGCGAGGACGTCGACTTTTACAAGAACGGCAAGGTGGTGAAACACGACGGTTCGTGGCTCGCCGGGCGTAACGTGGGCGCGAAGGCCGGGCTCTTCATGCCCGGCACGCCGAGGGTGAGCATGAGGTACTACCAGGAGATCGCGCCCGGGATCGCCATGGACCGCGCCGAGATCGTGAGCCTCACCGAGACGTGCAAGACACCCGCCGGCACGTTCGCGAAGTGCATGAAGGTGAAGGAGGGCTCCGAAGTCGAACCCACCGTGACCGATAACAATGACCATGCACCGGGCATCGGCCTCGTCAAGGACGAAGACCTGCGCCTCTGAAATATGGATCGATCAACGGCAAGTAGGGTGGTCGTGCGCCTAACGGGACTCCGTCAAGCTCGATAGGAGCGATGCCGGATGAACATGACGAAAGCGCTCGTGTTCGCCACGCTTGCCGCCATCACGGCCGCGGGCACCAGCGCCTGCGCGCCGACACAGCAGCCCGCAGGCCCGGCCGTCGCGCCGGATGACACGGCGCTCGTCTCGCGGGTGAGGGCGGCGCTCAACAGCGGCGGGCTCGATGCGTCCCAGATCGACGTCAGCACCGCTCGTGGTGTCGTTCTCCTGACAGGCTTCGCGCGCGACCAGCAGACGATCGAGCGCGCCGAAGCGATCGCGCGGCGCGTGCCCGGCGTCGCCGGAGTGAAGAGCGACGTTCAGTTGCTCGGCGGCGGCCGGAACGCCGGCGGTGACGAAAGGACGACGATGAACTCACGCCCATGCAGCCACTGGCCGGCGAACGCGGCGCTCCTGCCGTCGGCGCCGATGCCCTCCGATGCGGTGGGTTCCAGAGGGCACCGTTTGCCTTGAAGGAGCACGCGGCGCCTCCGATGGCGCCGCACGGTTGGCTAATCTGGAAAGCGCGGCCTGTCGAGGGGCGCTATGATTCGCCGTCACTCGATCGGGGCAGCGCGTTGTCGGTTTCCCAGAGCACGGATATCAGAGCGACGGCCGGACTTACGCTGGCCGCACTCGGCGTCGTCTACGGCGACATCGGAACGAGCCCGCTGTACGCGTTCAAGGAGGCGTTCGGCGGCGCGCATGCGCTTCCGCTCAGTGTGGACAACGTGCTCGCGGTGCTCTCCATGATGTTCTGGGCGGTCACGCTGGTCGTCACGGTGAAGTATGTGACGTTCATGCTGCGCTTCGACCATCGGGGCGAGGGCGGGGCGCTCGTGCTGCTCACGTTCGCGTTGCGCGCGGCGAAGGATCGGCCGCGCCTTGCGGCGGGGATCACGCTCGTAGGCGCGTTCGCGGCTTCGCTCTTCTATGGCGACGCGCTCATCACGCCCGCGATCTCGGTTCTCTCGGCGGTGGAAGGACTTTCGGTCGCGACCCCGCGCTTCGAGCATTGGGTGGTGCCGATCGCGATCACGCTGCTGACGGTGCTCTTCATGGTGCAGCGCAGAGGCACAGCCGGCATCGGCCGGGTGTTCGGTCCGGTCATGCTGCTCTGGTTCGGCGTGCTGCCGTTCTCGGCGGCGTGAGCATCCTCGAGACGCCCGCCGTGCTCGCCGCATTGAGTCCCGTTCACGCCGTTCGCTTCGAGCGCCGAGCATCCGGCGCTCGCGCTGCTTGCTCTGGGCGCGGTGTTCCTGTGCGTGACCGGCGCCGAGGCGCTCTACGCCGACATGGGCCATTTCGGGCGGCGGCCCATTCGCCTCGCCTGGTATGCGCTCGTCTTTCCGGCACTCATGGTGAATTACTTCGGCCAGGGTGCGCTCGTGCTGCGCGATCCCGAGGCGGTGCGCAATCCGTTCTATCTGCTCGCGCCCGAACCCCTGCTGCTGCCGCTCGTCGTGCTCGCGACATGCGCGACGATCATCGCTTCGCAGGCGACGATCTCCGCGGCCTACTCCGTGACGCAGCAGGCCTCCCGGCTTAACTTCCTTCCGCGGCTGAAGGGTGCTGCACACATCGGACACCGCGCAGGGGCAGATCTATGTCCCGCTCGTGAACTGGCTGATGCTCGCCGGCGTGCTGTCGCTCGTCGTCGGCTTCGGCTCCTCGAGCGCGCTTGCCGGCGCGTACGGCATCGCCGTCAACGGAGACATGATCATCAGCACGGCGCTCCTCGTGATCGTGGTTGCGAGCGGCCCGGGCGGTCGATATGCCATGCTCGCGCGCTGTTGCTGTTCCTCGCGATCGAAACGGTGTTCCTGAGCTCCAACCTCACGAAGATCGCGGCGGGCGGCTGGTTTCCGCTCGTCCTCGGCGTCGCGCTCTTCGCGGTGCTGAGCACGTGGCGGCGCGGCGTGGAGCTGTTGCAGGCCCGCAAGGAAGTGCAGCCGGAGGCGCGTCCCGGCCACATCCGGGCGAGCCTCGCCGCCGCTCTGCGCGTGCCGCGCACCGGCGTCTTCTTCAGCTCGCGCCACGTCGGCTATCCGAGCGCGTTTCTGCACAACCTGAAGCACAACATGGTCGTGCACGAGCGGCTCGTGTTCGTCTGCATCGATTTCGTCGACGAGCCTGTACGTGGACGATGGCGAGCGCCTGGAGATCGAGCGGGTCGACGGCGGCACGTGGCGCCTCATCGCGCGATTCGGCTTCCGCGAAGACCCGAACATCGACAAGATTCTGGAGCTCGCGAGCATGCGCGGGCTGAAGATCGATCCGGAAGCGACGTCGTTCTTCACGAGCAAGGCCGACGTGGTATCGGTCACCAAGCCTCGCGGGCTCGGCCTGCGCCGCAAGCTCTTCGTGTGGATGCTCCAGAACTCGCCGAACGTCGCCGACTATCTGGGGCTCCCGCCACACCGCGTCGTCGAGCTGAGGACGCAGGTGGGGGTTTAGTGGCGCTCGCCTGAAGGCTCGGGCCTCGCCGCCCTGGAACAGAGGGAAACCTTCCACGGTTTCCCTCCGTAACCTCCTTTCCCCCATGATGACTTGGAGCGCTCGCCTGAAGGCTCGGGCCTCGCCGCCCTGGAACAGAGGGGAACCTTCCACGGTTTCCCTCCGTAACCTCCTTTCCCCCACGATTGACTTGGAGCGCGCGCCTTCGGCTCGCTTAGACGCGCGCGAAGCCCTGTACCGCGCGCAGCAAGCACGACTCGCTGCACGCGCACTCGGTTCCGCGCGGCCGATTTCCATGACGTCGTCGAGCCGCGCGAACGCGCGAAGCTGCTGCTCCCGCGCCGGCGTATCGGCGATCACGCCTTTCAGCTCGCGCGCGATGTTCTGCGCCGTGCAGGCTTCCTGCAGCAGCTCCGGAACGATGCGCTCGCCGAGAACGAGATTGGCGAGAATGACGGAATCGACGCTGATCATCGTGCGTGCAAGCATTGCTTCGAGCGCGGAGACGCGGTAGGCGGCAACGGTCGGCACTTGCGCAAGTGCGAGCTCGAGCGTCACCGTGCCGGACTTCGCGAGCGCCGCGCGGGCGTTGCGAAAAGCGCTGCGCCGCTCCGCCGCATCGAGGACGACGCGCGGCCGCACCGGCCAACGCGCGACCGCCTCGTTCACGAGTCCCTCGAGCCGCGGCAGCGTCGGCACGACGATCTCCAGCTCGCCGGTGTCTTTCCGCGCAAATCGCAAGCGCCTCGCCGAACACGGCGGCCATGCGGCCGATCTCGCCGCGGCGGCTTCCCGGCAGCGCCAGCACGAGCGGCGGCTTTTCCGACCGGCGCGCGGCTTCCGTTTCGTTCGGGCGCAATCGGCGATCTGCTGCGCGAGCGGATGACCGACGAACGTGCACGGAGGGCCGCCGAGGCGTGCGAGAAAGGCCGGCTCGAACGGCAGCAGCGCGAGCACGTGATCGAGGTAGCGGCGCATCGCACGCGCGCGCCACGGGCGCCACGCCCACACCTGCGGACACACGTAATCGACGATCGGAATGCCGGGAGCGCCCGCCGCACGCGCCGTGCCACACGGTGCGTGAAGTCGGGACTGTCGATGATCACGAGCACGTCGGGACGCGAGTCGATCGCGGCCGTCGACCGTCTCGCGGATTCTGCGAAAGAGATAGGGCAGTCGCTTCAGCACTTCGCCGAAGCCGATGATGTGCAGGTCGTCGGTGGGAAAGAGGCTCTCGAGGCCGGCGCTGCGCATCTCGACCCCGCCGACGCCGGAGAAGCGCACGTCCGCCCGCTCGCGCAGCGCCGCCATGAGCGCCGCGCCCGAGGTGGTCGCCGGAGGGTTCCGCGGCGACGAGAAAAACGTGGAGCGGAGGAACGTTGCTCAGAACGCTCCCCTATCGTGAGCGGGGGCTGCGGAGCGGCGGGGTCGCCGCTCACGAAGCAGTCTGGCGTTAGTCAGTATTCCCATCAAGACATACGAGGTCTTCAGCAGAACGTGTGAGGTGCCGAGCCGGAGCGAGCGTCGCCTCGCCTTGCGCTCACTCCGGCGCGCGATCGCGCGGCCAGCAGAGCGGACGCTGCCCGCAGCCGCGCAGGAACGCGACGATCCTGCGGACGCTGTCGCTATCGGCGAAGCTCGCTTCCACCGCGTCCAGGCGCTCCGCGAAGGGCCCTTCGGCCGCGTCGAACAGCATCCGCGTCGCTCGTCGGATCTCATGCATCGTCTCGCGCGCGAACCCGCGGCGCCTCATGCCGACGACGTTCACTCCGTCCAGGTGCGCGGGATAGCCGCTCACGAGCGCGAACGGCACGACGTCGCCGCGCACGCCGCTCAAGCCGCCGATCATCGCGCTCTCACCGATGCGCGTGAATTGATGGACCGCGCACTGGCCGCCGAGAAAGACGAAATCGCCGACCTCGCAATGTCCACCGAGCACCGCGCCGTTCGCGAAGGTCACGTTTTCGCCGACGATGCAATCGTGCGCGACATGGCTGCCCGCCATCATGAAGCACCGATCGCCCACGACGGTGACACCGCGCGCGACCGTGCCGATGTTGATCGTCACGCCTTCACGCAGATCGCAGTCGGCGCCGATCGTGAGCCGCGTCGGCTCGCCGTGATAGTGCACCGATTGCGGCGGCGTGCCGAGCGAGACGAAAGGGATAGGCGACGGTGCGCGGGCCGATCGTCGTGTGTCCGGTCAGGTGAACGTGGGCGATGAGCGTGCAGTTGTCGGCAAGCTCGACGTCACCGCCGACGATGCAGTACGGGCCGATCGAGACGTCGCGCCCGATCTTCGCACGCGGGTCGAGCCGCGCAGTCGCATCGATCATGCGGCTCGGGAGTGCGCGGTGCGATGCATAGTGGGCGCATAGCGTACCAGCCGCATGGCGCACGCGCAACGAACGCGGCCTGACTTCGTGTGCCACGGCGCCACGTACAGACGTGTGCCGTGATTACTTCTGTCAGTCGTTTCACATACCGGATCGCCACCCGACCCGATGCGGCTTGCAGGATCGATCCGCCGGGCGCAGTATCGGCCGATAAACAGGGGCGTCCGATCGCCATGGCCGGAATCTTCATCAGTTATCGCAGAGCGGACAGCGACGGCTGGGCCGGCCGCCTGCGCGATGCGCTCCGGGTGCGCTTCGGCGACATCGTCTTCCAGGACGTCGACAACATCGCCGACGGAGAGATCTTCTCCGAGGTCATCGATCGCGCGCTGCAGGCCTGCGAGGTCGCGCTGGTCATTATCGGTCCGACGTGGGCGAGCGCGCGCGACGAGCAGGGCCGCCGCCGTCTCGACTTCGAAGACGATTGGGTGCGCACCGAGACGGCCATGGTGCTCAACCGCAAGATCCGTGTGATTCCGGTGCTGGTGGGCGGCGCGCGTCTGCCACGCGTCGAGGAGTTGCCCGAAGAGCTGCGCTCGCTCACGAAAAGGCAGGCGCGCGAAATCCGCAGCACGAGCTGGGACTCCGACGTCGCGCTGCTCGCGAGCCATCTCGAGCACATCGTCGGCCACCCACGCAGAAAGCTCTGGCTCTATGCGGCGCCCGCCGTGGTCGCTGCGGCCGTGGTCGGCGTGCTTGTCGGCAGCAGCTTCTTCGGGCCGTCCGGCACCAAGCGACGCCACCGGCAGAGGAGTTGGCTGCGCCGGCTGTTGCCACGAAGGGTGCTTCAGGCGCAGACGAATCGCCGAAGCGGGCTGATGCGGGCGCCAAGCCGCAGACATCGGTGAGTGCCCCTACGGAAACGGCGCCGCCCGAGGCCAAGGCGCGCGTCGCGGAAGTGCCGCCTGCCCGAGTCCTGAAAGAGCGATCCGTCGAGACGCCGGCCGCAGCCAAGGCGCCCGTTGTGACCCGCGCGGAGACGCCACCGGCCGCAGCCAAGGCGCCCGTTGTGACTCGCGCGGAGACGCCACGGCCGCAGCCAAGGCGCCCGTTGTGACCCGCGCGGAGACGCCACCGGCCGCAGCCAAGGCGCCCGTTGTGACCCGCGCAGAGACGCCACCGGCCGCAGCCAAGGCGCCCGCTGTGACTCGCTCGGAGACGCCACCGGCCGCAGCCAAGGCGCCCGTTGCGACCCGCGCGGAGACGCCACCGGCCGCAGCCAAGGCGCCCGTTGTGACTCACGCCGAGGCGCCAGCGCCCGCAACGAAGGCCGCCGTTACCCGGAAAGATGCTGCGCCTTCCGAGGCCATCGCTGGCCCGGCCGCGAGGACGAGCCGCGCCCGCCCGCCTCCGCGGTCGCGGATACGCCTCCCGTCGCTCGATCGGAAGCCCCGGCTCGCGTCGGCAACACGATCCCCGCCACGCCCAAGCCACCTGCCGAGCTGGCGAAGGCACCCGAAAGCGCGGTGGAAGCACCGGCTGCGGCGCGCAGTCCTGCTCCCCCGGTGACGGGCACGGGCGTCACCGGGGGAACCGTGGCGCGCGTCGTTCCGATCAACCTTCCGAATCGCCCGCCTTCGGCCCGCGAGCTGCGCATCGGCGACACTTGGACGTATCGGCTGCGCGAGCTTGCCTATAACCGGGACCTCGCGACGGTTACGCACGAGATCCGCGGCGGGGATACGAGCGGCATCCGCGAGGTGATCCGATCCGGCGAACGCCGATCCGACGCGGACGGCGCAGGGCACGCAGCGCCGGCTCGCGCTCGAGCCTCGCATGTTCGAGCAGCAGATCGAGCAGAACGCGATTTTGTTCGAGTTCGCCCCGTTCCTCACGGCGTTCGTCGATGTGCGGCCGGGGCTCGCGTGGAGCGACATCGCCGTGGGCGGCTCCGACGACTGGCGCCTGAAAGGCAAAGTGACGGGACGCGAGCGCGTGAGCACCCCGGCCGGAACGTTCGACGCGATCAAGGCGGAGCTCGACGGGCGGCGCGATATTACCTTTCCCACGACGCGCGACGTCTACCACGAGACGATGGCGTCGCGCATGACGTATTCCATCTGGTACGTCCCCGAGATCGGCCGCGCTGTCAAATACGACCGCCGCACGTTCAACCGTGCATCCCGCCTGCTCGAGCACGAGCAGGTACCGAGCTCTTGAGCTATCAGTTGAAGTGACGTTCGAACGCGGGCTCGGCCGCCCGGTGCGCGACCCAGCCGCGCGAGGGTCGAGAACTCTCCCACCTTCAAGGTTCGAACACGGGATCGCCTCCCCGAGGCGCGATCAAGGGCATATGCGCTCATCAAATCCAGTGCAGTGACTTAGGCTCAAGGCGCGTTCACTCACGTCCCTGCGAGGCTGATCCGTTTCGAGATCCGCTGCCGGGACGCGACGGGCTCCTCACGAAAACCTCACAATTCTCGCCCATACCATCGTAGCCCCCACCCCAAAGGGCGGCGGTTCGGGGCACAGGTGAGCCCGCGTGGGTCCCATCCACCCCCGGGTCAAGGACGCGCTTGCTGGTGGCGGATGTCATTGCCACTCGTCCATCCGGTCTGTCGCCGCCGCGCGTGATCCGGCCGGATCGCCCGATTCCGAACACAAGCAATCCCATGGTGTACACAGCATCCAGCACCGCTACCGTTGCCACCCTCATACACGAGCAGGCGACCCGGCAACCCGATACGACCGCGATCCTTGCTCCCCGACCGGCCGCCGCTGACGTATGCGGGCCTGTGGCGGCAGGCGCAGCGCGTCGGCGCTGCTCTGCGGGCGCGCGGCGCCCTCGCCACGACGCGCATCGCGGTCGTATTGCCCAACGGGCCCGAGATGGCCACGGCGGTTCTCGGGGTCGCGGCGTATGCGGCCTGTGTTCCACTCAACCCGGCTTCGCGCGGACCGAATTCAGGGCGTTTCTCACAGATGCCGGTGTCCGGTCTCGTGATTATGTTGCGCTCTGAGCGAGGTCCGATACGAACAGTCGCGGAGGAGTCGGGCATCGGCGTGCTCGAGATCGAAAGCGACGCCTCGCTCGGGGCGGGTGAGTTCCACATCGATGCCGACACAGGGGAGGATTTCGCAATGGGGCCGCGCAGCGCGCCGCACGACCACGCGTTCGTCCTGCACACGTCAGGGACCACGGCGCGTCCGAAGGTCGTGCCGCTCACGCATGCGAACGTCACTGCATCGGCGCGTCGGATCGCGAGCGACCTCGCACTGGGCCCGGCCGATCGCTGCCTCAACGTGATGCCGTTATTCCATGGGCACGGGCTTATCGGCGCGCTGCTGCGACGGTCGCGGGCGGCGCGAGCATCGTGTGCACGCCGGGCTTCGATCATCAAGCGTTCTTTCAGTGGATCGCCCGGTTCGAACCCACTTGGTATACTGCCGTCCCGACGATCCATCAATGGGTCGTCGCAAACAGGGGCCAATACAGGCAAGCCGCGCCGGCGCACCGATTCCGCTTCGTGCGCTCGTGTTCCGCGGCATTGCCGGCAAAAACTTTCGAAGCTCTGAAAGCGCTCACCGGGTCACCGGTAGTAGAGGCGTACGGCATGACCGAGGCTTCGCACCAGATCGCGAGCAATCCATTCACGGGTCGCTGCAAGGCAGGCTCGGTCGGTTTGCCCACGGGAACAGAGATCCGCCTCATCGACGCCGACGGGTCGCTTCCTCGGCGAGCACGCCACGGGCGAGATCGTCGTGCGCGGCCGTCGGTTTGACGAGCGGCTACGAGAACGACGCGCAGGCGAACGCAGCCGCATTCGTCGAGGGCTGGTTCAGGACGGGTGACGAGGGCCGCTTCGACGACGAGGGCTATCTCTACATCACCGGGCGCTTGAAGGACATCGTCAATCGGGGTGGTGAAACGATCTCGCCTCGCGAGATCGACGAGGCGCTGCTCGAGCACGAAGACGTAACCGATGCGGTCGCCTTCGCCATGCCCCATCCCACGCTGGGCCAGGATATCGCGGCGGCCGTCGTTCTTCGCAACGGTGCGGAGTCGGACGTGCCTGCGATACGTGAATTCCTGTGCGGCCGGCTCGCCGCGTCGAAGGTGCCGTCGTGCATCGTTTTCGTCGATGCCATTCCGACGGCGGCGACCGGAAAGATCCAGCGTGCCGGTCTGTTCGAACGATTGCGCCACCTCATCGCGAAACCCGCTCGCGCGCCCACGACCGACACGGAAATGGCGCTCGCGGCGATTTTTCGCGACGTGCTCGAGTGCGACTCGATCGGCGTGCACGACAACTTCTTCGCGCTCGGCGGCGATTCGCTGAAGGCGGCGCAGGTGGCCTCGCGCATCCTCGCGCAGCACGGCGTCGAGCTCGCCCTGCCGACGCTGTTCACTCACGGAACGATCGCGGAGCTCGCTGTCGCGATCGATGCGGCCCGAGCGCGACATGGAGCAGCGCAGGCGGGCGCTCGAGGCCGAGATCGAGCAGATGTCCGACGAGGAGGTGGCCCGCCTGCTCGCCGAAGAGGAAGGCAGAGGCATGCTGTCGTGAACCTGACGCTCGATCCGCCGCGCGAAAGGTTGCTGCGCATCCTGCGTTCGAAGGAACGCTGCGCGGGGCACGACATCGTCGCGCTCACGTTGCGCGAGCTCGGCGTGACGCACGTCTTCGGCATCGGCGGCGTGCCCGTCGATGCCACGCTCGGCGCATGTGCGCGAGCGGGGCTGCGTGTCATCGGTGCGCGCCATCAACAAGGCGCCGTGCTGATGTCGCTCGCATACAACTACGTCTCCGGTGGGCTCCACTCGGCCGTGATCGTGTCCGCGGGTCCGGCCGTGACGAATTGCGCGACCGGCGTTCTGGTCGCGAAAGACAATTGCTGGCCGCTCCTCGTGATCGGCGGCCGGCGCGGTCTCGCGCGCACCGACAGCTTTCAATCGTTCGACGGCGCCGGGTTTCTTTCGGTTCTGTGCAAGCGCACGGCTCTCGTGGAGAGCACGAGCCATCTGAATGCCGCCATCATTGAAGCCGCTGCTGCCGCGATGTCCGGCGCGCCCGGTCCCGCCTACCTCGACGCGGCGGAAGAAGCGCTCGGCGGTTACGCGCCGATGCCGCCGCGCATGGCGCTCGCGGCTGCCGAAGATTGCACGAGGGCTTCGGAAACAGGCGCATCCTCTGTGTGCGATGCGAGCCTGCATGAGGCGGCATCGCTTCTCGCGCAGGCCCGCAGGCCGGTCATGCTGATCGGCAAAGGTGCGCGCTGGAGCGCGTCCAGCGCATTGCTGCGGCGTCTCGCCGACCACCATGCCGTCGCGTTTGCCACTTCTCCGATGGGCTGCGGACTGCTGTCCGACGATCACCCCCTTTGTTTCAGCGCGGTTCGGGCGCGCATGCTGGCGGATGCGGATGTGGTGCTCGTGGTCGGTGCGCGGCTGAACTGGACGTTCCGGTTCGGAACGGAGATCTCCCAGCAGGCGCGCATCGTGCGCATCGACATCGATCCGGCCGAAGCCGCGCGCGTGCTCGATCGCGGTGTAAGCCTGCACGGCGATGCAGGTCGAGTGCTCACGCGGCTCCTGGACGCGATGGACGAGCAACTCGCGGGAGGGTCTGTCCAGCGCGACCACGAATGGCTCGCATCCCTCGTCGCCAGCCGCGACGCGTGCCGCATCGGTCACGTTCCGCCGGAAGAACGCGGGCGCGTTCCGATGTCGCCCTACGAGTGGCTCGCCGAGCTGGCCGAGACCTTGCCGCCGGAAACGATCACGGTGCTGGACGGAAACACCATACTGACCGCGGCGCAGCGCATGTTGCCCGTGAGAATGCCCGCGCGCCGTCTCGGGCCGGGCACGAACGGCTGCATGGGCGTCGGAATACCGTTCGCGATCGGCGCGAAGCTTGCGCGTCCGGAACAGCCGGTCGTTGCGATCGTCGGCGATTTCGGTGTGGGCCTGAGCGCGTTCGAGCTGGAAACGGCTGTTCGCCATGAGGTGGCGGCTGTGTTCGTCGTGGCGAACAACGCGGGCGCGGGCGGCGCGATCCGGCAGCGCCAGTTCTTCCCGCCCGCCTTCGCCGACCGCGTGACCCAGTACGGCCCCGGCATTCGCCATGACCTCGCGATGGCGTCACTGGGTGGCAGGGGGCGGCGGATCGATCGTCCAGGCAGATCGCCGCCGCATTGAAGGAAGCGATCGCATGTGGAAAACCGACATGCATCGACGTGATAACAACGAAAACACGGCCGTGGCGGCCGCCATATGACACCTTTGAAAACACCGGAAGCCGCGGTCAAAAAAGACGGGACGCACACTGCCCGCTCCGACGCGAGGCAAAAACTGCTGGCCCTGCAATTGCGGCGCCAGCGGCTCGGCGGCACGGAAGAAACCATTACGCGGCGTGCGAGCGGCGCAACCATCCCGCTTACCTTCCCGCAGGAAGCGTTGTGGTTTCTGGATCAGTTGAGCGGACCGGGCAGCGCCTACAACGTCACGCAGGCGGTGCGCCTTGCAGGCAGGCTCGATGCGGGATTGCTCGAGCGCAGCCTGCGCGCGCTGGTCGAGCGACACGAGAGCCTGCGCACGACGTTCGCTCAGCGCGACGGTAAGCCCCTGCAATGCGTGCATGACGCACAGGAATGCGCGGCCCGCTTGCGGCTCGAGCGCGTGGCCCTCGACGATAAGCCCATCGACGAAATCGAGTGCGTGCTGAACGACACGCTGCACGCCGCCGCGGCCGAACCGTTCGATCTCACCCGGGCGCCTCTCATCAAGGCGAAGCTCTTTCCGTCGGCGAAGACGATCACGTGCTGCTGCTCGTCATCCACCATATCGTGTGCGATGGCTGGTCGAGGGGCATTCTGCTGAAAGAGCTCGGCGCGTTGTATGCGTGCAACGCGGATCAGCGTACGCTGCCGCCCCTGCACGTGCAGTTTCCCGACTACGCGTGCTGGGAACGGCGCCGGCTCACGGCAGCAGGTTCTCGAGACGCGGCTCCAATACTGGCGCGAGAAGCTGCGCGGCCTGGCGGTGCTCGATCTGCCGACGGATCGGCCGCGCCCTCTCCAGGGCTGTCAACGCGGCGCAAGCGAGCGGTTCGCCGTGCCGGGCGAACTGGTCGAGCAACTCCGCGCGCTGGCCGGCCGCAACGAAGCCACGCTCTTCATGGTGCTGCTCGGGGCGTTCCAGGTCCTGATGATGCGCCATGCCCAGCAGCAGGACCTCGCGGTGGGCGTGCCGATCGCCAACCGGCATCGGGTCGAGCTCGAAGGTCTGGTCGGCTTCTTCGTGAACACGCTCGTCATGCGCGCGGACCTCTCCGGCAATCCGCCGTTCACCGACTTCCTGGGCCGCGTCCGCAGGAACGTGCTCGAAGCATTTGCACATCAGGAGACCCCGTTCGAACGGCTCGTCGCGGAGTTGAGCCCGCAGCGCGACGCGAGCCGCAATCCGCTCTATCAGGTCGCGTTCTCGTTGCAGAGTCACCCGGCGGGCGTGCTCGCGCTCGACGGCGTGGATGCGCGCGCGCTCGACGTGCAGGCCCTCGATACCAAATTCGATCTGCTGCTGTCGTTCACCGAGGAGGGCGAAGCGCTCAATGGCGTGCTCGTCTACGCGGCCGATCTCTTCGACCCACCGACCGTCCAGGGCATCGCGCGGCAATACCGGACACTGCTCGAAAGTATCCTGAGCGAGCCCGCGACAGGGATCGCGAACCTGCCGCTGCTCGATCGTGCCGATCGCGAACGCATCCTGCACACCTGGAATGCGACGGCGCGGCCCTATGATGCCGAAGCGAACGTGCACACGCTGATCGAACGGCAGTCGCGTGCGATGCCGCAGCGCGTGGCTCTCACGCACGACGATCGTCATCTCACCTACGGCGAGCTCGAAGCGCGGGCGAACAAGCTGGCGCGGCATCTGCGCGCCCGCGGTGTGCGTCGCGGCGCGCTGGTCGGTCTCGCCACCGAGCGCGGCATCGACATGGTCGTGGCGCAGCTCGCGATACTCAAGGCGGGCGCGGGCTATGTCCCGCTCGACATGTCCTACCCGGCCCAGCGTATCGCGCTGATGATCGAAGACGCGAAGCTTCTGCTTTCGGTCACCGATGCGCGGCACTGCGACGCGCTCGGTCAGCCTCCCGAGCGCTGCGTCGTGCTCGATCTCGATCGTGCCGCCATCGACGCGCAGCCGGACGAGGCGCTTCCCGCGGACGCCATATCGGATGCGCGGCCCGAAGATCCCGCCTACGTGATCTACACCTCGGGTTCGACGGGCCAGCCGAAGGGCGTGGTCGTGCCGCATCGGGCTTGCGTGAACTTCATCTCGAGCGTGCTGCGCGAACCGGGATTGAAGGCGTCGGACCGCGTGCTCGCGATCACCACCGTGAGCTTCGACATCGCCGTGTTCGAGTTGCTGGCGGCCTTGTCCGCAGGCGCGGAAATCATCCTCGCCGGCCGCGACGAGGTGCGCGATGGACAGGCGCTGCGCGCGCTCGCGGAAAGCTCGCGCGCCAACGTCATGCAGGCGACGCCGCTCACGTGGCGCATGCTCGTCGAGACAGGATGGCAGGGGACGCCCACGCTGAAAGCCATCACCGGTGGAGAGCCGCTCTCTCAGGCGCTCGCCGCTCGCCTGCTCGAGCGCGCGGGCGAGGTGTGGAACGGATACGGCCCGACGGAGACGACGGTTTATTCGACCTTCTGGAGGGTCGAGCGCCCCGCCGACGGCATCAGCATCGGACGGCCCATCTCGAACACGATCGTCCGCGTGCTCGACGAGCACGGCGAGCCGTGCCCGCCCGGCGTCCCCGGTGAGCTCTACATCGGGGGAGACGGCGTCGCCCTGGGCTATCTCGATCGGCCCGAGCTCACGTCAGAGCGGTTCATCGCAGATCCGTTCAGTGCCGATGCGGCGGCGCGCCTCTATCGCACCGGCGATCGCGCCCGCTGGCGTCACGACGGACTCCTCGAGCATCAGGGGCGTCTCGACTTCCAGGTGAAGATCCGCGGGTATCGGATCGAGCTGGGCGAAGTCGAGGCTCACCTCGCGGCGCATCCGCAGGTGGCGCAAGCCGTCGTCGCCGCGCGCGAGGACGCGGCCGGCGATCCCTGCCTTGTCGCTTATGTCGTGGCGTCCGCGGCGATGCCGTCCGCGAGCGAGCTGCGGGCGTACCTGAACACGCGGCTGCCCGACTACATGGTGCCGCAGTATTTCGTCGAGCTCCAGACGGTGCCGCGGCTCCCCAATGGCAAAACCGATCGCAAAGCGCTGCCCGCGCCCGATCTCGAAGCGGCGCGCACGGGGTACGTCGCACCGCGCTCGCCGCTCGAAAACACAATCGCGCGCATCTGGGGCGAGGTGTTGAACGTGCAGCGCGTCGGTGTTCACGACAACTTCTTCGATCTCGGCGGCCATTCGCTGCTCGCGACAAGGGTGATCTCGCGCGTGCGCCAGGAGCTGCGCTGCAAGCTCGCGCTGCGCGTTCTGTTCGAATCATCCACCGTGGCGGAGTTTGCGCAGCGTCTGGAACACGAAGTGCCCCGGGCCGAAGAATTCGAGCCACCCGCTCGCACGGTGTCGCAGCCCGGCATGTTCCCGGCTTCGTTTGCCCAGGCGAGCCTGTGGTTCCTGAACGAAGTGACGGGCCGCAGCGGCCTGTACAACATCCCGAAGGCGCTGCGCGTCCATGGCGCACTGGACATCGTGGCGCTCGAGCGCAGTCTGCGCGCCGTCGTCGAACGCCATGGCACGCTGCGCACTTCGATCGCCCTGCATGACGGCGTGCCGGTGCAGGTGGTGCATACGTTCGATGAGGTCGCATCCGCCCTCACCATCGAACCCGTCGAAGTGGCCGGCGAGACGGCCGCGGCGCGCGAACGCGCGTTGAGCCCCCTGCTGCAAACCGCGGCCGCCGAGCCGTTCGATCTCTCTCGCGCGCCTCTGATCCGCGTGCACGTCTTCCGGACCGACGAGTGCGAGCACGTCGTGCTGCTCGTCGTCCACCACATCGTGTGCGACGGCTGGTCCATGAACCTCCTGACGCGCGAGCTCGGGGTGCTCTACGAGGCAAATCGCGCCGGTCAACCGAATCCGCTGCCGCCACTGCCGATCCAGTTCACCGAGTGTGCGATCGCGCACGGAGCCGGCGAAAGCAGTGCGCAAGCCGACGACCTCCCTTACTGGCGGGCCCAGCTCGCAGGTGTGAGTTCTTTGCATCTGCCCACCGATCGCCCGTATCCGGCCCGACGCACCTATCGCGGCGCGACACGCCATTTCGAAGTCTCGCCGGCCTTGCTCGGCCGGCTGAAAGCGCTGGCGCGACAGGAGAACGCGACACTCTTCATGGTGCTTCTCGCGGCCTTCGACGTGCTGCTCATGCGCTACTCGGGTGAAGCCGATGTGACGGTCGGTTCTCCGATCGCGGGACGCGGCCGCACCGAGATGGAGGCGCTCGTCGGCTTCTTCGTGAATACGCTCGCGCTGCGCGTCGATCTCTCCGGCAATCCCCAGTTCGCGGAACTGCTGCGGCGGGTGCGTCACGTATGCCTGGATGCCTACAGTCATCAGGAGCTGCCCTTCGACAAACTGGTCGCGGAGGTGAGCCCGGTACGCGATCTCGGTCGCAATCCGCTCTATCAAATAGCCTTCGCGCTGCAGAATGCACCCGACGCTGGACAGCAATTCGGCGCGCTGCGCACCGAGAGCGTGCCCGCGCACACCGGGACGGCGAAGTTCGATCTTTTCCTCGCGCTCACGGAGGAGGGCGCCTCGCTCGGGGGGTGTTCGAGTACAACACCGACGTCTTCGATCATTCGACCATCGAGCGCATGGCGCGCCATTTCGCGCGACTGCTCGAAGCGATCGCCGCTTCGCCCCACGAGCCGCTCTCGCGGCTGCCGGTGCTCGACGACGCGGAGCGCAGGCGCATGCTCTTTGCCTGGAACGAGACGGCTCGGGACTGTCCGTTCGACAAGAATCTTCACCAGCTCTTCGAAGACCAGGTGCGCCGTACGCCTGATGAGACGGCGGTGATTCTCGATCAGGATCATCTGACGTATCGCGAGCTCAACCGGCAGGCGAACCGGCTCGCCCATCATCTGCGATCCATGGGCGTCGGTCCCGACGTGCTGGTCGGACTGTGCATGGAGCGCACGCCGCTCATGGTCGTTGCGGTGATCGCGATCGTGAAGGCCGGTGGCGCATATGTCCCACTCGATCCCGAATATCCGCCCGAGCGCCTCGCGTTCATGCTCGCTGACACCGCCGCCCCGGTCGTGCTCACGCAACGCAGCCTCCGGGCGCAGGTGCCCGACTGCGCGGCTCGCGTTGTGTGCATGGACGATGACGTGGGTGCGTTCGAAACATCGGCGGACGACAATCCGGTGCCCACGGCGGCCTCCACGCATCTCGCGTACGTCATGTACACCTCCGGTTCCACGGGCACGCAGAAGGGCGTGGCCGTCGAACAGCGCGCCGTGACCCGCCTGGTCGTGAACACGAACTACGTCCAGTTCGGCCCGCACCACGCAATGGCACAGGCCTCGAACATTTCCTTCGACGCGGCCACGTTCGAGATCTGGGGAGCGCTCTTGAACGGCGCCCCTCTCGTGATCGTGCCGAAGCACGTGCTGCTCTCCGCACGGGCGCTCGAGGAGTGCATCGAGCGGAGACGCATCAAGACGATGTTCATGACGACGTCGCTCTTCAACGAGCATGCCGCACACGCGCCGGGGATCTTCCATGGCCTTGATCAGTTGCTCGTCGGCGGCGAGAGGCTCGATCCCGTCGCGGTGCAGCGTGTGATCGACGCAGCAGCGCCGGGGCGGCTCATCAACGGCTACGGCCCGACGGAGACGACGACGTTTGCGACATCGTTCGAAGTGCCGCGCACCCCGAGTCCCGACGCGATGAGCATTCCGATCGGCCGCCCGCTCGCCAATACGCGCTGCTATGTGCTGGACGCATCAATGGAGCCGGTTCCCGTCGGCGTAGTCGGCGAGTTGTACGTGGGCGGCGTGGGTGTCGCGCGAGGGTATCTGCACCGGCCTCAGCTCACGGCGGAATGTTTTCTCGACGATCCGTTCGTGCCGGGGGAGCGGCTCTACCGCACGGGGGACCTCGTGCGCTACCTGCCCGACGGCGTGATCGACTATGTCGGGCGCGCCGACCGACAGATCAAGCTGCGCGGCTTTCGCATCGAACCCGGCGAGATCGAAGCCCATCTCGCCCGTATGCCGGGTGTCGCCCAATGTGTCGTCGTCGTGCGGGAAGACGCACCCGGCGACAAGCGACTGGTCGGGTACGTGGTGCCGTCCGCAGGCGTGGCCGAGCCATCGCCCGAAGCGCTGAGCGATGCGCTCGCCCACCGACTGCCTGCCTACCTCGTGCCGTCGAAGATCGTCGCCGTGAAAGCGCTTCCGCTGACGGCCAACGGCAAGCTCGATGCGCGTGCGCTGCCGGCGCCGGACGAACACGCAGGTGAAGATAAATCCGCCGGCGGTGCTCCGATGCGCACGCAGCGGCGCCTCGACGCCGAAGTCGACCCGCGTGTGCCCGCCGACGAATGGGAGCAGCAATTGAAGGCGCTGTGGCAGCAATTGCTGAAAGTGGAGGACATCGGTTGCGAGGACAACTTCTTCGAGCTGGGCGGTCATTCGCTGCTCGCGATCAGGCTGCTCGATGCGATCGACAAGCAGTTCGGACGCACGCTCGATATCGCGGTCTTCTTCCATGCTCCGACGATTCGCGACCAGGCGCTGCTTCTGCGTCAGCAACGTACGATATCGACCTGCGTGATCGCGATACAGAGCCGCGGTGAACGGCCGCCTCTGTTCGTCGTTCCCGGATACGGCGGAGCCGTTTCACCCTTCCACGGGCTCGCGAAGGCGCTGGGCTCGGAGCAGCCGCTCTATCTGGTCGATCTGAATTCGGTGGGCTGCGATCCGGCGCAACCCCTTGCGCTGGAAAGCGTCGCGGCGCAGGTCGTCGAATCCATGCGCCGGGTCCAGCCACACGGGCCCTATCACGTAGCGGGCTATTCGCTCGGCGGCCGGATCGCCTACGAGATCGCGCAGCAGCTCGTCGGGGCCGGCGAGCACGTCGATCTGCTCGCGATGCTCGACTGCGGTGCGCCCGGCTATCCACGCATTCAGTCCTTCGTCTCGCGGACGCTCCTGCACATCCGGCATGCCCTGCAACTCGCACCGGGCGAATCGCGCGCCTACTTCGCCGCGCGCGTACGAAGCCTTCAAGAAGTACATCAGGACCGAGCGTGTATACCCGCCCGTATTCACCGCGGACGTCGCGGAGAAGGCGATGCGGGCCGCCCGCGCGATCGAGGCGCGCGCGCAGGTGCTCTACGACGCGTGGCTCGCGTACACGCCCCGCGCGTATCCGGGCCCGATCAGCATCGCGCGTGCGACGGTGCGGCCGACGCGGCTCGGCGTGATGGACGACGATCCCCACCTCGGGTGGGGCGCGCTCGTGGGCGATCGCATCCGGCTCGCGCACATCGATTGCGACCACATGGAGATTCTCGAGCCGCAGAACCTGCCGGCCCTTGCGGCACTGCTCCGTGGCTGGCTCCGCGCGCCCACGAAGGAATCCCGCGTGCGTGAGGAAGCACTGACCGCGTGACGTTCGCACCCGTCCGCGCGACCGAGGCTTCACGGGCCGCACGGGCCGGGCCGCAGGTTTGGCGTGTGCGCGTCGCCACTTCGCCTCACGCATACGAACCCGCGTTGCGCATGCTCGACGAGCACGAGCGGCTGCGTGCGGCGCGCTTCCGACAAGACGCCGACCGCATGCGCTACGTCCTCGGACGCGCGAGCTTGCGGCGGCTCCTCGCCATGCAGCTTGACGTTTCCAACGAGCGGCTCGCGTTCGGAGCGAATTCTTTCGGCAAGCCCGTGCTGCTCGAGCCCCATCCGCGACTGCACTTCAACAGCAGTCATTCGGGCGAGTGGATCCTGCATGCGTTCGACGCGCTCGGTGCGGTGGGCATCGACGTCGAGGCGGTGCGTCCGGATTTCGCCCATGGCGACGACTTCGCGGCCGCGTTCTCGCCGGAAGAACGCTTCGAGCTTGCACGCGTGCCGGAGCAGGGCCGGGCGCGCGCGCTGGCCCGTGCCTGGGTGCGTAAAGAGGCCTACGTGAAAGCGATCGGGGAGGGCATGAGCCGCTCGCTTCTGTCGATCCGCATTGGCGCCGCTGCGACCGGCAAGCCGTGCCTCGTTTACGATCGCAACGAGGGGGCGCCATCGAGTTGGTCGTTCGAGGACATCCCGGTTGACGCGCGACACGTCGCGTGTCTCGTCTACCGCGAGGGCGAGGGCGAAAGCGCTCGGCAGCGTCGGCCGGTTGTGAAGGACTTCGAGGACCGGCAGCGCTTGTCCTGAGTGCCCGGTGTGCCTCGGGCGTGGCGCCGCTGAAAGGCGCCTGGATCGGTCTTCACTTATCATTGTGCGAGATGACCGACTGGGACGCCATTCAGAGCCTGGCGCTCGCCTCGCTCCTCGCGTGGGCGAGCGGCGTGCGTCTTTATTTCGTGATATGCGTCGTGGGGCTCGCGGGCTATTTCGACTACGTCGAGTTGCCGTCCGCCCTGCAGGTGCTCGAACATCCATGGGTGATGGGCGCCGCCGGGTTCATGCTCGTCATGGAATTCCTGGTCGACAAGGTGCCGGCGATCGACAGCGCATGGGATGCAATCCACACGTTCATCCGCATTCCGGCGGGTGCGCTGCTCGCGGCCGGCGCGACCGGTGACACCCTCACGCCGCTCACGGTCGTCGCGGGACTGCTCGGCGGAACGCTCACGGCAGGAACGCACTTCACGAAAGCCGGCGGTCGCGCGCTCGTCAACACGTCGCCCGAACCTTTCAGCAACTGGGGGATCTCGTTTGCCGAGGATCTGTCGGTGCTCGGGGCGATCTCGCTCGCGCTGTACTACCCGCTCGTATTTCTTGCGCTGCTCGCGATCTTCATTCTGGTCATGATCTGGCTCCTTCCGAAGCTCGTGCGAGGGGTCGAAGCCTGTTCCGCACGCTGCGCGGCGAGGGCCGACGGCCGTCGTAGGGGGGCGCTGGCTTTCGGCTCGCGCCGCGCCTGCCGCGCAACTCCACACGTTCTTGGTTCTAACTGAATTTCGTTGTCATCAGGATCTCGCGCTTCACGTCCGTGATCTCGCGCGCGCGCTTCGCCGGGCGCCGGGCCGCATTGACCCTGGCGCGGACAGCGTGAGCTGCGCGGACAGATGATGCGTGCCGGCTGCTCGAGTGCTTCCTCCACCCACGCGATGCTGAGGATGTTCGCGACGGAACGGATCGCGTCCGCGGCCGCGCGCCCGATCTTCGCCTGTCCGCCTTTGTGAAAGCAGGCTTCGCCGATCTCCTCGGCAATGCGCGACTCCGCGGCTTCGTTGGACGCGAGCGCGGGAACGAGATCGATGCCAACCGAGAGCACGTGCGGATTGCCCGCCATGTCGCGCGTGCGCAGCGTATGGCAGCAGTAGAGCTGCCACTCGTCGTTCTCCCGCAGCACGGAGATCTGCGAGCTCGAGTCGCGCTGGCCGGCTCCGAACATCCGGAATACGGCCCAGTGCGGGCAGGGGTCCGACGCTTGCGACATGTTGCCCCAGGGCAGCGGGATGCCGTTGCCGCGATACACGGCGGAAAAGTGTCCCGGCGCGTGCGCATCGAAGAAGTGCCAATAGGGATAGGGAGACACTTTCGTCATGCGGCGCATGACGACCGAAGGCGTCAATTCGAGCTTGCGCCGCGCGTCGATGCGGTGTCGTTCGCGCATGAGGAACCGGCGGAACGGCACCCGCGGGCACAGCAGCGCGCCGGCAAAGAAGCTGCACTCGAAGTCTCTCCAGGCGAGCAGGATGTCTTTCGCCTCGACCGCCGCGTGAAACGGCGAGCCGCTGTCCGGGCTCTCTCCCATCTCGCCGCCCGTCGCATGCGGCGACTTCACGCCGTCTCCGCCGTGCAGCACCTTGTGTCCGATGTGCGACGCGAGATCGAACTTGAGCCGCGCGCGATCCGACTGGAGCGACTTGTTGAGATAGATCGTTCCCGGCGCCTCGAAGAACGAGCGCACGACGCTGCGCACCTCGTCGTCGTTGTGGCGTGCCAGCACGGGCTTCCGATCGAACCAGCGGATCTCGAGACCGTGGCGTTTGCAGAGCGCCATCAGGTCGTCGACGCCGAGCGGAAAGGCGCGGTTGCCGATGCGCTCGGCCGTGCGCTCGAGGTCCGGGTATTCATTGCGCGAGATTTCCTGGTGCGAGCGGATCAGGAGGTGCGCGAACTGCCGGCCGGTCGTTCCCGTCTGCGAGAGGAGCTCGGGGATCGCGGCCTGCAGCAGGTCTTTCGAGAAAAGAAAAGAAGGCTCGAACGGAATGCGCGCGGCGCCGCCTGCGGTCTGCTGCCGGGCGAGCGGAACGAGCTCCGCGTTCTGGTCGTGAAACCAGCTCGCCTTGCGCTGGAAAACGGCTGCGATGAGCGCGAGCACTTCGGGCGACGGATTGCGGCGGCCGCTCTCGATCATGCTGAGATACGACACCGAAGGCGCGCCCTGCGCATCGATCTGCGCGCATCGCGCCGAGAGGTCTTCGAGCGTGATGCGATACGATTTTCTCAGGCCGCGCAGCTTGGTCCCGAGGAAGTGGCTGGTCCTGATAACGGCTTCCATGGATCGCCTTTTTGTGAAAACGCCCTGTGAAACGGCGGGGGCCGGTGATTGTGAAATTGACGTTGTGAAATTTTCTTTTGTGGAATTCACACGATAACGGCCTTACGGTGCGCGTGTCCACCACCACCATGTGAAGGAGCGCGAGCATGAAGAACCGGGCTGCCATCGAAGCGATCAAGTGCGATTGGGAAGAAAACCCGCGCTGGCGCGGCGTGAAACGCGACTACACCGCCGAAGAGGTCGTTCGCCTGCGCGGGTCGCTGATGATCGAGCACACGCTGGCCTGCCGCGGCTCCGAAAAACTGTGGCGGCTTCTGAACACGCGCCCCTACGTCCATACGCTCGGCGCGCTCACGGGCAACCAGGCGATGCAGCAGGTGAAGGCCGGCCTCGAAGCGATCTATCTCTCGGGTTGGCAGGTCGCGGCGGACGCGAACGACTCCGGCCAGATGTATCCCGACCAGTCCCTGTATTCGGTGTCGAGCGTGCCGAGTGTCGTGCGCCGGATCAACAATGCCCTCATGCGCGCCGATCAGCTCCACCACGCCGAGGGCGACAATTCGATCGACTGGTTCGCGCCGATCGTCGCGGACGCCGAGTCGGGATTCGGCGGTGTCCTCAATGCCTACGAGCTCATGAAGGCGATGATCGAAGCGGGCGCGGCGGGCGTCCACTACGAAGACCAGTCGTCATCCGTGAAGAAGTGCGGCCACATGGGTGGCAAGGTGCTCGTGTCCACTCAGGAAGCGGTGCAGAAGCTCTCTGCCGCGCGTCTCGCCGCGGACGTGATGGGTGTGCCGACGGTGCTGCTCGCGCGCACGGACGCCGAAGCAGCGACGCTCGTCACGAGCGACGTCGACGACAACGACAAGCCGTTCCTCACCGGCGAACGCACCTCGGAAGGCTTCTATCGCGTGCGCAACGGCATCGAGCAGGCGATCTCGAGAGGCCTCGCCTACGCGCCCTATGCCGATCTCGTGTGGTGCGAGACGGGCACGCCGGATCTCGGGTTCGCGCGCCGCTATGCCGAAGCCATTCAACGCGCCTACCCCGGCAAGATGCTCGCGTACAACTGCTCGCCCTCGTTCAACTGGAGACGCAATCTCGATAGCGCCACGATCGCGAAGTTCCAGAGGGAGCTGGGCGCGATGGGCTACAAGTTCCAGTTCGTCACGCTCGCGGGCTTCCACAGCCTCAACTACGGGATGTTCGACCTCGCCCGCCGGTATGCGGCCGAAGGCATGGCTGCCTATGCGCCTCTGCAGGAGGCCGAGTTCGCCGCGGAATCGTTCGGCTACACCGCGTCGAAGCACCAGCGCGAAGTCGGGACCGGCTACTTCGACACGGTTACGCAGGTGATCCAGGGTGGACACTCGTCGGTCACGGCACTCACGGGATCGACCGAGGAAGCGCAGTTCCACGGCCACACGGAACGCAAGCTGGCCGCGGCCTGACGCTTCACGCGAAGCGCACTTCCGTCGCGCGACATTCACCCCGCGCGGCGGGAGCTTCCCTCACATCGAGGCGCCTTCGAGTGGCGCCGCTCTTGAAGGACCCGAAGATGGACCTCCTCATGTCTCCGCTGCCCCATGACATCGAAGTGCTGGGCGCGACCGCGTCCGGGTACTCGGACATTCTGACGCCGCAGGCGCTCGCTTTCGTGGCGATGCTCGCGCGCAAATTCGAATCGCGGCGACGCGAATTGCTGGCGATGCGCACGCGCCGTCAACGCGCGTTCGACGCCGGTGCGCTGCCCGATTTCCTGCCTGAAACCGCACACATCCGCGACGCCGACTGGACGATCGGGTCCGTGCCGCGGGACCTACAGGACCGTCGCGTGGAAATCACCGGGCCGACCACGCGCAAGATGGTTATCGGCGCGCTCAATTCGGGCGCGAACGTGTTCATGGCGGACTTCGAGGATTCGAATGCGCCGACCTGGGCGAACCTGATCGAGGGTCAGTTGAATCTGCGCGATGCGGTGCGCCGGACGATCACGTTTCAGAGCCCGGAAGGCAAGTCGTACCGCCTGAACGATACGACGGCCACGCTGCTCGTGCGGCCCCGCGGCTGGCATCTCGTCGAGCGCCACGTCGAAGTCGAGGGCGCGCCGGTATCGGCGTCGATCTTCGATTTCGCGCTCTATTTTTTCCACAACGCAGCCGCGTTGCGCGCGTCCGGCACGGGACCGTATTTTTATCTGCCGAAGATGGAGAGCCATCTCGAAGCGCGCCTCTGGAACGACATTTTCGTCACGGCGCAGCGCGAGCTGGGCGTGCCGCACGGCACGATCAAGGCGACCGTGCTGATCGAGACCGTGCTCGCCGCGTTCGAGATGGACGAGATCCTGTACGAGCTCCGCGACCACTGCGTGGGTCTCAACATCGGGCGCTGGGATTACATTTTCAGTTGCATCAAGAAGTTCAGGTCCAACCCCGACTTCTGTCTCGCCGACCGCGCAGCCGTGACCATGACGGCGCCATTCCTGCGCGCGTATGCGCTGCTGCTCGTGAAGACCTGTCACAAGCGCAAGGCGTTCGCGATCGGCGGCATGGCGGCGCAGATCCCGATCAAGAACGACGAAGCCGCGAACCGCGCCGCGCTGGAAAAGGTGCGCGCCGACAAGCTGCGGGAAGTGACCGACGGCTGCGACGGGACATGGGTCGCGCACCCCGGCCTCGTGAGCATCGCGAAAGCGGTGTTCGACGAGCACATGCCCACGCCGAACCAGCTTCACCGTATGCGCGACGACGTGAACGTCGCTGCCGCCAACCTGCTCGATTTCCACCCCGCCCGGCCGATTACCGAAGCGGGCCTGCGCAACAACATCAGTGTCGCCGTTCAGTATCTCGGCGCGTGGCTTTCGGGCAACGGCTGCGTGCCGGTTTTCAACCTGATGGAAGACGCCGCGACGGCCGAGATCTCGCGATCGCAACTCTGGCAGTGGATCAGGAGTTCCCAAGGCGTGCTCGACGACGGCCGCAAGGTCACGCGCGCGCTCGTGCGTGAGCTTCTCGCGGATGAACTGGATCGGATCGGGAAGCTCCGCGGTGGCGAGGATGCGGAGAGTGCTGCCTACGAACGCGCGGCGCGCCTTTTCGAGGACATCACCACGAGCGACGAATACGTCGAGTTCCTGACGCTTCCCGCGTACGACTTGCTCACGGGCGAGCACGCGGCCTCGCGGGAGCCGGTGAATCAGGACGAGGAGAACGCCGTCGCCTGAACCCGTGCGACGGCGAGGGCCGCCCCTACCCCCCGCTGCCGTACGGGCGCGTGAGGATCTCGAGCAGGTGCCCGCTCGGATCTTCGAAGTAAACCCCGCGCCCGCCATCGCGCGTGTTGACCCGGTGCGACTCGCGACGGCCGGGGTCGGCCCAATAGGGCAATCCCTTCGCCTGTATGCGCCCGAAGATCGCGTCGAACTCCGCATCGCTCACGAGAAACGCGTAGTGTTCGACGATGAATTCCTCGTCGGTTTCGAGGAAATCGAGTGTCACGTCGTTGGCCGTCACGACGCCGAGAAAGGGTCCGAAAGGGACCGGTGCGCTCAAGCCCAGAATGTCGGCCATGAATTGCGCCGCGGCGCGCTTGTCTCGTGCGTGGACGATGGTGTGATTGAGTTTGACGGTCATTGCGTTGTGCCCTCCGTTCGATCCAGTGGCAGCTTCAGCTGGCTCCCGGCCTCCGCGCCGGGATGACGAGTACCGCAGACTTTCCGCGCCGATGCCACGCTAATTCAGCAACCGATAGAACCGCTCGTCGGTACAGACTCCCGCTCATCGGCATCAGCTTCTCGCGGAATTGCTTCATGTGCTGGGCTCCGCCGTGGACGTCGACCACCTGCCGGCTCTCCCACACTTCGACGACCGTCATGTGGTTCGGGCGGTTCGACTGCTGAAGCACCTCGAAGCGCGTATTGCCCGTTTCGCGCCGGCTTGCTTCCGCCAGTTCCTTCACGAGCTGGATGCCTTTGTCCTTTTCCGGCGGGATGATGTCGACGTGGGTCACGACGTAGACCGGAGGCGTCGTCCCGGGTGTTTTGCCTGCGTCCGACGGTGCTGCCACAACGAGGCCGCCGTGCGGGCGTTCGTCATAGGGTCCGCGCAGCATCGAAGCGAGCTTCTGCCGGAACTGTGAGGTATGCGCGGCCTTGACGTTGGCCGCGTGCGCGTCCTTGTTCCTCCACGCTTCCAGGATCACGAAGTGGTCCGTCTGCCCGACGCGCTGGAGGATTTCGAAGCGCAGGTTGCCGTCCGACTTGCGGCTCGCCGCGGCGAGCTCGCGCGCGATCTCGGCCGCTTTGGGCGCATCGGTGGTCATCGTCTCGAAATACGTGACGATGAAAAAGCTCGAGCTGTCCTGAGCGTGGGCATGCGGCGTGAGCGAAAGAGTGAATCCGAAAAGAGCGAGCAGCGTGAGCCTCAGGCTTGTCATGGCAGACGATCCTCCTTGGATGTTTGGTTGCGTATAGTCCGCCGATTCACGTAAAGGGACGAAGCTCGGCGGCTCGATGCATCTGTCGAGACCACTATGCACGACAAAAGTGCCATGTGAAGGCGGTGTCGCGCAAGGTCCGCACGCGCCGATCGAGATTGAAAGACATCTCATGCATCAGTCGGGTTCAATGTGTCGCTGCTCGCCGACGGCCGCGCGCTCGTCCACCGGCCCGTTGCCCCGGGCGTCGGGGTTGCCCTATGCTCCGCGTATGCTTAAGGAACCTGCCCGCCTCGTAATTGGAGCGCTTCTCGTCTGCGGCTCGGCCGCCGCATGGGCACAGACGAGCGGCGGCTATCCTGCAAAAGTCGTTCGCATCGTGAATCCCGTTGCACCGGGCGGCAATCAGGACGTGATCGCGCGCGCTTTCGCCGAACACTTGACGCGCATCTTCGGGCAGCAGGTGATCGTCGAGAGCCGCCCGGGTTCGGCTGCCGTCGTGGGCACGCGCTACGTGAAGACGTCGCCGCCCGACGGCTACACGCTGCTGGCGATATCCAACACGTTCGCGCGTGTTCCGGCGCTCACGCCGGATGCCGGCTATGACCCGCTCAAGGACTTCGCGCCGATCTCGCTGACAGGCGACGTGCCGCTCGTGCTCGTTGTCACGCCGGCGCTGCCTGCGAAGAGCGTAAAAGAGCTGATCGCCCTCGCGAAGCGAAGACCCGGCGAGCTGACGAGCGCGTCGTCGGGCGTCGGTTCGACCGGCCACGTCGCCGCGGAGATGTTCAGCCGCCGTGCGGGCATCAAGATGCTGCACGTGCAGTACAAAGGCGCCGCGCCGGCGGTCGTGGACCTCGTCGGCGGTCACGTGATGCTCCGCTTCGATCAGGTCACGACCTCGCTCGCACACATCAACAACGGGAAGCTGCGAGCGCTCGGCGTGACGACGCGGATACGCTCTCCGGTATTGCCGGACGTGCCCACGATCGAAGAGTCGGGGCTTGCGGGGTTCCAGGACTCCACGTTCAATGGTCTTCTCGCCCCGGTGGGCACGCCACGGCCCGTGGTCGAGCGCGTGCGCGAAGCGGTGGTGAAGACCGTAGGCGCAAAGGAATTGCACGAGCGCTTCCTCGCGCAGGGCATCCAGTTGATCGGCAGCGAATCGCCCGAGGCGTTCGCGTCGTTCCTTCGGAAACAAGTCGAAGAGTTTGCCGTCCTCGCGCGTGAAGCGGGCATGACGGCGAACTAGGGCCTGTACACAATTGAGACCTCTCGGTACATTCTGGTCTTTCCGCGAGGACCAGAGGCAATGCGCAAGATGTTGCGGAATCGACCAATGGGAACGTATCGAGCACTGACTGCCAGGTAAAGCGACAGATCGGGGTGTCACAGCGAAGGACAACAGGTTGTTCGTCGAAGCGGTTTTATGGAGTCGCCCGCACCGGCAGTCCCTGGCGAGATCTTCCGCCGAAGTTCGGCAACTGGCAAAACGTGTATACGCGCTTCACGCGCTGGGGCAAGAGGGTGTGTGGCAACGCGTGGTCGGAGCGGTGGGTATGGATGTCGACTCGGAGGCGCTGTTGTTGGATAGCACCATTGTTCGTGCCCACCAGCATGCTGCTGGCGCCCAAAAAGATAAGGCACGCAAGCAATCGGGCGCTCGCGCGGAGGACTGAGTACCAAGATCCACATGGCTGTGGACGCGTTGGGCAATCCCGTGCGATGGCTGCGAACGGGCGGTGAGGTGCATGACATCACCCAAGCGCCGGCGCTTATCGCCGGCATTCACCCTAAACAAGTGATCGCGGAAAAGGCTATGACTCGGATGCATTTGTCGTTCACATCGCAGCCAGCGGCGCACAAGCCGTTATCCCGCCACGTAAAGCCCGTCGCCAAGCGCGGCCTTATGATCGCGTTGCCTACCGAGAACGCCATCTCATCGAGTGCTTCTTCAGTCGTCTCAAGCAGTTTCGCCGGATCGCCACACGTTATGAAAGGCTCGCACGCAATTTCCTATCGATGCTTAACCTGCCGCCGCCTACATCTGGCTGGCGTAATTGTTAACAGCCCCTAGTAGCGTGTCGGACCCGGCATCGGACACGCCAAAGGAAATGGAGGTTACGGAGGAAAACCTTGGTTTTCCTCTGTTCCGTAGGGCGGCCAGACCCGAGCCGAAGGCGAGCGCCGCCCCCCTACTCGGAGTGACGACATTGGAAACGGTTTCCGAACATCGCGTGCGGCTCACCGCGGCAGAGGCGCAGACGTTCTCTGAACAGGTGCTTGCGAATACAGGTTACGACGCCGAGGAGGCGCGCATGATCGCCGAGCACGTGGTCGATGCGGCCTTGTGCGGCTATGAGTATTCGGGCTTACCCAAAATCCTGAACGTCGTCGAACACCGCCAACTGCGGCAGCCGAGGCGGCGGATGCGCGCGATACGGGAAACGCCCACATCGGTGCTGTTCGATGGAGGTAACAACAACGGGATGGCCACGATGTACCGCGCGACGCAAGTTGCCATTGCCAGGGCGCGCGAGCACGGCACGGCGATCGTCGGCGTCAACAACTCGTGGGTGAGCGGCCGCAGCGCGTTCTATGTCGAGATGATCGCACGGGCAGGCCTCGTGGGCATGCACACCGTGAGCAGCCGGATCCACGTCGCTGCTCCAGGCTCGCGCGATCCCGCGACCGGCACGAATCCGATCGCGTTCGCGTTCCCCACGCTCGAAGAGCCGTTCGTCGTGGATCTCGGCACGTCCGCGTTCATGGGGACGGACTTGATCTTTCAGGAGCGGCGCGAGGCGGTGCTGCCCGAAGGTGTCGCGATCGACGCCCAAGGGCGGCCTACGCGCGATCCGAGAGAAGTGCATGCGATCCTGCCCTTCGGCGGCTACAAAGGCTTCGCGCTCGCGCTGGCAATGCAGGCGTTCGGTGTGCTGGCGGGCGCCGGGCTGGGCGAGGACAGGACCTACGGCTACCTCGTCATGGCGATCAGGCCCGACTTGCTGGTTCCACTCGAGGATTTCCGGACGCACATGAGCGAGATGCTCGCACGCGTGAAGGCGACGGCAAGACAGCCGGGCGTCGACGAGATCCGCCTGCCGGGCGAGCGCGCACAGCGCGAGCGCGCCCGCAGCTTGCGCGAAGGCATCGAGATCGACCGCAGGATCTACGACGCGCTGCTCGCGGTGCCGAAGAACCAGCTCGCTCCGCTGGACGGATAGGGCGGCGCTCGCCGCCTACGCAGCCCCCGCACGTGCTACCCGAGCCCTCGTACAATCGGACGAAGAGTACTAACAGACGCCGGAATGTTTCGTTCGCGGGGGCCCCGCTGCTCCGCAGCCCCCGCTCGTTCTACCCGAGCCCTCGTACAATTGGACGAGAGTACCTAACAGACGCCGGAATATTTCGTTCGCGGGGCCCCGCTGCTCCGCAGCCCCCGCTCACGACAAAACGGGTGGTTCTAAGCGTGTGTGCCTTCCGCCGGCAACTCGGCAAGCTCGATGAGACAGCCTTCCGTGCCCGCCGGATCGAGGAACGCGATGCGGCAGCCGGCGTGGCCGATGCGCGGCGTCTGATCCAGGAGCGGAATGCCTTTCTCCTTCAGCTCCGCCAGCGCTTCGTCGATGTTTTCCACCTCGAAGCAGATGTGATGGATTCCGGCTTTGCCGTCGTCGCACATCTTCGAAAACTTGTTGTCGGGTGTCACGCCGGCGAGCAGCTCCACCATCGATTCGCCGACCGGATAAAGGGCGAGCTTGTTGGTGCGTCCGGGTATCTGTTCGACACCTCCGAGCTTGATCCCGAAGCAGTCCTCCCACAGTTTGCGGCTCGCCTCGACGTTGCGTACGACGACGCCCACGTGCTCTATCCGTTTGATTTTCATCCCGCCCCCTTTCGCGTAGATAACTTCATGGCGTGTCGTTCACCCTTCGAGCGCCTCGCGATGCGAGCCTCAGGGCGAACGAGATGGCCGATCATGCGGTATTCTCATGCACGATCGACCCAGGGACAACGACAGTGGAACGCATGCTCTTTTCACCATTGACGATTCGGGAGGTCACGCTGCGCAATCGCATCGTGGTCTCGCCGATGCTCACGTATTCGGCGGTCGGCGGCCACGTGAGCGACTGGCATCTCGCGCATCTCGCGCAGTTCGCCGCGGGCGGTGCGGGGCTCGTCTTCATGGAGTCGACCAAAATCGATCCCGCGGGCTGCTCGACTCCGCGGGATACGGGCCTCTGGAAGGACGAGTTCGTCGCCCCCTTGAAGCGCATCACGGAGCTCGTCAAGCGCAACGGCGCCGTGCCGGCCATACAGCTTGGCCACTCCGGCCGCAAGGCGCGGCGGGCGGTTCCATGGGAGGGACGCGTGCCGATGGCACAGTGTCCCGGCGTCGATCATGGCGAAGTGTGGGAGCTCATCGGTCCGAGCGCCGTCGCGCATGACCCGAAGTACGTGGTGCCGCGCGAGATGACGCGCGATGACATCCGGCAGGCGGTGCGTGCATGGGGCGAAGCGGCGCGCCGCGCGGAGGATGCCGGCTTTGAGGTGCTCGAGATCCACGGGGCGCACGGCTATCTGATTCATCAATTCCTGTCGCAGGCCGCGAATCGCCGCACCGACGAATACGGTGGCGCGTTCGAGAATCGCGCGCGCCTCGCGGTGGAAGTCGCGCGCGAAGTTCGCCGTCACTGGCCCGAAGGCAAACCGCTCTTCTTCCGCGTCTCTGCCGTTGATGAAGCCGGCTGGACGATCGAGGACAGCGTGGCGCTCGCGAAACTTCTGAAGGCGAACGGCGTGGACGTGATCGATTGCAGCTCTGGCGGCATGTCTGACGGCGCGACGGCGAGCGAGATCGCGCCGGGCTACGGCTACCAGGTGCCCTTCGCGCGCGCCATTCGTGCGGGCGCCGGCATCATGACGATGGCGGTCGGGATGATCGTGCACTCCGATCAGGCGGAGGAGATCGTCCAGAGCGGGAGCGCCGACCTCGTCGCGCTGGGGCGGGAGATGCTGCACAACCCGCACTGGCCCATCGATGCGGCGCAGAAGCTCGGCGTCGCCGCTCCGTTTACGGGCATACCGAACGCTTACGCCTACTTTCTGGAGAAGCGCTCGAAGATTCCCTTCGGCAAGCCGTCGACCTTTCAGACCGGCATGCAGGAAAAGGGTTGAGTGCGGAGGTGACGATGAACGTCGATGTCGCGGTGATCGGAGCGGGCACGGCCGGGCTCTCGGCCTACCGCGCCGCCAAGCGGGCGGGCGCCTCGGCGGTGTTGATCGAAGGCGGGCCGTACGGAACCACCTGCGCGCGCGTGGGCTGCATGCCGAGCAAGCTGCTGATTGCCGCGGCGGAGGCCGCGCATCACGTGGCGATGGCGCCGCGCTTCGGTGTGCACGTGGATGGCAAGGTGCGCATCGACGGTCGCGAAGTCATGGCCCGCGTGAGAAGCGAACGCGACCGCTTCGTGGGCTTCGTCCTGCGTGACGTCGAAAGCATTCCCGAAGCGGACCGCGTGCGTGGCCATGCCCGCCTGGCGGACGGCCGCACGGTCGTGGTCGACGAGCGCATCCGCATCGAGGCAAGAGCGATCGTCATCGCGACGGGCTCCCGACCGAACTGTCCCGAGTCGCTCCGAAAACTCGGCGACCGCCTGATCGTGAACGACGACGTATTCGAGTGGACCGATCTGCCCTCTTCCGTTGCCGTGATCGGTCCCGGTGCGATCGGACTGGAAATCGGGCAGGCGCTGCACCGACTCGGCGTGCGTGTGGCGATCTTCGGTCGCGGCGGCCGCATCGCCGCGATCAGCGACCCGGAGGTGCGCCGCGCCGCGATCGAAGTGTTCGGCCGCGAGCTCTCCCTCGAAGCCGGCGCACGCGTGATTTCAGTCGAACGTGAAGGCGACGCCGTCGCGATTCGCCGCAAGACGAGCGCGGGCGACGAGGTGACCGAGCGGTTCGACTACCTGCTCGTGGCGACCGGACGCATTCCCAACGTGACGGGCATCGGACTCGATGCGAGCGGAATCGACTGCGATGCGGACGGCTTCCCGGTGTTCGATGCGATCACCACGCGGGCGACGAGCGCCGCCAACGCGACGCCGCTCTTCGTCGCGGGCGATGCGAGCAACCACATTCCGCTGCTGCACGAAGCGGCCGACGAAGGACGCATTGCCGGCGAGAACGCGGCACGCGTCGCGGCCGGGAAACCGGTGATCCGCGGCTTGCGGCGCGCGCCGCTTTCGATCGTGTTCACCGATCCGCAGATCGCGATCGTCGGCGGCGGATGCGCCGCGCTCCATCCCGGACGCTTCGAGACCGGTCGCGTGAGCTTCGAGGATCAGGGACGCTCGCGCATCCTGCTGAAGAACGAAGGCGTGCTGCACGTTTACGGCGACATCGCGACGGGCCGGCTGCTCGGCGCCGAGATGATCGGGCCCGCGGCCGAGCACATCGGGCACCTCCTCGCGTGGTCGGTGCAGAATCACAACACGATTGCCGAGCTGCTCGAGATGCCGGTCTACCATCCCGTGATCGAGGAAGGCGTGCGCACGGCGCTGCGCGATCTGCAAGGGAAGTTGAGCGCGGGGCACGCACGCCCGCCCGCGACCTCGACGCAGACTGCCTGAGCCAAGCTTTATTTCGGAGTCAATCCGGCGGCCCTGGCGATCTTCGCGAAGATCTCGAGCTGATTGCGCACGATCCTGTCGTACTCCTCCGGTGTGCTCGGGGCGGGATCGAACGAGATCGCCTGCATCCGTTGTCTGATGTCCGGCATGTCGATCACGCGCGCGACGTCGCGGCTGATCTGTTGCACGATCGGCGTCGGCGTGCGTCCCGGCGCCATCAGGGCATGCGCCGCGTCGCGCTCGAATTCGGGGAGGATCTCGGAGAGCGCCGGCACGTCCGGCAATTGCGGCGAGCGCTTCGGCGTATTGACCGCCAGTGCGAGCAGGCGGCCGTCCCTGATAAAGGAGAGGGCGGGGCCGAGGCCGGGAAAGCCGAAATGCACGCGGCCGGTGACGATCTCCACGATCATCTCCGGCTGGCCCTTGAAAGCGACGTGCACGGGCCGGATGCCGGCGACCATGTTGAAGCGCTCCGTGCTCATGTGGATGCCGCTGCCCGCTCCGGCCGAGGCGTAGCGGAGCTTGCCGGGTTCCTTCGCGGCCGCGATCAGCTCCTTCACCGATTTGATGCCGAGAGAGGGCGCGATCGTCAGCGCACCGGTCGAAGACCCGACCTGGGCGACGCCGCGAAAATCCTTGAGCGCGTTATAGGGTAGATCCTTCTGCAGCACCGCCGTGATGGCGAAGGACGTCGAGACCATCATGAGCGTGTGACCATCGGGCGAGGCCTGCGCGACCATCGTCGAGGCAAGCGTGCTGCCGGCACCCGAGCGGTTCTCGATTATCACCGGCTGTCCCCAGATCTCCGCAAGCTTCGGAGCGATCAGCCGCGCCGTGATGTCGGTCGCGCTGCCGGGCGAGAAGCCGACGACGATCCGCACCGGCCGCGTCGGGAACGGTTGTGCGTTCTGCGCGAAAATCGATCCGACGCAGCCGAACGCCGATACCGCGATGCCCGCTGCGATCAGCCTGCGCAGAATGTCCATCCCGTGCGTGTTCGCGTCAGCCGACGGCTGCGGGCGTTTTCGTTTGCTGTCTGATCGTGAAGCCATAGAGCTTCGCCGCGTTGGTGCACGTCATCTTGATGCGGTCCGCTTCGCTCACGCCGGCGAAGTCGTGCTCGATCCACTCGCGCGAACGCGGCCAGGTCGAATCGGTGTGGGGATAGTCGGATGACCACATGAGATTGTCCACGCCGATGGATTGACGGTTGAAGACGCCGACGCGATCCATGATGAAGGAGGCGGACACGTTGCGATGGAAATACTCGCTGGGTTTCAGCTTCGTGTGGATGCCGTTCTGGAGCGCGTAGCGTTCGTGTCCGCGATCGACGCGGGCGAGCAGCCACGGCAGCCAGCCGATGTCGGCTTCGGCAAGCACGATCCGCAGGCGCGGATGGCGATCGAAGAGCGGGCTCGTCAGCATCTCGCCGAGCGTCAGCATGACTTCCATCGGGCTTTCCGGATAGCGCGCCGCGCCTCGTTTCTCGCGCGAGAAGCGGTATGGCGTGTTGCGGCTCGTCGTCAGCGTATGAATGCTGATCGGCACGCCGAGGTCTTCCGCCGCGGCCCAGAACGGCTCGTATCGCGCTTCGCTGTACTCCGTGCCTTCCGGCGGAACGCAGGTGATCATCGCGCCGCGCAATCCGCGCTTCGTCCAGCGCTCGAGCTCTTTGACCGCGTGATCGACCTCGTAGACCGAGATGAGCGCGAGCCCTACGAGACGGTCGGGCGACCGCGCTGCACATCTCCACGAGCCATTCGTTGTATGCGCTGAACGCCGCTTCCTGGAGTGCCGCGTCCGGCATGCAGTAAAGCTGCATGGCATACGTGGCGTAGAGCACTTCCGCCGAAACGCCGTCGATGTCCTGGTCCTTCGAGCCGCGCGGCAGGATCCCAGCCGCCGGGCCGCAGGTCCTTGTGGTGCACGTCCTTGAACTTGACGAGATCCTCCTTCGCGACGCCGGTCGCGGCGATGCTCGTGATCGGGCGCGGATTGATGCCTTCGCAGACGAACCAGGTGCCGGGCTTGCCCTGGTAATCCGAAACGAAACGCGGTCCGCGCTCGCGGAACTTCCGGTCGAGGCGCTTCTCCCAGAGGTCTACGGGCTCGAAGACGTGCGAATCCGCGGAAATGATCGTGGCTTCAGTCATGGTTGCATCTCCTGCGTGCGAGCGCCGGATCCGCTCGGCGCGGTTACGTTACGGAGCCGAAGGCGAGCGCCGCCCCCAGGAAAGGAGGTTACGGAGGAAAACCTCGGTTGTCCTCTGTTCCGTAGGGCGGCGAGGCCCGAGCCGAAGGCGAGCGCCGCCCCCTCAACTGCCGCCACCCTTCGCGAGCCCGAGCTCCATCAGGAACGCCTTCGCCTCCTCGTAGTCTTTCGCGAGGAACTTGCGCGTCGCGGCGCTGCCCTGGAAGTTCGGCTGCCAGAAGTTCTGTCCATCTCGGCCTTCCACTCATCGGCGTCCATCATGCGCTTCATCGTGGTCTCCCAGTACGCGAGCTGGTCGGGCGTCATGCCTTTGGGGCCGATCAGCACGCGCCACTGCGAGACGACGGCATCCGCGCCCTGTTCCTTCCACGTCGGCACGTCTTTCAGGATGCCGGGCAGGCGCTGGGGCGAGGAGACGGCGAGCAAGCGTGCCTGGCCATTACGCAGGAGCGAGGACGCGAAGCCGACGGAGATCGGCACGACATCGACGTGTCCGCCCATCATCGCGGTGCTGGCGGCGCCACCCGAGGGGAAGATCACGTTCTTCATTTTCTTGATGTCGATGCCTGCGGCCTTGAACGGGGCCGCGACGCCGGAGTGATTGGGTGCGCCGAGGCTCGTGGCGATGCCGTAACTGATCGCGGTCGGGATCGCGTTCATGAAATTGAGCAGGTCCTTGCCGGTCTTGATGGGTGAGACCGGCTTCACGGTGACCGCGATGTACTCGTCGAACAGATAGACGACCGGCGTGAACTCGGTCGGGCTCGGGCCGTGTCCGGCGATGTGGTTGGTGAGGAAAGAGCGCGAGCCCATCACCATGAAGTGCCCGTTGCCTGGATACTGATTGATGTAGTTGTAAGCGACGCTGCTGCCCCCGCCCGGCTTGTTGACGAGGTTGATCTGCGTGGGCGCGAGCTTCTTCTCCTGCATGATCTTGATCATCATGCGGCCGATGCGGTCCGAGCCGCCGCCCGGTGCGTTGGTCGCCACGATCTCGACGGGCTTCGTGGGCTTCCATTCCTGCGCTGCTGCACCGGTCGTTCCGATCGCGGCCGCCAATGCGACGGCACTCGCAAGGACGGACGTGCGGAATACGTGTGATGGGCTCGTGCGACTGCCTCTCGACATCATGCGCTCCTCCTTCTTCGGTCCGCGAGAGGTTAGACTGAAATCAGCGCGGAAAAAGAGAGCACGCCGGCCGGGTGGTGCTTGCCGACAGCCGCTGTCGAGGCGGCGGGAGCGGAAGATCAGTTTTTGGCGAGCCCGAGCTCAGCCATGCCGGCGCGCATCTCCTGATACTGCGTCTTGAGCGCCTGCGCACTGCCTTCCGCGCCCGTGAAGCTGTTTTCCCAGGCATTCTTTTCGAGATGGCTGCGCCAGGCCGCGGTGTCCGTCATCCTCTTCAGCGCGCTTTCCCAGTAAGCGATCTGCGCCGGCGTCATCCCCTTCGGTCCGACTACCCCGCGCAGGTTGTCGACCTCGACGGCGACGCCATGCTCTCGCAGCGTCGGCGTTTGCGCGAGCGTGCTGCCGAGGCGCTTCGGCGCCGCAACGGCGATGATCCTCAGCTTGCCGTCGGCGGCGTGCGGGACCAGGTTGGAAACGGGTGAGGCCATCATGTCGACATGACCTCCGAGCAGCGCCGTCAGCGCGTTGCCCGCGCCCGGAAAGACGACCGCCTTCAACTTCTTCGCGTCGTTACCCGCGGCCTTCGTCGTGAGCGCGAGCGCGATGTGGCCGACGCTCCCGAGCGTCGTGCCGACCGCGGCGCTCAGCGCGGCCGGATCGCGCCGCAGTTGCTCGATCAGGTCCTTCCCGCTCTTGATCTGCGACTCGCTCCGCACGGCGATGCCGGCGTATTCGCTGAACAGTTGCGCGAGGGGCGTGAGCTCGGTGTAGTGGAGCGTGCTCGTGCCGGAAATGTGATTGGACAGCAGGTTCGCCGTGCTGATGGCGATATGGTGCCCGTCGCCGGTATGTTGATTGAGCCCGCTCCACGCAAGCGTCCCGCCGGCGCCGGCTTTGTTCACCACGTTGAGCGGCGCTTCGACGATCTTGTTCTCCTGAAGGATGCGGTGAACGAGCCGCGCGACCGTGTCGGATCCGCCGCCAGCGGCGGAAGGCGCGATGATCTCGACGTGGCGCACGGGTTTCCAGGATTGCGCCGTGGCGATCAGGGCAGCGCGAGCGCGAGGGCTGCGGAGAAGACGATGGCGGGTTTCATGATTCCGGAGGAAGTCCGGTGCGCGAGCACCGCGAGAGGCGGGTGGGGGTCCCGGGTTCGAAAGCGTTGAAGTATACTCAACGCCCGCTTCCATCTCGATCGGCGAGTCGTCAAAGTGAGCAAACCCGAAATCCTCATAACGAGACAAATTTATGTTCCCGCACTCGAGCAACTCGAGCGCGACTACACGGTGCACAAGGTCTGGAGCGCACCGGATCGCGAGGCGTTCGTCCGCGAGATGCGGGCCGCGCGTGCGCGCGGTGGTCACGACCGTTCCGGATGGTGTGAGCGGGCGCGAGATCGATCTCATGCCGAAGCTCGAGTGATCGCGTGTTTCGGCCGAAGCCTCGCAAAGATCGACCTCGCGGCAGCGAAGCGCCGCGGCATACGCGTAACGGACGTGCCGCATTCGGTGCCGTGCCTGTCGCGGAGCTCGCGCTCGGATTGATGATCGCCATCATGCGACGCGTCGTCGAAGCGGAGCGTTACGTGCGAGCGGGCAAGTGGCCCGAGAAACCGTTTCCGCCGGGGCGCGGGTTGCCGGGGAAGGTGTGCGGCATCATCGGACTGGGCGAGATCGGACGCGAGCTCGCGAAGCGTGTCGAGGCGTGCGGGATGTCGGTGTGTTATTACGGGCCGCGGAAGAAGTCGGATGTTCCGTATCGCTACTACGAAGAGCTCGAGGCGATGGCGCGGGACGCGGACTGCCTGGTCGTCACGTGCACGGCTACGCCGCAGACGGAGAAGCTCGTGAAAGCACGCGTTCTCGAGGCGCTCGGTCCCGAAGGTTATCTCGTCAACGTCGCGCGCGGGTCGATCGTGGACGAAGATGCCTTGATCGCCGCGCTCGAGAAGCGGCGGATCGCGGGCGCGGCCGTCGACGTGCTGAGGGACGAGCCCAGGTCCCGCCGAAGCTGCTCGCGCTGGACAACGCGATCGTCGTCCCGCACATCGGCTCGACGCTCATCGAGATACGCGAAGAGCGGGCCGTGAACATCGTCGGCAACCTGCGCGCGCATTTCGCGGGCGAGCCGCTGCTGACCCCGGTGGATCTGTCGCAATACGCTTGAGGAACGCGGGCGTTACCGGACGCGGTTGTTCGTGCTTCGAGACCATCCGCGTGTTCCTCGACTAACGGTTCTCCCCTCGGGAGAAGGGTAGGGATCGGGAGGAAGGCTCGGCAAGATTGTCCGGCCTTGTCTCCGAAGCTTGACGGCTCGCACAAACGAAAGCCTCACGGGTGCGCCTGTGATCTGTCGATCTCCGCCAGCTCCTCGGCCGTGAGCTTCCAGTCGGCGGCCTTGATGTTGACTTCGAGCTGTTCCGGCTTCGTGGCGCCGGCGATGATGCTCGAAATCACGGGCTGCGCGGCGAGCCAGCTGAAGGCGAGCTCCACCATCGTGCGTCCCCGCGCGGTGCAAAAAGCCTCGAGCTGCCCGAGCGCGCTCCAGTGTTCGTCCGTGAGCCACTTGTCGCGAATAACGCTTACCCTTGGGTGATCCGCGCGTCGGCCGGCAGCGCTGCTCCGCGCTTGTACTGCCGTTAGAAACCCGCTCGCAAGAGGATAGAACGGGAGGAAGCCCGGCGCCATGCGCGCGCATCGCCGGAATCAACTCACGCTCGGGCTCGCGATGGAGCAGGCTGTACTCCGCCATGCACGTCGTGACGGGCGCGAGCCCGTTCGTGCGTGCCGTCCACTGCATGTCGACGAACTGCCAGCCTTTCGTCTGTGACGTGCCGATGTAGCGCACCTTCCCCTGCTTCACGAGATCGTCGAGCGCGCGCAGCGTCTCTTCGATCGGCGTCGTCGGATCGGCGGTGCAGCTGGTAGAGATCGATCCAGTCGGTCCTGAGTCGCTTCAGGCTCGCTTCCACCGCTGACATGACATAGCGGCGCGAGCAGCCTTTCAGCGTGCCTGCTTCGTCCATCGGATTGCCGAACTTGCTCGCGAGCACGATGTCCTTGCGGCGGCTGCCGAGGAACTTGCCCAGCATCGTTTCCGAGCCGCCGCGGCGCCGTAGACGTCCGCCGTGTCGAAGAACGTGATGCCGAGATCGAGCGCTTTGTAGATGACGGCGCGTGAGGCCTCGGCATCGATGCGCAGGCCGAAGTTGTTGCAGCCGAGCCCGACGAGTGTGACGTCGAGGTCGGATGTGCCCAGTTTGCGGGTTTCCATTTGTCTCGCTCGGAAGTTTAAGGGCGTGACGATCAGCGAGCGGGCAGCGGCAGGCGCGTTTCGGTGAGCTCGTGGGTCCGCCCGTGTTCTTCGAGCACGCGCTCCAGAATAGCCGCGGCGCGCAGGCTCCGCGGCATGCCGGCGTAGATCGTCGATTGCAGCGTCACTTCGAGCACTTCGCGCGGCGTCGCGCCGAGCAAGAGCGCTGCGCGAATGTGGTTCTCGTTCTGAATCTGCTCGTCGATGACGGTGCACATGCCGACCATGCACAGGACGCGGGTCTTGTCGTCCAGCACGCCGCGCGTGTACATGCCGTCGTAGATGAAATCGAGCCAGTGCTTGAGGAAGTGCGGATCGATGCGGTCAAGGCGCCGCACCGTCTGTGCATGGTGCGTCGGCTGAAGCCGCAGGCCGGCGCTGATGCCGCCCCAGCCGTACTTCTGCATCAACTGCTCGCGTTCGGGAAACTCCTCGTCGGGCACGCGCCACGTGCCACGCTCCTCGCCCTTCGAGCGCTTCGCGCTGGTGCCGTCGAGCGGGAGTTGCGTCTTCCTGATCTCGTCCAGACGGCCGACCTCGATCAGCACGTCGCGCAGCATGCGCGCGGCGCGTGCGCCTTTGGGATAGCCGACGTAGACCGTCGCCTGAAGCGCGACCTCGAGAACTTCCCGCGGGCTCGCGTGCTCGATCGCGCTGTAAAGATGGCTGCGCAACTGCTCGGTTTCGTCCTGTACGACGAACTGGCCGGTCACGACGAGGTGGCGTGTGCGCTCATCGAGGACGCCGCGCGTGTAGAGCCCGCCGTAGGTGAAGTCGAGCCAGAGCTTCGTGTAGTGCTGATCCATCTCGTCGCGCCAGTCGAGCATCTCCGGGAACCCTTTCGGGTTCAGGCGCTCGGCATTCTCCACGGCTGTCGCGCCGTACTTTTTCTTCAGCTCGTCGATTCTTTCGGGTCTTTCGCCATCAGGTGCTCCTTGTCGTTGTGCACTTCCGTATTCGGCGCGATTGCGATGATGCGGAGGCCCACGAGCATTAGTTACTGATTCTTTCCCCTCACCCCGCCCTCTCCCCAGGTCGGGGCGAGGGGAGGTTGTCACCCTTCATCCCTCGCTCACTGCTGCTGAATCCCGCGCGTCCTGCACGAGCTTGCGCCACTTCTCGATGTCGGCCTTGATGAACGCGGTGAACTCCTCGGGGCGGTCGCCGACCGGAGTGAGACCCATATCGTGCATGCGCTTCACGATGTCGGGCCGTTTGAGCACCGCGACGGCGGCCGTATTGAGCACCGAGACGATGTCCTTCGCCGTCTTTGCGGGTGCGGCAAACCCGTGCCAGTTGCTCGATTCGTAGCCGGGATAGCCGGATTCCGCGACCGTCGGGAACTCGGGCAGCATCGGTATGCGGGCAGCGCTGCCGACCGCCAGGCCGCGCAGGCGTCCTTCGCGCACGTAGGGCAGGGCCGTCGCGACAGGCGCGAAATACACCGAGACTTCGCCCGACAGAACGGCCGTTTGTGCGGCGGCGCCGCCGCGATACGAAATCTCGACGAGGTCGATCCCCGCCATCGCCTTGAACAGCTCGGCGCCGAGGAACGTGGACGTGCCGGCGCCCGCGGATGAGTAATCGATCGCACCCGGCTTCGCCCTGGCGAGCTTCACCAGATCGCCGATCGTTTTCACCGGCAGCGACGGATGCACGACGACGATGAGCGGCGACGAAGTCATGCGCGTGATGGGCGTGAAATCGCGGAGCACGTCGTAGCCGAGCGCGCGATAGAGGCTCACGTTCGCCGTATGCGACTGCATGAGCTGCGTCAGCGTATAGCCGTCCGCCGGTGCCTTTGCTCCGAGCTCCGCGCCGAGGTTGCTGCCGGCGCCGGGCCGCACGTCCACAAAGAATTGCTGGCCGAGCTGGTCGGTCAGTCCCTGAGCGATGAGCCGTCCCACGATCTCGGACGCGCCCGTGCTCGGCAGGATGTAGCGCACGGGTTTCGCCGGGTATGCCTGGGCGATCGCGGGCGCGGCGATACATGAACAAAGGAGAAATGGCGCCGGGCCGCGCGGCGAAAGGGAGAGGTTGGTGCCCCTCCCCACCTCTCATCCCTCACTCATCCCTCATTATCCCTCATCCGCCAGCACCTCTTCGAGCGCCGGCATGATCAGGTGCTCGCGCTTCAGGTCGGACACCCGCGAGCAGCCGAGCAGCGCCATCACGCGATCGATTTCGTCGCGGTAGATCGCGAGCGCCCGACGAGCGCCGGGCTCACCGGCCGTCGCCGTGCCGTGCAGGGGTGCGCGGCCGATCATCACGGCGTCCGCGCCGAGTGCGAGCGCTTTGACGACGTGGCTCCCGCGCCGAAAGCCGCTGTCCACGATGACCGCAATGCGGCTTGCGGACGGCGTCCACGACTTCGGGAAGCACCATGATAGTCGCCATCGAGCTGTCCAGCACTCGCCCGCCATGGTTCGACAGCACGACGGCATCGGCGCCGTTTTCCGCTGCCAGCACCGCGTCGCTCCGCCGTCTGGATGCCCTTCACGATGAGCTTGCCCGGCCAGAGCCTCGCGCAGCTCGCGCACGTCGTTCCAGTCCAAGCGTCGCGTTGAGCGCCGTCGACCGGCCCATCGGCAGCGCGGTGATGCGCACCTGCGTTCCGGCGGGAAGTTCGCATAGCGCGGCATGCCGTCGTCACGACGTAGCGGCCCAAGAGCACACCGAGACAGCCATCGTGGATGCATGAGCACGTCGGCGACGTTGCAGCACCCGTGAACCTGAACGGAATGGTGAAACCGTTGCTGCAGGTTGTATTCGCGGCCGGGTGCGACGGGCGTGTCCGCCGTGAAGACCAGCCCCTGGAAGCCGGCATCGCGCGCCCGTGCGATGAGCTGCGTGAGACTTGCTGCGGTCGGGCCACATGTAGAACTGCATCCCACAGGGCGCCGCCCGCTTCTTTCGCCGACTTTCTCGACGCCGTCATCGAGCCCGACAGCGAGCGTATACGGAATATTCGCCGCCGCCGCGGCGCGAGCCAGCGCGACCTCGCCCTCATACCAGGCGAGTTCCGTAGAGCCCGTCGGCGCGACGATGACGGGCATCGCCTGCGTCCTGCCCATCAGCGTGATTTCCTGCGAGCGTTTAGACACGTCGACCAGGACGCGAGGCCTGAAGCGAATGGCCTCCAGCGCGGCGCGGTTGTGGCGCATCGCCACTTCGTCGTCGTTACCCCTGTCCATGAACTCGAACGGGCCCTTTGGGCAAGCGCCGCCGCGCGCCTTCCTTCAAGTCGTCGGTGTTGTAGAGGCCGAGCAAATCCTGGGCCATCAGGAGTTTCCTCTAGTGGCGTGGGATGTTCAGCGTGGCGCGCGTCTCCTCGACGCTGGACACCTCACGCCCGAATTCGGCGGCGATACGCGCGATGCGCGCGACGTGATCGGCGTTATCGCCGAGAACCCCCGGCTTCAGGTAAGGCTCGTCTTCCGTGCCGAGCCGGACGTGGCCGTTGCACATCACGGCCATCGTCTCGAGCGTGAGGTGCTGCGTCGGGCCCGGTGACGCTCGTCGCGTAATACGTGTTCTTCGGAAGGTTGGCGACGCGATGCAGAAATTCTTCCACGGTGGGTGGCGACCGCGTTCCGCCGGGACGACCGAAGAAAAGCGTCACCAGGAAAGGCGGATCGACCAGGCCCTTTGTCGGCGAGATCGTCGATCATCCAGAAGTCGCCGAGCGTCGTCACCTCGAACTCGGGCTCGCCCCGTGATCGCGGCACATGCGCATCGACTCCGCCAACTCCGCGCGCGGATGAAGCATCATGAGATCGCGACCGACGAATGCGAGATTGTGCGCCCCCACCGCAACTGAAATCATGTCAGGCTGGGTCTCGACGACCGCACGGCGCTGCGCGACCGTCTGCGTCGAGATGCCGTATTGGATCAGCACGTCGCACCGTTCCCGGATCGCCTTCGTATGAGAAGCCCACGCCTGGAAATCTTCATTGGGCGCATGGATGTGCGCGATGGAGGCGCCTGCCCGCCAGGCGCCGTGTATCGATTCCGCGAGCACGGGAATCGTGAAAACGCGGCGGCACTTCGGCGTACATGTTCGTATCGGCCGCGCAGTTCGTGATGATGAGCTTGTCCATGAATCCCTTCGGCAGGAGTGTATTCAGGCCGCGCGACGCATGGACGCGGCGATTTTCTCCGCCAGCATGATCGTCGGAATGTTCGTGTTGCCGGCGATGATGGTCGGCATGATAGAAGCGTCGGCGACCCTGAGTCCACTGATCCATGCAGCTTTGCGTCGGCTCGACGACCGCCATCTGGTCGCTGGATCACGGCCCATGCGGCACGTGCCGACGCGGTGAAACCACGCCGGCCGTGTTCGCGATGACGTGCTCTTAGAGACGAGCGCGATCCGTGGCGATTTCGCGAAGTGACACGGTTTCTCCTCCTGCGCTGAGAGCCCAGTCCGCCACGCGAGGCGAGAGATCGAAGAGGCGCGCCAGGAGCGCCGTCTTCACCCGGTTCTTCGTCGTGAGCTGATTCAGGTTCCGCACGCGGTCGCTGAAGCGCAGAGGAAAGGCCTCACCGCAATCGAGCGCGCCATAGCAGTGGGCGGCGATCTCGAGGGTCCGCGCGACGGCCTCCGACATGCGGCGCACGTCGCGCTCGTCGGACATGAAGTCGAACTCGATCTCGGGGGCGTGTGCGGGTCCGGGGACGTGAGCCAGACGCGGCAGCCGGCGCGGGTTTGAGCAGCGCCGGAGCGAGATTCGCGACGTGCAATCCCAACGTGTTCCACGATGTCTTGCTTTGGACGTTGATATAGAGGTCGGCTCCCGGCGCGCTTTCTTTCGCCGAGGAGAAGCGCAGCGAAATGGAGGGCGTCATGCGAAGCTCCGGAGCCTGCCGCGCCCCGCGCCGCAGATGCATCCCGACGAACACCACCGGATGATTCTGCAGATTGGCGCCGACGCCGGGGCGGTACAGACGACCGGGATGCCGATGCGATTCAGCGATTCCCCCACCCGGAAGCCCGGAACGCATGAGCAGCGCCGGCGAAAAGACGGGCGCCTGCGCACAGGAGAACTTCATTCGCGGGAAACTGGCGCCGTTCTCCGTCGATGTCTGCCGCCACGCCGGTCACACGACGACCTTCGAGAAGCAGTTGCGTGACGCTCGTCGAAGTCTGGATGGAGAGATTCGACCGGGCGCGTCCCTTGGCATCCAGATAACAGAGCCCGCTCGATGCGCGACGCTCACGCGTGTTGCACATCGGAACCATGCCGTGGCCCGTCCCGGAAATCGGCGTTCATGTCGGCGATGAACGGCATCGAGCGCGCTTCGCAGAACTGCTCGATCGCGCGCGCGGAGCGGCGGCCATGAGGCGCGTGGAAGCCGCCGGATGGGCAAAGGCCCGTCGTTGCCGTGCAGCGGCCCGTCGAAGTCCTGGTCGGCGTTCGAGCTTGTTGAAGTACCAGGGAGCACGTCGTTCCACGACCAGCCGTCGGCGCCGAGCTCCGCCCATTCGTCATAATCGCGTGCCACTCCGCGCAGCGAAACCATGCCCATCACGGAGCCGCCGCCCCCCATGATGCGGGCCTGTGGAAACGGCGTCGAAGGAGAGTTGCCGCGGTTACGCCAGTGCGCATGCAGGCCCAGCCAAGAAATAATCGCGGTTGAAATAGGACGCGGGATAGACGTCGGTGATGTCCTCGGGCTCTGCACCCGGCGGCGTGTCGCGTCCGGCTTCGAGCAGCAGGACCCTCCTCGATGGATCTTCCCGTAGGCGGCTCGCAAGCACGCAGCCGGCGGCGCCACCACCCACGATAATGTACCTTCTCATTGG
>CAWEHH010000006.1:0-84307 GCA_963808765.1 uncultured beta proteobacterium
GTTCGAATGTTTCGTTCGCGGCGACAGCCTCTCCGAGGCGCGCCGCTCACCGGAGACTGGATGGGCTATGGATACATAGACCATCCCGCACGCTCTGTGCGCGCCTTGAAGAAGTGACCATTCGTGCTGGTCACGAATATCGTGGTCATGTCGGGGCCGCCGAAGCAGCAGTTGGTCGGGCGGTTGGCAGGGACCGGATGGGTTTCGAGCACGCGGCCACCCGGCGAAAACACGTACAACATCGGGCCTGAGCCACTCGTGTAATACCCGGCCGTCGCGATGATGTTGTCCTCCGCGTCGAGGCACATGCCGTCGATGCCGCGATGGGGGCCGCGCGCGTCCTCCCCCCACGTGAAGAGCGCATCGTACGCGCCGAGGCTTCCGTCTTCGCGAATCGGATAGGCGCGCAGTTGGCGCGGTATGCCTTTCTCCGAACCGCTTTCCGCCACGTAGAGCGTGCGCTGGTCGCGCGAGACGAGAATGCCGTTCGGTTGCGTCGTATCGAAGGTCACCCGCGTGACGCTGTACTTTCCGTCGGACTGAGGATCGGCGCGCAGCACCGAGCGATGGTCGAGCTCGCTCACTTCGGTCTTGTCCCAGTTGCCTTCGTTCACGGGATTGGTGAACCAGATGCGCCCCTTGCGCTCGATGGCGAGATCGTTCGGCGTATTGAGCCGCTTGCCATCGAGGCGATCGGCGACGACGACGTTCTTCCCGTCGGAATCGAAGCGCGCGATCGCGCGCCCGCCGGAGCAGCAGCCGAAGAGCCGGCCGTTCTCGTCGTACGCGAGGCCGTTGGTGCGATTGGTGCCGGTGCGCCAGACGTCGATCGCGTCGGTCTTCGGGTCGTAACGCAGGATGCGGTTCTCCCGGATTTGCGTGAAGAGAATGTGTTCGCCGCTCCATACCGGCCCTTCGGTGATCAACTGCTCGGTGCCGGGCGTCGTCAGCAGTTCGAATTTCCAGCTCATCATGTCTCCCTTGGGTTTGTGTGCCTGCGGTGCATGGCTGCGCCAGCCGCGGTGAGGCGTGTGCGGGTCGCGCCCCCTCCCCAGTGCCGGCGATCAATCGACGGGCGGGATGTTAGCGCGGCGCAGACTATAAATCGCCGTGTGACGCACTTGCGCGACGGCACGCGCGCTGTTCGCGACGACCACCACGTCGAGATCGACGAAGCGGTGGCCCTTCCGCTCGTAGTTCGCGGCGACGGTCGCGTGCGCGCTCAGCGTGTCCTCTGCATGCGCGAGACCGCAATGAACGACGGAGCTCCCCGCATGGATCCACGGCCCGAGCTTCACGTTGTCCTTCAGCGTGAAGTTGGCGAGCCGCAGCATGAACGCGGGATGCACGAGCTTTTCCCGCGCATAGAGCGGGTCCGTTTCGCGAATGTCGGCGAGATACTTCTCGAGCTCCGCTCGCGTGAGATGCAGCGGACGAGATGACAGACGGCGCCCCGGGGCAAGCGTCGCTTCGGAAGCTTCAGGTCGATCGCTCGGGTCGGGAAAGGGGGCCGCTTCGAAAGCAATCGCCGCAGGCGAGCGACGCGGGCTTGCATCGTCCGGCAGCACCGCCGAGCCGCTGGCGCAGCGCTGTCCTTCGCTTTCGAGCGTGATCGCGAGCGTGCAGGCGGCTGCGGTAGCGCTGACGCACACCAGGCGTCCGTCGTAGACCGGCTTCATGAATCGGCATTCGGCCGTGCCGCGCTCGAGCCATTCGATGCCCCAACGCGCAACCGGCACATGCGTCATGTAGGCGTAGAGTTCGACCCCCGGAACGAGACCGCCGCCGAAACCGAAGCGACGCGCTACCGTGTCGTCGTGGATCTTGTTTTCCGAAGCATGCGAGAGGTTGCATGCCTGCACACGGTATTCCGGACCTGTTTCCATGCGGATCGGCGTTGGCCGTGAGATGTCTGTCAGCGGGAGTCTAACTCTTCGCGCAACCCGTACGCCGGGCGCGGTATCGCAGACGTCATGCGCCTCGAGGCGCAGTCGTCCGTTCGGAGAGTTTGTAGAAAGGCTGGGGCGCGTGCTGGCGTTGAGGACGCGAACATCGGTACGCCGCCGGGCGCCGCTAAACGACGGCGACAATACCGCTGCCCGAATCCACATAGACGCGATCTCCCTCTTCGGGAACTACGTCGGCGAGCCCGGTGAAATCGCCGAACGCAGGCAGCACCGCACGCGTTTTCGCGAACCAGAAGCACGGCAGGCGTACGCTTTCGCGGCCGCGGCCGTTCAGGTGTACGCCCGGATGGATGTGACCCGCGATCGCGTAGCAACCGGGGACGTCCTGTGGCACGTGACACCACGCGAGGCCGTTTTCGACGAACGGTTCGGGAACGATCCGCATATTCCACACGCGTTCAGGGTCGCCCGCGCGCCGGTCGTGGTTGCCGCGCACGAGCGTCACGTCGAGTTGCTCATGCTGTTCGCGCCAGCGCACGAATGCGCCGCTCGCGGCACGCCGCGCGGCTGGGTCATGCGTGAGATCGCCCAGAAAGATCAGGCGCTCTGCGCAGCACGCCTGCACGAGCCCGGACAGGCGCGCAAGGTTGTCCGCTGTCGTGCCCTGCGGCACGGGAATTCCGGCGCGACGAAACGCCGCCGCCTTGCCGAGATGCGCGTCCGCGATGAGCAGTGTGGACCTGCCGACATGGAATGCCGCGCGGCCCGGCAGCAGCCAGAGTGTTTCGCCCGCGACGTGCACAGCGAGCGCGCCTTCAGGCCGCATCGTCGTCGCGTGCAGGTTTGGAGCGACGGCGCGGCTGCGGCTCCGGCTTCTGCATTGCGAGTTGCATGCGTGCGATGCGCTCGGCGAGCTTCTCGGTGGAAAGCGCGTTTCGCATCTGATCCGCCAGCAGGGGAAGCGCAAGCGGCGTGACGCGCGCCGGGCGTTCGAAGACGATGCGCCGCGAGGCGACATCCAGCGAGCGTCGTTTCGAGTCTTTTCAGGTCGAGCTCGCGCTCGAGCACTTCGCGCCGCGCCTGTGCGAGGAGCGGATTGTCCGGATCGTGCCGCAGATAGACGTCGGTACAGAATGCCGCTGCTCGCCTGAAGCTGCTTCGCGCTGCGCGGTTCGCCCGGATAGCCCTGAAAGACGAGACCCGCCACGCGTGCAATTTCGCGAAAGTGGCGCCGTGCGAGCTCCGCGGCATTGACGCTCGCGATGATGTCTTCGTCCGCTTGCGTCGCCGCAAGTGCTTGCCTCAACGTCTCCGCATCGATGTCGAACGGGACGGGACTCAGGAGCTCGAAGCCGTAATCGTTGAACCCCATGCTGAAGGACAGCGGCGCTTCGCGTGCGAGCCGCCAGGCGACGAGCGCGGCGAGCGCGGCGTTCACATGCCGTCCCGCGAATGGGAAGACGCAAAGATGCTTGCCTTCGCGCGTGTGGTGCTCTTCGGCGAGAAGTTCGTTTGCGCGTGGCACGCGTGAATCGCGCGCCTGAAGCTCGACGAGTGGCATGATCGCGGCGGTTTCGGGCGCAAGCTGGGCGGCCCTCGCTGGCGGCCCTGCTTCGACAGCGTCTGCCGCCCGTTCCAGCTCGCGCTGAATGTGTCGCGCGAGCTCGCTCGAGAGCGAGAGCTTTCCGCCCAGCCACCGCGGAACGATCGCGCGGCCGCCCGATGCACGGCGCACCCACGCCGTCATCTCGCGCATGCGAACGAACTCGACGGCGCGGCCGCCCACGAGAAACGCTTCTCCCGGCTGGAGCTTCGCGAGGAAGCTCTCCTCGATCGTGCCGATGCGTCCGCCACGCATGAACTGCACGTTGACCGAAGCATCGGAGACGATGGTGCCGACCTGGGCGCGGTGGCGGCGTGCGACGCGCACGTCCGGAACTCGGTAGATCCCTCCTTCGTCGGCCGCGATGCGGCGATATTCGGGATACGTCGAGAGCACGCCGCCACCGCCTGCGAACGCGAGGACCCACTGCCATTCGGTATCGGTGAGGGAAGCGTAGGCATGCGTGGCGCGCACTTCGGCCAGCAGCTCGTGGTCGCGGAAACCTTCGCCCAGCGCGATCGTGATGACGTGCTGCACCAGCACGTCGAGGGGTCTTCCGAGCGGCGGCCGTGCTTCGAGCGCGCGTGCTGCGACGGCGGCTCTTGCGGCGGGTGTCTCGATCAACTCCAGCGCATGCGCGGGCACGCACGTGATGCGGCTCTGCGCGTGCGGCCTGTGTCCCGAACGTCCCGCGCGCTGAAGCAGCCGTGCGACGCCTTTGGGACTGCCGATCTGGATCACACGATCGACCGGCGAGAAATCCACGCCGAGGTCGAGGCTCGACGTGCACACCGCCGCTTTGAGCGCGCCCGTGCGCAGGCCGTTTTCGACCCAGCGCCGGGCCGCGACGTCGAGCGAGGCATGGTGCAGACCGATCACGCCGGCCCAGTCCGGCCGATGATCGAGAAGCGCGCGATACCACTGTTCGGCCTGCGAGCGCACGTTCGTGAAGACGAGCGTGGTGCCGCTCGTTTCGATCTCCGCCGCGACCTGCGCGACGGCGCGCGTGCCGAGGTGCCCGGCCCACGGGTAGTGACGGATGTCTTCGGGTAACACGGCGTCGATCAGGATCGACTTCGGTTCCGAGCCCGCGACGATGACGCCATGAGAACCGCCGAGCAGCACGTCGCGCGCTTCATCCAGATTGCCGAGCGTGGCCGACAAACCCCAGATGCGAAGCTTCGGCGCGAGGCGCTTCAGTCGTGCGAGCGCGAGCTCGACTTGCACGCCGCGTTTGCTGCTCATGAGCTCGTGCCATTCGTCGACGACCACGGCGCGCAGCGCTCCGAACGTGGCGGCTTGCTCTGCACGCGTCAGCATGAGCGTGAGCGATTCCGGCGTCGTGACCATTGCCTGGAGGCGTTTGCGATCCTGGCGCGCACGATCGGCCGGGGACGTGTCGCCGGTGCGAAGGCCCACGCGCCACGAAAGACCGAGGTCGCCGAGCGGCGCGGCGAGGGAGCGCAGCGTGTCTGCGGCAAGTGCGCGCATCGGCGTGATCCACAACACCTGGAGCGCGTGAATGGGTCGGCGCTCGTCGATGGCCTCCATGACAGGGCCGAGCCATGCGGCGAGCGTTTTCCCCGTACCGGTGGAGGCGTGGATGAGGCCGCTTTCGCCCGCGGCGTAGCGCGCCCATGTTTCGCGCTGGAATGCGAACGGCGTCATGCCCCGCTGCGAGAACCACGCTTCGACACGCCAAGCACCGTTCCCCTTTGCATCCGGTGCGGCGACGGTCTCGATCGTCGTCGGCGGTGCAGGGGGTTCCGCGGTCCGTTGCCTGCCGCGCTCGAGTTGGCGGCGCAGGCGCCGCTCGGCGGAGCGGACAAGGCGCGCATGGTCGTTCATCGTACCCCTGCCTCTAACGCTCTCCGTGACAAGCACCTACCTGAGTGCCGGAGGACGATGCGGGCGTGGGCGGACCATCTCGACGCATTGGAGCAGCAGCCGACTGTCCGACTGCGCATCTAAAAGACAATGTTGTTTGTCGGTTGCAGCGAGGGCGGTAAGTCCGTTTCGCCGAGCATTTCCCGCATTTCGATCTCGACCATTCGGCACATCTGCGAAATCGGCACGTCGTTCGCGTTCCCTTCGAACGGACTCTCGGTGCTTTCTCCCACTTGTTCCAGCGACGTGTACATCCACGAGATCAACACACTGAAAGGAATGACTAACCACACCATGTGGCCTTTCAAGATGCCCTCGACGCTCCCATTCAGCTCGTCGAATTCTCTCAGCAAGCCGAACGGAAGCAGAAGACAGAACAGTTTAACGAAGAGGGCGCTAACGACCGCGAATTGTCTCGGGAACGGGAAGTCCTTTATGCGCTCGCTGCGACCTTGCTGAATGAAAAACTCCCTGAGTGCGCGTTGCATATCCACGAACTGCGTTACGACAATCTCCTGGTTTGCAAACAACTCCTTGATGGCCTCACCTTGCAGGCTCATGACTTGAGTGGCCCGATTCTTTGCCGCGAGGATCTGCTCCATCTCGCGTCCGCAAACATACCGAGCCAGCTCGGTGGCGAGCGGAACTTCCCTTTCGGGAATGCGATAGCGCCGTAGATACTCTGCATTGTGAGCTTTGCTCGTGCTCTCCCAGGCTCTGCTCTCTCTCATCTGATACCGCATCGCTGTGAGCCAGGCGAAATGGCGGTAGATGAGTCGCCTTGATTTTTCCGGATGGGTCAGTAAGTCCCTGCTCATCAACCCCCAGGCCCGGCTGCCGCTGACTATTTCCCCCCATATCTGGCGCGCTTCCCAGGTGCGGTTGTACGTCTGAATGTTCTTGAAACCGACTATGAACGCAGTCGCCGTTCCCAGGAGAGCGACGGCAGTCCAGGGAATTCCCAGCCACTTCAGCCCGCCAATCTGGTACGCAACAACAGGCACCACACCCAGGATGACCAGGACGTAGAGGTCCCTCCGGGTCCAGGAAAGAAACTCCAGAAGCTCGTATGACTTTCCTGTGTGCATTGCTATCTCATACGCTGCGCGAGCGTCTACCGCCTGTCCCGCAAGCCGCGCGTGCACGGCCTAACGCAGTTGCAAGACGACTGATGAGTGCCCTTTTGACGAGTGGATGCCGCTCCCAGTGATTAGACGACGCGGGGCTCGTTTTTGACAACGGTCCGATTCAGGCACCGGAGTGCGAGAATATCGGGCATGACGTTGTGGCGGCACCGTGGAACGATGTCTCCGAAGTAAGCGCATTCCATGAAACGGCTACAGTAGCGCGCGAATCGTATCGAGGCTGTCGGCCTCGGCCGGTTTCTTGTCTGGCCGCAGGCGCGCGATGCGTGGAAAGCGCACGGCGATGCCCGACTTGTGCCGCGTCGAGCGCTGGATGCCTTCGAATGCCAGCTCGCAGACGATGTCGGGCGAGACGACGCGCACCGGCCCGAATTTCTCCAGCGTGTGCTCCCGCACGTACGCATCGACTTTGCGGATCTCGGTGTCGCTCAGTCCCGAGTACGCCTTTGCGAACGGAACGAGCGCGCCCTGATCCCAGACGCCGAACGTGTAGTCGGTATAGAGGCTCGCCCGCCGGCCGTGGCCGCGCTGCGCATACATGAGCACCGCATCGACGGTGTAGGGTTCGATCTTCCACTTCCACCACGGACCGCGCACGCGGCCGACGCCGTAAGGCGCGTCGCGGCGCTTGAGCATCACGCCCTCGACGCCCAACTCGCGCGCATCTGCACGCCTTTCGGCAAGCACGTTCCAGTCGGATGCCTCGACGAGCGGCGAGAGCCGTATGCAGGATGATGCCTTCAGTGTGCCGCGCGCACCGTGCTCCCCGACGTCGCCGAAGGTGCGCAACGGCGCGTCTTCCAGCAGCGCCTCGAGCGCAGCGCGCCGTTCGGTGAGCGGTTTGCCTCGCATGTCCTCACCATGCAGCTCGAGCACGTCGTATGCGATCAGCGTCGCGGGCGCTTTGTCGATCAGCGTCTTGCCGGGCGTCTTGCGGCCGATGCGCTGTTGAAGCGTATTGAACGGCGCAGCGCGACCGTTCTCCCACACGACGATCTCGCCGTCGAGCACTGTCCCCGCCGGCAGCGACGCACCCGCTTCCACCAGCTCCGGGAACGTCTCGTTGATGAGATCGTCGCCGCGAGACCAGAGATAGACCTGCGCACCGCGCCGGATCAGTTGCCCGCGAATACCGTCCCACTTCCATTCGACCTGCCAATCGCGGATATCGCCGAGCGTCGCGGGATCGCCTTCGAATGCGTACGCGAGAAACAGCGGATACGGCCTGCTTGCTTCGCCCTGCTCGCCCTCGGGCGAGATGAGCGCGCGATAACTCTCCGCTGACGGCCGCCACGTACCGGCGAGGCGGTGTGCGATGACTGCGGCATCGAGGCCGGACATCGCGGCGAGTGCGCGTGTCACGCTGCGTGCCGATGCGCCGATGCGAAACTCGCCGGTGATCAGCTTGTTCCACACGAGCCGCGCCGTTCCGTCGAGCTCGTCCCACGCGCGTTTGAGGCTCTCGGCGCGCGCTTCGTCGAGCGCCACGCCGAGCGGGAGCAGGCGCTCTTCGACCCATTGTCGCAACGGGGCGTCGCTCGGCCGGGTGGCGGGCGGCAGAACGTGAGCCACCGTCTCCGCGAGATCGCCGACCGCTTCGTAGCACTCGTCCATGAGCCACATCGGCGTCGCGCTTACTTCAGCAGCGAGCTCGTACATCCGGCGCGAGGGAACCACCTGGCGCGGCTTGTTGCCGGTGAGAAGTTACACGGCCCACGCGGCATCCTCGGCAGGCGCTTCGCGGAAGTAGCGTTCGAGCGCCGCTAGCTTCGCGTTGGTCGAGTTCGTGCCGTCGAGCTCGGCATAGAGCTGCGCGAAGCGCTTCACGCCTGGTGCGCCGTTTCTTCCGCCTGCGGCTCGCTCTGCGCACTGCCTTCTTCTCCGGCGAACCGCGTGACGAGCGTCCGCGCATCGATGCCGCGCTCGCACAGCCAGCGCACGAGCGGATCGCTGTAGCCGTGCGTCACGAACACGCGCTGCGCGCCGGTGGCGGAAATCGCCTGAAGCAGGCCCGGCCAGTCCGCGTGGTCGGACAAGGCGAAGCCGCGATCGACCGCACGTCGCCGCCGTATGCCGCGAATCTGCATCCATCCCGAAGCGAACGCATCGGCGTAGTCGCCGAAGCGGCGCAGCCACGCGGTGCCCTGCGCGGAGGGCGGCGCCACGATGAGCGCATCGCCGAAGCCGTGCCCGCGCGGCATCTCGGAGACGCGCCGCGTCGGCGGTAGCGGCACGTTCGAGGCGCGATACGCTTCATTCAATGCTTCGACCGCGCCGTGCGTGTAGATCGGCCCGATCGAGCGATCGGCGTTCGCGATCACACGCTGTGCCTTGCCGAGCGCATAGGCGTAGACCACGCTGGCGCGGCCCGCCGCCCGGTTCTCGCTCCACCAGCGGTTCATGTCCGCAAAAAGCTCGGCTGCGTCGCGCCAGCGGTAGATCGGCAAGCCGAAGGTCGATTCGGTGATGAACGTGTCGCAGCGGATGGACTCGAACCGCGCACACGTCGAGTCGGGCTGAAGCTTGTAGTCTCCGGAGACGACCCACACTTCGCCCCCGTACTCGAGACGCACCTGCGCCGAGCCGAGCACGTGTCCCGCCGGATGGAGCGAGACCGTGACGCCGTTGATCGTGATCGGTTCGGCATACTGGAGCGTCTGGATCGTCGCCTCGAGACCCACGCGCCGGCGCGTCACGTGCACGCCCGGCTGGGTGACGAGGTAATGCCGATGTCCGAAGGTCGCGTGATCGCCGTGGGCGTGCGTGATCACCGCCCGCTCGACCGGCTGCCAGGGATCGATGTGGAAACCGCCGGCGGCGCAGAAAAGGCCGGATGGTTGCAGGGTGACGAGGTCCATAGGGCGTGCTGCGAGCAATTACCGTCCCCGGGCGAGAAGTATTTACTCCGCCCGCGCGCCCGACTCCTTCACCACCTTCGCCCACTTCGCAAGCTCGGAGCGAATGAACGTTCCGAATTCCTGTGGCGTCGTCGGATGCGGCTCGGCGCCGAGATTCGCCATGAAGCCTTTCATGTCGGCCGAGCCGAGGCTCTTCTCGGCTGACGCGGCGGCGCCCACGGTGCCCAACGCGAGCGCGGCCACCAGGCCGTGCAGCATGCGCAATGTCCGTTCTCCTGTCTAAGTCTCGGGGGCGAGGGAAGTTCTCTTGTCAGGCCGCGCTCAGTTCGCGATCACGACTCCGTCGCGCACGAGCCGCTCGATCTCGTCCGTGCTGAAGCCCGATTCCTCCAGCACGGCCCGGGTGTGCGCGCCCATCGCCGGCGGCTGCATGCGGATCGCCGACTTGCGGCCGTCCATGTCGAGCGGAATGCCCGGAATTTTCATGCGCGTGCCGGTGGGAAGCTCGAGGTCGAGCATGCGACCTCCGGCGTTCAGGTGAGGATCGTCGAAGAGATCACCGGGCGTCGCGAGCGGACCGAAGGGGATGTTCATCTTCTCGAGCTTTTCACACAGCGAAGCGGCGGTCTCGGCGGCGAATTTCTCGCGAACGACCGGCATGATCTTCGCGCGCTGCTGTGCGCGCTGGGGATTCGACTCGAGATCGGGATCCTTGAGCATGTGCTCGACGTTGAAACCCGTGCAGAACGCACGCCAGTGATTGTCGCTCGTGATGCCCACGAACACCGTCTTCCCGTCAGCCGTCTTGAACGGATCGTAGACGGCCCACGAGCTCGCCTTCTCCGGCATCGGCGGCGGCGCCTTTCCGGTGAGCGCCTGCTGGCCCATGTGCTGTGCGACGAGGAACGCAGTGGATTCGAAGAGCGAGCTTTCGACGAGCTGTCCGCGTCCGGTGCGCTCACGCTCGCGAATCGCCGCGAGGATGCCGATCGCGCCGAACATGCCGCCCATGATATCGACCACCGACGCGCCGGCGCGCAACGGCATGCCGCTCGGGCCCGTCATGTAGGCGAGCCCGCCCATGTATTGAACGATTTCGTCGAGCGCCGCCCGTTTTTCGTACGGTCCGGAAAGAAATCCTTTCAGGCTGCAGTAGACGAGCCGCGGATGGCGCTTCGAGAGCGCTGCATAGCCGAGCCCGAGGCGATCCATCGCGCCGGGTGCGAAATTCTCGAGCAGCGCATCGACGGTTTCGACCACTCGATGAAACGCTTCCCTGCCTGCCTCGCTTTTCAGATCGATGCAGAGGCTGCGCTTGTTGCGATTGAAAACGGGGAAGAGCGCCGAGCCGAAGCCCACGTTCGCGCGTGTGCGGTCGCCTTCCGGCGGCTCGACCTTGATGACGTCGGCGCCGAGGTCGGCGAGCACGACGGAGCACGACGGGCCCATGACTGTGTGGCCCAGTTCGAGAATGCGGATGCCGGCGAGGGCGAGAGCAGCCGGCGCGGTTGATTCGGTGGACATCGCAGAGCCTTACATCACGATCGATCGAAGCGTTCGTGGCGAGGAGCGCAGTGTCTCGAACCACGAACGACGGAACGCATCACGCCGCCGCCGCTTCCTTCAGCCCCTCGCGGAGCTTCTTCAGGTTGCCGCCAAGCTTGACCGACCCGGGCAGCGGATGTCCGACGATCTCTTCGGCGAGCTGCGCGCACTCGATCGTCCGGTCGAGATCGACGCCGGTCTCGATGCCCATCTCCTGGCACATGAACACGAGATCTTCCGTGCACACGTTTCCCGCCGCGCCCTTATGCGCCGCGAACGGACAGCCGCCGAGCCCCGCCACGCACGCGTCGAACATGGTGACGCCCATTTCGAGTCCCGCGGCTGCATTGGCGATGCCCATGCCGCGCGTGTCGTGAAGGTGCAGACTGAGGCGCACGTCCGGATATTTCTCGCGCACCGCGCCGAGTAATTGCTTCACCTGGAGCGGCGTCGCCCACGCCATCGTGTCCGCGAACGAAAGCTCCTTCAGCTTGATGCCGCGCTCGTCCGCGATCTCGTGGATGCGGCGCAGGATGTCCAGGATCGTCGAGACGGGGATGTCGCCCTGATAGTTGCACCCGAACGCCGAGGCGATCGAGCCACGCTCCACTGGAATGCCGTGTTCGATGTAAGTGTCGAGCACACGGCGCGCGTATTCGAACTCCTGCGCGCTCGTCCGGTTGTTGTTCTTCATCGAGAACTTCTCGGACGCGTAGATCGAAATCTTGCCTTCGAGCGTGAGTTTGTCGAAGGTCATCGCGCGCTCGAGACCCTTCTCGTTCAACCACAGCGCAGTGTAGTCGACGCCCGGCTTCGGGTTCACGCCGCGCACCACGTCCTCGGCATCGGCCATGCCCGGCACGCGCTTGGGGTTCACGAACGAGACGATCTGGATGTGATGCAGACCGGTTTCGGACAGTGCTTCGATGAATTCGATCTTGCGTGCGGTGGGGATCGGTCCCTTCTCGATCTGAAAACCTTCGCGCGGACCTTCTTCGTGGATGGTGACTGAACGTGGTAAGTCGGACATGTTGATCCCGTTCTAGCTCATGTAGCTCGGGTCGACTTGCGCCATCCAGCGGCGCACGGCGGCCCACGTGATCGTCGGGCCGTCGGCTTTCTCGCCCACCGCATCGGCGTTCTGGTCCATGGTCATCGTCGCGTCGCCGGTCCTGTTGATGACCTTCATCGGCGGCATGATGAGCTCGGCGCCACCCGACTGAGCCATGATCTGCACCTCGCAGGCGTTCTCGAGCCGCCGCATGAGGTTGAATGCCTCGGCCGCATTCGCGCCGCAGGTGAGCAGCCCGTGGTTGCGCAGGATCATCACGTTCTTGTTGCCGAGGGCCGCCGCGATGCGCTCGCATTCGTCCGCTTCGTTGGTGACGCCTTCGCAGTCGTAGTAGGCGATCTTGTCGTAGAGACCCATCGAGCCGAGATTGATCGGAAGCAGGCCCTGCTTCTGGCAAGACACCGCGGTACCTGCATTGGAATGCGTATGGATCACGCATTTCACGTCGTCGCGCACGCGATGCACCGAGCTGTGCACGACGAATCCGGCGGTGTGCACCGGATAGGGCGAGGGGTTCACCTTGCGGCCTTTCAGATCGACCTTGAGCAGGTTCGAAGCCGTGATCTCGGTATACATCAGACCGAAGGGGTTCAGGAGGAAGTGAACCTCCGGGCCGGGCACGCGCGTCGAGATGTGGTTGTAGATGATGCTCTTGTGCCATCCCATGTGCGACACGATGCGATAAAGGCAGGCGAGATCGACGCGCGCTTCCCACTCCTCGGGGGAGCAGTCGATGGCAGGCGTGGTCTGGAGCGTGAGCGGAGCGTTCATGTGCGACTCCTCCTTCGGGTTAGTGCACGGCGAGGCAGCCATTCTACAGTCGAGCGTCCAAGACGGCTTGGAACCACCCCTTATCGATGAGTGGGGGCTGCCGAGCAGCGGGGTCGCCGCGAACGACACATTCCGGCGTCCGTCCGTATTTCCATAAAGACATACGAGGCGTTGAGCAGAACCGGCCAGGCCCGAGGCGAAGGCGAGCGTCGCCAAGACCGGCCGTTATATAGTTCAGCCTCAACTCCAGGAGCGCCCGCATGAGTTACCGCCGCCGTACCCCCGGATTCGCCGCTCTCCTCGCCGCGATCTCTGTGCTCGCGCCGTGCGTTGCGACGGCTGCCTGGCCCGAGAAGCCGGTGCGCCTGCTCGTGCCATGGGCGCCGGGTGGCAGCACGGACATCGTCGCGCGCATCCTCGCACCGGAGCTCACGGGTCGTCTGAAACAGACGGTTCTGGTCGACAACCGGCCGGGCGCGGGTTCGATCATCGGCATGCACATGGCGGCATCGTCTCCGCCGGATGGCTCGACGTTCATGATCACGTCGACTGCGTATGGCCATCTCCTCGACAAGAAACAGGCAAAGGGTATCGACTACGCACGATCTTACGAGCCCGTCGCGCTGATCGGGCTCGGCGACAGCGTGCTCACGGTGCATCCGACGCTTCCGGTGAACAGCGTGAAGGAGCTGATCGCGCTCGCGAAGAAGAACCCGGGGCAGCTCAACTACTCTTCTTCGGGCATCGGCGGTTTCCCGCACATGAACACGGAGCTCTTCAAGCTCATGACGGGCACGAACATCGTGCACGTGCCGTTCCAGGGCGGTGGTCCCGCGGCGGTCGACACCATGGCGGGCAACACACAGATCAATATCGGATCGGTGCCTTCGCTCATGGGGTACATCAAGAGCGGCAGGCTGAAGCCGCTCGGTGTGGGCAGCAAACAGCGCAACCCCCAGCTTCCGAACGTGCCGACGATGACGGAGGCCGGCGTTCCCGGTTACATCACGTATATCTGGTGGGGCGTGTTCGCGCCGCTGAAAACGCCGCAGGACATCGTGAAGCGCATGCACGGCGAGATCACGGCGCTCCAGGAATCATCCTCCGTCGCCGGCAAGCTCGAGCAGCAGGGCGCGCTGCTCGTGAAGATGAGCCCTGCCGAATTCGGCAAGTACATGCAGGAGGAAGCCGCGCGCTGGCAGATGGTCATCGACAAGGCAGGCATCAAAGGCGAGTAGTTGTTGCGCATGAAACGCTTTGCCTTCGTCGCCGCGCTGCTTTTCGCCACGTCGGTCCTCGGCGCGCTGCCCGGCGTGACCGAACTCAAGACGCTGCCGGAGAAAATCGCGGATGCGCAGCTTGCCCTGCTGCTCGACAAACGCATCGCGGGGACCGACGTCGTCGCGCTCGGCGAGACGGTGCACGCATCATCCGGGTTCCTGAGAATACAGACGCGGCTCATCCGCTATCTCGTCGAGAAGCACGGCTTCAGGCTGATCGTCTGGGAGAACCCGCCGCTCAGAAGCCTCGAGCTCGCGCGCTGGGTTGCGGCCTGTACCACGTCGAAAACCGCACCGCCCATCGACGTGCTTTATCTGCCGACGCCTTCGGATTTCCCGCTGTGGGAGTGGATTTGCAAGTTCAATCTGGCGAACCCGAAGGATGCGATCGTCTTTCGAGGCATGGATGTGTGGGACCGACCGTGGGAGCACTATGCGAGGATTCGCTCCCTCGCCGCCGCGGCCGGCCTCGATGCCCGCCCTCTCGGAGCGATCGAGAAACTCTGCCCGGCTTACCGGTCTTCTTCATGGACCGACATCGAAGTGGTTCTCGCCCGGGTGCAAAACGATCGACACTTCTCTCCGAAAGACGACTACGAGCAGTGCCGGGCCGCACTGATGAGTCTGTTCGATTTGGCAAGACGCTCGGCACTCGAAAAACAGAAGAAGAAGGATCGCACCGCGGATGACGCTTTCGAGCTGGCAATATCGGCTTCGACGCTCCTCGGCTGGCTCGGCTTCTACAACTACAACTGGTCGGACGACATCCTGAGCTGGAATGCGCGGGACGAAGCGCAGGGCAGGAACACGATGCTCATCATGGAGAAGCATGCCGCGGCTCGGGCGATCGTGGCCGCGCACACGAGCCACGTTTCACACAATCGTTCGCGCGCGGACTGGTGGGGCTTCGGCGATATCAAATCCGGCATTCATTTTCTCACCGCGATGGCGCGGAAGAAGGTCTTCAACATCGCGTTCACCGCGTACGAAGCGAGCGGCGCGCAAGGCGAGTGGCTGATTCCGACCGCGCCGAACTCTCTGGACAAGAAGCTGTACGACGCGAAGCACGCCTTCGCGTTCTTCGCCTCCGATGCGGCGTTCCTGGCGGAACATCCAAGATGGTGGATGCAGAACCAGAACGCCGGCAACTACGAGAACGGTGTGGAGCTGGTTCCGCGCGATCACTTCGACGCGTTCATCTTTTTCGATCGATCGATCCTCGACCGCGCACTGCCGGCGCGGCCGATGTGGGAGCCGTGAGCCTCAGCCCGCCAGGCGGACCGCCTGTCCCGTACGCGCCGACTCTTCGATAGCCAGGGTGATCTCCAGCGTCTGGCGTGCCTCCTGCGCGGTGGCCATCGGACACGGCCGCCCGCGCGAGAGGTGGTCGAGCCACACGCGCGACTCGTCCGCCACCGGTCCCCAGTAGTCGCCCATGTGCCAGTTGCCCGGCGTCGAGGATGACAGGAACGCCGTCGTGAATTCCAGTCCCGAGACGTAGGCGTGGGGGATCCCTTTGTTCGTGATCAGAAGCTCGTCGGTGTGATCGTCATTGAGCAGCAGGGCGCCCTCCGAGCCGAACACTTCGAAGCGCACACCCATCCCGAGCTGCGGCGCATGCGCGGGTAACGCGTAGTACACGCCGAGATTCGCCACGGCGCCGTTCTGGTAGGTGATCATCGCGAACGTCGCGTCGTTCACGTCGAAGCCGGCATCCCGAAAGACCGTGCCGTGGCCCCGCGCGACGACCTCGCGGGGACGCACGCCTTCGAGAAACCATCCGGCGACATCGACCCAGTACGTCAGCACGTCCACGACCGGCGTGGCGGTGGCCGAACGCTTCAGGATCTCGATACCCTGCGCCCGCGTGTTGCAGGCGCGCGCCGCCAACGCGGTGATCTCGCCGAGGCGCCCTTCGAGAATCTGGTCCTTCGCCGAAAGGTATCGACGCTTGAACCTCTGCGCATAGCCGACGCGAATCGGCGTCCCCGTCCGCTCAGCTTGCGCGATGATCCGGTCGGCATCGTCCAGTGTCAGCGCGATCGGCTTTTCCACGAGCACGGGCTTCCCGAGCTCGAGCGCCCTCAAGACGGGCGCGACGTGCTCATGCTCGCTCGTCGAGACGATGACGGCGTTCACGCGCGGGTCGGCGATCACCTCCTCGTTGTTTGATGAATGCACCTGGGCGCCGGTGCTCTGCGCGAGGCGTTCCGCGCGCCCGCTGTCGAGGTCCGACACGGCGAGAAACTTCACGGCCGGATGCGCCGCGGCCATCTTCGCCCTCAGGCTTCCGATACGGCCGGATCCCACCACGGCGATGCCAAGTTCTTGTGTATTCAAGGTAACTCCATGCGGCCCGGGTATCTCATCCGCGCGGTGCTTACGGGGACCAAGGGGCCGCGCTTGGCAGTGTACGCGATCGGTGTGCACCCGCTCCTTGGCCGTAACCTATTGATTCCGAGCCAGCTTTTCCGCCGAAGGTATATGGCGGCGCATAAAAGAATTGTACTTCGACGCGGATCGGAGGCCGCGCTGGCAAGGCTGTGAGCAGGCGCGTCGGGCTTCCTAACCAACTGAATAACATGCAAATAACCGGGTCCGCGACATCGCTGGAAGTGTGCTGGCACAGTCCATGCGGAGGGTTCAGACAAGAGCAGATAAACCAAAAACCCGAAGGAGCCGAAAATGAACGCCACCTACACAATCAGACAAGAAACCGCCGCCGTCGAACTCGAATCGTTCAAAGCGCGGGCAAGAGAACTCACGGGCGCCACCAAAGTGACGCTGATGCTCGCCGCGGCTCCGCTGCTTGGCCTGGCCTTCATCCTCGCGCTCCCGATCGTCGGTCTCGCAGTGGTCGTCTGGATGTCGGTGAAAGCGCTGATCCGCCACCGCGCCGTCGTGGCAGGGCATGTGAAGCGCATCGTGCTCTTCGTCGCGGCCCCGTTCATCGCATTGTTCTACATCGCCGCCTTCCCGTTCTTCGCGCTCGGGATGCTGGTCTACACCGGAATTCGGGCAGCGCGCAGCTGATCCAAGATTTAAGTGTGACAGGGGGAGCGGCCCGGGCGACCGGGCCGCTTTTTTTGCGAGGGGGCGGCGCTCGCCTCCGGCTCGGGCCTCGCCGCCCTACGGAACAGAGGGACACCCCAGGGTTTCCCTCCGTAACCTCCTTTCCTTTGTCGCGTGTCGGAGTGGAAGTCCGACACGCTGCTACACCGCTTTCTTCTCGCGCAGTGCGGCGATGGCTCGATCGTCGTAGCCGAGGCCCTTCAGGATCTCGTCCGTGTGCTCGCCCGGCTCGGGCGTGTGTTTGAGCTTCTGCGGCTGCGGATAGCGGCTCAGGTGAAACGGCTGTCCGACCACGGTCTGGGCGCCGTACTTCGGATGGTCGACCGGCGTCGCGATGCCCAGGTGTTTTACCTGCGGATCGGCGAACACTTTGTCGACGGTATTGATCGGACCGCAGGGCACGCCCGCCTTGTTCAAAAGCTCCACCCAATGGTCGTTCGTGTTCCGTTTGATGATGTCGGCAATACGCTGGCGCACAGCGGTCCGGTTCTTCGTGCGCGCTGCCGGCGTCGCGAAATCGGGATTGGTGAGTAGTTCCGTTGCGCCCGTCGCCTTGCAGAATTTCTCCCAGACGCTGTCGCCGGTGGCGGCCACGTTGATGTGACCGTCGGATGTCTCGAACATGCCGGTGCCTGCGCCGGTCGGATGGCTGTTGCCTTCCTGGCCCGGCACTTCGCCTGCGATCAGATAGCGTGCCGCCTGGAAGTCGAGCATGTAGATCTGGGCCTCGATGAGCGAGGTCGACACCCACTGGCCTTCGCCCGTGCGCTCGCGGTCGAGGAGCGCGAGCACGATGGCGTTCGCGAGCAGCAGGCCGGCGGAGGTGTCGTTGATCGCGATCCCGACGCGCACCGGCCCGCCGCCGGCATGCCCGGTGATGGACATGAGGCCGCCCATGCCTTGTGCGATCTGATCGACGCCGGGACGGCCTTCGTACGGTCCGTCCTGACCGAATCCCGAGATACTGCCGTAGACGATACGCGGGTTGACCTTCTTGACGGCCTCGTAGTCGACGCCGAGCTTGTGCTTCACGAACGATCTCATGTTCTCGACGACGACGTCGGCGGTCTTCGCCAGCTCGAAGAAGATCTTCAGGCCTTCCGCCGTCTTCAGATTGAGCGTCAGGCTGCGCTTGTTGCGATGGAGGTTCTGGAAGTCCGGCCCGCTGCGGCGGCTGCCGGTCGCATCCGTCGCCGGTCCTCCCGGCGGCTCGATCTTGATCACGTCGGCGCCCCAGTCGGCGAGTTGGCGCACGGCGGTCGGTCCGGCACGATGCGCCGTGAGGTCGAGCACTTTGAAGTCGTTCAGCGGGAGGCGGGTGGTCATGGGGCGATCCTTTCGGCGTTCAGCATGCGGAATCGTGGTCTGTACTGAAGCGAACGTCGCCCGATTGTAGCCGGACGCTCGCCCCGCGTTCCGCATTTGGCGCTAGTCCGCTTTGCGGACGCGCACGCCATAAAGGTGTATCGAAAGCGCGACGATGCTTGCCGTCATCGCGACCCCGCACACCGCCAGCCAGCCGAACTGCGCGAACGCCCAACTCGTCAGGAACGCGCCGGTCGCGTTGCCGCTCCAGACATGCAGTCCGAACAGCGTGTTCGCCCGCGCGCGCGAATCGGGCACCGCCGTGTTGACGAGCGTCTGATTGGCGACCATCACCGAGCGCAGGCCGATGTCGAGCAGCATCGCGCCGAGGATGATTCCGGCGAGCGACCATGTTCCGAGTGCCATCACGCCCCACGCGGCAATCATCGAACAGATGCCGGCCGAGTACCACTGTCCGCGATCCGACGCGATCGGTCATGCGTCCCGCGGGCCGCGCGACGAGGATGCCCGCCGCCCCGGGGATGCCCATCAGACCGGCGACGCCGGGGCCGACCTTGTGCAGTAGGGCGAGCATCGGCGCGGCCACGCCCCAGAAACCGCCGTAGCAGATGCCGAACATGAACTGGATGCCCATCGCCCGCCTGATCGCGCCATGTCCGCGCCACAGCGGGTAGAGCGACCGCAACAGATCACGATACGAGGCTTGCGTGGTGGCGCGCGTGTTCGGCAGTCTCGCCCACAAGACCGGAGTGATCATGAGCAGCAGCGCCGCCGAGAGCATGTAACTGTAGCGCCACCCGAGGTGCGTGGCGACGAGTCCGCCGACGATGCGCGCGAAGAGGATTCCGCTGAACATCGCCGTGAGTTGCGTGCCGAGCGCGCGCCCCCGATGCTCCGGATGCGCGACTTCGGCCGTGATCGCGATGAAGTGCTGCAGGGCGGACGTGCAGATGCCGGTGAGCAGACTGCCGGCAGCGAGCACTGCGATCGAGGGCGAGGCCGCCATGAGCGCCTGCGCGAGCGCCATGATGACGACCTTTGACAGCACGAGCGCCCGCTTGTCGACGCGATCTCCGAGCGGCACGAACAAGCCGATGCCGAGGAGCAATCCACCGAAGGACAGCGTCGGTATCCAACCGACTGTTGCCGCATCGGCGTTGAAGTCCGCCGCAATCGCGGCGAGCATCGGCGTCTGATAGTGGATCCCGCCGGCGACGATGAAAGCGGAGACGATCAGCAGCGCGACGAGGCTGCGGTATTCGGCTCCGGAGGTGGGGAGATTCGGCAATCGGCTTCTCGGACGCGGCGGCGTGTGCAAGCCGGCTTATAGGGATTCAGGAATTCGATTTCCACGGCGCGACCCGGTGCGAGCCGGTCTGCGCGTACGAGGACGCTCTTTCCGGCATGCTAGCATCGTGAATCCAACGGGAGGAGGCGTTACATGAAGATCACCCGACTCGAAACCTTCATCGTGGACGGCGGCTGGCGTCCGTGGACGTTCGTCAAAGTCGAAACGGACGAAGGCGTCACGGGATGGGGCGAGTGTTCGGATACGCGTGCACCGCACGCCGTCTGCGGCGCGGTGCGCGATCTGCGAAACGATCCTCGTCGGACAGGATCCGCGCGCACACGAAGCGCGCTTCTACGACATGGTGCGTGCGCTGCGCTCGAGTGCGGGCGGCATCGCGGCGCGAGCGATCGCCGGAATCGAGTGCGCGCTGCTCGACATCAAGGCACGCGCGCTCGGTATCTCCGTCGCGGAGCTTCTCGGCGGGCCGACTCGCGAGCGGGTGCGCCTCTACTGGTCGCATTGCGGCACGACGCGCGTGCGTCACCACGAGATCGTCGGCAAACCGCCGATCCGCAACTGGGAAGACATCACGGCGCTCGCGAAGGAAGTCGTCTCACGCGGCTTCACCGCGCTCAAGACGAACATCGCTCATGCCGGGCAAAGGCGGCACGTGGTTCAGCGGTTTCGACGGCTCGATGGGGCCGAACGACGAGTGGGCGCCGAACTGGCTGATCGCGCACATCGAGAAATCTGATCGGCACGATCCGCGATGCAGTCGGTCCGGACTTCGACATCAACCTCGACCTCAATTTCCATTTCAAGCCCGAGGCGTGCATGCGCATCGCGCGCGCGCTCGAGCCTTTCAATCTGCACTGGCTCGAGATCGACAATCCCGATCCCGACGCGGTGCGCCAGATCAAGGATTCGACTTCGACCACGATCTGCACCGGCGAGACGCTCGTTCACATGAAGGAGTACCTGCCGTTCTTCCAGCGTCACGCGGCGGACGTCTTCATGGTCGACGTGCCATGGAACGGCATCGTCCAGTCGAAGAAGGTCGGCGACCTCGCGGCGACCTTCCAGCACAACGTGGCGCCTCACAACCACTACAGCCATCTCTCGACCTTCATGAGCGCGAGCCTGTGCGCGGCGCTCTCCAACGTGCGCATCATGGAGATCGACATCGACGACGTGCCGTGGAAAGACGAGCTCGTGACCGTTACGCCGGAGATTGCCGGCGGTTATATGACGATCCCGAAAGGGCAGGGCTGGGGCACCGCGATCAACGAAGAAGTCGCCCGCGCGCACGTGTGGGACCCGCGCAAGGCGGCGCACGGCAAACAGCTCGCGCCGGCGAGGAGTTATTGATCTGCGGGCTTAACGGAGCCCTCGCCCCGTGCTGCACCGTTTCTGGGAGAGGGTGTACAGGCGCTGGGCTAGTTGGGGGGAGGACGGGTAACGACCCTGTGCTGCCCGTGGCGTCAAAGAAAGCTGTCGCTCGCAGATTACGTCGAGCTCCCCCTGTGATGCTCCCTTCTCCCGTATCCGGTGCATGACGTAATTTCCCCCTTAGTTAGACGTCACCAGCGGTAACTTAGTAAAAATCCGTTGCTAAAGGACGGACGTGCGTGTCGAACCTCTGGATGGCTCGAGCCTCAGACCGCCTTTGGCGCGCCTTGCCTCGGTCGATCAAGGACTCAAGCTGACGAGGGGCGAAAAATTGCGGCAAGGAGCTTACGATCGACGGCCTACCAGGGCCGCTGCGATACAGTGCCCTTACTGCACGAGGCCGGCTGAAATTCCTGTCCGCTTTTGACAAACACCCGCAGCCGGCCGGAGCATCGGCACCCGATGTTCCATGCTTTCCTCTCCTACAGCCACCGCGCCGATGCGGAACTTCGGTGCTGCTGCAGCGCGCCGTCGAGCGGCTGGGCACCCCTTGGTGGCGACGCGCGCCGGTGCGCCTGTTTCGCGACGACTCGACGTTGGTGGCCAGCGCCGCGCTGTGGCCCGGCATTGAGGCCGGGCTGAAGCTCTCGCAGTCTTCTACCGCGATGCTCATTGCAGGCACGAGAAGGCCGCTTTCCTTTACCCAGACCGTCTGCTGGCTTCTCGCTAACCAGATCCGCACTCCATCCTCTCCAACGTGGCGGACAGAATAGTGATCACTAACGCCTGATGGAGGCGCCCTCGGCGCAGGCGCTCCAGCTCGCCTTGCTCCTGGGCTGTCAGCGCTCGCGGGCAGCGCCGCGGGCGCGAACTGCGGTCAGCCAACACCCGTTGCACCTTCGGACTTGAAGCGCGCCAGCCACTTGTAGCCCGTGCGCTTGCTGACCCCGGCAGCATCACTCGCCGCCACCACCGTCCAGCCCTCATCGAGCACCCGGCCAACCAGCAAGGCTCGACCTTTGGCCGCCAATCTCGCATGCTTGTGGCTGTTCATCCGTTCTCCTGCTTGGGTCCCAGGGCGTCTCGACAACCCCAGCTTCCCAAATCAGGGACGGATGAACAACCTATCGGAACATCACAGCTAGCGAGGCTCCGCCTCAGACCGACGAGGTGTATGGTTTCGCATCCGACGTTTTGAAGGTTGCGCAAAGCCTGGGCGGCTCCGGCCGGAGCCGGCAGGGGACGAGCCCCTGGTCGTGTGACCTCGAAAGGTCGGACCTCGAAAGGGTCAGTAGGATCCGTAGATCCGTGGGCGGCCGGAGCCAAGCATGAACGTAGCACAAACGGTGTCTGAAGTCCTGCGCGAGCACGTCACGCTGGAAACTGAAGCGATCGACCGGATGTATCTGAACGCGTATGTGCCGCAGTTGCAGAGCGTGGGCGGGGTGGTGGGCTATCTGCATGCGCATAAAGGGCAGCGCTTTGCCTCGACCACGGCGCTGGCGCCGATGACTGACGCGTTCGTGCAAGCCGTCGAGCGTTTTGCCAAACAGCAGAAGGTCGATGTCGTGCATTTCGCGAAGTGGCAGCGCAAGGACGATGTGACGCAGAAATACCTCGCACGTTTCCGGCACACTGAAGGCGTGCTCTACATCGGCAAAGCGCAGGAGAAGGCGCGCGTAATGCGCACCGAGCGCCGGCGCACTCGCAGCGGGACCACCTATCCGTGGGTCGTGGAATCCACGGCGATGGTCAGTCACGTCTACTTCTACTGCGTGGACGAAGACTTTGGTCCCTTCTTCATCAAGTTCTGCACCTACTTCCCGTATAACGCGAAGCTGTGCCTGAACGGCAACGAATACGCCAAGTGCCAGTTGCGCAAGCGCCGCATCGGCTTTGAAGCGCTCGACAACGGCGTGCGCGCCTGCGACAAGCCCAAGACGCTGCAGAGAATCTGCGACGGCCTGAACGCCGCCCGGATCGATCGACTGCTGCGCAAGTGGCTCGCGCGCCTGCCGCATCCGTTCTCGAAACAGGATCGCGCAGCCGGCTGCCGTTATGCATTGTCCATCCTGCAGGCCGAGTTCTCTCTCACCCAAGTGCTGGATCAGCCGGTGAGCGGTCGCGTGTTCTTTGAGGACGTGATCCGCGAGAATCTGGATATCGGCCGCCCCGGTCAGGTGCAACTGATCTTCGATCGGCGCGTGAGCAAGCGTACCCCGGGACGCTTTCGCACCCGCGTCATCACCGACGGGGTCACGCCTTCCCTGCATGTGGACTACAAGCACAGCCGCATCAAGCAGTATCACAAGCACAACCAGGCGCTGCGCACCGAAACCACCATCAACGATACTCGCGACTTCGCCCTCGGCCGGCGGCTGCATAACCTGGCGGCGCTGCGCCAGGTCGGCTTTAACGCCAACCGACGCCTGCTCGAGGTCCAAACGATCAGCCACGACTGTGCCTTGGGCGAAGCCGATCTCCAACGCCATCAGCGACCCGTGGAGATCAACGGGCAACGCGCTTCGGCGCTACGTTTCGCCGATACGCGCGTGCAGGCCTTGATGCAGGCGCTGCTGTTGTTCGTCCTCTTGCCCCATGGCTTTTGCAATCGCGAGCTGCGCGAGCACCTCGCTCCTCTGCTGGGCTGCGATCCCGGCCAATGGCGCCCGGGCAAGATGACTTACGATCTGCGGCGTCTGCGATTGCATGGCCTCATCGAGCGCCTTCCACACAGCCACCGCTACCGCATCACCGAACACGGACTCCGAACCGCCATGTTCTACAGCCGCGTCTACAACCGCATCCTGCGTCCCGGCCTCGCGATGCTCAGCCCAGCGGCGATCGACTGCGATTCGCCTACGCGTCGGCGCTTCAGCGCCATGAACGACACCATCTATTCGTGGTGCGATGAGGCGAAACTTGCCGCGTAAAACTTGACTCAAAAAACCAGAACCTACTCAATCAAGGACTCTAGTGCCATACTTGAAAGGGCGGCGCTGCCGTCGTCTGCACATTCGTCCGCCCTGCGCACCGGTCTCTTAGGTCCGGCTCGGCGCGCAACTGATCGCTTGGCCGCATGTCAACGCCCCAATCCGACCACCAGCCCAATCTACCGCGGCGCCGCAAGCCTCGCGTTGCTGTCGGCGCACCAGAGGGAAAGCCGGGACTGCTTCTTCACTTCATCAAGTCGATCGAGGTGAGTGGAAGACGCTGCCCGACGGCCTCCCCGGAAGCCCGACCGAGCCTGTCGAGCGCTCAACAGACTGACTTTGCCCGAAATAGACACCTTCGAAAGGAAGGCGCTCGAGCGCCGCGCGCAAGCCGCCGGCCTCTTCCCGCACGAGTACGTTGCGATGAACGCGGCACAGCAGCTTCCAAAGGTCGAGCGCCAAACCGTCCGCTGGGCATACGCTCGCGACACCCTTGTCTGCGCCTGCTACCTCGGCTTCAACCGCTGCATCGTGTCCTCTCTGGCGCTTGTTGCGCTTGTCGGCGTCTTCTTGCTCCCGCAGACGACCGAGGTGCTGCACGGGATGGGCGACGACATTGCCTTGCTCGGGGCAGCGGGGTCACAGCTTGCGACCACGAACAGCCCGCCGGTCGCAGTGCCCAACTCGAAAAGCCTCTTCGCCTATTCCTGCCTCGTCGCGATGTCGGTTCTGCTCGCGAGCATGCTCTATATCGGTACCCAGCTTACGGCCCGCCCGCATCCCAGACAAGTGCCAGCCTTCTTCGCGGAGTACGCCGAGCGCCGACTGCCGCACTGGGGGCATTGGTTCGCCGTAACGGTCGCAGTCGCCTCGCTCGTCATCGTCCATGGCGCGTTCCTGCGCACCCAGCTGACTGTGCCCCTCCTGGTCGAGTTCAACATCCCGCGTCACTGGACACCGATAGTGAATGTCGCGAGCTACCTCTACATGCTCGCGCCGCTCGCTGCGCTCGTTCTCGTCGTGCGCCGTTGGGGATGGTGGATCGGCGCCACGGTAGCCGCTACCCTCTGGCTCGCTGCCTCGGTCTTCTACTTCCACTACATCGGGCGCGCTGGCTGGGGCATCTTCAGTGTTGTGTGCAGCGCAGCGCTGCCGACGCTGGTCTATGCAGCAAGCGAGCTGCCCTCGATGCGCAGTTGGCCGACGCGCCGCCCGCGCGCCACGCTATTCGGGCTCGCACTCTATCCGGTCGCGGTGATGTTCGGCGCGTCGTCCTGGCTGAGCGCACTGCCTGAGCCGGGCAGTGCAGCGCTAATGCTGCTCTACCTTTCAAGCCTCTTCAGCATCGCGCTTCTCTTTGGAGTCGCCCTACGATGGTTCTCCCGCGACGTGCCAGGCTTCGCTCTGCTGGTGGCGGGCCTGACGATTTGGGGCCTGAACTCTTTGCTCGACGAGCGCTACGGTAGCGAATGGCTCCCCTCGACCGCCGTGCCTTTTGCGATATATCCAAGCAGTACTCTGCCACTCGCGAAGCAGGGCCAGGGTAATTGGGGTGCGGCTACGGAAGGCCGCTTTGTAGCGGTCCATGCGGACGGTGGGGGCCTTCGCGCCGCGTACTTCACCGCGATGGTTTTGGCCGGCGCTGATGACGCGACCTGTGGGAAGTTCGGTGACCGGCTCTACGCTGCTAGCGGCGTCTCCGGCGGCAGCCTGGGCATCGCGGCCTGGTCGGTTCTGCGGCGTGAGTTGGTGCTGTTCGAAGCGGAGAGGGGCGCGGGCTGGAAGCAGGCGTGCGAACGGCAAACGGCAGCAGCGCGGTACGAGCAAGGCACCTTGCGCAAGCTCATGGCCCGCACGCTCGTGCAGGACCACCTCTCGGGGCCACTGGTCAAGATGCTGAGCACAGACGCTGCGCCGTCTTTCAGCCTGCCCGCTGCCCGTGGCCAAGCGCTGCTCGACAGCTGGCAGCAGGCTGCCAAGCGCGCCTTGAAGGAAGCCAGCTTGCGGGACTCGCAAACGCAAGCTTTCGCTCAGCCCTTGCAAGACGCTGACGCTGGTAACGCACCCGGCCGATGGCCCTGGCTCCTTTTCAACGCTACGGATGCGCGCACCGGAGAGCGCATCATGCAAAGCAACGGTAACCCCCTCCTTCCCTTCGCGAAGGGCCCCCGCTCTCCTCGCGCCCAGGTTGGCCTGGCGGCACTCGACAGCGCGCGCTTTCCGATAGTGTCGCCAGCCGGAGTGGCGGACTCCTCTCCGAAAGCCAGAAAACTTGTGGATGGTGGCTACTTCGACAACAGCGGCGCCGCAAGCCTGCAGGAGCTGCTGACCGCCCAGGTCCCCAAGCCGCCAGGCGTCATGAGGCTTGTCCGGCTTGACGGCAATGCTCCTGAGCCCGATGCCGAGTCTTCCTCTTGGACCGGACTGGCGGCCTTCATGCGTACCCGGAAGGCGCATGCCGACGAAGCAGTCGAATCGCTGCGCCGTCTGGTGTCGCCCTTCGTGCAGGGAACGTTCACTGCGGGTACGCGATACGAAATCGGGAACCCGCTGCGGCTGAGCTACGCGGTGGTCCTCGACGCGAATTGCAACAAGCCGCGGTACTCGATCCAGCCACCAATCCAGCCACTGCTATTGCCACCGGACAGCCAAAGGATATGCGCCGAGGCCAAGCGCCAAGCGCGCGAGGCGACCCTGCGCCAAGCCCCACTGGGTTGGTACTCAGCGAGACGACCGCGCGGCTAATGGAGCGCACTATTCATCAAAGCGCGCTGGACCTTGTGAGAGGCCGGGCTGTGACCACGCATGCCCAACGCAAAGCCTGGTGGTGCGTTCGCGCGTGTCGATGAGTAAAGCGCGCTCTCGAACGCGCGCTGCGTCGGTATAGCCGTTGTCGGTCGCCATCTTGATGAGGTTAGCTCCGGTGTTCGCTGAGGAGGTGTGCCGCCGGACTCGGAGTCTCGTGCGGATAAGTTCATTGCCGAATACGAGGACAGAATCGCGAGACTTTAACGGCAGCAGTCGATCAGTCCCGATAGCAGTGTCTGGGGGCGGACGCTGGCGCTATGCGTGCGGCACAGCTCCGGTGGATGACGAGCGGGGATGATGCGGCTGCGCCCCGAGTCGGACGATTACGGGGCTACTATCCGCCCAGGAGGCGAAAGGGCGTAGACTCCTTCAAGCGCAGCCCCTGCCACCCTCGACCGGACAAACACGTTCCTATAACTAAGCGCTCTAAGTTCACGTTCGCTTCATGTTAGTGCCGGAGTAATACTGACCCACTTTTGGAGTGAACCCCAGAACCTGCGCCACCAACGCTATTCGGAGTGATACGCTGGCTGGGCCTTCAAGAGGAGAAGGTCCATGTCACGAGGTCCATATCGTCGTCACACGCCACAATTCAAACTACAGCTATGCACCGACATACGATCCGGCACAGTTGGTCGTCGGGAAGCGCAGAAGAAGTACGGCCTGTCGGCGAATCTGATCCAGCTGTGGCTCACGCAATACGACCGCGGTGAGCTCAACCGGGAGGAAGTCGAGGCTTGGGCCGCCGCAGAATACGAGGCCAAGATCGCGGCGCTTGAACGCAAGGTCGGTCAGCTCACGATGGAGCTCGAGCTCCTCAAAAAAACGCCTCGCCTGCAACTCGTCAGCAGCAGCGAGAGCTCCTCGATCGTCAGCGGCCCGAAGGCTGCTCCATCCGAAGGGGGTGCGAAGTGATTAACCTGCCTCGCAGCTCCTACTACTACCGGCCTGGCCAAACGGCGTGTGCGACTTCCGATACGTCGCTCGTCGAGCTCATTGGCCAGATCCAGGACGAGTTCGCGTGTTATGGATATCGGCGCGTAACACGCGAACTCCGCAAACGCGGCCACGTCGTCAATCATAAACGTGTTGCGCGAGTGATGAGGGAGCACGGTCTCGGTATCAAGCCACGCCGGCGCTTCGTGCGCACGACGGACAGCAATCACGACCTGCCGATCTTTCCGAACCTATACGAGAATGTCATTCCGGCCAAACCCGACCTCGTCTGGGTTGGCGATATCACGTACATTCGGATCGCAGTCGGGTTCTGTTACCTGGCAGCTATTCTCGATGCTTGCAGCCGCAAGGTCATCGGCTATGCCATCTCCAGGCGAATCGATTCCCAACTGACGCTCGCAGCGCTGCATGCGGCCGTGGCGAGCAGAAACCCGGCACCGTATACCTGCATTCACCATACTGACCGCGGATCTCAATACGCCAGTGATGAATACCGCCGGGCGTTGAGCCATTACAAGCTAATCGGGTCGATGAGTTCCCGCGCGAATCCATACCACAACGCGCAGGCGGAGAGCTTCATGAAGACTCTGAAAGTCGAAGAAGTGTATCTTGCCGGCTATGAGACCTTCGACGACGTCGCCAGCCGACTACCGCACTTCATCGAAGATGTTTACAACGCCAAACGCATGCATTCAGCGCTTGGCTACCGATCGCCGAACGAATTTGAATCTCAACTCGCCCAGCACGCGGCTTAGTTCTCGTACGGCCGAATGGTCCAGTCTGAAGGGGTTCACTCCATTCGTCGGAGTAAAGCTGACCCACCTGGGCGACCATGGTGGCCTTTTGGCCGCCGTCGATGTTGACTCAGGAGCAAGCAGTGGAAATACGAGTGTTAAGACGAAGGGGGCTGGGTATTCGGGCAATTGCGAAGGAGCTGGGATGCTCCCGCACCACGGTCAAGCGTTATCTGCGCGACCAGGCGGCATCGCGCTACGGGCCGCGCCAGCCGCGGCCGCACGAAGCTCGATCCTCATAAGGCGCATCTGCTGGAACGCATTGCTGCGGCGCGGCCGCGCTGGATCCCGGCGGTGGTGCTGCTGCGGGAGATTCGCGAGCACGGCTACAGCGGTGGAATCACGCAGCTCAAGGCGTTCATCAATCCGTTGAAGCAGGCGAAGGCCGATCCGGTCGTGCGCTTCGAGACCGCGCCCGGCGAGCAGATGCAGGCGGACTTCACCGTAATTCGGCGCGGGCGTGAACCGCTGCTCGCGTTCGTGGCGACGCTGGGCTACAGCCGTGCGAGCTGGGTGCGCTTCACGGGCGGCGAGGACGCGGCGACGCTATGCGCGTGCGTGCGGGAGGCGCTGCTTCACTTCGGTGGGGTGCCGCGGCACGTCCTGTTCGACAACGCGAAGACGATCATCGTCGAGCGCGACGCCTACGGCGAGGGCAAGCACCGCTGGCACAGCGCACTGCTCGCGCTGTCGGACGAATACGGCTTCGGGCTGAAGGTGTGCCGTCCGTATCGGGCGAAGACTAAGGGCAAGGTCGAGCGCTTCAATGGCTACCTGAAGGGCAGCTTCCTGGTGCCCCTCGCCGCGACGCTCAAGAGCTGCGGGTCTGAAGCTCGATGTGCCTGCGGCGAATGCGCACGTGGGCCGCTAGTTGAGCGAGGTGGCGAACGCCCGCGTGCATGCCACGACCGGCGAACGGCCGGACCGGCGTCTGACGCTGGAACGTTCGGCATTGCTGCCGTTGCCGTCCCCGAGCGGGCCGACGATCTCGGCGCCGGATTCAACCGCCCGTTGCCTATCGAGAGCCTGCAGCACCCGCTGGCCGTCTATGACGCGTTGCTGGAGGTGGCGCCATGAATCTGCAGCATGAGCGTATCGCCGCGATGTGCACGAAACTCAAGCTCGAGCGCATCGCCGCGGAATGGCCGCCGCTGGCGCAGCAGGCAGCACGCGATGAAGCGAGCTTCGCCGAGTTCCTGGAACGGCTGCTCACGATGGAGAATGATGCGCGACTCGAGCGACAGCGTCAGACGCTGCTGAAATTGGCAACGTTGCCGGCAGTAAAGACGCTCGAACAGTATGACTTCGGCTTCGCGAGCGGCGCACCCCGCCTCCAGATCCAGGAGCTCGCCGCCCTGTCGTTCATCGAGCGCACCGAGAACGTCGTGCTGCTCGGGCCCTCCGATCACGCGACATGATGCACATCTCCCTATGTTATTGAAGTTCCAGAGTGATCTGATTCGGATTTGCTGTTAGCGGCGACTTCAATCCTGCGGCAACGGCGTGCCGTACCTCTGCCCGATCCAAGTCACTGCGTTGAATGACCCATGGAGCTCCCTTGCACAGTTGCTCGCCCGGGAGGATTCCGCTGCGAATCATGCGTAGCACTGTCATCTCGCTCACGTTGAGCACTTCGCAGCTTCTTCGAGGGTGACTTCGCCACGTGCTTCGCGCTCACCGTCACGATAAGCCGCGATCTGATGATCGTGGCGGAAGGACACACGCGCGTTGCCGTCCAAGTGTGCCCCTTCGCTGTACGTTTGCCCCACCGGTTCAGCAGTGAAGCAATTGCGCCGTCGGGCATCATGCGCGCGAGCGCGCAGATCTGTTCTTCGACATCGCCGTCGGTCGTCCAGCGATGGGCGCCGTGTCGGTTCCTGGGAACCATCATTTCCGTGTGATCGCCGCCCTGCCAGTGCAGCTTCGCGTCGAGGTGAGTCTCATTGACTCGCACCACGATCTCTTTGAGCACGGTACGCAGGATTCGCTTGCGCGTCGTGGGTGAGGCGCTTGGATGATTCCACGCCGTTTGAAGATCGGTGCCCAGTGCGAGGAGCCGGTCGCGCTCGGCACAGTTCAACGCTTGCGGTGTTGCGTTTCCGATTGCCGCAAGCTCGTCTTCAAGCCGAGACGCTTCACGCAGCCGCTCATTCCAGCGACGCTCCAGCTCCGCTGCAACCAATCGGTGCTCCGGGTCCACGGCGTCATATTGACGGCGCGCACGGGCGGCCTCGAAGCGCGCCTGCTCGAGCGCCAGCTCGACTTGCTGGCGCTTAGCATCCACTTCGCCTGTCTGTTCATCAATCGCGCGAAGCGCTGCCTCGATGCCCAGCGGCTTTAGAACGCGCAGCACTTCCGACGAGACCATCTGGTCGATCCGTAATGCCCCGAACGAGATGCACTTGTCGGCGACACCGTGGTTTATCTGCGCACCTCGGCAGTAATAGCGGCTGACATCACCAGCGCTACCGCTGTAGCCGACATGAAGCTTTCGGCCACAGTGGCCGCAGCGCAGCAGCCCCGCTAACAACGCTTCGCTGCGGCGCAGTGCACCGCGCACCATCTCGCCCTTCATGTTGGCGTTGTCGGCAATCACGCGCTGGTTGTGTTCATACGTTCGCCAGTCAATGTAGCCCTCATGATGCTCCGTGATCAAGACTTGCCAGTGCTCGCGCGCCCGGTGATACCCGCGTACGATGCGTTTGCGGCCGTCTTCGATACGCACGCGGCTCTCGGTCCGGCCGAACGCATAGGTGCCCGCATAGACCGGATTCCTGAGCATATGCAGGACCGTGTTATAGATCGGGAGTCTCCAAAGCACGCTGCGCCCCTCTGGACCGTACACCGCAGTCGGCAGCAGGATCGTTTCCTGACGTAGCCACAGCAGCACCTGGCGCACGCTGTGTAGCTCGGCGAATTTGTTGAACACCAGCCGAATTGCTTCGCGAATGCGCAGGTCCGGATCCATCTCGATGCGGTCGCCTGGCGCGCGAACGTAGCCGATCGCCACCGTGGTATGCAGCTCGCCACGCGCAGCTTTGAGCTTGAGCGCCTCGAGCGAGCGCTGGCGCAGGAGCGAGAGCTCCATCTCCGAGAGCGTGCCCTTCATTCCCAGGAGCAGCCGATCGTTGGGACTGCGCGGGTCGTACACGCCGTCCTCGTCTATCAGCAGGCTGCCGACCAGGGCACAGAACTCAAGGAGCGTGTGCCAGTCGCGTCCGTTGCGTGCAAGGCGCGAGTGACCCTGCCTCGATTCCACGAACACCAGGTCACGCAGCCGTGAGGCTGCAATCTGCACCAGCTGGTGTTTGATAGCCGACCGACGAATGCATACGCTGACGATTATAGAAGCCTTCGATCCAATCAACGATGTCGAGCCTCGCATCCGCTCGTGTGTCGTAGCGCAGTTGATAAACACGCTCAACCTTCAGCGTCTTGAAGAAGCTTTCCATCGGCGCATTGACGCTCCTATGTCAAGAATCGGCTGCGGCATCCGCGAGATCGGCCAAGATCAGGGGATACAGCTCTCGTATGATGTATCGCTTTAGGCAGCGATGGATTTCTTTAATCGTCATACCCTCGGCTGTGCGCCGCGCAACGTACGCTTGAGTACGACGTTCACTTCTCATCCGCACCATTGCAATCGTCCATAGAGCGTTATTGGCCGACCGATCTCCTCCTCGGTTGAGTCGATGACGCACAGTCTTACCAGACGATGCTTGCAGTGGGCTTGCGCCGCACAGCGCTGCGAGCGCTGCCTCACTGCGTAGCCGTTCTGGATTATCACCCGCTACTGCCAACAGCGTGGCTGCCGATTGCGGTCCAACACCGAATTGACTGCGCAACCGCTTAGCGGCGTGCATTGTCAGCCGCTCGAGGACTGCATCGAGTTCGCGTAATTCCACAGTTAAGTGCATCCACCGTTTCGCCAACGACCGCAGCGTGCTCGACAGAACTCGAAGCACTGCCGTGTCGCCCAGTGGCTGGAGACGTGCGCAACGTGCAACGCATTGCTCGGGTTTGGAGGTCCAGAGCTTTTGCCGAATGGCGTCCGGAGCGCTAACCAGCAACGCCCTTAATTGGTTGATCGCCTGCGTTTTTGCTTTGACTGCACTGCGCCTGGCGACGGAAACCGTGCGTAAAGCTTCTGCGGCACCGGACTGCGCCTTCGGAACCGCGGTCGCATTACCCGACAGCACTGTACGTGCAGCGCTTTCGGCATCCGTCGGGTCCGACTTGCCTCTGAGACGGCGCTTAGAGCGATCCGGGCGGTTGATCTCCCATACCGTGACGCCGTGTTCACGTAAAAAGCGCGCGAGGCCCGCTCCATACGTTCCAGTGCCTTCGACTCCGGCGCGTTGCAACTTTCCGAACGAGCACGCCCATTTCAGTAACTGCTGATAACCGGCCGCGGTGGTTGGCGTAGCGAATGTGCCGAGGACGTGCCCCACCTCATCAATCACTGCACCGACGTGCGTGTCCAAGTGTGTATCGACACCCAGAATGACTTCATGCTCCACAGCGGCTTTCTCCACGTCCGACTCCTTGAGAATGGTCCAACAACATCGCCAATCCCAATTCCCGGACAGGACACTCACGGTGCATTACAAAGCTCCTATCAGGTCACAGGCAGTGGGCCCGGCGACGCTCGGGGAACGCCGGGACCCAACCGACAGGTCAACGCTAAGGCAGCATCACCAATCCCAGCACGGGTCAGGTTGGGCCGGACGTTCAGCGCCATCCTAGACTGAGTGTCCCAGCAGTTGCCCTTGCGACTCATCGATTGCACCATCCCGTATTGGGCAATCAACTTCCGGCGTTCGTCTGTAGCGTATTGAACTCCGCGATCGCTATGCATGATCAGTCCGGGTGGCGGCTTGCGTCCCCAATACGCCATCTTCAGAGCGTCGCAAACGGAGTGCGCTTTCATGCGCGCACTCATTGACCAGCCGACCACGCGGCGGCTGCCCAGATCAAGAATGCAGGCCAGATATAGCCGGCCCTCGTCTGTCGCGAATGTACGTGAGGTCGGACACCCACGCGCGATTGATCTGCCATCCAGCGAAACGGCGATTCAGAACGTTGGCTGCAATCGGCTTCGTATGCGCCGAATCTGTCGTCACCCGATAAGGGCGTTTAGTAGACGGGATGCAAAGTTTGTCGTTGCAGACTCTTACGTCCCCCTCTCGTGGCCTACGCGCAACGCCGCATGCGTGCGAGCCCCGCACGATGCGCGGCCGACCGTAGCTGCGCTTTGGTCGCCGCGTGAATCGCTGCGACTTGCGCATCCAGCGCCGCATTGGCGATCGAGCGCTCGCTCGGCGCACGCACCCGCCACTGACAAAATCCCGTGCGCGAAACGCCCAAAGACACGGCACATCCGGCTCACCCAGAAAAGGTCGCTGTGCATTTCGATCCAGGCGTACCTCACCGCGACTCCTTCGCGAAATACGCCGCCGCCTTTTTTACGATTTCAAGATCCAAGCTTCGCGCTCGCGAGCTCCCGGCGCAATCGACGCATTCTCGGCCTCGAGCTTGCTCACCGGGCGTTTCGCGGGATACTGCTGGCACCGTTGAGTGCTCTCAGCTTGCCAGCACGCTTCAGTCGAACCCAATTGTGCAGACTCGACTCCGGCATCCCCAACCGTTTAGCGGCTTGGTTGCCGCCGATCGATTCGGCTAATCGAACTGCCTCTACTTTGAACTCATCGGAATAGCGCCCATCTGCAACCTCTTTCTTGCCCATCGAACCCTCTGTTCATCAGTATTTACCCACAAATCTGATGCACGTGGAACTGGGGCAAGGTCAGAGGCTTCGATCGAAACGACAGCACCAACGCTGCCCCGGCAGATCGCCGCAAGCAAGCGCTCGAAACCGGGACGCACCACACCGGAGGCGGAGACGCCCAGATCGTCGTCGATGACGACGACCTCCGACCATCCGAGGCCACGTGCGCGTTCGGCCAACGGTGACTGGCGCCGCCGACTCTCGTGGTTGTGCTGAAGTTGGTCGGCAGTCGATTGGCGGACATACACGTATGCGCCCCGCGCGAGATGCTCAGTGCTAATCTTGCCATCGTCGGCCTCCACGCTTGCGAGCTGATGAACGTGTGCGCGCACGACCTCGCGGAGCAGTTCTCCGAGCAACTGAACGGCCTCGGTGCGAACGGCTGCCGGAATTGGCGCTGGCGTTTCGGTCCCGGTCCCGGTGAACAGCTCCGGCTGCAGAGGTGCTCGCCTGAGTTTCATTCGTCCCTCCCTGGTTCGTTGTGATCCCCGCAAGGCACGATAGGACAGCATCCAGTTCTCTGCGCAACGTCATCAGCGCCGCAATCGACACGCGCGGTGGCGAATGCAACGATAACTTCGCCGATTCAGGGCGCGTCATCCACTCCGGAATATGCGTGCGCGTGCCGTCAGGCTGGCACACGATCAGGAAGCGATCATCGAGCTGTTCGCTACGCGCGACCACTCGCAGCGTGATGCCTGCGCGCGCATCGAAGCGGTAATGGACGTGAACGTCTTCAGGATGCTGATAGCCGGCAGTATGTCTCTGCTTCGTCCGGCGTGAGCAAGACCCACATCGCCACAGCCCTTGCCTATCGCGCTGCCATGGCGGGCATCAAGACGCGCTTCATCACCGCCGCCGACCTCATGCTGCAGCTCGCGACGGCGCGCGGCCAGGGACGGCTCAAGGAATACTTCAATCGCGCCATCATCGGACCTCGCCTGCTCGTCGTCGATGAGATTGGTTACCTGCCGTTCGGGCGAGAGGAAGCGAACTTGTTCTTCAACGTCGTCGCCAAGCGCTACGAGCGCGGCAGCATGGTGCTCACGAGCAATCTGCCGTTCACCCAATGGGCAACCACCTTCGCTGACGACCAGACGCTCACCGCTGCGATGCTCGACCGCCTGCTGCATCACGCGCACATCGTGCAGATTGCTGGAGAGAGCTATCGGCTCAAGGACAAACGCAAGGCTGGACAAACGAAAGCGAGGGCGGCCACGACCAACTGATCACCCAGGGCTGAGCAGGATTAGAGGTCCGGGTGGGTCAGATTTACTCCGACGAAATCGCCGCAAAGTGGGTCAGAATTCAACCGACGTTGACAGCTTCAGGTTCAAGCGTGTGATAGTTCGCGTCGGCTGTTCGTCGCCGCGCTGTCCGCGAAGCCATCAAAGGAGCAGCACATGGATGCTGCCACTGCCATATCGAGCGGCTTCCGATGCCCCCGTGCATCCTGAATGTTCGTGGCAGTAATCGCCTGTTAAAGCTACTTCCGGAAACAGAATACGCGCGCCTGTCATCGCGACCCCGTATGCGAGTGCGACGTAGTGTTCTCAGTGCGCGCTCTAGCTTACTCTTGAGCCCTGCGCCGGTAATGCCGCAGAAATAGAGTCCGAGTGGACGTGATGTATACGCGGGCAGCTAAGTCCCTCATCGCCGCGCGCCAGATTGCGAAGTTTGTTCGACCCGGAGCGGTCCATCAGGGTTTTGGAAGCCGACGTTCGATATTCGCAACAACCGGCACCCCTCAGCACAAAACAACGGCAGCCGCGCTGAGAGAGCGTCCTTGCATGGCGGGGTTATGCGGTATCTGAATGCAATGGTTTTTCGGGCCTCCATCAGCCATGCGCATGGGTTCAGCCACCGTCCGGTGTAGTGGGCGAAACAGTGCTCTGGATGAATGGTTAGATCCCGCACACTTCATGCTATTCCGTACTCGCCATAGATGGAGTCAATAAAGCCGCTGGCCTCAAGTTTTCGCACGAAGCTATCGTCAATCAGTTTGTCTATGTTCACTTGCAGCACTCGAGAATCATGCACAGACATAATTCCTGCATGTTACGCAGCCGCTCCAAGGAGGGGTACGGTTTGCGCGTAAGCACCAGTGACAACTGATTAAGACTCTCCTTCGCCGCAGCGCTGTCAGTAACCCTCAATTCCGCCATGATTGTTTGCAGTACCACGGACTGTTGGCGCGTGGAAAGGCTGAACGCTGCGCCTTCGATCATGGCCGAGAGGATTCTTTCCGCAGCGTCGGGACATTCCTCAAGAAAAGGCGTCATTACGATCGCAAAAGCCATGGGGCAAGAGGACGAACAACAGCAGCGCCTGCATCAAGGCCTGCACGCGCGTATCGCCGAAGCGCAGCGCAGAGCGCGCTGGCCTTGGACCTGACGGGTCGCTGAAGGCTGGAACGGCTTCGCCCAGGGCGCAGTCGTGGCTGATCTGCTCGACCTCGAGCAGCCGCCGGTTGGCGGCAAAGCCGATCGGCGCAACGCGGGCAGGTTCTTCAGCCGCCTGCCGACGCCGAAGTCGCGCGTGTCGTTGATGGTCGTCTCGGTCCGCAGGGCCTGGCCTTCCTTGTGGTACTGCTTGATGCGTGAACGCTTGTAGTCCACATGCAGCGAAGGCGTGACGCCCTCGGTAATCACGCGGGTGCGGAACCGCCCCGGGGTGCGCCGGTTCACCCGGCGATCGAAGATCAGTTGCACCTGGCCGGGCCGCCCGATGTCCAGGTTCTCGCGGATGACCTCCTCGAAGAAGACGCGCCCGGCCACCGGCCGGTCCAGCACCTGCGTCAGCGAGAACTCGGCCTGCAGGATCGACACCTGCGTAGCGGTAGCCGGCCGCGCGATCACGCCGGTCGAAAGGGATGGGGCAGCCGCGCCAGCCACTTGCGCAGCAGCCGGTCGATCTTCTTGGCGTCCAGCCCATCGCAGATGCGCTGCAGCGCCTTGGGGTCGGCGCAGGACAGCACGCCGTTGTCCAGCGCCTCGAACGCGATGCCGCGCTTGCGCAGCTGGCACTTGGCGTACTCGTTGCCGTTGATGCACAGCTTGGCGTTGTAGGGGAAGTACGAGCAGAACTTCAGGAAGAAGGGGCCGAAGTCCTCGTCGACGCAGTAGAAGTAGTAGTGGTTGACCATCGCCGTGCCGTCCACGACCCACGGGTAGGTCATGCCGGTGGTGGCGCTGCGTCGACGTTCGGTGCGCACGACGCGGGCCTTCTCCTGCGCCTCGCCGACGTACAGCACGCCTTCAGTGGCGTCGAACTGCTGCAGGTACTGCTGCGTCACGTCGTCCTTGCGCTGGTGCTTGCAGAAGCTGCACCACCTCCACGCCCTGCGTCGGACAAAGCGCTCGATGGCGGCCACGAACGCCTCGGTCTTCGGCGCCACCCCGGCGGTCGAGGCAAAGCGCTGGCCGAGGTGGCCGCGCAGGTACCACACGACGCCACCGATGCGCTGCAACTGCGGCACGTAGACGTTGAGGTACATCCGGTCGATGCACTCACTCTCCAGCACGACGTGGTCGCGCAAGACTTCAGACGCTGTGTGGTAATTTCATGCCCGGCTCCGGTCGTCCACGGGTCTTCGGATCCCATTGAGCTTCGAGGTCCGACCTTTCGAGGTCACACGACCAGGGGCTCGTCCCCTGCCGGCTCCGGCCGGAGCCGCCCAGGCTTTGCGCAACCTTCAAAACGTCGGATGCGAAACCATACACCTCGTCGGTCTGAGGCGGAGCCTCGCTAGGTAATTAGAAAGCCGCCCGTTGTCGAACGAAGCAAGCATTTTCAGGTCAGTGCCCTCTGCCGCACGCATGATAGCGGCCGGGGCGCCGATATAGCCGAACGGATTCTCTGTCGTTGGCTTCGGCACTTGAGTTACCCTGTACGGGGACGAGGCGGACGTCTACGCCATGCTTCCTGAACAATCCCCGCTCGTGTGCAATGGACAGCGGAATCACTCCGAGGCCTACAGCGCCCAGCCAGAGCAGGTTGATCATCATGTTCGTGACAACCCGAGCCGATCACCGTCTAGCCAACAAATGAGGTAAGGATCGGCGATATGAACCCCAGCCCGCTCCTATTTTTCGCGGACGGCCCGCCCCCGCGCTGGTGTCATGTGGTGTGCATGAACTGTTGCATCTGCAGCATTGTCATCTCGCGTTTGCTCTTTCCGCACGCTCCTAAATTCGGTAAAAGCTGCAGGGCAGAAGTGCAGGCAGTAGCATACCTGAAAGCATTTGACCGGCCGGTTTCGGGAAGCATCTTCAATGACTGGTTGTGGCCGACTTCAGCACTCGGGGATAGGCAACTGACGACCCGAAGCCGTCCTTCGGGTTTCTGAACAGCGGTCATTCGAAATAGCTCCGGCAGCGGCTCCAGTCTGTCCCGGTTTGCCCAGTCGCTGCCGGCGCATTGCGATCGCGCGAGCCAAGCCGCAACGTGCCGCCTGCATGCCTGCGCATTCGCGCATGATCCCCGTGATGGACCTCGACAAGAAGCATCATTGATTTTCCTATTGCTGATCGCGGCGCCGATGCGTCCCGGCTCGGCATGACGCGGGGAATCTGAGTTACCTCATGAAAAACCGAACAGCCGCGCCGGCGTCTCCCACAGCACCTTGTTCCGATCGGCCGGGTCCGGGAGCCAGCGTCCGAGGACGCTCAGGGCCGGGCCGTAATCCATGCGCGCATCAATGCGCACGAACGGCCAGTCCGAACCCCACACGCAGTTCTCGAGCGTGAAAGCTTCGATCGCGGCTTCGATGAACGGATCGGCATCGTGGTGCGGGTACGGTTCGAGCGACGAGCGGAACGCGCCCGAGAGCTTCACTACCGCGTTTCCGGATCTTCCGAATTCGAGCAGGGCCTGGTAGCCCGCCTGCCCCACGCCGCGTCCGATGTCCGGACGGCCGAAGTGGTCGACCACGATTTTCACGCGCGCTTTCTTCAGGATGGGAGCGACTTCGGCCAACTGGTCTTTCTCGCACTGGATCTGGACGTACCAGCCGGCTTCGCGCAGCCGCGCGAGCAGCGCGGGGGCGCGCGTGTCCGTGAGCGGCGCGAGGCCCTGGTTGAAGAGATTGATGCGGCAGCCGACGACGCCGCGTGAGCTCAGGTCCGCAATCTCCTCTTCGGTCACATCGTGGCCGACGAGCGCGATGCCTCTGAAGCGACCCTTCGACGCGGCGAGCGCATCGAGCATGCAGCTATTGTCGAGGCCGTAGGGATTGGCGCCGACGAGAAGCGCGTGCGTGAGCCCGTGCGCGTCGAGCACGGACAGGAACTCGTCAGCGGTCCCTGCCTGCGACGGGTGCGGCCTGTAAACCGTCTTTTCGGCGAAAGGAAAACGATCGCCGCAGAAAACATGCGCGTGGCAATCGGCTCCACGCTCCACCGAGATCAGCTTCTGTGCGTTCATGCATCACCTCTGGTTACAATGAACAGTCGTGACATACAACAAAGACCGAGGAGGTTACATCTTGAGCAGCACGCGTTTGCGTGTTCCAGCGGCCGCAATCTTCTGCGCGGCAATTGCGTTCGGGTCGCATGCTTGGGCGCAAGGTTATCCCAGCAAGCCGGTGCGAATGCTCGTCGCAAGCTCCGCAGGCAGTAACCCCGACACCGTCGCGCGGGTGCTCGCCACCGGGCTTTCGAAAAGCTTCGGCCAGCAGGTCATCGTCGACAATCGCGCGGGCGCGGGCGGGAACATCGGCGCGGAGATCGCGGCACGTGCGCCGGCGGACGGCTACACGATCTTTCTCGCGCACACCAATCACAGCGTGAACGCGACGCTCTACAAAAAGCTCACGTACGACGTCATCAAGGATTTCACGCCGATCACGCTGGTTGCTCTCTCGCCGTTCGTCGCTTCGGTCCATCCTTCGATGCCCGCGAAGACGTTGCCGGATCTCATCAGGCTCGCCAAGGCGCGTCCGGGCGACATCACGTACGCCTCGGCGGGCAGCGGCAGCGGAACCTTCTTCTCGGCCGAATATTTCAAGGGGCTGGCGAATGTGAACATGCTTCACGTCCCTTACAAGGGCGGCGGCCCTGCGCTCGCGGCGGTGCTTTCGGGCGAAGTATCGGTCTACTTCTCGCCGATCGCGACGGGGCTCTCGCACTTCCGTGACGGGAAGTTGCGCCCGCTCGCTGTCACGTCGAAGCAGCGTCTCCCGCAACTGCCGGACCTCCCGCCGATCGCCGATCTTCTACCGGCATACGAGGTAGTCGCATGGGCGGGGCTGCTCGTGCCGGAGAACACCCCGGGCGAGATCGTCTCGACGATACACAAGGCGGTGCTCTCGGTGCTGAACGCACCCGACATGCGCAAAACGCTCGAAGGTCTCGGCTATATCGTGGTGACGAGCGAGCCGAAGGAGACCGCCGCCTACATCGCTGGCGAGATCGGCAAATACGGGAAAATCATCCGGCAGATCGGACTGCCGCAGCAGTGAACACCTAGCGCCGGTTTCAAGATGCTCGTCTCGTGCCCGGGCTCGCTCTAATGTCGAATCAGAGTTCTGCATGACTGCGTGAAGTCCTCATCGTTCTGCTCTTGGCCGGTTTGCGACCGCCGGCGACCCCGGCGGTCCGCTGGTTCCCTTATACCTCCGTCTGGCTCTGCGATCTCGAACGCGTCAACGGCCTTCAATTCCGAGATATCCCACGGTGCCCTCAAGCCTGGTGTGACCGAGTAATAGCTGCACGGCACGGAGGTTCTTTGTGCGCCGATAGATCAGGGGCGCTTTGGTTCGCCGCATCGTGTGAGTGCCGTATTCGCTCGGGTCAAGCCCGACCGAGGACACCCATGTATCTTCGCGTACTGCCGCGTGGATAGATGCGGCGAGGCGTGCATGCGGCTCGGGAACAGAACCGATCGCTCGCGAGTTTCGCCTGCGCTATCCACGCTTGGACAGCCTCGCGCGTGTGATCCGTCAGTTCAAACTGAACGGGCCGCTTACTCTTGCGTTGCATGACTATGGCACGGGAGGCCACGCGCCCACCCTGCGCAATGTCGCATACGCGCAGCGCAAACGGGATCACAGCCGCGTAGCTTGCTGTCAATCCCGAGATTGAACAGCGCGAGATCACGTGGTTTTCCCGCCAGAGCGGTCAGTCGCCGCCCGTCGCGCTCGGTCGCCAGAAAGTCGCACGGCGCGGCGGATTCGAACTGCTCGCCAGCGTCTGGACATCGCATTAGAGCGACGCGCTTGCTCGCAATTGCGGAACGGCTCACATATCATCTTCTGTGACCGACGATACATACCACTTCGTCAGACCCAGGCGTACTTCATCGCATCAAGGCGTGGCTCCGCAAAAACATGCCTCCCCGAAGCCGGCAATCCCAACCAACGACCTCCCCAACACCTGCAGTCGCTCCTGATAATTGGCCGCGGGATTAAGAAGTAGATGATTCGCTTTCGCTGGGTGCAGCTCTTCTAGTTCTTCCCGCACGATCCGGCTGCCTTAGATGTCTCTGTGATCGAACCCGGCCGGCTGCGATACACCTTCCCATCCAGCAATCGAGCTCTCATCCTCACGCCATAATCAACACCATGGCATCCGAGACACACAGCGTTCCGAGTCAGCAGCACCGCCCGCACGCCCAGCTTTGGGCCATGGCCGGCCCGATCATACTGGCGAACATCTCGGTGCCGCTGCTCGGCGCAGTCGACACCGCAGTTGTCGGACACCTGCCGGAGGTCTATTACATCGGCGCCGTCGCGATCGGCGCGATGCTCTTCAACTTCATCTATCACCTGTTCAACTGCCTGCGCATGGGCACCACGGGCCCGACCGCGCAGGCGCGAGGCGCCGGCGATTACGGCGAGGTCCGCGCTATGGTCGGTCGGGCCCTGCTGCTCGGTGCTGTGATCGGTGCAGCGGTGGTCGTGCTGCAACTTCCCATCATCTCCTTCGCGTTCTGGCTGATCGACGCGAGCGCGGAAGTGAAGCACTACGCGCGCGAATACTTTCTGATCCGAGTCTGGTCGATGCCCGCGGTGCTCTGCACCTACGCGATCATCGGCTGGTTCTATGGACTGGAGAACGCGCGCACGCCGCTCGTCCTCCAGATCTTCACGAACGCGCTGAACATCGCGCTCGCCTTTCTGTTCGTCTTCGGCTACGGCTGGGGCGTTGCCGGGGTGGCCGCGGCTACGCTCGTCTCGGAATACGCCGGATTCATCCTCGGCGCGTGGTACATGCGGCGTGCGCTACGCGGCCTGCCCCACGACAGCCATCGCAGCAGGCTCCTCGATCGCGCCAAATTGCTCCGCATGATCTCGATCAACACGGACATCGTGGTGCGGACGCTGTGCGTCGTCTCCGTGCTCGCGTTCTTCATGGCGAAGAGTGCAGAGCTCGGGGACGTGACGCTCGCTGCCAATCAGGTACTGCACCACTTCCTTATCTTCACGTCGTTCGCTCTCGACGGCGTCGCCCACGCGGCGGAGGCGATACTCGGTGAAGCGTTCGGACAGCGTAATCGCGAAGCCTTCAGGCGCGCGATGCGCGTGGTATTCCTGTGGGCGGGCGTCGTCGGGCTAATCAACGTTGTCATCTATGCCGTTTTCGGGCACGGCATCATCGCGCTTCTTACCAGCATCCCGGAAGTTCGCGCCGCCGCGGCGGCGTATCTGCTGTGGCCGGTGCTGATCCCGCTGGTATCGGTGTGGGCCTACACCTACGACGGCGTGTATCTCGCGGCCACGCACACGAAGGCGATGCGGAATGCCGTCATCGCCTCCTTCGGTGTGTTTCTCGTGGTGCTGTATACGCTGATGCCGCTCTACGGCAACACCGGGCTATGGATTGCCGTCGCTACATTTCTCGGTGGTCGTGCGCTGCTGCTCCATCTACTCTTCCCGAAGCTCATGCGGGCGTTCTAGCTGTTGTGAACGGCGACACGCGGAAAATCTGTCGCGCCATTCGCGCAATCCATAGCCAAGTACCTGGCGCGGACGTGCGCGAACCGACCCATGCGGCCGTTCGCTTGTTTGCGGCCAAGGCTGCAAAGCGGCAATCGAGGTGCCAAATCGATGCGGGTGCGAGTCATCGTCGCGTCCGCCCCCGCCGCGGCATCGATGTCCATGCAAGGCTCATCACGACCACCTCTCGTCGAGCGTCTCGGACCCGCGTATGCTGATCGAGAACGGCCGGGCGGAGGCGGTTACATCGGCGCAAAGATCGTCGCGAAGGCGCCTGCGGACGGCGCGGGGCACAGCGCGAGGAGGCGGTAAAGTGGGCGCAGGTCATCGAAGTCTTGGGTGCAAAGTCAAACTGACGCGACTGCCATGCTGAAGCTGTGGGGACGGCCTACCTCCGGACGCACGCAGAAAGTGCTCTGGACACTGGAAGAGATCGGCCTTCAGTTCGAGTTCATCCTCGCGAGCGGCACGATGGGTCCGGGCGGCCACGTCTCGAAGGGCAACAAGCCGTTCGGGGTGGTCGACACGGCGGAATATCGTGCGAAAAACCCGAACGGGCGTGTGCCGACGATCCAAGACGGCGAGTTCGTGCTGTGGGAGTCCAACTCGATCGTGCGTTATCTTGCGATGCAGTACGCGCCGGACCTCCTCTACGGGAATGACATCCGTACGTTTGCGTCGGCCAGCCGCTGGCTCGACTGGGAGAACAACGAGTTGCTGCCGCCGCAGCACCAGATGGTGATGCACCTGATCCGTTTGCCCGAAGCGGAGCGCGACGTCTCGGTTCTGGAACAGGCCCGCCGCGACTTCGAGAAACGGTTGAAAATCGCCGACGATCAGCTTCGGGCGACCCACTGCATCTGCGGCGATCGTTTCACCTACGGCGACATTCCGCTCGGCATACGCGTGCATCGCTGGCATGTACTCGGCCTCGCGACGGATTCGTTTCCGAACATCGACAGGTGGTACCGCGAAATCACCGCGCGGCCTGCGTTTAATGTGTGGACGGCGGATCCCGCGAATCACCTCGAGGGTTAACCGCCTTTGCGTGGGGCAGGCAATGACCGCTTCTGGCGTGCGCCGTGATAAGGCGGCGCTTTTCCAGTGGGTGCAAGCCCCACCCGGCAACCGCTCCAGCCGGAAGCAACCGGAGCAACTATGGAGGCAACGACATGGTTGAAGCCTTCGGGTAAAGCGTGTCACGAAATACGGTGACAGCGCGAGTGTGCAGGCCGTAACGCGAGTGAACGCCGAGCAAGCCTCGAAAAGGACGATGCGCAGGCCGACCCGACTGCCATATCGGGGAAGGCTGATACGGCTGGGTCGAATGAGCGAAGCAGTGCTCCCAGTCGCTGCGCCGGGGTAGTGGCGACAGCATGTACACAAGGAAAGCGCACGCAACACGGGAAGCCCCACGGCGTGATCAGGGATGATCAACCGGACGCCCGCGAGGGACAGGCCGGGCGCCATGGGGTGACGGAGAGGCCCGTAGTACCGCTGAAGCCGGGTAATGCCGGTGGAGGAAAGGGGCCTCAGTTCAGGACGAAACGCATGACGCGGTGAGGGACCTGGAGATTGGGCAACCTATCAACTCCGACAAGCGTTCAGAAACTGCAGACGGCGTTACACGCGAAAGCGAAGGCAGAAGCCGGTTATCGCTTCTACGCTCTCTACGACAAGATTTACCGTGAAGACATCTTGGCTCACGCCTACGCGCAGTGCCGCTCGAACAAGGGCGCGCCGGGCGTGGACGGTCAGGAATTCGCGGATGTCGAGGCGTACGGAGTAGAGCGGTGGCTCGGCGAACTGGCGCTTGCGCTCAGGGAGGAGACGTATCGATCGGCCCCCATCCGACGCGTGTTTATCCCGAAGGCCAACGGCAAGCTTCGGCCGCTGGGCATCTCGACCCTGCGCGATCGGGTGTGCATGACAGCAGCGATGCTGGTGCTCGATCCGATCTTCGAAGCCGACCTTCCACCAGAGCAGTACGCCTACCGGGCTGGGAGAAATGCCCAGCAGGCGGTGGTCGAGGTGGAAGAGCTGCTGTTCCGAGGCCACCCGGAAGTCGTCGACGCCGACCTCGCGGACTACTTCGGAAGCATTCCGCACGCCGAACTGATGCGCTCGCTCGCGCGACGTATCAGTGACCGGCGCGTGCTGCATCTGATCAAGATGTGGCTGGAGTGTCCCGTTGAAGAAACCGACGATCGAGGACGCAAGACACGCACGACGGAAGCCAAGGACAGTCGACGCGGCATCCCGCAGGGCTCACCCATTTCACCACTGCTGGCGAATCTGTATATGCGCCGCTTCGTGTTGGGATGGAAGAAGCTCGGGCTGGAGAAGCGCCTCGGCAGTCGCATCGTGACCTACGCCGACGATCTCGTGATCCTGTGCAGGAAGGGCAAGGCCGCTGAGGCCCTGCAACAACTGCGCGAGATCATGGGAAGACTGAAGCTCACGGTTAACGAGGAGAAGACACGAGTTTGCAAGGTACCGGAAGGGCAATTCGAATTCCTGGGTTACACGTTTGGGCGGATGTATTCGCAGAGAACAGGCCAGCCGCATTTGGGCTACCGGCCCTCTAAGAAGAGCATCAAGCGCATGGTCGAAAAGGTCCATGCGTTGACCGCTCTCTCGATGACGTGGCAAGGTACCACGGAGCTGGTGGGCAAGCTGAACCGCGCGCTGCGCGGCTGGGCGAACTACTTCCAAGTAGGCAGCGTCAGCAAAGCGTATCGAGCGCTCGACAGCTACACCGCTGTGCGGTTACGCCGGTGGTTGCGCGCCAAGCACAAGGTCAGGCGGCGCAGGGGCGGGAGCTATCCACTCTCGCACCTCTACGGGCACTTCGGTCTCGTACGCCTATCGAAGCTTGGGTGCGACGTGTCGTGGACGAAGGCGTGAAGTCTTGTCCGAGAGCCGGATGCGGGAGATCTGCATGTCCGGTTGTGCGACCAGCGAAGGCTGGCATGTTCAGCAGGAGACAGTCCTGCCGGGGTAAGAGTCAGGCGCCCCGTAGTTTGGATAGCAGGGTGGCGGGAAACCAACACTCTGAAGCCTATCGACAAGGTCTCCTTGAGGGAGATTACGAGTCACCGGGCCGTAACAACAGTGAACGCGAATGTGGCCTCGAAAATGAAAAGGCCCGAGGGCCGAGCCTGCAACCGTAGGGCGAAGGCAGCATAGGTAGCCGAAATCTGACCGAAGCGGCTACTTCACCTCGGCGGGGTGGAAGCGACAGCACGGTGGCAAGGACATGCTAAGCAACTGGAGAAGCCCTTCTCGTCCCGGGGAGAAATCACCGGAGCAAGGTAGATCGTATAACCGGCACAACCGGGAAGTCGATCGAAGACGAGGGGGTGAAGGATGGGCCCGTAGTAGCGATGAAGCGGAGTAACGTCCGTGGAGCGAGGGGGCCCTGCTGTTTGTAGCGTCTCTGACAATAAGGAAGGCAAGGACGAGATGATAAAGGCGTCCATCAGTTTGCAAGACCTGAGAAGGAGACTATACGTCAAGGCGAAGGCTGAACCGTCCTGGCGTTTCTGGGGTTTGTACGTTCATGTTTGCAAGATGGAAACGCTGCGCGAGGCGTATGCGCTGGCCAAGAAGAACGATGGCGCTCCAGGAACAGATGGAGTGACCTTCGAGGCCATCGAGGAGCAAGGCGTAGAGGCATTCCTCGAGCAGATTCAGGATGAACTGGACCGGTGCACCTATACGCCGCTATCGGCTCGACGCAAGGAGATACCGAAGGATGGGGGCAAAGTCCGTGTCCTATCGATTCCTGCGATTCGCGACCGCGTGGTGCAAGGCGCGCTCAAGCTCATATTGGAGCCGATCTTCGAGGCGGACTTCCAACCGGGGTCGTTTGGCTATCGTCCCAGGCGGACAGCCCATGAAGCGGTCAATCGGGTGGCTCAAGCGATTGTTCAGCAGAAGACACGCGTCATAGACATTGACTTGCGCAGCTACTTCGACAACGTTCGGCATGATCGGCTGTTGGCAAAGGTGGCACGGCGAATCGATGATGCAGACGTGATGCGCCTGCTGAAGATCATGCTGAAGGCCTCCGGCAAACAAGGCGTTCCGCAAGGCGGAGTCATTTCACCGCTGCTCAGTAATGTCTACCTCACTGAGGTGGATCGGATGCTGGAGCGGGCGAAAGAAACTACACGGCGCGGCAGGTACACCTACATCGAGTATGCGCGATTCGCCGATGACCTGGTGATCTTGATTGACGCCTACCCGCAACATGACTGGCTGATGGGGGCGGTGGAGAAGCGACTGCGGGAGGAGTTAGCCAAGCTGCAAGTCGAGATCAATGACGAGAAGAGTCGAATCGTAGACCTTGGCCGAGGCGAGAGCTTCGGATTCCTGGGATTCGATTTCCGCCGCCTGCGTAGTCAGCGCGGTGTGTGGCGGGCGCACTACACGCCCAAGCTGAAGAAGCGAACGGCGCTGCTGCGTAAACTCAAAGACGTGTTTCGACGCTTCCAATCGCAACCGGTGGATCGGGTCGTGCAGCTCATCAATCCGATTCTGCGGGGTTGGGTGCAATACTTTGCGGTGGGACACGCCAGCGAGTGCTTCAGTTACATCAAAGACTGGGTAGACAAGAAGGTCAGACGCCATATGTTGCGAGCCCGGAAACGCAAGGGCTTCGGCTGGAAGCAGTGGAGTAGGCAGTGGCTTTACGAAACTCTGGGGCTGTTCAACAGCTACCGGGTTCGGCGTGCCACGCCGAAAGTGGCTCCGGCAGGATAGGTCCCATAAGCCTTGGGATGAAGCAGACAGGAGAGCGTAGTGCGGGAGATCCGCACGCTACGTTCGACGTGGCGGGGGCTGGAAACGTGGCATGGTCGGGATCTTGTGACACTCGCAGACGAAAGGGCGAGTCAACAGTGAAGACAAACATCGACCTACACCGGCGCGCCAGTCCTCGACCCTACCGATGAGCGGGATGTGGAACCGGAGCTATGGTGAAGTTACTCGGGCACCGCCACGCGAAAGCGGCGGCAACAGACAAACCGAACCTACTGCCACCGCGCCACATCTCGACTCTACCGAAACCACCACTGCGCTGCGACCTGCAGCGCATGCTCGCGGGAGAACTCGTAACGCCGGGCCGATCTTGTTCACGAATACCTGAGCAACGGCAGTCTCAGTGTGCATCGCGCACCTTCGCCTGGATAATGATTCGCCAAAACGTTCTCACCATGCGCGACAGCTATGCGCTTTGCGATGTAGAGGCCGAGTATCTATGGACGATTTGCTCTCGCCGAAGTCCGGTGCGATGATGCACGGCCGGTGGACGGCTGCGTTCTTCGACAGCGAACGCCCAGCCTGCCGCCGGTGCTTTCGGTTACCTCAACGGCGTACCGCTCGCGATTGAGCGCGCCAGGGCTTGCAGGCGGTCATGACAACAACTGGCGATGAGCCCGCAGATCGGTCGGCTCGGTCAGCCGAGGCGTTCCGCTACTGGGCGTTCATTTCGTATAGCCACCGCGATGAGGGATGGGCGACGTGGTTGCACCGCAAGCTCGAGGGGTATGGCGGCCACGCGAAACTTGTCGCAACCGACAGCCTGCGGGGCGAGCCGCTACCCAGGCGACTGTTCCCCGTTTTTCGGGACCGCGATGAGCTCGCCGGGGCACCGGATTTGTCCGAGCGGGTGCAGGAAGCGCTGCGCGAGTCGCGCTACCTCGTGGTCATCTGTTCACCCAACTCCGCAAAATCGAAGTGGGTCAACGAAGAAATCAAAGCGTTCAAGCGCCTGGGTGGTGAGGCGCGTGTCCTGGCCTTCATTATTGCGGGAGAGCCCAATGCCAGCGATGACCCGGGCTCGAAAGTGGCCGAGTGCTTTCCGGAAGCGATCAAGTACCGGGTCGGATCGAACGGGACGCTCACGAGCGAACGGACGGAACCGATCGCGGCTGATGCGCGCAAGGGAGCGGACGGTAAGCGCAATGCGCTGCTGAAGGTCATTGCGGGCATTCTCGGTGTTCACTTCGACGCGCTGCGACGCCGCGATCAGGAACGCGCGGCTCGACGGCGCAACTGGATCACCGCAGGCGCGCTGACCGGCGTAGCCGTCTTCGCGTGCATCGCCGCGTATGCATACAAGCAGCAACTGATCGCCGAGGAACGCTCACGCACGGCGCTCTCGCGCCAGCTCGCCGCCCAAGCCTTGAACGAACTACCCGGCCAGGCCGACGGCAGCCGTCAAGCCGACTACGCACGGGGCCTCCTGCTCGCCGTGCAGGCGTTGCATACAAAGCCCACCACCGAGGCCCGCGCGGTGCTGTTGAAGGCAGTGCTCTCGTCGCCGCACCGCTTGACGTTTCTCTGGAATCACGACACTCGCATCATGAGCATCGCGTTCGCGCCGGATGGCAAGGTCTTTGCCACCGCCGGCGCGGATGGCAGCCTCATGCTATGGGACTCCATGACCCGGCAGCCGACCGGACCGCCCTTGGCCGCGCACAAGGGTGGCGTGACGAGTCTGGCCTTCAGCTCTCGCGACGATGTCCTCGCGTCGGGCGGCAAGGACGCGCAGGTCAGGCTGTGGAAGGTGACCACCCGGCAGTCGCTCGGCGAGGCGTTCGTCGGGCCTCGGCAAACGGTGAATACGCTCGCTTTCAGCCCGGACGGAACAATGCTGGCGTCGGGTGGCGGCGATAATGTCGTCGGCGCGGGCGAGCTTTTCGTGTGGGAACTTTCGAGCCGGCAGCCGCCGCGCAGCCCGGCGAGCGGGAACGATGGCGTCTTCCGTAGCGGGCCGATCAACAGCGTCGCGTTCAGCCCCGATGGGAAGACCCTGGTTTCCGCAAGCCTCGGGAACCTGGTGGTGTGGGACACGGCGGGCTTCACGCCGCTGAGCGAGCTGGAAGGTCATCAATTCACCAGCATCGCCTTCAACGTGGACGGAACGATGCTCGCCTCCGGAGGCCACAGCAGGGTCGGGACCCGGAGCATCGTCAAGCAACCGTATGGACTGCTCCTCTGGGACCTGGCTGGCAAGTCGTCGCGCGGGATCGCTTCCCCGCAAGAGGTTGACGACGTCGGCAGCGTAGCCTTCAGCCGGGACAACGTCCTGGCGTCAGGCAGTCGCGATGGCAGGGTGATGCTCTGGACAGACCTTGAAGCCAAAGAGCCCAAGATGCAATCCCTGTCGGGTCACAGGGGACGGCTCAACAGTGTCACCTTCAGCCCTGACGGCAGGACGCTCGCCTCAGCGAGCGCCGATGGAACCCTGATCCTGCGAGATCTGAAGGGGGGCGCGCCCTTGACGCGGGTACTCGAACATGCGCCGAGCCAGAAGGCCGCCGCAAGCAATCCGTTCTACAAAATCCATGGGCTCGCTTTGAGTTCCGACGGCAAAACACTCGCATCGACAGGTCCGGGAGGTAAGGTCATCATCTGGGACCCGGTCGCAGGGATACCGCGGCGAGACTTGGACGGGATCGCCGCTTGGGACATGTCACTGGCTTTCACTCCAGACGCCAGGACGCTGGCAGCGGCGACCGAGAAGGAGGTCATTCTGTTGGATGTCGTGAGCGGAGAACGCAAGGGCTCGCCAATCAGACACTCTGGAGCGGTGGACGGCCGAAGTTTTACCCCCGATAGCAAGATAGTGGCGCTCAAGATGCCGGACCATTCCGTGCTCCTGTGGGATATTGCGGGTCGAACGTCCGTGGGGACGCCTCTGTCGGGGCACAAGGAAACTCTCAGCGATCTCGGCTTCAGTCCGGATGGCAAGGTTCTGGCATCGGGAAGCGCCGATGGCGTCGTCATTCTCTGGGATGTCGCGAACCGCCGCGCGCTGAAGCCACCCATGGCTGATCACGGGGGCGCCATCCAGAGTCTCACCTTCAGCCCGGACGGAAAGTTGCTCGCGCTCGTCGCGTCGTCGGGCCCACGTGAGAGCTCGCTCACGCTGTGGGACTTGACCCGTGGCGAGCGTGCGGACCTGTTGCCACGGAAGGAAATAACGCTCGACAAGCTCCGTTTCAGCCCGGACGGCAAGCTTCTCGTGGCAGCCGTGGGCAATGGAGAGTTGCTCCTTTGGGACGTGGCAAATCGCAGCCTTTTGGGCTCTCTCGTGACCGGGAGCTCCGGTTCGAGCGCAGCGCTGGCCTTTACCCCGGAAAGCGACATCCTCGTTTCCGCTGACGCCGGTGTGGTAACTCTGTGGGATGTCGTCAGGCGCTCGCGATTAGGCAGCCTCGTCACGGGGCACTCGCAAGGAATTGGCAGTGCCGCCTTCAGCAATGACGCGAACGTCATGTTCTCGTCGGGCCTGTGGGGGAGCAAATTGATCGCGGTCGACTTGGATCCTGCGTCGTGGGCGCAGTACGCCTGCCAGGCCGCGAACCGCGACCTGACCGAGAACGAGTGGCGGCAATACGTTGGCTCCGACCTTGCGCACGAGCCCGCCTGCCTGCGGCGCCGGTCCCCCGAAAAGTGACGCTCGAGCCTGCCGCGCCGGAGCGGAATCCGTGCCGATCCAGCTTTCATCGACTCGAGACGATTCAGGTGCCATAATTTTCTAAAACGAGCGCCGAGTCGTTCGGCGCTCACGCCAGAATCCTCAGGTTCGCGTTAGCGTTACCCGCAGTCTCTGAATCGTCGTAGCACGGCCCTTTCCAGGAGGAGGTGCATGATGCGCGTTGTGATCGGAGCAAGTCGAGGATTGTCGTGCTCATTGGCGGCTTTGATGTGGATGTTCGCCGCTGTCTCGTGGGCACAGAGCTTCCCAGTCAAACCTGTCCGCTACGTCATCCCGTTTCCCGCGGGCACATCGAACGACATCGTCGGGCGGTCTGCTCACGGATCGGTTGACGAAGCTGTGGGGGCAGCAGGTCATCGTCGAAAATCGCGTCGGCGCCTCCGGCACGATCGGCGCGGCGTTCGTCGCGAAGGCGCCGCCCGACGGCTATACGCTGCTCCATTGCAACATCGCGCCGAATGCGATTTCCCCGTCGATAATGGCGAAGCTGCCCTACGAGCATAAGGATTTCGCGCCGATCACGCGCATCGGCATGCCGCCCAACGTCATCATGGTGCATCCGTCGACGCCGTGCAGATCGATCAAGGACATGGTGGCTTATGCGAAGGCCAACCCAGGCAAACTGAGCTATGCCGCCGGGCTGGTCGGCACCTCGCCGCACCTGACGATGGAATGGCTCAAGCAGCGGATGAAGTTCGACATCGTGCACGTTCCTTTCGTGAACGCGTCGCAGGGGACGAAGGAGGTCATGGCCGGCGAGATCCCGATCAACGTCACGAACATGCCGTTCGTCGTGGCGCCGATCAAGAGCGGACGTCTGCGCGCGCTCGCGGTCGCGAGCGCGAAGCGTCAGGCGCTCCTGCCGGACGTGCCGACGATGCAGGAATCCGGGCGTGCCCGACTTCGAGGTCAATTCCTGGTACGGCGTTTGTGCGCCGGCGGCCATACCCGCGACGATGCTCGACAAGATAAATGCCGATCTGCACGAGGTCATGCGTATACCCGAGGTCGAGCAGCGCCTGACCGAACTGGGGATGCCGCCCGCGCCGACGACCCGCGACGAGTTCGATCAGTTCATTCGCGCGGAGATCGCGCGCTGGGCGCAGGTGATCAAGGACGCGGGGATTCCGAAGCGGTAGAACTTCGCGCGGCATCGCAGGAGCAATCGCCAGCGCGAAAAGCTCACCCAGCGCGATCGCGGTTCACGTCGTAGCGATCGCGCTGACGACCGCATGCGCGACCTGCGGGCTGCAAATGTCCGAGTGGCCCTTGATAAACGGGTTCGCCTCGAGATTGTAGATTTTGCCTCGCTCGAAGGCGTACGCGCCGATTCTCGTCTGAGAGCGTGCCGGCTACCGCCTCCGGCGTCTTCTGTGCGCCGTTACACCCGATGCCGCCGAATTGGCTCTCCGGCCCTCCGATGCCCGCGGCATCCTGTCCTGCGAACAGTGAAGCGAGGGGATAGAGTTTCCCCACCGCCAGATCGTTCGTCGTGCATGTCACGACGACGGGCCCGCGCACCGCGCCTTTCGCGATCACCTGCCGGAAGAAGCCGTCGCGGCTGCCATCGAACCGGCTCGCGAACGCATGGTGCGAGAAGGCGGCTTGCAGCAGCGTCATCGTGTCGGCGACGGGCTCGCCGTCAGCGCCGCTCGCGGCCGCGGTGACGAGCCGGCCGCCGAAGCTGTGGCCGATGAGATGAATCTTCAGATCCGCGAACGCGGCACGCAGATCGCGCAGCAGAGGGAAGAGCGCATTGCGGCCCACGAGACCGGCCCGCTCTTTCATCTGATAGTAGGTCGCGTAATTCAGCATGTTGAGCGCGCCTTGCTTCATGGCGCCGAACATCTCGCCGATACCCGCCGCGCCGCCGCCTTCGATCGCGGCCGGGGAACCGATCGCCGCTGCGCCGCCCGTATCCGCATCACGCGCTCGTCGTGGCCTGAACAGGAACAGCCGCTTCTTCGACAGAGCTTCGCACTGTCTCCCTTGAAAAACCGATGGCCCTTCTCGGCATCCGGCTCTTTTTCGACCTTGGGCACCAGTCCGCGGACCAGGTCGGCGAATTTGCGGCGCGCGGCCGGATCGTCCTCGAGGCGTTCCACCAGAGCCTTCGCCTGGTCGAGCTTCTTGTCGGCATCGCGCGCATCGAATCCGCCTTTGAGCTCTTCGAGCTGTTGCGTGAGCGCGTCGTCCCCGACGCCTGCCGCGCCGCCCGGAATCAACGACTCGTCCGCGAATTTCTTCGAAGGCCACAGCACACCCATCACCGCGAAACGCCGCTCGCCGGTCGCCATGTTCGACCTGCGCACCTGCTCCACGAAGTGCTCGAAGAAACGGCGATAGAGGTCCCGTGCCTCCTCGATGTGGTTGTTCCACCCGTGGGAGATCACGATCAGGTCCGTCGTTTCTCCCTGTCGCCAGGTGGTCCTTCAGCGCCTTCACTTCATCCTGGGAATTGATCGCCGCTTTCTTGTTGAAGCCGACCTCGAAGTACGGAATGCCTGCAATGTCACCCATGATGTGCTCTCCTCAGACGGACTGAATCGCCCGCATCAGGTCGACCAGACCGTGGCCCTGGAAATAGCGCTCGCGCTTCAGGTCGATGGCCGACGACAGAAAAATCTCTTTCACCCGCTCCGGCTGGCCGATGAATTCGCGCCGCACGGACAGGAACGCCGCGATGACGCCCGAAACATGCGGTGCGGCCATGCTCGTTCCGCTGTGCTCCAGATACTCGCAATCGCCGGCTTGCTTTTTCGCTTCGGCGAGCATGTTGCCCGCCGCGCAAGACAGGATCTTCTCGCCGGGCGCGACGAGATCGGGTTTGAGTCGCCCGTCGCCGGTGGGGCCTTTCGACGAGAAGTACGATACTCCGTAGGTGTGCGGCATGTCGCGATGCGTCGAGCCCACCGTGATCGCGAGCTCGGCGTTACCCGGATCGTTGATCGTGATGTCGTAACCGGCGCGGCTCGGTCCTCTCGCGTCCGGCTGAACCGTGCCATAGCCCGTATTGCCCGCGGCGGCGACCACGATGACGCCCGATCGCACGAGTTTGTCGACTTCGACGCAGAGCGGGCTCTGGCCGCAGGCGAACCACTTCGGCTCGAAGCCGTAGCCGACACTCATGTTCGCTCCGTGGATGAGGATGCGCCGCCCGTAGCCGTTGATCTCCTGGATATACGCGAGCGCCGCAATCAGGTTGCTCGCTTTGCCGGTGCCGTCCTTGCCCAGGACCTTCAGGCTCAGGATCTTGCACTTCGGCGCCATGCCCGAGACGGAGTTCAGGCTTCGATCCACCTTCGCGGCCACGTTGCCGGTCTCGTCGCGTTGCCAGGTGACCGCGCGGATGGTCTGGATCGGCGCAGGAGCCGGAGCGGACGTGCCCGTCGCCGCGTTTGCGCCGGGCTGCGCGTCCTGCGCCACAGCTCGCCCGCGAGGATCCCCGCGACGTGCGTGCCGTGGCCGAACGTGTCCGCGAGCGGGTCCTTGTCGTCCGTGAAATCCTTGTGCTCGAACGGCAGATCGAGGTTGTTCCAACGCTGGAAGTGCGGATGGTCTTTCTTCACGCCCGAGTCGATGACGGCCCACACGATCTCTTCGCCCATCGCCGCGAAGGACGAGCGCGCCGCGTCCGCTTTGACGGTGCGCGCGGACTTGAACATGAGCGCATTGATCTCGAAGTCGGGCCACACGTGGTAGATGGCCCGCGCTCTCGGTTCCTTTGCTCTGATGCGCTCGCTCTCCCCATCGCGCCTGACGAGCGCGCGGATCTCCTTTCCCGTGAGCTTGCCGAAGAGATACTGCGGCGTGAGTCGGTTCTTGAGCGCGTTGGCCGTCTCAAAATCGTCACTTTTGGTGATTGCCCGGATCTTCTCGAGGATCCACTGCTTCGCGTTATCCCGTCCGACAGGATGCGTCCTCGTCGCCGGGATATTCGAGATTCACGTCGATGATGACTTCCTGCTCGGCATCGGTCGTTCTTCGTTGATCTTCTGCAGCAACGGCAGCGCGATCACCGTGCTCTCGAGCTCGAACGGCGCGAAGGGTTCGCGCTTTTTCGCGGCTCGTTGCGGCGTATCCGTCGCACCCTCGCCCAGGGGCGAAGTCGAGCCGTTCGCTTTATCGCGCCCCTGCGTGGCCGGCTTCCTGCCGCGGCCGCCCGCCGCGATGCGTTTCTTTTTCTGCGCCACGTATGCCTCCCGCCTCGTACCTCGTAACGAATGGGAGCGAGGTTACGCTCGTCCACCGACATCATCTCACCGCAGGGCCGCGCTCCGGTCAATACCGCCAAACAACGAGCACGCTACCGGTTGACCCGGCGAGTCAAGTTGAACATGCTTCGGCCCGAGGATTCAAAGCCGGAGGGAGGATCGCCAATGAAGGGTCGCCGTTGCCTGTTCACGCTGCTGCCGCTTCTCGCGTGCGTCACGCTCGGGATTGTTTCCAGCGCTTTGGCGCAGCCGCGGACTGAAGGCTGGCCGACCCGGCCGATCCGACTCGTTCTGCCGTTTCCCCCAGGCGGCGCAACGGACGTCAACGCACGCGTCATCGCGAAAGAGGTGGAAAACGTGCTGGGGCAACCGCTGGTAGTCGACAATCGAGGCGGCGCCAACGCGATCATCGGCAGCGACATCGTGGCGAAGTCGGCGCCGGACGGCTACACGCTGATGCACATCTCGGTCGCCTTCGCGATCAACCCGGCCACGCACAAGAAGCTGCCCTTCGATACGGCGCGCGACTTCACGCCGATCACGAATCCCATCGTCGGGCAGGGCTCGCTGCTCGCGGTGAATCCGAACGCTGCCGGCGAAGACGGTGCCCGAACTGATCGCGCTGGCGAAGAAGCAGAAGCTCGCCTTCAGTTCTCCCGGCGTGGGCAACGTGCTGCATCTCATCATGGCGGGCTTCATGACACGTGCGGGGATCGAGATGCTGCACATTCCATACAAGGGATCGGCGCCCGCGTTGAACGCGCTCCTGGCAGGCGAAGTGCAGGCGACCGTAGTGCCGGCGCTGATAGCGATCCCGCACTTGAAGAGCGGGCGCCTGCGCCCTCTCGGTTACAGCGGAGCGAAGCGCCTGCCGGCGATCGGCGACGTGCCGACGATCGCCGAAGCCGGACTGCCGGGATTCACGCAGGACTCAGGCTGGCACGCGTGGTTCGGGCCCGCGAAGATGCCGCCGCGCATCGTGAGCCAGGTTCACGAGGCGATCGAGAAGGCGCTGAAGGTGGCGTCGCTGCGCGAGTTTCTGCTCGCCGGCGGCTACGAACCCACCGCCGATCCGCCGGCGGTGTTCCAGAAGAATTTTCCAAGAGATCTCGAGCGCTGGGGCGAGCTTGCCCGGCTCGCGAAAGTGGAGCCGGAGTGAGGGGGACTCGTACCGGTTAAGGCGCGCGCGACCGAAAGTAAAGACGGAGCCGGAGTAGGCCCCGGGCGAACTCGGGCATGACGTTGAGAGTCGTCATGCCGGTGCGGCGGTACACCCCGGACCGGCTCGACACGAGCGCGATCCGGGGCCGGCATCCAGGCGCAACCGATTCTGGATTCCGTATCCGTGTGCGGCGCACGTACGGAATGACGACCTTGTATGCTGTGCGCGCCGCCGCTTATTTCCGCCACGCCGAGCCGCCGTCCACGCTGACGACGGTGCCGCTTACGTAGGATGCGCGTGGTGAGGCGAGGAACACGACGACGTTGGCCATCTCCTCGACCGTGGCAGCGCGTCCGAAGGGAAAGCTTTTGGTGAGCTCGCGCCAGCGTTCCGCGTCTCCGAATTCCTTCTGCGCGCGAGTGCGCCAGATGTCGACGCCGCGCTCGGTTGCGGTCGCGCTGGGATTGAGTCCCAGCACCCGCACGCCGTGCTTCGGACTGTCGGCGCCGAGCGCCCGCGACATCGTCATCAGGCCCGAATTCGCGATGCTGCCCGCGATGTACCCTGCGCTGGGCCGCTCGCCCGCGCCGCCGATCACGTTGATGATGACGCCTTCGCGCCGCTCGGCCATCCCGCGATAGATCTCGCGCGTGAGATTGATGTAGCCGAAGAGCTTCAGCTCCCAGCCTGAGCGCCATGTCTTCTCATCGAGGTCGGTGAGGGTGCCCTGGGGAATCGCGCCTGCGTTGTTCACGAGGATGTCGACGTTGCCGCAGTCGCGTGCGAGCTTGACCGCGTTCTCCGAGATGCCGAGGTCGAGTGGATGGCAGGTGACTTTGACGTCGCTCGCGGCTGTGATCTTCGCCCGCGCTTTCTCGAGATCGGCCGCGCTGCGGGCGGCAAGATGCAGGTGGCAGCCCTCCTGGGCAAGCAGTTCGGCGACGCCCAGTCCGATGCCGCGGGACGCGCCGGTGACGAGCGCGGTGCGCCCTTTGAGTTGAAGATCCATTTGCTTCTCCCCTCCCTGACGGGTATGTACACAAGGCGCATGTTGCCGCTTCGCCCGATTCGCCGCAATGCGATGCACGCGCCGGGCGATCTGCGGTCGCTCTCGCAAAAAACTTGCAATTGACATCCTGACGCGTGACGATGTCGCTCGAACGACCGGAAGCGGGTACGAACCAGTCCCGAAAAAATCCCTTCACGGATCCTCTCCGGCGATCTGACCGAAACTCGAGGAGGAGGAGGAGCGGCATGACGACGATCCGATCGTTGAGCGTAGCGGTAGCCCTTTGCGTATTTGCATGCGGCGCGGCATTGGCGCAGCCGTATCCTGCGAAGCCGGTGCGGGTGGTCATCGTGTTTCCGCCGGGCGGCGCCACCGATATCGTGGGACGCGCCGTCTTCCAGAAAGTCGGCGAGCAGACGAACCAGCAGTTCGTGATCGACAACCGCGCGGGTGCCGGCGGTACGATCGGCGCCGCGATCGTGGCGAAGAGCCCGCCCGACGGCTACACCGTCATGGTGTATTCCGCGACGCTGGTCGCCAATGCGCACCTCTACAAGACCTTGCCGTATCACGCGCTGAAAGACTTCATCGGGATCACGCCCGTTACACGGCTCGTCGGTGCGCTCTCGGTCCATCCCTCGATGCCGGTGCGCACGGTGAAAGACCTCATCGCGCTGGCCAGATCGCGGCCGAACGACATCACCTACGGCTCGGCCGGTATCGGGGCCTACCAACATCTTTCGACGAGCATGCTGTGCCACATGGCAAACATCCAGATGGTTCACGTCCCGTATAAAGGCGGGGCGCTCGCGGCGGTCGCGATGGCGGGTGGGGAGATCCAGTTGATGCTCACGCCCATCTCGGAGATTCTTCCTCACATGCAGACCCGCCGCGTGCGGGCGATTGCGGTCTCGTCCGACAAGCGCGTTGCGCAGTTTCCGGATTTGCCGCCGATCGGGGAGACGGTCAAAGGTTACGAATTCACCTCCTGGTTCGGAACGTTCGTTCCGGCCGGAACGCCGCGGCCTATCATCGACAGGCTCAACACCGAGCTGCGGAAAGCGGTCGCGGATCCGTCGGTAACCGCCAATCTCTCGTCGCAGGCTCTCGACGCCATGCACACGAGTCCGGAGGAGTTCGCGAAGTTGCTCAAGGCCGAGTACGACAAGTACGAGAACGTCGTGAAGTTGTCGGGGGCGCGTAGAGTAGTTAGAACCACCTCTTTTTGGTGAGTGGGGGCTGCGGAGAAGCGGGGCCCCGCGAACGAAGCCTTCCGGCGCCGATTAGCATTCTCATCAGATGTACGAGGCTTAGGGCAGAACGGTGAGCGGGGGCCGAAGGCGGGGTCCCCGCGAACGAAGCCTTCCAGCGCCGATTAGTATTTCCATCAATATGTACGAGGGTCAGTGCAGAACGGGGGTCACCTCCTTTCCTCCACCGCCCGAGCCTTCAGGCGAGCGCCGCATTACTCCCGCGCGATCTTCGCTTCCTTGATGACGCGGGCCCAGCGCTCGGTCTCGCCGCGGATGAATTGCGCGAACTCCTGCGGGCTCGTGGGCGCGACTTCGATCACGAGGTCGCGCATGCGCTGCTGGATCTCCGGGACGCGCAGCACGCTCGTGAGATCGGCGTGAACCTTGTCGAGAATCGGTGCCGGCGTGCCGGCGACGCCGCACAGCCCGTACCACGAGTTCACCTCGAAGTTCGGCAGCGCCGTCTCGTGCATCGTCGGGACATCCGGAAGTTGCGGTATGCGTTTGAGACTCGTCACCGCAAGCGGACGCACGCGCCCTGTCTGGATGGCTGACAGCACGCCCGGCGCCGACTGAACGGTGCACGGAATCTGTCCGCCGATGGTGTCGGTGAGCGACTGCGGCGCGCCCTTGTAGGGGATGAAGACGACGTCGATCTTTGCCGTCAGCTTGAAAAGCTCCATCGTGAGCAGTTGCGAGCTCCCCGCGGCCGACGTCCCGTAGGAGAGCTTTCCGGGATGCGCTTTCGCGTACGTGATGAATTCCTTCAGGGTGCGCGTCGGCATCGACGGGTGCACGACGAGCACGTTCGGCGTGAGTCCGATACGCGACAGCGGCGCGAAGTCGCGCGCGTGGTCGTACGGCATCTTCGCGTAGAGCGAAGGCGCGATCGCGCTCGAAGCGATGTTGCACTGGAACAGCGTGTAGCCGTCCGGCGCCGACTTCGCCGCGTAGGCCGCGCCCACCGTGCCGCCCGCGCCGGCACGGTTCTCCACCAGCACCTGCTGGCCCCACGTCTTCGTGAGGCGCTCGGTGATGAGGCGCGCGATGATGTCCGGCGAGCCGCCGGCGGGGAAGGGCACGACGTAGCGGACGGGCTTCGCGGGGTAATTCTGCGCGCGGGCCGCGGGACAAAGGTACCGCCGCGGCGCTCAGCGCGCATACAACCAAAAGCGGGACAGACCCATTTTCACAGTAAATGGGACAGACCCACTTTCGGGAAAAACGGGACAGACCCGTTTTTTGCCCTAGTAGTAAACGGATTTGCCCGCTCCCCCGGTCGCGACCACCAGCTCCCCGCAGATCGCCCACGACTTGTCCGACGCGAGAAACGCGGCGACGTGCGCGATCTCCGATGCATCGACCATCCGGCAGATCGCGTTTCCCCGCGGCGAATCGGGGGTGTAGTTGCGCTGTCTCGGCTTCCTCCGGCGTGATGCCCAGCTCGGCGGCGCGGGCGGCCATGAGACGCGGCGTGCGCTCGGTGCGCGTCGTGCCGGGGTGTATGCAGTTCACCGTGATCCCGAACCGGCCGAGTTGAACCGCGAGCGTTTTCGTGAAGTGCACGAGTGAAGCGTTGCGCGCGCCGCCGCTCAGGTTTCCGGCATTGCGCGCGTTCGTTCCGCTTACGTTGATGATGCGTCCCCAGCCCTGTTTCTTCAGATGCTGGATGACGGCACGCGAGCAGCGCAGACGCCCCGACGTATTTCACGTTGAAATCGTGGATGAGGTCGTCTTCGTTGACCGTCTCGATCGGTCCGATCGCGCTCGCGGAGCCGCCCGGCGAGGAGCCGCTGTTCACGAGAATGTGCAGCCCGCCCAGTTGCCGGTCGGCCTCCGCGACCATCGCTTCGACCTGTTCCGTGCTCGTCACGTCCGCGGGTAGCGCGATGACGCGGCCCCCCGTCTCGGCGCTCAGCTCAAGCGCGACCGCTTCGAGCTGCTCTTTCTTTCTCGCGACGATTGCGACGTCGACCCCTTCACGCGCGAGCTCCCGCGCGATGGCTTTGCCGATTCCCTGACTGCCGCCGGTCACGATCGCGTGTTTGCCTTTGAGCCCCAGATCCATTCGTCGATCTCCAGTTGTGTGTCGATGGGGGCGGCGCTCGCCTTCGCCTCGGGCCTCGCCGCCCTGCGGAACAGAGGAAAACCAAGGTTGTCCTCCGTAACCTCCTTCCTTTGGCCGCGTGTCGATGCAGACGTTGACACGTTGCTCAACGTTCGATCACGATGCCCGCGGATTTCGCGAGCTTGCCCCACTTCTCGATGTCGGTGCGGATGAACTGCGTGAACTCGTCTGGCGACATCGTAAGCGGATCGGCACCCACGCCGACGAGCCGCTCGCGCACGGCCGGAGTTGCAACCGCTTTCACGACGGCACCGTGCAGCTTCGTCACGATTTCACGAGGCGTTTTCGCCGGCAGGAGCAGGCCGTAGTAGTTGGTCATCTCGACGCCGGGATAGCCGGCCTCTTTCGTCGAAGGCACGTCCGGAAAGTATTCGGAGCGCTTCGCGCTGGTCACCGCGAGCGCGCGCACTTTGCCGGCTTTCACGTAGGGGGAGATCACCGGAAGGTCGACGAACATGCCGTTGATCTGACCGGCAACGAGCTCCGACGACGCCGGCCCCGCGCCTTTGTAAGGCACGTGCGTGATCTTCACCGCGGCCTCATGCATGAGCAATTCCAGGCCGAAGTGCAGCGTGCCGCCGGTGCCCGCGGAGCCGAACGTGATCTGCCCCGGCCGCGATTTCGCGAGCGCCACGAGCTCTTTCAACGTTTTCACCGGCATCGAGGGATGCACGACGACGAGACTCGTCGTGGACATGACCGGAGTCAACGCCTGCAGGTCGCGCCGGGTGTCGTAGGGCGGCTTGTCCCCGTAAGTCACGACGTTGATCGCCGCGATCGTCGCCGTGCACATGAGGATCGTGTAACCGTCGGCCGGAGAACGGATGACGGCTTCGGTGCCGATCAGGCCGTTCGCACCGCCGCGGTTATCGACGACGATAGGCTGACCGAGCAGCTCCGTCATGCGCGGCGAGATGATTCGGCTCGTGATGTCGGCCGGGCCGCCCGCCGCGAAGGGTACGACGATGCGGATCGGCTTGCTGGGGTAGGGCTGCGCATGGGCGGCCGCCGCGGCAACGAGTGTCACGGCGCAATACGCGATCGCATCGATACGCATGATTCTTCTTCTCCGATCATGCTTCATGGCGGGATCACTCCTGCCGCACGAACGGGTTGCCGTTCGAATTGAGGAGGTCGGCATGGACCCGTCTCGAAATGCGAACACGGCTTTCACTCCACCTTGATGCCGGTCGACTTGCGGATGCGCACCCATTTCTCGTAGTCGCGCTTCAGCCATCGCGCGACCTCGTCGGGCGTCGTCTTGCGCACTTCGGCGCCGACGCGCTCGAAGCTCTGGCGTGTGGCAGGTTGATCGAGCACCTTGTTCAGGGTTTCGCGGAGCTTCGCGACGACATCCTTCGGCGTCGCGGCCGGAATCGCGAGCGTCGTGTAGGTGGAGGATTCGAATCCGGGCACGCCCGCCTGATCGATCGTGGGGACGTCCGGAAGAAATGAAGAGCGCTCGAACGAGGCCACACCGAGCGGACGCAGCTTCCCGGCTTTGATGTGCGCCGCGGAGGCGCTGACCTGGTCGAACATGAGATGCACCTGACCTCCGACGAGATCGATCAGCGCGGCTCCGGCGCCCTTGAAAGGCACGTGCAGGAACTTGACCTTGGCCATCACCTGGAAAAGCTCCCCCGTCAGATGCGTGTTGGAGCCCGCGCCCGCCGAGCCCATGAGCAGCCCGGTGCCCTGCGAACGCGCCAATGCGATCAGCTCCTTCACGTTGCGCGCAGGCACCGACGGATGCACGACGAGAACGATCGGGACGAGCGCGATCATCGATGTGAACACGAAGTCGCGCACCACGTCGTAGCCGGGATCGTCGTGAAACGCCGGCTGGACCGAAAGCGTGCCGCTCGCGCCGAGGAGCAGCGTGTATCCGTCAGGCGGCGATTTGGCGACAAGCGCAGTGCCGATGCGTCCGCCCGCGCCCCCGCGGTTATCTACGACGACCGGCTGCCCGAGCGCTTCGGTGAGCCCCGGCGCGATGCTGCGCGCCGTGATGTCGATGTTTCCGCCCGGTGCGAACGGCACGACGATGCGCACGGGTTTGGCCGGGTAGCTGCCGGAAGCGTCCGGCTGCGCGGCGCGCACAGGCGCTGCACATAAAAGGGCGAGGCATGCACTCGCGAGCAAAGGTCGAACGCGGGCTCTCACATCAGTTGCCCGGGACGACGCGACGCTGCGACGAGACGCATGGTGGATCTGCTCATCATCTCCTCCTGATCGGCGGAACATACGTTATGCCACCGACCTGCGGCAAGCGCCGCCGCTGTCAAAAATGGGTCTGTCCCACTTTCCGCGTAAATGGGTCTGTCCCGTTTTTGATCGCCCGCCAGATGCGTTCCGGCGTCGCAGGCATTTCCACATGCCGAACGCCGAACTCGGAGAGCGCGTCCACGATCGCGTTGATCATGACGCCCAGCGCCGGCGCGGTGCCGCCTTCACCCGCGGGACGCATGCCGAGCGGGTGCGTGGGAGACGGAAACTCGACGTACTGCGTGTTGAAGAACGGAAACGTGTCCGCCCGCGGCATGGCGTAATCCATGAACGATCCGGAGAGGAGCTGACCCGTCTCGGGATCGTAATAGCACTGCTCGAGCAGCGCCTGTCCGACGCCCTGCGCGATGCCGCCGTGAACCTGGCCCTCGATGATGCCGGGATTGACCGCGCGCCCGACGTCGTCGACCGCCGCGTAGCGCACGATCTCGACGGTGCCGAGATCGGGATCGATCTCGACTTCGGCGACCTGGCAGCCGTAGGGAAACTGGGCCGTGTTGACCGTTTCGTCGGAGATCGCACCGAGCGGGCCGCGCAGCTCATCGGGCAGATCGGGAAGCTCGCTCGCGCCTCGGGCGACGTCGGCCAATGTGACGGTGCGCCCGCCGCCGGCTCTTGCAAACGTGCCTTCGTGAAACGATACCGCCTGTGGTTCGCATTCGAGCAGGAACGCCGCGATGTGTTTGCCCTTCTCGATGATCTGCTGCGATGCGCCCCAGATCACGATACTCGCGAGTCGTAAGCCCCGCCCGGAGTGCGTGCCGCCGCCGAACTTCACGAAGGCCGTGTCTCCGGTGAGAATGCGCACGCTCTCGAACGGCACGCCCAGCCACTCCGTCACGAGCTGCGCGAAGCTCGTCTCGTGGCCCTGACCCGTGGAGACGGTGCCGATGATCACGTCGACGCTGCCGTCGGGATGCACCGTCATCTCGGCGCGCTCCCGCGGCACGCCGCTCGCGGTGTCGACGTAGTTCGCAACGCCGATGCCGCGACACTTGCCCCGGGCTTTCGCTTCCGCACGCCGCGCCGGGAATCCCGCCCAGTCGCCGAGCTCGAGCGCTTTCTCCATCACCCGATGGTAGATGCCGCTGTCGTACACCATGCCGAAGGGATTCGTGTACGGCATTTCGGCTTCCGTCACGAGATTCAACCGGCGCAGCTCCACGCGATCGAAGCCGTGTTCGCGGGCGGCGAGATCGATCAGGCGCTCCATGACGTAGAGCACTTCGGGACGTCCGGAGCTGCGGTAGGGCCGCGTCGGCGCGGTGTTGCTCACGACGGCGCGGGCGCGGAAGTGCGCGGCCGGCACGCGGTAGATGCTCGACATGATCTCGACGCCTTTGCGCAGCGGCGAGAAATTGGTCGTGTGCCCGCCCGCGTTGCTCACGTTCGAGCCGCGCATGGCGAGGAAACGGCCTTCGGCGTCGAGCGCAAGCTCCGCTTCCACGACGAGGTCGCGGCCCTGGTAGTCGGTCGCGAAGGCTTCGGTGCGCTCGCACGTCCACTTCACCGGACGCCCGACACGGCGTGCGGCCCAGATCACCAGCGCGAACTCGCCGTAGAGCATGCCGCGTGTGCCGAAATGGCCGCCGACGTCCTTCGTGATGACGCGAATTGCGTCTTCTTCGACGCCGAGCATGATCGCCAGATCCATCTTCGTGCGCCACGCGCCGCTCGTGCCCGCGTGGAGCGTGTAGCGGCCGCTCGCGGGGTCGTGCTCGCCGACCGCCGCGCGCGGCTCCAGCGGCACGCCGGTGACGCGCGGTATCGACGTTTCGAAGCGGGTCATATAGGTCGCACGGGCAAAAGCAGCGGCTGTCGCTTCACCGTCGCCCGCATAGCCGTCGAGGCACACGTTGGAGCGCGCCTCGTCGAATACGCGCGGCGCATCGGGCTGCGCTGCCGCGGCGGTATTGGCAACGGCGGGCAGCGTCTCGTAATCCACGTCGATGAGCTCCGCGGCCTCTTTCGCGGCGCCGACGCTTTCCGCGATCACCATCGCGACGCCTTCTCCGACATGACGCACCTTGTCGATCGCGAGCGGATAGTGCGGCGCCGTGAACATCGCGGTGCCGTCGGTGTTCTCCAGCGGAATGTCCGCTGGATGCGGCGAGAACGGCCGGTGCGGGATCGGTTTCATGCCGTCTGCGACGAGGTCGCGCCCGGTAAGCACGGCGATCACGCCGGGCAGTGCTGCGGCATCCCGCGTGTCGATGCCGCGCAGGCGTGCGTGCGCATGCGGCGAACGCAGGATGACGGCGTACGCCTGGCCGGGGAGATCCACGTCGTCGCTGAAACAGCCGGCGCCGGTCACGAGGCGCAGGTCTTCTTTGCGCTGAACGGGCTCGCCAATGCGGGCATGTGTCGACACTGAAGCACTCCCTCCCGATATCTACGCCGTCGATTCGATCAGCGCACTGCGGCCATTTTCGGCGATGAAGGTCTTGCGCGTGGACAGACGCCCGTCCGGCACGCTGACTTTGTCGATTACCTGGTAGTCAGCCTGCCACCGATCCGGTGTGACCACATGGCGCACGTAGCCGCGCTGGCCATTGAAGAACTTCATATGCGGATTCTTCTGGAGCACCGCCTTGACGTTGTCGTTGATGTCGTAGCCGTCGCCGAGCGAGGTGATCGATGTCGCGACGAACTCGATGCCGAGAGCGGGTGACCTCTCGTCGGCGAAGTTCTTCTTGAGCTCTCCCGCCCAGTTCTGGTGGATGTCGCCGGTGACGACGATCAGATTGCGCAGTTTCGCTTCATCCGCGGCGGCGATCAGGCGATCGCGCCCAGCGGCTGCGCCATCCCATTTGTCCAGGCTCGGCGTGAACGCGCCCGGAGTCGCATTGCGATCGTGACGAACGAGCGTGACTTGTTGCGCGAGCAGTGTCCAGCGCTGTCTCGCGTCCCTGAAACTGTCGTACAGCCAGCGCTCCTGTGTCTCGCCGAGCATCGTGCGGCTGCGGTCGAGCGCTTCCGCGCAGTTCGGCTGCACCCGCGGCCCTTTGGCGCACGCCTGCGGCGACCGGTATTGCCGCGTATCCAGAACGTTCACGTTGAGGAGATTGCCGACCGCGAACCGGCGGTAGGCGAGGATGTCCGGCCCGCGCGGCATCTGCGCCCGGCGCAGCGGCAGATGCTCGTACCAGGCCTGGAATGCCGCGGCGCGCCGTAACAGAAAGAGCTCGGGTGGCGTTTGCTCCTCCATATCGCCCGCCCAGTTGTTGACGACTTCGTGATCGTCGTAGCTCATCACGAACGGCGCCGACGCGTGAGCCGCCTGCAGATCCGGATCGAGTTTGTAAACCGCATAGCGGTGGCGGTAGTCGTCGAGCGTATAGCACGCGTCGGGCTCTCCCGCCATCACGCGGACCACCGGTACGGTGCGCTCCCCCGGCCGCGCCGCACGGTACTCGTAGATGTAATCGCCGTAATGGAACACGAAGTCGAACCGTTCGGCGGCGAGCCGCCGATACGCGGTGAAGTAGCCGTCTTCGTAGCGCTGGCATCCAGCGGCAGCGAAGCGCACCTGCGCTACCGGCGCGCCTGCGGCCGGCAGCGTGCGTGCCCGCCCGATGCGGCTTTGCTCCGAGCCGATCCTGAATTGATAGAAGTAGTCGCGTGCCGGCTTCAGTCCTTCCAGCTCGACGTGAACGGCATGGCCGAGCTCCGGATGCGCCGTGGCGCTCCCTTTCTGCACGACCTCGCGCATGCGTTCGTCGGTCGCGACCGCCCAGGCGACTTCGACGGGCTTCTTCGGCATGCCGCCGCCCCGTTCGAGCGGCTTCGGCGCGATGCGCGTCCAGAGGACGAAGCCGTTCGGGGCGGGTTCGCCCGACGCAACGCCCAGTGAAAACGGGTATGCGGAAAACACCGGGTTCGCCCACACGGAACGCGACCCGTAGAGGCCGGCCGAGGTGACAAGCGCCGATGCGCCGAGCGCGCGCAGAAAGCGCCGGCGATCGATCGTCGCGAACTTATCGACGTTCAAAGGCGTAATAAATCTCTTGGACACGTGCATCTCCACCTATCGGAACAGCTACTCCATCCGCACGCCGCTTTCCTTGGCGATCTTCTGGTATTTCACATTTTCGGCTCTTATGAACTCTCCGAACTTCTCGGGCGTCATGGCATTGCGGCGGACGCCGAGCTCGTCGAGCTTCGCGGAGACGTCCTTCAGACCGACGATGCGATTCACTTCGGCATTGAGCTTCGTCACGAGATCTCTCGTGAGGCCTGCGGGGCCGACGATGCTGTACCAGTTCGTGACCTCGAAGTCTTTGAACACCGGCAGCGTCTCCCGCATCGTCGGGACATTCGGAAGCTGCGGGTCGCGTTGCGGCGTGGTTACGGCGAGCGGGCGCATCCTGCCTTCCTTGATGTAGGCGACGACGGACGACATCGCGTCGTAGTTCATGACGACGTGTCCGCCGAGGAGATCGGTGATCGCGGGTCCGCTGCCTTTGTAAGGCACGTGCACGATATTGATACCGCCGCCGATCCTGAGCATTTCGCCCGCGAGATGATTGGTGCTTCCGACGCCCGGTGAGGCGAACGTGATCTGGCCGGGACGCGCTCTCGCGAGTGCGATCAGCTCCTTCACCGTTCGCGCCGGCGTCGAAGGATGCACGACGAGCACGTTCGGCACGTACCCCACGTACGCAATGGGGGTGAAGTCCTTGATCGGATCGTAGAGCGGCTTCGCTGCGATCGAAGGCGCGATGGCCTGGGAGTTCACGTGGCCGATCCCCAGTGTGTAGCCGTCGGGCGGGGCCTTCGCAATGGCCTGCGCGCCGATCATGCCCGTGGCGCCAGGACGGTTGTCCACGAGGACCTGTTGGCCCCAGCCTTCAGTGAGCTTCTGCCCGATGAGGCGCGCGATGATGTCGGTGCCGCCGCCGGGGGGAAAGCCAACGATCAGCCGGATCGGCTTCGTCGGGTAGGTTTGTGCGCCGGCCAGCCCGGCGACGAGCGCAAGCAGCAGCGCGGAGAGCTTTTTCATTCGAATCCGTAGAGACGTTGAGGGTTGTCGACGAGAATCCTCTTGCGCTGCGCTTCGTCGGGCACCCATTCGGCCAGCATGTCGGCGAGATCGCCGTCGTTCGGCATGTACTTCTTCCCCTGCGTGTGCGGCCAATCCGTTGCCCAGACGAGGCGATCGGCAGCGACTTCCACCAACTTGCGCACAAGTGGCGTCATGTCTTCGTAGTTCGGCGGATGATCGGAAACGAAGTAGGGCCCCATCAGCTTCGCGTAACAGTTTTCGCGCTCGCATGAGGCCGAGCAGCGCCTGGAACGCTCGGCCAGTGACGCCTTCGCTCGCAGGGACACGCGCGAAGTGATCGATCACGACCGTGATGTCGAGCTTCGCGATCTCGTCTGCGAGCGAGGGGTTCTCGCGAAAGTTCGCGAAAAATTGCAGGTGCCATCCGAGCGGCTTCACGCGCTCGGCGAGTCGCGATGCATCGGCGAGCTTGAGCCCCGGCGTGCCTGACGCGATGTTCACGCGGATCCCGCGGAAACCCAGGCTGTGGAGACGCTCGAGCTCTTTGTCGCGCACTTCCGGCGCGACCACCGCGATGCCGCGCAGGTCGAACTTGCCCGACCCAAGTGCTTCTTCGATCGCGGAGTTGTCGGTCCCGTAAATGCTCGGCTGCACGAGCACCGCCCGGTCGCAGCCGATCGTGCGCAGCATGGCGGTGTAGTCGTCGAGCGTGCACTCCGGCGGGATCACGTGCGCATCCGGCAGAAGCCTGAAGCGGCTTTCGAACACATGCGCGTGGCAATCGGTCGCGCCGGGCGGAAACCGCAAACGCGGTTTTCGCGTGTCCGCGATCGGATTGGGCATCGTGGGCTGCATGTAGACCCTTCAGCGTTTGGTCGCTGCGTCCGGCTTCTGCCGCGCTTCCACCGTCGCCGCTTCGATCTCGTAGAACTCGTTCAGGCTGATGAGGTCTTCCACCTCCTGCCGCGACGCCACCCATTCCTGCTGCGTCATGCCGCTGTAGTCGCCCGTCTCGCGGAGCTCCTTCAGCACCTGCTTCACGTAATGCAGCGCGCTGCAGAGCACGACCTGCGCCTCGATGCAGCCCACGTAGCCCATGCGCTCGAGCTCCTGGCGCGAAATGATCGGGCGGCCGTCGCGATTGCCGCGGCTCTGCACGTACACGAGCGGGATCTTGCAGGCCTTCGGCGCGCGCTCCGCTTCGTCGAGGCTGCGTGGAAAGAGAAGTCCCAGATCGGCGCCGACTTCCGCGGCTGCGTTGATGCGCAGCGCCGCTTCCTCCAGACCGAGGGCGCGGCACGTGTCGGTGCGAGCGATGATGACGAAATCCGGATCGCTCTCATCGCGTTCCTTGGCCGAATACTTGATCTTCTCGACGAACTCCTCGATCTCGACGCCATGCACGACGTACTTGTGATAGTGCGCGCGCTTCGGATAGAGCTGGTCTTCGATATGAACGCCGGCGACGCCCGCGCGGATGAACTCCTGCACCGTGCGCATCGTGTGCAGCGCCTCGCCGAAGCCCGCACCGGCATCCGCGATCAGCGGAATATCGATGCGGTTCGCGATCAGGCCTGCCAGCTCGACTTGCTCCGACATCGACAGAAGCGGTTCGGACACGGCGAGGGAGCCGCCGGTCACGTAGCCGCCGATATACGTCGCCTCGTAGCCGAGCGACTGCACGAGACGGCCGTCGAGCGGGTGGTAGATCGAAGGCATGTGCAGGAAAACCTTTTTCCGAAGCAGCTCGCGCAGCTTCCTGCTTTGACGTTCCATGGGCTCTCCTTTCAAGTAAATGGGGTCAGTGTAAATTTTCCGCGGCTCGCCCCCATTTACACACACGCCTGCGCTACGGCCCGCCTCGCCATCACGTTCACGCAATGAGCGCGATACTCGGCGCTCGCGTGTATGTCCGAGTTGAGTGCGTCGGCTGCGAGAGCGACGTCGTCCAGCGCAGCGGGATCGAAGCGCCGGGCAAGTGCCTCTTCGGCTTCTTTGAATCGAAACACGGAAGGCGCGGCTCCGGTCACGGCCACACGCACGCCGCTGCTCGTGCGCGCCACGAAGACCCCGGCCAGCGCGAAGCGCGATGCGGGCTGGCGAAACTTGGAATAGCCGGCTGCGCCGGGAATCGGGAAGCGCACTTCCTTCACGATCTCGCCCGCCTTGAGCGCGGTCTCGAACAGGCTCACGAAAAAGTCATCGGCCGCGATGCGTCGCTCGTTCGTGACGACGGTGGCGTTCAGTCCGAGCAGCGCGGCCGGGTAATCGGCGGCCGGATCGGCGTTCGCGATGGACCCGCCGATCGTGCCGCGATTGCGCACGAGCGGATCGCCGATGCCGCCCGCCAACGCGGCGAGCGCGGGAATGGCGCGGATCACTTCGGCCGAGGCCGCGACTTCGGCGTGCGACGTCATCGCGCCGACGACGATCGCGTCGGCTTCCCGGCGGACGCCCCTCAGATCTTCCAGCGCGCCGAGATCCACGAGTCCCGAATAGCGCGTGAGGCGCAGCTTCAACGCCGGTATGAGACTCATGCCGCCGGCGAGCAGCTTGAAGTCGTCGTGTCGTGCGAGCGCCGCGACGGCGTCAGCGAAGTCGTGCGGCTTGTAGTAGTCGATGTCGTGCATGGCCCTGTCTCACGATGACGATGGACGTTTCATGGCGGTGGCGCCGGCCTGGATGGCCTTCACGATGTTGTGGTAGCCGGTGCAACGGCACAGGTTGCCTTCGAGCTCCGCGCGGACGGTTCGCTCGTCGAGCTCGTTGCCTTTGCGGCGCACGATGTCGAGGGCGGACATGATCATCCCCGGCGTGCAGAAACCGCACTGCAATGCGTGATGCTGGCGAAACGCGTCCTGCATCGGATGGAGCTCGCCTGCGCCCGCGAGTCCCTCGATGGTGGTTACCGTGGCGTCCTCGCAGGAGGCCGCGAGCACGGCGCACGACTTTACGCCGACTCCGTTCAGGTGCACCGTGCAGCAGCCGCACTGGCTCGTGTCGCAGCCCACGTGCGTGCCGGTGAGTCTCAGGTGCTCGCGCAGCAATTGCACGAGCAGCGTGCGTCCTTCGACTTCGGCCGTGACCCGCTGTCCGTTTACGATCAAAGAAACCCTGGGCATCTCGTTTCTCCGCTACTCGATCCGGATATTGCCGTCCTTTACCACCTTGCGCCACGTGGCGATATCGCGAGCGATCACGCGGCCGAAATCCTCCGGCGTGGACCCGACCGGCTCGTAGCCGTCGGTGCGCAGGCGCTCGATCACTTCCTGCTGCCCGAGGATACGCGCGAGCGCCTGGTTCACCCGCACGATGATTTCTTTCGGCGTTCCAGCCGGCGCCCACATGCCGAACCAGAAGTCCGCAGCGTAACCGGAAAACATCTCGCCGATCGCAGGAAGGTCGGGCAGGGCAGGCGAGCGCTGCGCGGTCGTGACGGCGAGCCCGCGGAGTCTGCCGGCGCGGATGTGGACGCCCGTCGAGGGTCCCGAGCCGAAGAACATCTGGATTTGTCCGCCGAGAAGATCGGTCAGCGCTGGGCCGGCGCCTTTGTAGGGGACGTGCACGAGCTCCGTCTTCGACATCTGCCGGAAGAGCTCTGCGGCAAGATGCGAGAAGCTGCCCGTCCCCGATGACCCGAAGTTGAGCGCGCCGGGCTTCGCGCGAGCGAAGGCCACGAACTCCTTCAGGCTCTTTGCCGGAACCGCCGGATGCACCGTCAGGATCAGTGGCCCCGTGGTGATCATTCCGATGGGCGCGATGCCTCTGACCGGATCGTAGGGAATCTTGTAGAGGGCCGCATTCGCGGCGTAGCTCGCGGGAACCGTGATGAGCGTGTAGCCGTCGGGATTCGCGCGTGCGGCGATCTCCGCGCCGATGGTCCCGCCTGCACCGGAGCGGTTGTCGGCCACGAACTGCTGTCCGAGATCGGCGGACAGCTTCGTCGCGAACATGCGCGCGATGATGTCGGTGCCCCCGCCGGGTGCAAGCGGCACGATCATGCGCACCGGCTTCTCGGGCCATTTCGTCGGCTGCGCGTGCGCTGCGGGCCAGAGCGCAGCGAGGGTCAGGAAGATCGCGTGGATCGATGCGTTCACCTGTCTCTCATGGCGGCGTTCGGCGCGCTGAGCGGGCCGTATTGCCCATCTCCCGAATGCGGGCGCAGAATGCTGCAGTTTCGCCGCCGGGATCGAAGCACGGCGGCTGGCGAGGTCCGGATCCGATAAGTCGATTGTCATTTCATGCTTCGGAGGAGAGAGATCGTCATGAAAGCTTTGTCTGCCGTCGTCACGGGGCTGGTCGCATTATCGTTCATTGGATGTGCCCAGATGTCCGGCTCGGACGCGGGCTGGGTCACGCTCATCGACGGCACGAGCGGGCTCAACAATTTCGATCGCGTTGGGGACGCGAATTGGCGCACGGAAGACGGCGCGATCGTGGCCGACAAGGGCAAGGGTGGGTTCCTCGTGACGAAGAGCTGCGTACAAGGACTTCCAGTTGAGGGTCGAATTCTGGGCCGATCACACGACCAACAGCGGCATCTTCATGCGCTGCGCCGATCCCAAGGTGATCACCGACAAGAGTTGCTACGAAGCCAACATCTTCGATCAGCGTCCCGATCCGACTTTTGCAACGGGCGGCATCGTTCATGTCGCGCCGGTCGCGAAGCCGGCGAAGGCGGGCGGCAAATGGAACACGTACGAAATAACGGCGCGCGGTCCTGAGCTCATCGTGGTGTTGAATGGCGTCGAAACGTCCAGAGTGAAGCACAGCCAGTTCGCGCAGGGACCGGTGGCGCTTCAGTTCGGCAACCTGCCGCCTAAAGGCGATCCGGGCGGCGCGATCAAATGGCGCAAGGTGCAGGTGAAGTCGTTGTAGGGGTTGGATCGGCGGCGAGGCGGCGCAGCATGATCTGACGGCTCTGCCTTTCTCGAGGTTTACGAAAACACAAAGAGCGACACGTATGGGGCGTAGTCACCCAGGCTGGAGCTACGATTCCTGAGCCGGTGCGCGGCGAATCCGGGTAAAAGACTCGTCTGCCACCGCCAAGCATCCACGTAGATCGTCAAGCGACCTTTCAGCGATCACTCGAGAGAGCACACCTGCAACGGCCGTTCGGCTGCGGCTTCGCGCGCGAATCAACAGGATCCCTGGATGCGTGCCCGGCGGGTAGCGGCGCACGTCGGAATAATCGAGGTCGAGCGTTACGAGAAACCGACCCAGGCCGCAAACGTGCTCCCACACTTTGACGTCGGCAGCTCCTGAAAGCCCTCTGATCATGCACTCGATCAACTTCGTGGCCGGCCTTTCGCAGGATATCGACCTGCGTTTGCCCGAGGTTATCATCGAGCTTGACCGCGGCGTTCATCGCAGCGGAACCAGCTCCTCCTCGCGCGCCAGAGTCGCCGCTAGGAGTCTGCGCGGCAGACAGCCGCGCGACGAGTTGAATGGTTGATACTGCGGCGCGAGCGAGCATTTTTTGGCGAACGTGCGTGTGGTGCCTTGGCGCAGGGGATCTCGAACGGTGCTTGCGGCATGACGGGCGTGATCAACGGGCGTTTTCTCTCGGATGTTGCGATCAGCCCGGCATCATGCCGGCCATTCTGCGCAGGTTCAGCGCAGTGCACACGAGCCGCCACTCGGCTTTGACCTTGGCCAATCCGCGCAGGCTGAACTGACGGAAGCCCAGCACGTTCTTCACCCAGCCGTTGGGCGGCTCGGAGAGCCACTTGCGGCGGCGGTAAGCTGCTCGCGCCTCATCAGTTTGCAGCTTGGCGGCTATCTGGGCGGTGTGCGGGTATTTCGCGCTATCGAGCGCGAGCTGCTGTTTACCTTCCTGCCCCAAGGCCACGATCAACTCCACGGCAGTCTCTGCAAGGTGTTCGAACTCCGCTTCCGAGCGGAACCCGGCATCGGCGAGCAGTTGTGTGGGAAGATCGCCGGTGCTGTCCTTGACCGCCTCCAGCATAGGCGCCAAGCACCCGCTATCAGCAGCGTTGTTGGTCAGCTCGGCCGCAACGATGATGTGTGCCTGATCATCCACGGCGGCAAAGGCGTTATAGCTATAGTCGAAGCCGCCGCCCGCACGCTTCATCACCCGGCTGTCGCTATCGGTGAAACTCTCCTGCGCGTCGGGCTTAGGGGTGCCGAACTCGCGTTTGTAGCGCGGCCCCTTCGTGAGCGTGCCATCAGGCCCGCGACCCCGACGCTCATCATCGGGCGTTCGCCCCCGCGCCGCATCGGCCTCGCGGCTACGCTGCTCCAGACGCTCTTTGGCGGCACGGATTACCGCGAGCCGGTTCTCGCGGCGCGCGATCTCGGCCGGCACATCGAGCTCCGGTTCGTTCTTTTCGGTTTCATCCACCGCACGCACACGTGCCAACAGAGCGTCGATCTGCGCCGTGAGCTCCGCTTCGGCCTTTTGCATGCGCTCGTAGCTCATCGCCGCGAGGAGAACACTCCTGTCGCGTAGCCATACACCAACACCTTGACCATCATCGCCGGATGATACGGCTGGTTGCGCGCTCCGCCCTGGGCGTAGCGCGCGTGAAACGCGCTCAGCTCCAGGCTGTCGATCGTGTCGCTGATGAAGTAGGCCAGATGCCCCTCCGGCAACCACTCTTGCAGCGCCGCCGGCAGCAGCATCTGCTGCCCCGGCGCATACGGAAGATAGCTTGTCGTCATCCCAAATCAACGTACCATGCGGTTTAATCGATGACAGCACACCTCAAAGTCTTCTGCCGCGCAGACTCCTAGGCGATTGCCGCCCTCACGTCCTCCAGCGTCAGTGGCGGGTATTCAGCCACGATTTTCCTCGGCAAGATTGTCGAGGATGACGGCGCGGCTGCGCACCGCGGGCAAGCTGGGTGCGAACGAAGAAGTCCGCCTGCCGACCGAACTGGAATGGGAGCGGGCGGCGCGCGGCACGGATGGCCGGGAATATCCGTGGGGCGAAGGCTACGAGAGCGGCCGTGCGACATCAATGAGACTTGGGAGAACAAGGGTCCCCACTTTTTGGGGCAGACTTCGGCGGTGGGCATTTATCCGACGGGTGCATCTCCTCTGCCGTGCGGCGCGCTTGATATGGCGGGGAATGTCTGGGAGTGGTGCCTGAACAAGTACGACGAAAACGACGCGGTAGACGATGCGGCGCGGGTGCTGCGGGGCGGTTCGTGCAACCTCGACCATGACCTCGCGCGCTGCGCCTACCGCGGCAGGCTCGATCCCGCCTACCGATACGGCGGCCTCTTCGGCTTTCGTTTGTGTTGTTTGCCGGCCATCGCCTGAATCACTGAACTCTGGTTCTCTGACCTCTGAAGCTCTGGGTTTCTGTTCTCTGGCGGGTTTGCTTTCGAATGCGGCGCGCGGCAGCGCGCCGCGCCGCGTGTTATCCGCGTGGTTGCCGCAAGCCCCTGAGGCCGGCCAATACTGCCGGTGGGGCTCCCTGCGGCGTACCGGGTAGCTGCATTGACGGATATGCATAACGTGCATACACTGGCTTCGTGGCTGATTTCGATCCGAAGAAGAACGCCGCAAACCTCAAGAAGCACGGCGTCTCGCTTTCTGAGGGCGATGGGGTGCTCAACGATCCTCTCGCGCTCACCGTCGAAGATGATAGCGCCGAGCGAGAGCAGCGCTTTGTGACGATCGGAATGAATGTCTTCGGAACTCTGATGGTCGTTGTTCATACTCCTCGAGGTGACGAGTCGCGAATCATCTCAGTGCGAAAGGCTGATCCGAAAGAGCGGAAGAGCTATGAAAAAGGTGTATGACTTCTCCAAAGGGAAGCGTGGTGCGGTGATTTCGACGTCCGGTAAGACCCGCATCACCATATACGTGGATGATGCCGTCCTCGAGCGCTTCAAGGCCCGGTCCGAGAAGACAGGTAAGGGTTATCAGACCCTTATAAACGACGCCCTGAAGTCCTATCTCGGGCTGACCGAGCAGCCCATCACTCAGGAGCTCGTGCGCAAGATCGTGCGTGAAGAGCTCGCTGCAAATAGTTAGGCATCAACTTGAGTTCAAGCTGACGCGCCGCGAGCGGCGGGGCGTCGTCAACCCCGGCGTGGGGGCGCCGGTCATGAGACAGTTGATTCCGTTCGCATTGAGGTTCGTCCTGCGCGGGCACTCCGGGCCCTGTTCTGAGCCTGCCAAGGATGTGAACGGGTTATCTTGAGCGCGCCGCTTACGGCGTCCGCCGGCCGTCTCCCGGATGCAAGTACCCGCTTGGCCGATGTCCCGGACGCTGGTAGTCGCCAGGTTCGAAGTAAACTGCGTCGGAACTTATGCCCTGACGCCGATGGCCAAGTCGTATTCGATCTTCATCAGCTACGCGCACGAGGACGAGAGGTTCGACGCCGCCGCTCCCGACGGATGCCTATATCGACGCGGGACGCTACGGCCATTCGATGAATAAGCCTCCGTCAGTCGCAAAGCGCGATTCGAAGCGCCGAAAGCACACGTGGGATTTCTTCATCGCTCACAGTGGGCCCGATAAGTCACCCGCCGAACTGCTCTTTGACCGCCTCGCAGGCATCAGCAAGCCATTCCTAGATTCGAAGTGCCTGAGGCTCGGAGACGACTGGGATATCGAGCTTGCGAGAGCACAGAGGGCTTCGAACATCACGGTTGTTCTGGTATCCGGAAGCACGTCCGCCGCTTACTACGAGGGAGAAGAGATTGCGGCTGCATCGCGATGGCGCGAGGAGCCGCGTCTGATAGACATCGCGTCGTACCGATTTACCTGCCGGGGACATCATCATCTTCTGAAGACGTGCCTTACGGGCTGCGCCTGAAGCAGGGGATCGCGATTTCCGATGTCTCTGAGATGGGTGGTGTCGCTGAGCAACTGCTGGCCCTCATTCGCGGTGCGGGTAAGGCGGCTCGCTCCCGTAGGACCAGGCTGGACTTTCCGGGCGAGCGCCCCGACGCCCTCACCGCCTATCGCCAGTCGCTTCTGCGCGAGCTTTCGGAGCGCTATCACATCGACACTCGGTTCGTGCGGATGCGACTGCTGGACATGGTGCGGAGCGAACACGCTTTGCGCTTCGAGCAGCAGCCGAAGGACTACACCGATCTGCGAGACGTGCTGGCGGAGATTCCCGAGCGGGCGATGGTGCTGCTGGGTGCGCCCGGCAGCGGCAAGTCGACCCTCCTGCGCCGGCTGCAGCTCGACCACACCCGTGAGCGGCAGGCGGCCCGCGATGGCGGCGTCTCGCTATTCGTCTCTCTGGGCGCGTATCCGCTCGACAAGGATCCGACAAAGGGTACACCGCCGCCCCTCGACTGGCTGAGCGCGCAATGGCGCCGGCAGGCGCCGGGGATCCCCGACTTCGAAGCGCTGCTGCGAGAGCGCCGCGTGCTGCTGCTTCTGGATGCGCTGAACGAGATGCCGCACCGCGACGCCGCCGATTTCCGCGAACGTGTGGAGAAGTGGCGCTGCTTCCTGCGCGATGACCTCGCGCCCGGCAACCGGGCCGTTTTCTCGTGTCGCAGCCTCGACTACAGCGAGCCCCTGAGCATCAAGGATGACCTCGACGTACGCCAGATTCGCGTTCAGCCGTTCATGCCGGAGCAGATCCGACGGTTTCTGGAGCTGAATGCGGCGGCGCATGTGCAGACCGCATGGGAGGAGATCCGAGACAACGTTCGTCTGCTCGATCTCTACAGCACGCCGTACTTTCTCAAACTGCTTGCCGACCAGCTCGCATACGACCCGCGGGTGGCAGACGACCGCGCTGCGCTCTTCACGGGTTTTGTTCGCCGTGCGATCGAGCGTGAGGTCGTAGCGCAACATCCGCTGTTCAAGAAAGGTGGCGTGTTCGATGCGCGTGACCGCGACCGCATCCTCCAGCACGACTGGGGGAGCGATGCCTTCGACCTTCCGGAACGCGAGCCCATTGGTCCCGCGGCTTACCGCGCTCGCTTACGCCATGCAGGCGCGGACCCAAGCGAGCGACGGCAGGCAAGTCCGGGTCGCCATCGACGAGGCGCTCGAGCATCTCGCTCACTCGCGCGGGGAAGACCTGCTTCGAGCGGGCCAGCAGCTCGCGATTCTGGACGAAGCAGCCAATCAGGTGCGCTTCTTCCACCAGCTTCTGCAGGAGTATTTTGCGGCTCGCGAGTTGAGACTAAAGTCGGACGAGGCGGCGAAGCATGCGGCAAGCGAGTGGCGCGCCGATCGCGTGAATCCTTCACACGCAGACGCGCTTGCGAAGCTCCAGGATTTCGAGCCGCTGCCGCCGCCCGAGCCCACGGGGTGGGAGGAGACCGCGGTGCTTGCGGCGAGCATGGCCACCGATCCCGATGTTTTCGTCGGTGCGCTGATCGAAACGAATCTCGTGCTGGCCGGCCGCTGCGCGGCAGGCCTGATCCAGTCACGTCGAGTCAGGGCGGAAACCATCCTGGCGTTGCAGCAGCGCCTTATCGCGCGCAGCCGTGATGCCGCGGCGGATCTTCGCGTTCGCATTGCCGCCGCACGCGTGCTCGGCGAGCTGGGCGATCCGCGATTTGAACGCCGGCACGGACCCGAGGGTGAATTCCTCGTGTCGCCTATGGTGCCGATCAGTGCTGGCACCTACCCGATCGGCACTGATGACGGGATGCACGAAGATGAATCGCCCGCGCACGAAATCGAGCTTGCTGCTTTCACGATCGGTCGCTTTGCGGTGACGAACGCCGAGTGGCGCTGCTTTCTCGAAGCCGGAGGATATGAGAACGAGCGCTGGTGGGAGACCGAGGCCGCAAAGCGCTGGCGGCGCGGAGAAGACACAGACGCAGGACCGAAAGAACAGCAACGCGAGTTTCGTCGATGGCTGCAGCAGGATCCGGATCGGATCGTGCGGTCCCTCAAAGAGGGCCGCATCACTTCCAAGCAGGCGGATGATTGGCAGCGCTACGTCAGCGCATCCGACGCCGAATTCGAGAGCTGGCTGGACAGCTCGTTTCCATCGGGCCGCAAAACGGAGCCGGCGAACTGGAGGGACTCGGCTTTCAACCATCTCACGCAGCCGGTCGTCGGGATCTGCTGGCACGAAGCGCGCGCCTACTGCGCATGGCTTTCGCACCAGACCGGTCGGCGGTTTCGGTTGCCGACCGAGGTGGAGTGGGAGGCCGCGGCACGCGGCCGGGAAGGGTGCAAGTATCCGTGGGCGGGTGAATTCGAGGCTGCGCGCTGCAACACTTTCGAAACCCACGTCCGCGGCACGACGCCGGTTGGCGTCTTCCCGGCCGGCGATACGCGCGATGCACTGAGTGACATGGCCGGCAACGTCTGGGAATGGACAAAGAGCGCTTACCGCGCGTATCCATATAACGGTGCTGACGGCAGGGAGGATCCGAGCATCGCCGATGAGCGGCGGGTCCTACGCGGCGGCTCGTGGATCAACTTTCATGTCAACGCGCGCTGCGTTCGCCGGCTCAGGGACAATCCCGTCTTCCGGAGCCTCAGCTTTGGCGTCGGGTTTCGTTTGTGTTGTTCATCGGCCATCGACCGAAACACTAAGGCTCTGGTGCTCTGATCTCTCGCGCCGGGCGCGAACGGTTAACATGCGCTCGAGACGAACGACCACGAGGAGGGTTTGCAATTGCATCCATTCACCACCGCATGTCTGCTGGCGCTCGCAGCTTCGAGCGTGACCATGAGCCATGCGCAGGACTACCCCACGCGCCCCGTGCGCATCGTTACCGCGACACCGGGTGGCGGCAACGACTACCTCGCGCGCATCATCGCACCGCCGCTCGGCTCGGTGCTCGGACAGCAGGTGATCGTGGACAACCGTCCGAGCCGGCTCGTGGGCGGCATCGTGGCGCGTGCCACCCCCGATGGCTACACGCTCGTCGTGGGCGGCGGGACGATGCAGTTCACGCCGCTCATGGAGCCGTCGGACTACGATCTGCTCAAGGACTTCGCGCCGATCTCGCAGCTGGAGGTCTCGCCGAACGTGCTCGTCGTGCAGCCCTTGCTCAAGGTGAACACGGTGCAGGAACTGGTCGCACTCGTGAAAGCGAAGCCCGGCGCGCTGCATTACGGCACGGGGGCCGGCGGCGGGTCGCTGCATCTTGCGGGGGAAATGTTCATGCTCGCGACGAATACCAAGATCGCTCGCGTGCCCTACAAGAGCACCGGGCCGGCCATACTCGGATTGCTCACGAACGAAGTGCAGATGGTGTTCGCAACGGCGGGTGCGGTGGTGTCGCACATGAAGGACGGCAAGCTGAAGGCACTTGGCGTTACGACCGTGAAGCCCTCGCCGCTCATTCCGGGGGTGCCGACCATCGCCTCCCAGGGCTTGAAGGACTACGACCTCGACACGATCGGCTTCATCATGGGGCCGGCGAAGATGCCGCCGCAGCTCGTCAAGAAGTTGCATGGTCACATCGTGCAGATCATGCATCAGCCGGACGTGAAGGAGCGACTGGCGGCCGGTGGCTCCGAGCCGGTGACAGGCACGCCGCAGGAGCTGTATGCGAAACTGAAGTCGGACGATACGCGGATGCGGGCGCTGTTCAAGCAGATCGGGTTATCGGCGGATCGGTAGGAAACTCTTTCTAGTTGTACTGTGTCACGCGCGCACCGCGACCGCTCCGCAGCACGGGCATCGTCGAAGTCGACGCGCGATTTCGGTGCTCACGAGATGGCGCAGCGTGGGAATCGAATCCGGCACATGGCGCTGCGCTCGGCCGGCTGCCGCGAGGTCTGTAATCTTCGGGTAGGGCAAGCGCCGTTGGTCGATTGGAGTTTTTTTTGGAAGCATTCTGCAGTCGCTGTGCGAGTAGAAAGCCGTAGGCGGCGATGCACACCGTTGCGTGATGGTGAAAGCCAGTCCAGCCGCGGCCCTCGTAATGAGACAAGCCGAATTCGGATTTAAGCTCGTGGTAGTCCTGTTCGATGCGCCAGCGCATCTTCGCGGTGTTCACCAATTCGGTGATGCTGATATCGGCAGGCACGTTGGACAGCCAGTGCTTCGTGGGCTCGGTCTCTTTGAGCGGCCATTCGATGAGTAGCCACTGCTCGTCACGCAGCTTGGTTCGCAGGTAATCACGATGCGCCGCGCGCACACGCACTCGTGCAAAGCGCGAAGAGAGCACTTTATTCGTACCTTCACGCCAAGCGACTCGCTTCCACGCCGAGCGCTTCAGTGTCAAGGCGAGTTCCTGCACACTGAGCGGCTCGTGGCCTGGGCCACGGCGCAGGCGTTTGCTCGGACGGCCCATGCCAGGATATGGCGCATTCGGCAGCGGCCCGCTACCGGGTGCCCACACAGTCGTGCTCGAGCTCACGCCTACTGCATAGGTGAGCCCCAGCTCATCCAAAGCTTCGCGAAATGCCGTGTCTCTGCCGTAACCCGCGTCGGCCAGCACGATACCCGGCGCAATCCCGCGTTCCTTGGCGGCGCGGATCTGCTGCAGCGCGATCTGCGACTTGGTCGCAAAGCGCACCGTCTCCGGTACCTTTGCTTCGCGCCTGCGCTTCACATCGCTCGCCCAATCTTGCGGCAGATACAGCTGGTAATCCACGGGCACACTGGCTTCGGCCGTGGCCAACGACAAGCTCACCGCCACCTGACAGTTGTCCTGCTTGCCGAGCCTGCCGCAGTATTGCCGTGCGACGCCTACCGAGTGCCGGCCACACTTCGGATGCGCAGTGTCGTCAATGATCCAATAGACGCCGTGCTCCAGTTCCAAGTGCGGCTCGACGTATTGTCGAATGCGCTCCAGCAGTACCCGATCCGACCAGCGCGCATTCGCCACGAAGTGATGCAACGCCTGATGTTTCGCAGGAACGTTCAGCGGATCGGCATGCGCCGCGAGCGGTTCTACGCTCTTACGCTGGATCGGCAACATCAGTCCGCTGCAATATTCAAGGAGGCTCTGATGGCGCATCGAGTTGCCCAGCCCTTCGCACAAATACGCCATGTAGCGATCAAACTCAGCCAGGTCGGCCATGAATCTTCACCTTCAGCAATGAAGATTCCGACATCATGGCATTAACCGTGACACATACAACTAGTGTCATGTTTCGCAAGTACGCGGCATTACACCAGTCGTCGTTCCGGACAGCGTGCTCGCGCGCCTGATCCGGTATCCCCTTCCCCCGCTTCGGGGGAAAGGTAGGATGGGGGCAACAGGCGCTTTTTGCCTGGATCCCGGCCTGGCCCCGGGATGACGTTTGGGGGACGAACTTCTGAAACTCAACACTAATCCAACCGTATCCCCGCCGCCTTCACCACCTTCGCCCAGCGCGCGATTTCGCTGCGAACGAACTCACCCATGTGTTCGGGCGGACCGGTGAGCGGCTCGGCACCCTGAGCGAGCAGCTTCTCGCGCGTGTCGGGAAGCTGCACGACGCGAACGATTTCCCGATTGAGCTGATCGAGGATCGCGCGCGGCGTGCCCGCGGGCGCCATGATGCCGTACCAGGTCCCCGATTCGAAGCCGGGAAGCCCCGACTCCGCGACGGTCGCCACATCGGGCGCGATGGCGCTGCGTTTCGCCGACGTGATCGCGATCGGCCGCAGGCGTCCGGCTTTCACTTGGGGCAACGCCGTCAGGATGTTGCTGAAGGAGAGCAGGACATTGCCGCCGACCACATCCGCGATCGCGGGCGCGTTGCCCTTGTAAGGCACGTGCAGCAGATCGATTCCGAATTCGAGCTTGAGAAGCTCGCCCGTGACGTGCGGTGCGGTGCCCGTCCCAGGCGTCGCATAGGAGAGCTGCCCCGGTTTCGACTTGGCAAGAGCGACGAGCTCCTGGAGCGACTTCGCAGGGACTGACGGATGCGCCGTAAGGATGAGCGGCGCAAGGGCGATCATCCCGACGGGCGCGAGTTCCTTGCCGATGTCGAAAGGCGCCTTCCGATATGCCGACTGAGCGATGACCGCGCCGCTTGTGAGGCCGACGAGCGTATAGCCATCGGGTGTCGCGCGCGCGGCGGTCTCGACTGCGATGTTGCCCCCGGCGCCCGCGCGGTTGTCCACGATGAACTGCCGTGCGAACGTCTCGGTGAGCCTGGATGAGACGAGCCGCACCGAGATGTCGATCCCCGCACCGGGCGGAAAGCCGACCAGCACGCGCACGGGCCTCGCGGGATACGGCTGCGCGAACGAGGCGGGCAGCGCGGCCATCATGCACAACGCCAGCATGGCCGGCGCGGCGCACATTATCGGATTCCGTCGCGGGTTAACCGGATCAGAACGCGTCGTGCTTGCCGACATTCGATCGCTCCACGTTCGCCTGAGCGCTTTCGTGCGACCGCTGCGTGTGGAAGCTGAGTCGCCTTCGTGCCTGAGCGCTTTCATCGCCCGAAGACTCCCCTGAGTCGCGCTCGCCCGACCGCTGCGTGCGGAAACTTGAACCATCGTCGTGCGCGACGCCTC
>CAWEHH010000007.1:0-65339 GCA_963808765.1 uncultured beta proteobacterium
TTCCGGCGGCACCACGCGCCCGTTCATGAGCGGAAACGTGTTATAGGCGAGGCCGGCGCGAATGCCGGCAACGAAGGCGCCGGTCACGACCATGAGGGAGACGAAGACCGTCACGACGAGCGCGAGACGGCGCAGTGCGTCGCCCGGGAAATGCCGGACCTGGCGCCCGCCCGCCCGCAGGTCGAGCGCCGTCCATAACATGGCCGCATAGATCGCGAAGGCGAGCGAAAGATGCAAAGCGAGCCTGTACTGGCTACGCGCGGATCGTCGACAAGGCCGCTTTTCACCATGTACCAACCCACTACCCCTTGCAGCCCGCCGAGCAGGAAGATCGCGCCGAGCTTCCATGCGAGTGCGCCATGAATGCGTTTGCGCGCGAGGAAATACAGGAAAGGCACGAGAAACGCGACGCCGATAAGCCGCCCGAGCAGGCGGTGAAAGTATTCGAGCCAGAAAATGCCTTTGAAATCCTGAAGGCTCATGCCGGCGTTCACCTGGGCGTATCCGGCGTCTCGCGATACTTCGCAAACGCCTCCTCCCATTGCGCGTTGCTGAGCGGCGGCACCGTTCCCACGATGGGCTGCCATTCGACGATCGAGAGCCCCGAGTGCGTGAGGCGCGTCGCACCACCGAGCACGACCATCGCGAACACGAGCGCACAACACACGAACAACCACCACGCGATCGCCTGCTGCGAACGTTCGTCCTTGTAAGTTCCGAACTTTGACATCACTGTCGACCTACTCCTTACGAGTGCTGACGTCGCTCGCCGCTGTGAAACACGATCTCCCACGTACGCGAGTGTACTTCGCGTGCGCCGCCGCGCATGCGGTCGAACCCGTCAGCCGTGAGCACCTCAAAGGGTGTGAATTCCTGGGAAACGCCTTCGATACGATCCGGACGTGCGCGGGTTGCCGAACGGGGCGTATGTGCCGGTCTCGTGATGCGCTCGAGAAAGCGCTGCTTCCGGCGCGTCGGCCTGTGAGCGGACGCGCAGCACCGCCGTTCGTCAGGTCAGCGCGCCTTCTGCTTCGAACTCCGCGTAGGGCACTGACGTTGGCAGGTGGCGCTGCACGGCGCGCAGGATGTCGAATCGCGTGATCGCACCCACGATGCGTCCGTTCTCTACGACCGGAAAGCGGCGCACCTTGGCCGACACGAAAAGCCCGGCCGCATAGTAGATGTCCATGTCGGTGGAATCGTCTGGACGTCCGAGGTCATGAAGTCCTTTACCTTGCCGAGGGCATGTCGTGTTGCGCATCGCCGCATCGTGAGGAGCCTGAGGCAATCGTACTCGGTGAGTATTCCTACCAGTTGCTTTTTGCCGTTCGCGACGAGCACGCCTGTGATGCGCTTCTCCAGCAGGAAGTCGACCGCCTCGCGAATGTCGGTTTCGGGCGAGAGCGTTTCCACGAACTTGTCCATGAAATCGCGAACGACCGGTAGATGTCGGATGGTCATGGTGGGCCCCTTTGTCTGCGCCGCCCGGTCCGGGCACCGCTAAAGTTAGCACATCGGCACGAAGCCGTGCGGGGCTACGGCTGAAGACAAGCTGCATCGCAATGCAGCATGGAGTGGCGCGTTACATGCGGTCGCGCTAACGCGTCAGGCGGAAGATGTGTATCGGCCTTTCGGCCGACATCACCGCCGACTTGCCTTTCGCATAATGGGGTCGTCGGCCGTTGATTTCCTCCTCGCAAACGGACGGCCCCTCACGCGAGGGTCGCTCGCAGGGCTTCGGCCCTGCTTTTTTTTTGCGGGATCGAAAGCGGTGTGTGGCACGCAGTGAGAGCGCTCGCGGTGAAGACCGCCGTCATCGCGGAAAAGAAAAGCCCGGCGCAAACCGGGCTAAAGGATGAGGTGTCGCGACAGGGGATGCGACACCCCGAATCTTGTATGCCGAGCCTTTGCTCGACCTGTCCGCTGTGAGGCGACTCGCGTGCCTCGAATGCCTCGACTGCGTCGCGGCGTGTCGGTGTTTCCGGCGACTACACGGTAGACGTCGGGTGACGCCGGCAGCGTCCGCGTTTCAGTGCAGCGAAGCGTGACCGCGTTTGGTCAGGGACGAGAGCAAGGCCAGGACGCCATCGAACTCGGCAATGCCGTATTCCAACAGGGCTGCCCCATCCAGATCGCCCGCTTCCTGGGATTGCTTGAGTTTGTCGAGAAGGCGCTCGCGGGTGTGGAGGATCGTGTGCATGTGGCGTCCCTTTTGTACCTGGGCCGGTGCACAATTGATTGCTCTCGGTACATTCTGGTCTTTCCGCGAGGACCAGAGGCGATGCGCAAGATGCTGCGGAATGACCAATGGGAACGTATCGAGCACTTACTGCCAGGTAAAGCGACAGATCGGGGTGTCACAGCGAAGGACAACAGGTTGTTCGTCGAAGCGGTTTTATGGATCGCCCGCACCGGCAGTCCCTGGCGAGATCTTCCGCCGCAGTTCGGCAACTGGCATAACGTGTATACGCGCTTCTCGCGCTGGGGCAAGAGCGGCGTGTGGCAACGCGTGGTCGAAGCGGTGGGTATGGATGTCGACTTGGAGGCGCTGTTGTTGGATAGCACCATTGTTCGTGCCCACCAGCATGCTGCTGGCGCCCAAAAAAAGAAGGCACGCAAGCAATCGGGCGCTCGCGCGGAGGACTGAGTACCAAGATCCACATGGCTGTGGACGCGTTGGGCAATCCCGTGCGATGGCTGCTTACGGGCGGTGAGGTGCATGACATCACCCAAGCGCCGGCGCTTATCGCCGGCATTCACCCTAAACAAGTGATCGCGGACAAAGGCTATGACTCGGATGCATTTGTCGTTCACATCGCAGCCAGCGGCGCACAAGCCGTTATCCCGCCACGCAAAGCCCGTCGCCAAGCGCGGCCTTATGATCGCGTTGCCTACCGTGAACGCCATCTCATCGAGTGCTTCTTCAGTCGTCTCAAGCAGTTTCGCCGGATCGCCACACGTTATGAAAAGCTCGCACGCAATTTCCTATCGATGCTTAACCTTGCCGCCGCCTAACATCTGGCTGGCGTAATTGTTAACAGCCCCTAGTTGAGAACTCGTTCTGGCGGCATCCTGCCGCTTCCTTCGCGACGGATAACTAGCAGATCGCGGGCCAGTTCATGCGGCGCCCCGCGAAAGGCTGCATCCTTATGAATGTAAAGGAGTTCTCTCTAAGCAACCGCCAGCGGCGAGGTGCGGCGAGCACGGAGTGGGGGATATCACCTAACGGATGGGGAATATCCCCCACCATTGGGGGTAAGCCCCACCGCACGTGGGACGAACCCGGTCAAGCGCTACGCTCGAAACGAAGCCGCGACTCCGTCCTACGGCTTATCGACGTGCTCACTCGTCGTGGAGGACTATGCGTCGCGAGCACTTGCTGCTTACTGCGCGACGGCGAACCATTCTTCCACGGAGTCCCGATTGTTGGATCCTGGCCTCCTTTTTCCGAACGTCAGTCCCTGATCGCCCACAGCTCGAGTTCGAGGCCCGGGAACTCCCCGCCGACGTGCAGGGCGAGCCCACCGGAGCGCTCGACCTGTTTCCACAGGTCGCCGCCGCGATCGAGCTGGAAGTAGTTGCGGCCGGCATGGAACGGAATCTGTCGCGGAGCAACGGGCAATGGCTGGAGCGGGATACCGGGCAATGCGAGATTGACGAGTCGCGTATGCGTTCGACGGGGCCGATCTTCATCTGCGCGGGCAAGCGCGAGCGCAGCATCTCGGCTGGAACCTGGGCATCGGCCGCGAGACGAACGTCGCGGTCTTCACGAGCTCCAGGTCGCTGATGACACCGACCTTGAGGCCGAAACGTCGCTCCTGCAGCTCGATGGGAACGGCTGTTTCGTCGTAGGGGATGGTCAGCAGTTCCTTCAAGTGATTGACGAGAGGCGTGAACGTCTGTTCCAGCTCGTCGTGCTGGTATTGCGGATACTCGACCGCTCGCGCCTTGGCATGGCTGAATGTCTCGAGCTTCCATTTTTTGAGAGGATGGAGTTATGAACACGACAAAGAGGTATTCCCCGGAGGTACGGGAACGGGCGGTGCGTCTGGTATTTGAGCACGAGGGCGAGTATGACTCGCAGTGGGCTACGATAGGCTCGATAGCGGCGAAGATGGGTTGCACGCCGGAGACGCTGCGTAAGTGGGTTCGTCGGGCAGAGCGTGACCAAGGCCGACGTGGGGGCGTGACGAGCACGGAGCGAGATCGGCTCAAGGAGCTGGAGCGCGAGAATCGGGAGCTTAAGCGGGCGAACGAGATTCTACGCAAGGCGTCGGCTTTTTTTGCCCAGGCGGAGCTCGACCGCCGACCGAAGTGATGGTGGAGTTCATCGATGCCCATCGTGTCCGAGTACGGGGTCGAGCCGATTTGCGCGCAATTGCCGATCGCCCCATCGCAGTATTACGAGCACAAGGCGCGTGAGGCCGATCCGACGCGTTTGCCGCCGCGGTTGCAGCGTGATCGCATGCTGATACCGGAGATCCGCCGCGTCTACGAGGAGAATTTCGGCGTCTACGGCGCACGCAAGGTTTGGCGCCAGCTGGGGCGAGAGCACTTCGTGGTTGCTCGCTGTACGGTCGAGCGACTGATGCGCTCGCGCGGTCTGCAAGGTGCAGTACGCGGGCGTAAATGTCGCACGACGATCCCGACGACAGCGTGAGCGACCGCTTGACCGGGTGAATCGGCAATTTCAGGCAAGCCGTCCCAATCAGCTGTGGGTTGCGGACTTCACCTATGTAGCAACATGGGCTGGCTTCGTCTATGTCGCGTTTGTTGTAGACGTCTTCGCCCGCCGCATCATCGGTTGGCGCGTGTCGCGTTCGATGCATGCCGAGCTGGTCCTCGATGCGCTGGAGCAAGCACTGTGGTCGCGCTCTGGAATCAAAGGGGTCGTCCATCACAGCGATCGTGGCAGTCAGTATCTGTCGATCCGCTACTCGGAGCGGCTGGCAGGGGCTGGCGCGCAGCCTTCGGTAGGCAGTGTCGGAGATTCCTACGACAACGCGCTTGCGGAGACGATCATCGGACTCTATAAAACCGAAGTGATTCACCGTCGCGGCCCCTGGCGGCATCTGGATGCGGTGGAATACGCAACCCTGGAATGGATCCACTGGTTCAATCATCACCGGTTGCTCGAGCCCATCGGAAACATTCCGCCCGCGGAGCTCGAGGCGTCGTACTATCATTCAACGAGTCAGTTGCTCATGGTAGCCTGACTCAAACCCGGAGGTCTCCGGAAAAATCGGGGCGGTTCCCCCGGCAAGCTGGACGCACGCTGCGTACAGGCGTTCGGGATGCAGGAGCGAATGCGAGGTGAGGTGCGCAAACAGCGCCTCATAGCGGTTCACGGTTTGCAGCATCAGGAACCGGCCGATCTCCGCGACGCCGCCGCGACCGAGCTGCGTGATCTTTCCTGCCAACGCTTCCGCCTGTTGATGGAGCTTGCCGTGAAGCTCGCGCGCATAGCTGCTCAGCACCGGATCGTTCGCCGTGTGCAGGGCGGGTGGGATGAACGACTTCCGGAGCAACACCTCATTGTCCGCGCGCCGTTCGGTGACCTGCACGATCCCGAGCGTCGTATACGCATCGGTCGCATCCTGCCTGCGCATGAGCCGCATGCGCAGCCGCGCCACCTGCACCACCGACGTCTGATTCGTGGATGCGTTCGAATCTCGCACGTCCAGTTCGCCGATGGAGTAGCGGGTGAGACTCTGACCGTCGAGCTCGATGAAGTCGGCTTCGTCGCCCCCGGCTCGCTTCAGCGGAAGCGCCAGACGGTCTTCCGCAATCGGACGACGCATCGTAGTGACCCCTGTACTGGGAGCACAATCAGCCGATGGATCGAGATCGAAGGGCGAGGAGTAATGCGTGCGGCAAATGAGTGCCACTCACTTGCCGGAGGTCCAGTAGGGGAATTCGACTTCGACGACGAGCAGCGCTTCGTCGTGGGACATCAGATCATCGCGGAGTCCGTCAGACCAGCGCGAAATCCGTCACACCAACGCGGCGTCCGTCAGCCCCTTGATGAACGACTCGCTCGCAGCCGCCCGGCACACGCGGCCCGCAGCTTCCGCCGTGAGCTGAGCGTACTCGTCGAGAATGCGGGCGCACATCGCTGCACCTGCCTCGTCCCCGACTGCGAAAGGCCGCTTGTTGCTGCTCTCGCCAGAATTGAAGACGAGCGTTGACTGCATCGAGAATCAGGTTGGTTGAAATCATTGGTGTCAAGTCGTGAATAACGCAGGGTCAAATGCGTTATCGGCCGGATCGGGTGCTTGACTGAGGCGCGTTGGGTGGCGGTGCCGCGCGAATCAGGACACATTTCCTGCAACCCTGTCTCGCTAGGCGCCCGGATTCGCGTCGAGCGGCCTGAATACGGGCCGGTCCCGGAAGATCGAGAGTCCGCGATCGAGAAACATCTCACGCCTTCCCTCCGGCGAATTCAAGGCTTCGAAAGAGGAAGAGAGCCCGGCCGCGAGGCGGCCTGAAATCGCGGGTTACTCTTGCCGGAACTTTCTGTTACTCTCCACCCCGCTTCGGCCGGAACAAATGCCCGAAGCCGTGCTGGTCGTTGTCTCGATCCCGCCGTCGGGATTCGCGGCCCTCTCACACAGGGGAGGAGGGCCGTCGACTCCAGCACATAAGATCAAGTCGGAAAGCCGTTTCAGCCTCCGCGTCCTTCGCGCGGGTTGTGCCGACACAAAAAAGCAAAAAAGCGAACTGTCAGCATCAGTACGTTCTGCTCTGTCGATACATGCGGCAGGGCGCGATTCGCTGCTTGATAAATCGAAAACCGCAATAGGGAGGCGCCACACATCGAAACTGTTTTGCATCTTCACGCAAGCTCATTTGGCGCGCACCGTCCTGCGTTTCAAACGTAGGCGGGCGTTCTTTCAGTAGCCAAGCTCGCGTCGACCGAGCGCGACGAACCAGTCGTTCGCCGGTTGCCGCGATTCACTGCGTACATAAGACACGGGGACCCAAGAATGCAACAGACATTGCACGATACCAGCAGCACCCATCACTTCGCAGGCAGACTCGGCGGTTGGCGCACGGCATTGCTCGCGGTCACGGTCTGCCTGCTATCCGCTCTTTCTACCTTCGCGCCAGGTGACGTGATGGCCGCCGAGGCAGCGAGCGCGAGCGGAACACGCGGCACGCGCATCGTCGATGGCGGCGGCGCCGTGTGGACGTTGGACCAAAATCGCACGCTCCGGAACGGCGAATGGGTCGCCGGTGGCAGAGGCAGCGAGTATCTCTTCGTGAATCTATCCGTTTACCTCATCACGCCCGAAGCCGTTTGGCGCTGGCACGGGAGCGGCTGGGAGTTCCTCGGAAGGGACATCGCCGGCATCGTCGCGGCTCTCGGGCGCGCCACGCCCGATGCGGGCAGCACGGGCGACGACCTGCGTCAGGTCGTGACGGAGGGCTCGATTTCGGCTGGATCCAGCCAGCTCAATGTGGCGAGCGCGAGCGGCTTCAGAGTCGGAGACTGGGTCATCGTCGAGATCGGACGGGAACCGGGGCAAGGTCAGCCGGGCACGCGCGGAGTCGGCGGGACATGGCCCTCGAAATCGTATCCGTCCGAAGCGCAACTGCTCGCCGACGGCAATCAACCGAACGGGCAATTCGCCTGGGCCGAGGACACCGGAGACGTGTTCTGGTGGTCCGGCGGCACCTGGTACCACATCGCACCGAACCGCCGCAATACGCTCAACAATGGGTCTTACTATCTGGGAAGAGCGGTCCCGCGGTCTCTTCAGGCGCGTATCACCGCGATCAACGGCAGCACGCTCAGCCTCGAAAGGCCGGCTTCGGTGTCCGTCTCCGGGGCGAACGTGTATCGGGACACTGCGCCTGTCCTGAATCGACTGATCGCGAGCGGCGCACGGCTCAGCCTTCCGGCGGGGCGTTTCGCGACGGGCGGGGTGGTTTACATCCAGGACAGAGGCGGCTTCGAGTTGTCGGGGCAGGGAAAGGATCAGACGACGATCTTTTCACCCAAAGGCGTTCCCTCGGCGATGATCCAGGTGTACAACGCGCCGAACACACTCATTCGTGACTTCACGCTTCAGGGCAACTTCCGCGACCAGGGGTACGGACTGAACTGGGACGGCTCGACCTCGGCCGGCACGTGGCAGCCGGTGACGGACACTGATGCGCCCGCGGGTGCGGCGTTTTCGCGAGGTATCCTGTTTACGGCCGGCGCGCACAACGGCGTGGCGCAAGACGTGCGCGTGATCGACGTCGCTCAGCACGCGCTCGGGGTGATCTATGCCGAGAACGTGTGGGGCCGGCGCATCGAGAACGTCCAGAACGACCTCATGCGTCAATACATCACCTGGCAGATCCAATGGTCCGACACGACGGGCGGCGGCTGCGAAGATTGCACAGTGCGCAGCACGTACCTGATCCCCGGATTCGAAGCGTTTCGATCGGCCAACGTCCAGTTCATCCGTGCGAAGGGCACGAATGCGGTTTTTGCGATGAACGGCTCCGGCGGGTGGTTTATCGTGGACACGGAGCTGCGGCTCACGCAGAACAGTCTGATGCCGGAAGCGGCGGTCACACCGTTCCACCCCATGATCGACATCAGCTCGAACATCGGTGTGACGCCGCAGGCGTCGATGGGCGGGACGATTCGCAACGTCACGATGATTCAGGACGGGTACTTGAACGCGGCCAACGACACGCTCGGTGGGATCTACATTCACGAGAACAATCCCGACATTCGAATCGAGTCGAGCTGGTACTCCGCTCCGGACTATCTGCCGACCAGCATCACCTACGGCGCGATCGGCCTGACTTCGAAAGGGGCCAACACGACCGTGAACGGCATGCGCGTCACCGGCAAGGCGATCCCGCATCTCGCCAACATCCTCATCGAAAGAGGCAGCGGCCAGAACTGTGTCGCGCAGGTCGTCAGAGGCTGTGCGCAGTGATCATGCCGTTCGCCCGGGTTGCGGGCGTTTGCGGGCATTGCAGGCTCGCATGGACGTTGCCGTCTGCGAAGGGATAGTCGGCGACGTGGGGGCGTCGATTGCATCAGCGATGATGCGATCGGCGCCCTCTTCACACGTGCGCGACGAGATGGCGAGGTCGCTTTACGCTCCCGCTCCCTTCCTGCATACTCAAACGAAGCCTTCGGCCCGTAAACTCGTCACGGCGCGTGCTCCCGGATTCCGAGCGATCGACATGTGTCACCATCCGCAACGAGATCGGCGATCTCGCCATTCTGCGCGATGCGCTGAGGCGGTTCTGCGTGGAACACGGCGTCGCTCGCAAGACGCGGATGCAGCTCCACGTGACCCTGGACGAAATCGTCAGCAACATCATCAAATATGCCTGGCCCGAAGGGGGCGCTCATGAGCTGTCCGTGCGCATGAGCGCCGGGGCAGGCTCCGTTCGCATCGAAGTGATCGATGATGGGCGCGCCTTCGATCCGCGCACCGCGCCCGAACCGCGTCCGAACGCTGCGCGACGCCGCGCGCGACCCGGCGGAATCGGGATCCACCTCGTGCGCCAACTGGTCGACGAGATCGCCTATCGGCGAGCGAACAATCGCAATCACATCGTCGTAATGAAGCGATGCGACGCCGCGGCGCCGGCGGCCGGGGACTGAAGCGATGGCGGGCAGCGCCTTGCTGATGGATGAGTTCAGCCACGGCCGGGTGTGCGTCGTCGCTCTCTCCGGACGGATCGACAGCACGAACGCCGAAGAGCTCATGGCGCGTCTGAAGGGCGCGCTTTCCAACAATCAGCAGCCGCTGCTGGTCGACCTTTCGCGCGTAATCTATCTCACGAGCGCGGCGTTCCGCGCTTTGCTCGTCGCAACACATGAGGCCGAGCGCCGCGAGGTGCCTTTCGCTCTGTGCGGCGCTTCCGTCCAGGTTCGGGAGCTCTTCGAAATGGGCGGACTCCTCGACGCATTCACGATGTATGCATCGCGCGAGGACGCCATCGGGAAGCTCGCCTGAGAGGTCTCGCGTTGGTGAGGGCGGCTCAAGCGGCTCCATCGACGACCCGGAGGTGAGGGCTAACACGGGCTGATGGAGGAGCGGCTTGCAGTGGAGACAAGAACAACCAAACGAAAACCTCCCAACGTCGTCTATGCGGTGGACGACGTGCCGCCGCGGCTCGTGACGTTGCTGAACGGCGTCCAGCACGTCGGCCTCATATCGATCTTTCTCGTCTACCCACTGCTCGTGTTCCGGGTGGCCGAGGTCCCGCTGCCGCTCGTCGCCAATCTCCTTGCCGTCGGCCTCGTCGTTCTCGGGATCGGAACAGTGCTTCAGGCGCTCCGGCGTGGCCCGCTCGGCACCGGGTTCATGTGCCCGTCGACGTTCACCGCCGTTTATCTCGGGCCGTCGCTCCTCGCGGTGAAGGCAGGCGGGCTTCCGCTGCTCTTCGGAATGACCCTTTTTGCCGGCGCGCTGGAGGTTGCGCTTGCGAAGCTGCTCGACCGCATGCGTCCGATTTTTCCGCCGGAGCTCTCGGGACTCATCATCTTCATGGTGGGCTGGGGCGCGGGCATCGCCGGATTGCGCACGCTCCTCGGCGTGGATGCGACCCCGCTTCGCACCGAGGAGTTCTGGGTGTCGGCCGTGACGCTCTCCACGATGGTGGCGCTCAACGTCTGGGGCACGGGCATGCTGCGCATGCTGTGCGCGATGTTCGGGCTGCTGGTCGGTTATGGCGCGGCCGCGGCCACGGGCCTCCTGGAAAACCAGCAGTTCGCGGTAGTCTCGAACGCACCGTGGGTCGGGCTGCCGAGCTTCACTCATATGTCGTGGTCGTTCGACGCCGCGCTCGCTCTGCCCTTCGCGATCGGGTGCGTGGCAGTCGCGATGAAGGCCGTCGGCACGATCACGATATGCCAGCGGATGAACGACGCGGACTGGGTGCGCCCCGACATGGACTCGGCACGACGCGGCGTGCTGGCCGATGGCGTCGCAACCGTGATCGCGGGCGGCATGGGCGCGCTGGGCACGAACACCTCCACACCGTCGGTCGGCCTCGCTTCCGCGACCGGCGTAGGCAGTCGCCATGTCGCCTACGCGGTTGCCATCCTATTCATCGTCCTGGGACTCACACCCAAGCTCACCGCAATGCTCGCCGTCATGCCGCGCTCCGTCATGATCGCGGCGCTGCTTTTCGCCGTGTGTTTCATCATCATCAATGGACTCCAGGTGATGACCTCGCGCCTCCTCGATGCGCGGCGCACGCTGGTGATCGGCCTCGCGATCGTCGCCGGAGGCGCAGTGGAAGTGTTCCCCCAGCTCGCGGCCTCCGCGCCCAAGCCTCTGGTGTCCCTGATCGGCTCCTCGCTCGCATTCTCCACGCTGATCGCGCTTCTCCTGAACCTGCTCTTTCGGATCGGCATCAAGAAGACGGTGACCCTGTCGATCGACCACGGCGACATCGATCCGGAGAAGATCGAACAATTTTTCAAGTCGAACGGCGCGACATGGGGTGCTCGACCCGAAGTCGTCACGCGCGCGACCTTCGGGGTGATCCAGTTGCTCGATGCCGTGCGGCAGAATTGCTGGGAGAGTGGTCCGATCGAGGTGAGTGCGAGTTTCGACGAATTCAATCTGGACGTGCGGGCCTCCTACGAAGGGGACCCGATGGAGTTTCCGGAACGGCGGCCTTCGAACAGAGAGATCGTCGAGAGCGAGAACGGCGCGCGGCTCCTCGCGGGCTTCATGCTGCGCCGCTGCGCGGACCGCATCCGCTCGCAATCGAAGGACGACAGGGCGACGGTATTCCTGCACTACGACCACTGACGCGCGAGCCCGTGATACGCTGTCATGCGAGCGTAACGGATCGGCGTTACGATACGCGCTTGGCGCGGCCGCCGGCTTCGTGGGAGCACGCGCGGCTCGCGAACGAGAATTCATAAGATGATACGATGCGCCGTGCCGGCGGCATTCCCGGCGGCACGAGTGGCCGCCTCCCCCAGGCCGCTCCTTCCGCACGCTCCAGCATGGAACTGACCACCGAACAATTGCCGAACGGCGTCGAGCGGATCGCACTGGCGGGCCGCATGGATACAACGGGCGCGCAGGAGATCGATCTGCGCTTCACGAGCCTCACCACGACACGACCTGCACTGATCGTCGTCGACTTGTCGCAGGTGTCATTTCTCGCCTCGATGGGCATTCGAACGCTGCTGTCCGCCGCGCGGGCCCTGATGCGTCGAGGTGGTCGCATGGTGCTGGCGAGCCCGCAGCCACTCGTGCAAGAGGTGCTGAAGGTGGCGGACATCGACACGCTCATTCCCGTCTACGCCGACGTTCCGAGCGCCTGCGATGGCCTCACTTCGGCGACAGGAAGCACATGACCGGATGCCCACGGCTTCCGACGCCCTTCTCGTCAGTAACGACCTTGCCGAGCTTGCGCGGGTTGCCGCCTGGCTCGACGCCTGGGCAGGCTCGCATGAGGTGCCCGCACCCGTTACCGAGCGTCTCCACCTCTGCTGCGTCGAGGCCATGACCAACATCATCATGCATGCCTACACCGATCGCGGTTCGCATCCGATCTGTCTCAGGCTCGGGCGTGGGGGCGAGACCGTGGCACTCGAAATCGAGGACGACGGCCGCGCCTTCGATCCGCTGCAGAGGCCCGGACCGCAGCCGATGGCGGACCTCGAAAACACGCGGATCGGCGGTTGGGGCATACCCATCATGCGGCGCTTCTCGGACGAAATACACTATCGCCGCGCTGGTGCTCGCAACGTGCTGACGTTCGTCTTTCGCTTGCCGGCCCTGGGCAGAATTGACTCACCCCGCTCACAAGCCACAGAATAGCCCCCACGCAGGGGTACACATCAGGCCGACGGTCAACGTCGCTCATCACCATCGCACGACACAGTGCGTTTCTCCAAGGAGTTTCCCATGGCAGCCAACCCCAAGATACCGACAATGGATCCTCACGCTATCACGGCCGCGCAAGCGGCGATGCTGGCCGGCACGGCGACCAATGCCGACGCCCCGGGCGTCGACAAGATCCGCGAGCTCCTGTTCGGCAATCAGATGCAGGACTACGACCGGCGTTTCTCGCTGCTCGAAGAGCGCTTTCAGCAGCGGATGCGCGAGATGGAGGCCGAATCGACGCGCAGCCTCGGCAACCTCGAGTCTTCCATCAAGAAACAGCTCGAATCGATCGCGGGCCAGGTGCGTCAGGAGCAGGATCTGCGCAGCGAAGCGGACAAGGAGCTGGGACGCGGGCTTCGCGAGCAGCTCCAGGCGCTCGACAAGCGCCTCGGTCAGGTATCGGACCAGGTCGCCACGCTCGAACGGGAATTCACGGAACGCCTCGGGCACGAAGTGCAGGCGCTGCGCGATGACATCCGGCGGCGCAACGACGACATGCGCGCGACCATGGAGCGCATGTTCTCCGAGCTCGGCAACGTGAAGACGGACCGCAATCTGCTGGCGGGCCTGTTCGTGGAGATCGCCCGGTGCCTCAATCAGGACATGACGCAGAAGCCGGGAGCCAAGTCCGCCAACGGCGACCGCCCCTGATCGGCGGCGGCGAGGCCCTGATCGGCGCATGCGTCCCGGCCACGCGCACCAGGGGCGTTCGTGACGGCCAGACTGACGCTCGCCGCGTCGCAGCCGCGCGAGGGCGCTGACGCGGAGCTCGGGGACGCCCAGACGAAGCGTCTCGCCGACCTGCTGCTCGAGGTCGCGCGCTGCGTGAACAACGACGTGGCGGCGGTGCTTCCGAGCAGGCTCGAGGAAGACCTGCGGCTGGAAGCGCTGCGCAGCGTGCTGATCGAGCGGGAGCGCGCGGCGCTCGCACGGTTGCAGCAGAAGTTCGACGATCCGGAGCAGTTCGCCGAAGCCGTGAGTGGTGTCCTCGCGAGCGCCTTTGCGCTTGCCGGTCGCGGCGACGAGCGGCTCGCCGCGGTCATCGCGCCCGACGATGGAGCGGGCGACGCAGGCGTCGATTCGCAAGGATCCGAGCACCATGGTCGGAATCCTCTATCCGTTGATGGGCCCCGTCATCCGCAAGTCGATCGCGGAGAGTCTCGACGGGACGCTGCGCGGGCTCAATCAGGCTTTCAAGCACAGTCTCTCGTGGCAGGGGCTGAAGTGGCGCCTGGAGGCGTATCGCAGCGGCGCGAGCTTCGCCGACGTCGTGCTCAAGCACACGGTGGTCTTTCGTGTCGAGCACGTGTTTCTCATCCATCGCAAGACCGGGCTCCTGCTCGAACACGTGGCCGCGCAGGAGGTGGCCGCACAGGATCCGCATCTCGTATCGAGCATGCTTGCCGCGATCCAGGATTTCGTGCGCGACTCCTTCAGCGAGAACGGCAAGAGTGGGGCAGGCGGCATCGACAGCGTGCGTCTCGGCGACCTCCTGCTGTGGTGCGAGGAAGGGCCCTCAGCGCTGCTTGCCGCCGTGATCCGCGGCAATCCGCCGGATGCGCTGCACGGCGTTCTGCGGGAGACGCTCGCGCGCATCCACGAGGAACTGCGCACCGGGCTCGAAGACTTCAACGGCGACAGTGCGTCCGCTGGGCGACCTCGCCGGACGCCTGCAGCCCTGTCTGCAGGAACAGGAACAGCCTCGCGAAAAAAGCATCTCGCCCTGGCTCTGGGCGCTGCCGCTCGCTCTGATGCTCCTTGTGGGTATCTGGACGGTGCGCCGCAGCGTGGAATCGCATCGCGTGGAAACCTACGTCCAGAGTCTGCATGCGCTGCCCGGCGTGATCGTCACGAACAGCGAGCGCCGCGATGGCAAGTGGCACGTCACGGGCTTGCGAGATCCTCTGGCGGCCGATCCGGCCAATCTGCTTGCGCAGTCCGGGCTCGATGCCGATCGCGTGGCCGGCCACTGGGAGCCCTATCAGGCGCTGAATCCCGCCATCGTGTTGAAGCGCATCAGCGCAACCTTGCAGCCTCCGCCCAGTGTCGGATTCTCACTGGACGGTGGAACCATACGCGCGGTCGGCACGGCACCACAACACTGGGTCGAGCGGGCACGGGCACACATCGCGGCGCTTCCCGTGGGTTCGCCCGTCATCGACATCAGCGGTATCAAGGATATCCAGGATCCGACCTTCGTCCGGCTGCGTGACTCGATCCAGTCGCGCGTCATCAGCTTCGATACGAACGCGCCGCGGCCATCGGATGAAACAGAGCTCGACGCGGTCGCGAGCGAGCTGAGCGAGCTCATCCGGGTGGCGAAAGACCTCGGCTTTTCGGTGCGCGTCATGATCGTCGGCCACGCCGATGCGACCGGTCGGGAAACGGTGAATCTTTCTTTGAGTGCCGCGCGCGCCGAAGTCGTGCGTTCCATGCTGCGCGCACGGGGGATCGCCCCCTACCTACTCACGGTGCGCAGCGCCGGCACGCTCGAACCGCATCAGACGACCGCCATCGGCCAATCCGAGGCAACGAACCGGCGTGTGACTTTCTACGTCAGCACGAGCGACTGACGTGCATCACGGTGCAAGACGCGGTGTCGTTGCGGTGAGCGGCGGAGGTCCAGGCGAGGCTTCCGCAGCCCGCGTGTTCCTGCGCTTCATGGTCAGGGCCTGACGCCACGATGCTTCAGAAGAAAGTCTGCATGCTGGGGGCGTTCGGCGTCGGAAAGACGAGTCTTGTCCGCCGTTACGTGCAAAGCATCTTCTCCGACAATTACCTGACGACGGTCGGCGTGAAGATCGAGAAGAAAACGCTCACGGTGGAGGGCGAATCGCTGATCATGCTCCTCTGGGACATCGCCGGAGAAGACGAGGTCTCGCCCATACGCATGAGTTACCTGCGCGGCGCGGCGGGCTATCTCCTGGTCGCGGACGGCACGCGCTCGGAAACGCTGGACGTTGCGCGGTCCATCCAGGCGCGCGTGGAGGCGGAGATCGGCGCGGTGCCCTTCCTGCTCCTCCTGAACAAGGCGGATCTGGAGGAGAGCTGGGATCTGTCCGCCGATGCGTTTGCAACGCTCGAAAGCGCCGGATGGGGAACCATACGGACGAGCGCGAGGACCGGGCAGGGCGTCGAAGAGGCATTCCAGGAACTGGCGAAGCGCATGCTCGCGTAGGACGATGCTGGATCTGCCCGCTAGGATTTCCGAATGGCTGCTCGAGCTCGTGAGATCGCAGCGTGCCGTCGCTCATCTGCGTGTCGACGGCGAGCAACGCCTTACGGATTTCGGCGGCGCGCTCGAACATTACGGCCTTGCGGACGTTCAGCGCCTTCACCCGGCCTCGCAGCAACTGCCCTTTCTCGAAGGGCTGCTGCCTTTGCCCGAGTCCCCTTTCCTGCTGCGCTCGATGGAGATGCCGGGCGGTCATGTTGCGGATATTCATCTCTTCGAGGAGGGAAGCGCGACCTGGATCGTGCTCCTCGACGTGAGCGCCGAGCACGGGGAAGCGCAAAAGACGCAGCAGAAGGCCTACGACATGACGCTCCTCTCCCAGCGCGAGGCGCGCCTGCGGGCGCGGCTTCAGGCGGCTCACGAAGAGCTTACGCGTGCCCATCGCGAGCTGGCCGAATCGCGCGAGGCGCTGCTCGCGACGCACAACCGGCTCCAGCACGAACTGCGCGACGCCGAGCGTTACGTCCGCGCGATCCTGCCCGAGCCCGTCGAAGCGCCGTTTCGCGTCGAGTGGCTGTTCGTGCCGTGCACCGAGCTCGGCGGTGACTCGTTCGGCTATCACTGGATCGATTCCGAACACTTCGCGGTGTACTTGCTGGACGTCTGCGGGCACGGTGTCGGTTCCGCGCTGTTGTCGGTGGCCGCGTGCAACACGCTGCGCTCCGGTGCGTTGCGCGGGACGAATTTCCACGCGCCCGAGGAAGTCCTCGGCTCGCTCAACCGCGCCTTTCAGATGGAGGACCACGCGGACCTGTACTTCACGATCTGGTACGGCGTCTACCATCCGCAGAGCGGGCGACTGCGTTACGCGACCGCGGGCCATCCTGCGCCCATCCTCGTAACGGGTCCGAGCGGTGAGCGCGGGGATGCGGTGCCGCTGCGGGCGCAAGGACCGCCTGTGGGTCTCATGCCCACGGCTCGTTACCGCAGCGAAGAGTGCCGTCTCGTCGCGCCGGCGCGTCTCTTCGTTTTCAGCGACGGCGTCTACGAGGTGAGCAGGCCCGACGGCGGCATGCTGGAGGCCGCGGCGTTCAATGACATGCTCGCGCGTCCGGCGCAGGCCGGCGCATCGCAACTGACGGAGCTCCTGCGTTTCGCACGCGAGGTGCACGGGAGCGACGTGCTCGAAGACGACTTCTCGATCATCGAGATCTCGCTCTGATCCGCACGGGCGGCGCGTTCGAGCGATCGCTTTACGACTGCGTCAAGGCTCTGAACCACACGGGCGCTGCCCTCGAGGGATCGCTCCACCGTCACGTCACAATCTCGCGAGCGAGATCGACTCTTTCCCACCGGTCCAGGCCGAGCGAAACCGCGCTTCGACCGTTTTCGCTTCGCGCTTCTTTCCTTCCTGCGCATATGCCTGCTGAAGTCCGTAGAGCGCCCAGGCGTTGTTCGGCGTGCGGGCGAGGCTTTCGCCGAAGGCATCGCGCGCGGCCCGGGTATCGCCTTTCGCGAGCAGGACCGCGCCCAGCGTCTGGCGCACGGGGTAGTACCAGTACGCGGGCTCCATGTAGGGCAGGGCGTCCTGAAGCCTGATCGCCGCTTCGAGCTCGCGCACGGTCGTGTCGTGATCCGTGGACGCTTGTGCGATGCGGGCGCGCAAGACGTGTGCAGCGATCTGCGCCACGTCCTTCGCCGGGATCTTCCAGGCATCGAACGCTTTGTAGTCCGTCGCTTTCATGATGCGCTCGATCTCGGCAAGCTCGCGCGCCGCGCCCTGAACATCGCCGCGCTGTGCGAGCGCGACGCCGCGCGCATAACGCCATGCCGTCTGGATGTAAGGCAGATTCTTCTCGGGCTCGGGCAGCTTCATGATCGTGTCCGCGCCGGCGAACTGCGCGTGGGCGAAATAGGGCGCGGCTTTGATCGGCTGAAGCATGAGCACCTCGGAGGCGACCTCGGCCGGGATCAGGCCGGCGAGTTTCTCGGCCGAAGCGAGCGCCGTCTTCCCATCGCCGCCCATCTGTGCCGAGACCATCACGAAGTGCACGTTATGCGGGTAGTAGCCGAGCGGATAGACCCCGGAGGGCTTCTGCGCCTGAATGTACGCCTCGTCGACCTGCACCGCCCGCACGTTGGCTGCAAGCGAATCCTTGTAGCGTCCGAGCACGAAATAGATGTGGCTCGGCATGTGAACCAGGTGGCCTGCTCCCGGCGTGAGCTTGCCAAGGCGGTCCGCGTAGCGCTCCGCACGCTGCGGATTGCTTGATGCTTCCACCGCATGAATGTAGAGGTGGATCGCGCCCGCATGATTCGGGTTCTGCGTGAGCACGCGCTCGAGCGTCGGCACGAGGTCGGCGACGGCGGGGCGGAGCTGCTTCCCACCGCTTTCCCAGTAATCCCAGGGTGCGACGTTCATGAGCGCGTCCGCATACAACGTGGCCACTTCGGCGTCGTTCCGAAAGCGGCCCGCGAGCGTCGCGCATGGCGTCGGCATAGGCCTTGTCGAGTGGCGCACGGTCAGCCGGCGCGTCGGCCTGATAGCGTTTCGCGAGCGCGTCGATCAACGCCTGCTCGCGTGATGTCGCACGTGGCGCGAGACGCTTCGCGGATGCCACTGCGGCTGCAGCGGGCGGATTCGCTTTGGGATCCATGGGGACGTTGATGTTCGGCCCGAGGACCCAAGCTTCGCCCCAGAAGCACATCGCGCATTGGGAGTCGAGCTGCTGCGCCTTGCGAAAGGCACGCGCCGCTTCGTCATGGTTGAAGCCCCACGCGAGGCGATACCCCTGGTCGAAATACCGTTGCGCGAGCTTCGACGACGTCGTGACCTTGATCGTCGCGTTGCCGAGACCGCTCATCAAGGCGGGCTCGTCGGCCGATCCTTCCGTGGTGACGCTCTTTGCTGCGGAGGGTGCCGCCGGACTGATCTCCGATTTCTTCTGAGGCTTCTCGTAGCCCGCCTGCGTGAGCCGCACGAGCGGGTATGCGCTCGTCCCGCGCGGCAGACACAAAGCGCTGTCCATCGTCGCGAGCTCCGGAACGAAAACGCTTGCGAATTGGGCATGCGCAGGGGAGGCGCCGATACTCGCGCCCGCGGCAACGAAAGAGACAAGAAGAAACTTGCGCGTATGCATGGCTCACCTCCGTCCATCGAATCCTGATCGCGGGGATGATAGCCAACGGACGTTTCCGGACGATTTCCGCCAGAAGCCCGATTTGTATCTGCTGTGTTAACGGCGGAACACGTGCGAAGGCCGCGCGCCAGGCCGATGCGGGCAGATCAGTGCTTCGCCGGTAGCGACTTTGCTGACGTCGTGTGTCTGCTACGCCCTGTCGCCGGCGGGAAGTGCGGGTGGCAATGGCAGCTCACGAGATGGTCGTTCACGATGCCGACGGCCTGCATGAAGGCATAGACGATGGTCGGTCCGACGAACTTGAAGCCGCGACGCGCGAGCTCCCGCGAGATCGCCTTCGAGAGCTCGGTCTGCGCCGGCACTTGCTTCACGCTTCGGGGGTGGTTGATCCTCGGCTCACCGTCCACGAAGTCCCACAGGAGCTTCGAAAACCCCGGCCCCTCCTCCATCACTTCCAGCCACGCGCGGGCGGAACGGACCGCGCCTTCGATTTTCAGGCGATTGCGGATGATGCCCGCGTCCTGCATCAGCGTCTCGACCCGCTTCGGCGTATAGCGCGCGATCCGGGTCGGATCGAAACATTCGAACGCCCGCCGAAAGTTTTCGCGCTTGCGCAGGATGGTGATCCAGGAGAGCCCGGCCTGGAATCCGTCGAGCACGAGCTTCTCGAAAAGCGCCCGGTCGTCGTACTCCGGGACGCCCCATTCCCTGTCGTGATAGGCGATGTAAAGGGGATCCTGACCCGGCCACGGGCAGCGTGGAAGCGCGTCGGGAGAGGTTGTCTCGCTCATCGGGGCGGAGAAAGCAGGCATTCCGTTCGCATAACCGCACGGCACCGTTACGGTAAGGAGCTAGCGATGCTTCCCACGAGGCTCATTCTCGCATCCCTCGTCACTCTCGCGCTCGCCGGATGCGAGGTGATCGGCAACATCTTCGAGGCCGGCGTGTGGACCGGGGTGATCGGCATCGTCGTCATCATCGCGATTATCGTCTTTTTCGTTTCGCGCACGCGACGCTGACGCGTAACCGGGGACGGCGGTCGCGCCCAGTTGTACCAGCGCCGGACTTGGGCGTATGTTTTTGCGCGCCCTGCCGCGGGGCGAGCACGTGGCGCGTGAGCAGATCATGGAGCGCTACGCGCGTTCTATCGTGGACGGCGTGTGGCTTTCCGATATTTTCAGCCGGGCGATGGGCAGCTACGCCTACATCGCGCGCTCGGCCAAGCTTGACGATTTACTGGCTTTGGCCGAATACGTGCAGGAAAGAGCGCCGGCCTGAAGGAAGGACCGCAACGAGATGCGGTCTTCACGTCTTTCATTGGTTGCCAGTCCGCCTGAACGCGCGAGACGCGTTGTAGTGGAGGCTGGCGCGTCCGTGCTGCCGTCCAGACGGGCGCGCGCCGATTTGCGTCCCGCCGAACTCGTCACCGCTGCGTAGGCAGCATAGCAGAGCGGCAGCATCAGTCCGCCTGGCACGATGATAATGACCAGCGCGGTCATGAGTTTCCCCGAGGTCACGCGCGCTATCCGCGTCGGAAGGTGGTGTCGCAGGCGCTGCCACATGTCGAGGTCCATAGCCGTCCGATCGCGCGAATGAGATTAGGGCTTGCATTCGCCGATGGCTATTACACCCAAGTCGTAGGCCGAATGCGTGCTGTCAGTTATACGCAGCCGGCGATGGGTTGGATGTGTGTAAACGCACCCGCTCGGGCAGGTCGGCCACGTCGCGCGGCAGACGTTGGGGCGCGCGAAGAGATCGCGCGAATAAGTGCAACGTCGCGCCGGAAGACCACGGGAAGGCGTGAAACGCGTCGCGCCGGATAGGGCGCGAATCGCGAGCGGGCCGGCGGCGCCGACCGGCTTCAGCTCATCTGGGATTGCAGGTAGTTCTGGAGGCCGACCTTGTCGATCAGCTCGAGTTGGGTCTCCAGCCAGTCGATATGGTCTTCTTCGCTCTCGAGGATGTCCTCGAGCATCTCGCGACTCACGTAATCCTTCACCGATTCGCAGTGCGCGATGCCTTCCTGGTAGAGCGGTCGGGCCGCACGCTCGGCCTGCAAATCGGCTCCGAGCATCTCGGGCACGGTTTCCCCGATCAGGAGTTTTCCGAGATCCTGCAGATTGGGCAATCCTTCGAGGAACAGGATGCGTTCGATGAGCTCGTCGGCATGCTTCATCTCATCGATCGAGGCGCTGCGCTCGTGCTCATAGAGCCGTTTGAGCCCCATGTGCTCGAACATCTTGGCGTGCAGGAAGTACTGATTGATCGTGGTCAGTTCCTGCTTGAGTGCTTGATTGAGGTACGAAACAACCTGGGTGTCACCCTTCATCGATAGCTCCGTTGCGGCTGCGGCAGGCGCGCCGCAGCAGGACGGAGATTACAGGGCGACAGCGAGATTGGATACGGGCGCCTGAAGGAGCTCACGCATCAATTCGCACGCCGAGCCAGCGCAGTTGCCGCATTGGGTGGCAACGCCGAGCTCGCCGCTGAGCTCGCACAGTGTCCGCGCGCCTTGAGCCACACACGAGCGGATCTGGGTGTCGGTGATCCCGTGACAGAGGCAGATATACACAGTGAACCCTCCTCGTGACTGGACGCATCGTAGTTGCATTTTGCACGGAAGTCAATACAATTACGAATCATTATCATTTCCGTCACGTGCGCTAAGTCACACTTGGCGTGCGCTCCCAGCCAGCCCGACATGCGGGCCAGCCAGCGATCAGGCTTTGGAACCACGGGAAGAACTTGGCGATGGACTCCGACACCCACCCCGATACGATCATCGCGGCACTGCTCTATCTTGTAACAGCGTATTACCGCCGGCCTTGTCCCGCGCTTGCCGCGTGTATCGCGCGGCACTTCGCCTGTCTCGCCGGACATCCCGGCGCAGCCCGGGTGCTGAGCGATGTGGCGCGTGGCTCGGTCTGCATGTGGGAGACGGCGGCGCGGGGCGTCAACAGACCGGACACGCAAGGGCGTGGCGTGGCTGCATTCCACTGACCCCTATTGCGTTCCTGCACTGCGCGTAAGGTCCGGGACCGGGACACGCCTTAGCCCAACTTGAGCAGTTCTGCGCAAGTTGGGTTAGCTCCGTTTAAAGGCGCTTTTCGCACGCTAAGCGGGCGCCTTGCCGCAGCGCCGCTCTCGGCGCCTCAGAGTGCCTTACGCCGCGTTTACAAGTTCTTACACTTCTTGCCGCACACCGTTCCGGCGTTGTGGTCTGATCCATACAAGCACTCACAACGCTTAAGGAGCGAATATGAAAGGTCTGATCGTGGCGGCGATTGCAGCGCTGGGGCTTGCCGGATGCATAGCCGTGCCTTATGGCGGAGATCCGTACTACGCCGGACCTGCCTACTACCCCGCGCCCGTGGTGAGTTTCGGCGTATACGGAGGGCACGGGTTCCGTCATCATCGGCACCATTCACATCGTCACGGGCGCTGGTAACGGTATTTGCGACGCGGACGCGCGTTGCGTCGCGTGGACGCACGTCACGACTGTTTGATTGCCGCGCCACGTGCCGCCACGCCAACCCAGCCGGCGCGACCCCTGTGCGTGCACGGAGAGCGGCCTGCCGCGAGGTCGAGGGCGATTGCGCCGGCAGGTGACATGATCCGTCGTGATTTCGTCGCCGAAGTGGCGAGGGCCGCATATCGGTAAGCGGCATGCGACGCCGGTGGCAGTATCGACAACGGGCGCGACGACGCAACCGCGAGCGAGGCGCGTCGTAACTCACGGCGATCCGCGGGTGCTTCAGGCCGTGCGCGTGCCGTGAATCCGCTTCAACTTATCGAGTTGCTTGCCGTCCACCTCGGTGTTCGCGCACAGGAAATAGAGGTGTGCACCGAGCGGCTGCCACTCGCACTTCGCGGTCATTTTCTGCTCCGCGAGCTCGTGGCATTTGCCTTTGTGAACGTGCAGCACATCGATTTTCGTGTTCTCGGCCCGGCGCGGCAAATCGGCAAAAACGGCGGCCCCCTCGCTGAGATCCCCGATCATATCGCCGCAGATGTCGCAGCTGAAGATCGGACATGACAGCGTGTCCTTGAACAGGATCTTGATCATCTCTTCTAGTCGTAATATTGATGAGGTCGACGATGCGACCGCCGAAAAATCTACAGAAAAAAAACCGGCGATGCCAGTGTTTCTAACGGAACTCCTTCCGTATGGTGCGACCGACAGCCCGAATTAATGTTGATGCAAATCAACGTGTGGCGAGCGCCGGGGTTGTCGCGCACGGGGCGCAGCGGCGTGCGGAGAGTGGTTCGTGACCCCGGCGGACGGCATCCGCAAGCTCGGTTTCCGCCGCTGGTACGAGCGCCAATTGATCGAAAGCCACGTCTACTTGGTGACGTGCATCCTCAGCATGATTGTCGTCGCGGTATGCCTGGAGCAGATCGAGTGGCGCGCCCTCGGCCAGGAGTTTTCCCTCCTCGCCTACATCATCGGCGGGCTGGTGCTGACGTTCGCCTCTCTGCGCCGATATAACTTCTTATTATTCCGGGCCGAGCGTTTCGGCAATCAGTCGACCTGCCACAATTGCCGCACGTATGGCGTCGTGGCCGTGCTCGATGCAGGCGAAGTCGATTCGTACCGGGAGCGGGATTCGCCGTCTATCGACAATAGCTGGATAAGGGTGCGCTGTAAGAAGTGCGGCTACGAGTGGCGCATGGATAACGGATAAGGTCCGTGCATCGGACCTGCAAACGCGAGCACAACCTTCGGGGAGACGTCGCTGTCACCGGACAGCGAGCCACGCCCGCGCTACGAGTGCGAGCAGCGTGTCGGACTTCTGCATGCGACACGTGGCGAAGGAAGGGGTACGGAGGGAACCTGGAGTCCCCCCTGATCGTGGGGCGGCAAGGCCCGAGCCGAAGGCGAGCGCCGCCCTCTTATGCCGATTCGCCAGTCGCGCCTGGGCGGCGTTCTATGCGGTGTTTATCCCGGCGCCGGCCTTTCCCTGGTTTTTGGCCGAACGTGAACCCTGGGGAGGGGCGTTGACGACGGGAGTCGCGGGAATCTCCGGCAGCGGCGCCGACGTTCCGGCCTGGAGCGGTCGCTGTGCGGCAAGTGGCGCGGCGGTCGATGGCGTTGCCGCGATCGGCGCTGGGGTCACCGGAGCCGAAGGCGCGGCGCTCGTGGCGCCTGGTGTCGTGGCCGCGGCGGGCGGCGCGCTCGCGGTCACGCTACTGAAGCCACCCGCGAGGGTACCGATTTCACCAGAGACCTCACCGCCTTCCTCGATGCGTATGGTTCCGTAGCGGATGCGTCCGGACACCTTGCCGCTCGCGTGAATGACGAGTTGTTTGCGTGCCGTAAGCTCGCCTTCGAAACGGCCGCGGATCTCGGCCACATCAATGCTGACCGTGCCGGAGAAGATACCGTTCTCGGCGATCTGGATTACGCGGCTGTCCATCGACGCTTCTACGCGTCCCTCGACCACGAGCGTGTCGCAATCCGTGATCTCGACGCCCCGCAGCTTGATGTCGGGTCCGACGATCAGTCGGCTACCTGCCGGTTCTTCGGGTTTGGGCGTAGGCTTGGGTGCCGGCGGTTCGGCGAAGCGCAGATCGGGGCGCGGCGTTTCGACGACAGGCGGCGCCGGCTGCGGCCGCTGCGGCAGGGGGTTCGTGCCCAAGCCAGGCGTGACATTCACGGTCCCGCGTACGTCGTTGCGGGGTTCCGCACGCCCGGTTTCCTCTTTCTTGCCGAATAGCCCGTCTCGATTGAACATTCGCCCGTCTCCTATCGTCGCTTTGTATTCTGCGGTCCCACTGCCGCTGCGTCTTGAGCCGAAGTGTAGCGCGGACTAACATCGAAGCGCGCAAAAAAAAAGCGGCGGGAGCGCCGCCGCTTTTGAAGGACGGCGCGTTTGGGTCGCGCAGTCCGGTAACGCCGGGAGGAGGAGGGACCCCGGCGGAGAGGAGACTTAGGATTTCAGGATGGGCTTGAGGAACGAACGCTCGCCCGCCTGCTCGATTTTCCTCTTGAACCATGCGAAAACATCCACGAGCACTTCAGCGTTATGCAGTGCGGCTGCCGCGGTCCTGCGCTCGGATTCAGTCATATTTACATGCTCGAGGCGTTCCTCGATCGTTAAAACAGATTTGTTGCTAAATTGGTTGCTCATGTTCATCTCCGTGTGCCCCGCGGCGCGTGCTCCACGCTCGGTCGCTCTAGTTTCGTTGCTGCTCAAGCACTTTTAACGTAAGTATAGACTCGGACTTTAACGTCTTGTTGCACCGCATTGCCTGATATATCGTCACCTGACAAGCAAACAAAAGTAAACTGAAATGGCCACCCGCCTCCCCCCCTTGAACGCGCTCCGGGCCTTCGAAGCGGCCGCAAGGCACCTGAGCGTGAAGAAGGCGGCGATCGAGCTCAACGTGACTCCAGCGGCGGTCAGCCACCAGATCCGCATGCTCGAGGACTATCTCGGCGTCCAGCTATTCCACCGCTACAACCGCGCGCTCGAGCTGACCGATGCCGCCCGGGCTTCGCTCCCGAAGCTGCGGGAGGGCTTCGATTGCCTCGTCCAGGCAGTGGAGCGCCTGCGCTCTCACGTGAGCGGCGGCGTACTCACGGTGAGCGCAGCGCCGTCTTTCGCCGCACGATGGCTCATGCCGCGTCTGCATCGCTTCATCGCGGCGCACCCGGAGGTCGACGTGCGCGTGTCAGCCCGCATGAGGCGGGTGAGCGTCGACGGCAAAGGAGACGTCGCGGAGCGCGCGACGGTCGAGGCGTGGCTCGACGATTCCGACATCGCCATCCTTTACGGCCGCGGCAACTATCCAACATTGTGGGTGCGGAAGCTGCTGGACCTCACCCTCACGCCGATCTGCAGCCCGCAGCTTCTGCAGGGAGACCACCCGATCAGGACGCCCTCCGATTTAGGGCGGCACATGCTGCTGCACGACGACACGGGTGATCTCTACGACAACGAACCGTTCTGGGATGTCTGGTTGCGCGAAGCGGGCGTGAACGGCGTCGACGCCCGGCGTGGCCCGCACTTCAGCCACGCGGTGCTCGCGTTCGAAGCCGCGATCGACGCGGTCGGCGTGGTGGCAACGATGCCCGTGCTCGCCGCGGAGGATCTTGCGTCAGGACGCCTCGTTGCACCGTTCGATCTGCGCGTGCCGCTTGCGTCGGCGTACTACCTCGTGTGTCACGAAAGCGCTTCGACACGGCCGGCCGTCGCACTGTTTCGCGACTGGCTGCTCGAAGAGGCCGCGCGCGAACCGCGCACTTGAAGGAGGGCGGCGGAGGCTCGAGCCGAGGCGCGCGCCGCCCCTACGCGGGACGCGGCGCTGATGGGCGCAGGATCTGCCGTTCGTCGATCGGCAGGTTGAGGATCGCTGCGACCACGCCCATCGCGATGGTCAGCATCCACATCAGGGTGTACGAGCCGGTCGCATCGAAGAGGTAGCCGGCGATCCACACGCCGAAGAAACTACCGACCTGGTGGAAGAAGAATGCGGAGCCGGTGAGCGTCGAAAGATACTGGACGCCGAAAACCTGTGCGATCACCCCGCTCGTGAGCGGCACGGTGCCGAGCCACAGGAATCCGATCGTGGCCGCGAAAACGAACACCGACATCGGCGAAAGGGGTATCGCGATGAAAAGCGCGATCGCCACCGCGCGCGTGAAGTAAAGGAGCGAAAGCAGATACTTTTCGTGTAGCGCCCGCCGAGCCAGCCCCACGCATAGCTTCCGAAGATATTGAAAAGGCCGATCAACGCGAGCGCGGTCATGCCCGTTTCGGCCGTCATGCGTTGGTCGATCAAGTAAGCCGGGAAGTGGACCGAGATGAACATCAACTGAAATCCGCATACGGTGTAAGCCGTGCAGAGTAGAACGTAGCCGCGATGCGTGAACGCTTCCCGCAATGCTTCGGGGATCGATTGGACGAAATGCTGTTGCCGTGCCTGGACCGCTTTATCCTCGACCAGCGCGGCCGATAGCGGCACGATGATGAGGACCGTGAGCGCCAGGATGAGCAGCGCATTGTGCCAGCCGATCGCGTTGATCAGCGCCTGGCCATACGGCAGCATGATGAACTGGCCGAACGATCCTGCCGCGCCGACTACGCCCAAAGCGGCCGTGCGTTTCGATGCCGGAACGGCGCGCGCGACGACGCCGAACACGATCGAAAACCCGCTGCAGCCGAGCGCGACCCCGATCAGGAGGCCCGCGCTCAGGTTCAGCTCCCATCCCGTGCTCGAATACGCCATCAGGACGAGGCCGAGCGCATATAGCACGGTGCCGCCGATCAGTATCCGCGCGGTGCCGTACTTGTCCGCGATCATCCCCGTGAACGGCTGCGCGATCCCGTAGACGAGATTCTGGATCGCGATCGCGAGTGAGAACACTTCGCGTCCGATCTGCAGATCGACCGTCATCGGTTGCAGATACAGGCCGAAGTTGTGGCGCACGCCGAGCGCGACGGTGAGGACGAGTCCGCCGCAGACCAGGATGACAGTGGGTGTGCGCCAGCCGGCTCGAGTCATATTGGTCTTTCTGCAAAAACTCTTTCGATTACCGAGGAAAACAATATCGCCCTTGAGCGATGGAGCGAACGCGCAGTGAGCCGAACGAAGAAAGGTTACGGAGAGAAACCATCGAGCGCTTGGGCGATGGAGCGAACACCGTGAGCCGAAGGAAAGGAGGTTACGGAGGAAAACCTGGGTTTTCCTCTGTTCCTTCCTGCACCGACCGACCGCCGGGCGGCCGAGCGGGAGCGAGGAACACCGGTGGTCGGGGAGACAGGATTCGAACCTGCGACATCTTGCTCCCAAAGCAAGCACTCTACCGGGCTGAGCTACTCCCCGAGCCGGGCTCGATTGCTACCCGAGTCGAAGGCCACTCCTCCCGCGAGATTCGAGCACGACTACAATGCGGCTTCCCGGCGCTTCTTGCCCGGCAATATCCTGATCGTGCGATGCTTCGCAAGAACGCCCTGGCCACGGTCGCTCTTTCCCCGGGCACGTTAGGTGCCCTTTCACGCTCATGCCTGTCAAGCAAACCATCGAAGAGGGGCGCGTTCCGGTCAAGGTCTTCACCGACGACATCGAGGCGACCGCGCGCCAGCAGCTCGTGAATCTCTCGAAGCTGCCGATCATCCACCACCACGTTGCGGCGATGCCGGACGTTCATGCCGGCATCGGTGCGACGGTCGGATCGGTCATCGCTACCGAGCGCGCCGTCATACCGGCGGCCGTCGGGGTCGATATCGGTTGCGGGATGATCGCCGCGCGCACCTCCCTCACGGCCGGCGATATCGACGAGAAGAGTCTGAAGCGCGTGTTCGACCAGATCACGCGCGACGTGCCGGTCGGGCGCGACCAGCACCGGGAAGGGCGCGAGTCGGACCGATGCGGCGCGCCGCTCGGCCGTGAGCTTGCAGCAGATCCTCGACGAGCATCCCGACATCCAGAAGCGCTTTCCGCGCGCGCAGAACTGGGCGCAGCAGATGGGCACGCTCGGCGGCGGTAATCACTTCATCGAAGTGTGCCTCGACGAAGTCGAGCCGCGTTTGGGTGATGCTGCACTCGGGCAGCCGCGGCATCGGCAACGCGATCGGCTCCTATTTCATCGAGCTCGGACGCCGCGACATGGAACGCCACGCTCGCCGAACCTGCCCGACCGCGATCTCGCGTACTTGAGAGAAGGCACGCAGCATTTCGACGACTACGTGCGCGCCGTCGATTGGGCGCAGCGCTACGCCGCCTCCAACCGGGAGGCCATGATGGATCTCGTTCTGGCGGGCATGCGCAGGCATCTGCCACCGTTCGAAGTGACGCAGGAGGCGGTGAACTGCCATCACAACTACGTCGAGCGCGAGCATCATTACGGCAAGGATGTCTGGGTCACGCGCAAGGGTGCGATTCGCGCTCGTGAAGGCGAGCTCGGCATCATCCCTGGAAGCATGGGCGCGAAGTCCTACATCGTGAGAGGACGCGGCTCGGAAGAGAGCTTCCACTCCTGCGCGCACGGCGCCGGGCGCCGCATGAGCCGCTCGGCGGCACAGAAGCGCTTCACCGCCGCGGACGTCGTCGAACAGACCGAAAGGCGTCATTTGCCGCAAGGACAGCGGCGTCGTCGATGAAATCCCCGGCGCCTACAAGCCGATCGACGAAGTGATGGAAAACCAGCGCGATCTGGTCGAAGTCGTGCACACGCTGAAGCAGGTGCTCTGCGTGAAGGGTTAGCCGCGGTGCCTCGCTTCGCTCGGCCAAGAAGAAACCCGCCGCGGCACGGTGCAGGAACAGAGGGACACCGATGGTTTCCCTCCGTTACCTCTCTTCCTTAACACCGCCGTGTCATCTGCCCGCCCTGCACTCTGATAGCATTTCGGGATGCTGCCGGCCGACTATCCGACGATGGTCATACATCTGCTCGTCGCCACCCTCGCGGGTGCGCTGATCGGCTACGAGCGCAGTTACCAGGGCCGTCCGGCGGGTTTCCGGACGCACGCGCTCGTGTGCATCGCATCCGCGCTCCTGATGCTGCTCGCGGTGCATCAGGCCGCATGGTTCGAGGCGAGCGTCGAAGTCGTGCGAGTGGATCCGACCCGCATGGCGCAGGGCATCATGACCGGCATCGGCTTCCTCGGCGCCGGGCGTGATCGTCAAGGAAGGCGCTTCGGTCCGAGGGCTCACCACCGCCGCGTCGATCTGGATCACGGCGGCGATCGGAATTCTCGCCGGCGTCGGGTTCTACTTCCCCGTGGCCGTCGCAACCGCGCTCACGCTTGGCACGCTCGCGGGATTCCGCTGGATCGAAGCGCGCATGCCCCAGCTCGCGTACCTGCACCACAGCGTGCGTTTCCCGATCAGCCGTGCGATGTCGGAGCGCGAATATCGCGAGCTCGTGGTCCAGCACGGCTTCAAGGTGTCCGACTTCGCCTACCGCGTGAGCCCGGAAGCGGCTTCGACGGAATATCAGATGGTGCTCAGCACGCGCGATGCGGGCGCCGAGCAACGCCTCGCCCGCGCCCTCGCCACGACACCGGACTTGCTCGAGTTCAGGCTTGCACCTTCGGGTGATTAGCGACCTTAGCACCACCTCGTCTACGCCGTGAGCGAGCGCAGCCTGGAGTGACAGGCTAGGACAGGACGAGCGGGCTCGAGGCGCCGGCGCAGCATTCCGGTTATTAGGACTCTCGTCCAGTACAGGCTCGGAGAACGGCGCTCGGTCGCTCAGAGAAAACGGCGTGAAATTCGTCTCGCGGTCGTAGTAGTCCTCGTTTTCGGCTTTCTTCAGCGCGCCGACGATCCTGTAAGTGATCGGCGTGAACACGACTTCGACGCCGACTTTCAGCACGAACTGCGTCAGCATGACGAGCGGCAGCTTGTCGTTCGGGATGATGCCGCTGCCGTAGAACGCGAGCGGGTAGAAGAGCGCCGAATCCACCGCTTCGCCGGCGATCGTGGAGCCGATCGTGCGCGTCCACAGCCAGCGCCCGCGTGTCGCGATTTTCATTTTCGCGAGCACGAACGAGTTCACGAACTCGCCGCAGAAATACGCGACCATCGATGCGCGCGACGATGCGCCACGTCGAACCGAATGCGACTTCGTATGCGGCTTGGTGCTTCCAGAACGGCGCAGGCGGCAGCGCGACCACGATGCCGCCATGATCGAAGCGAAAGCGAGCGCGCCGAACCCGCACCAGATCACGCGCCGTGCGCGCGCGTAGCCGTAGACCTCGGTCAGGATGTCGCCGAAGACGTATGAAATCGGAAAGAACAGGACGCCTGCGCCGAACGTGATCGCACCGACCAGCGGCAGGTCGACTTGCGCGATCTTTGCGGGCCCGATGAGGTTCGAGCACACGAGCACCGTGACGAACGCCGCCATCACGAATTCGTAATAGCGGAAGGAGCGCACCGCCGTCATGGACTCCGCGCCGGGATGCGAACGAACAGGCTGACGCGGTCAGCGCCGGCGCAGACCGCGCGACGCTCCGTGGCAAGCGAAGCTCACGTGAGCGGCATGGCAGCAGTGCTTCTGAAACGCCGGGCGCTCGCGAGATCCGCCTGAACCAGCGCTCGAGATTGGACAGCGCGGGCCGCTCGATCGGCAGATTGAACCAGCGGAAGCACGCGACCCCCAGCGGAATGTCTCCCACGGTGAAACGTGCTGCCCGCGAAATAGTCGCGGTTCGCGAGGTGCGCATCGGCGATAGTGAGAAGCGCCGCGAGTCTCTGGCGGCATTCCTCGACCTCCGTCATGTTGCGCTTGTCGGGCGCGGTGCGAACGAGATTCCAGAAAATCGGCCGCACGTACTGGCCACAGCGTCGTGCTGTACCACTCCATCCAGCGATCGGCGTCGGCGGCGCGACTGCTGCGTCTTCCGGCCACAGGTGTGCCCATGCCGTGCTTGCGCGCGAGATAGCGCACGATCGCGTGGGATTCCCACAGGATGAAGCCCTCGTCGTCGATCGTCGGCACGAGGCCGTTCGGATTCATCGCCTTGTATTCGGGCGTGTTGTTCACGCCGAACTGCATGCCGGCGTCGATGCGCTCGTACTCGAGTCCCAGCTCGCCGCAACACCACAGCACTTTCTGAACGTTGATGGAGTTCATGCGCCCCCAGATTTTCAGCATCACGGCCTCCCTTGTTGCCGGCGTTCTCTCGGACGCGTGCCTCGGCGGCGCTGTCCCCGCCGCCTTCCATGCGCTTCGTTGAAGCACGTGAAGAAATCGTCGGCGAGCTTGCGCGCGACGCCGTCGATCAGGCGCGCGCCGAACTGCGCGATCTTGCCGCCGACCATCGCTTTGACCGTATAGCGCAAGACACGTCGCGCCTCGCCTTCGGGCGCGAGCGTCACCACGGCCTGGCCTTTCGCGAAGCCCGCGACGCCGCCCTGGCCTTCGAACACCATCGTGTAGCTGCGCGGCGCGTCGACGTCCTGCAGCGTCATCAGACCTTTGAACTTCGCGCTCACCGGGCCGATGCGCGAGATCATCGTGAGCTGGTATCGATCGTCCGGAAGCTGCTCCAGCGTTTCGCAGCCGGGCATGCAGGCCTTCAGCACCTCGGTGTCGTTCAGCGCCTCCCACGTCTTCTGCTGCGGCAACGGCACGAACTGTTGTCCGGTCATTTCCACGTTGAAGCGGCTCCTCGACGATTCTCCTGGCGCACGACGCGCTCGGGTGCACGAGTATAGCTGGACTCCGAACGCTGTGCGCGTGCCATGCGCTCCGTGCGAGGCCATCACGACCGCAAGTACGCCGAAACGAGCCGAAGGCGAGCGCCGTCCCGTGTCAGGGCGGTTGTCGGTGCTGCGCGAGAGGACACTCGGCGGCGAGCCGGCGCAGCTCGCGCGAGGCGGCGACTTTCCGCTCGCGTACATACATCTCGTGGTTGTGCTCGACTTCGTCGAGACGGTAGAGATAGTTCACCATCATGCCAGCCGATTGCTGCAGCCCGCGCTTCGACGTGTCCGCGAGCCAGTTCAGGCGCTCGAGCCGCGCGCCGTTGCCCGAGATGGAATCGCGCGACAGGGTCGGCGGCTTCGCGGTCGTGCTTCGCGCTACGCGAGGTAGTACGCCGCGTAAGGCATGAGCAGTTTTGCGCAGGCGCTCGGCTTCGTCAGGCATCTTTGTGCCAGCTCACTGCTCTCCAGACGCGCCGAGCGCGTCGGCGGTCCGGCGTGTCCGGGCAGCGCCTTCAGTTCTTCGACGCGCGGTCTTCAGCCACGCCCGGAATCCGGGTATCGGCGAGAGCGTCGCGAACGTCTTGATGCGCGGAAATTCCTGGCCCAGACGCTGCGCGACCTGCTTGATCAGCAGATTGCCGAAGGAGATGCCGCGCAGCCCGGTCTGGCAGTTCGTGATCGAGTAGAAGATCGCCGTGTCGGCGGTGTGCGGATCGATCTGCGGCGCATCCGAGCGCGAGCAGCGGCTCGATCGCCGCGCTCATGCCTTTGGTGAGAGCGACTTCGATGAAGATCAGCGGCTCGTGCGGCAGCGCCGGGTGGAAGAACGCGAAGCACCGGCGGTCGGCAGCGAGCCGGCGCCGCAGATCGTCCCAGCCGGCGATCTCGTGCACGGCTTCGTATTCGATCAGCTTCTCGAGCACGATCGCGGGCGTGTACCAGTCGATGCGCTCGAGCGTGAGAAAGCCGCGGTTGAACCACGAGCCGAACAGGTGCTCGAGGTCGGAGTCGATGCCTTTCCATTCGGGATGCGTCTGGAGGCGCGCCCAGCACTTCGCGCCGCATCGCGACCAGCGCCGCCGTGCCGCCGGCCGCCGTGTTGAGCCGCCTGAAGAGCTCCTGCCGCGGCGCTTCGACGCAGCGCTGCAGCCGGATCAGGTTGTCCTGCGTCGGCTGCGCGCGATACGCGGCGTACGCGGCGTCGAGCTCGCGCGGTGTCGGGCGCGAATTCGCGCGACGAGGCGATCGAAGAACGCCGGCAGTGCCGCCTGGCGCAGGGCGTTATAGGCGGCGAGTGCGTCGCGCGCGAGCACGGCGCCCGAGACTTCTCCGCGTTCGGAGAGCAGCGCGTGGCAGAGCTCGATCGCCTGACGCGCCTGCCGCTGCGCGCGCCGTCGTTCGCTCGGGGTCACGACCGAGCGGACGAGCCGTTTCAGGAACGAAGGCGCATTCATGATTGGAGCCATGATTCTGGAGAGCAACTTGTTCGTGGAGCGAGCCCCATGCATGGATCGGCGCTGTCGAAGCGAAGCTGTTCGAGAGGTACGCAAGCTGCACTGTGTGAGGGCGGAGTGGCATGCTAGCGCCTGTATAGATGCGATTCGCAAATCCGGTATAATTGCTCACGCGCCTGGTTGCACACATCGTGCCCGGTTGCTCTTTCGGAGAACGGATCGTGGACAGTGTCGATCTGCAGGTATTGAAAAGCGCCCGCGAGTGGCTTGAAGGCGGTCACCGCGTCGTCCTCGCGACGATCGTGAACACGTGGGGTTCGGCGCCGCGTCCGATCGGCGCGCTCACCGCGATTCGCGACGACGGCATGGTCGGGGTTCGGTGTCCGGCGGCTGCGTCGAGGACGACATGATCGCGCGCGTGCGCGCGGGCGAGCTCGCGCACGATAAACCCGCGACGACGCGTTACGGCGTGACGGCCGAGCAGGCGCGAGCGCTTCGGATTGCCGTGCGGCGGCACGCTCGAGCTCGTGCTCGAGCCCCTCGGCGCGGAGAGCGGCCTCGACGAGCTGCTGTCTCGCGTCGAGCGCCATGAGCTCGTGGTGCGGCGCCTCGACATGGAAAGCGGCCGCACCGAAATCGAGCCGGGCAAATGGTCGGACCAGCTCGCGTTCGACGGCAAGACGCTGAGCTCGTGCACGGTCCGCACTGGCGCCTGCGTGCATCGATCGGCGCGGGGCAGCTTTCGAAGTATCTCGCGCAAATGGCGCAGGCGCTCGATTACCACGTGACGGTTTGCGATCCGCGCGAGGAATATGCGGACAGTTGGGACGTGCCCGGCGCGACCCTCACGCGCGACATGCCGGACGACATGGTGATCGCGCATGAATCTCGACGCGCACAGCGCGGTCGTCACACTCACGCACGATCCGAAGCTGGACGACATGGCGCTGCTCGAAGCGCTGAAGTCGCCGGCGTTCTACGTGGGCGCCATCGGTTCGAGCAAGAACAACGCGGCGCGCCGGCAGCGGCTCGCCGAGTTCGATCTCTCCCAGCAGGAGATCGCCCGGCTGCACGGGCCGGTGGGGTTGAAGATCGGCAGCAAGACGCCGCCCGAGATCGCGATCGCCATCCTCGCCGAGATGACCGCGGTCAAGAACGATGCCCTTCCCGCGAAGGCTGAAATCGCGCCGAAACCGGCGAGTGCCGGCGCGGCAGCAGCGGAATCTGTCAGCGGCGCGCGGTGAACGATCGGCGGTGCGGCTCCGCCGCTCGCGCATGCATGGCGGCCACTATGTGCCATCCGCGGCGCCTCGCGGGTAGCTCGCCGCCGTTGCTGTGCGCGGCACACCGATGCGAGTAGCCTTCCTCGGGGGCGGAACGATCGCGCGTCTTGCTCTGGAGCACATCCGGCAAGGTGAGCTGGAGGGCGTCGAAGTCGTCGCGATTGCCGGTCGCGGCGTCGGCTTCGAAAGCGGCAGCGCTCGCCCGCGAGTTCGGTATCGATTTCGTGAGCGGGCTTCCCGCGCTGCTCGCCATCGGGCCGGAGGTGGTCGTCGAGGCCGCTTCGCACGACGCGGTTCGCGATTACTGCGAAGCGCTGCTGACCGAAGGCATTTCCGTAATCGTGCTCTCCGGCGGCGCGTTGAGCGACGACGCGCTGCGTGAGCGGCTCGAGACTGCGGCAGCCCAATCGGGCGCGCTCCTGTACGTGCCTTCGGGCGGCATCGGCGGTCTGGACGCGCTGAAGGCCGCCTGTGCGGCCGGTGTAGAGGCAGTGCAGATCACCATCATGAAGCCGCCGGCCGCATGGAGAAACATCCCGTACGTCGAGCGGCTCGGCGTCGATCTCGATGCGCTCACGGAAGCGCGCACGTTGTTCGAGGGTCCCGCGCGGGAGGGCGTGCCGCTTTTTCCGGCCAATGTAAATATCGCGGCGGTGCTGTCGATCGCCGGCATCGGGTTCGACCGCACGCGGCTTCGGGTGGTCGCCGATCCTGCCCTCGTGCACAATACCCATCTCATCGAAGTGCGCGGCGAGACCGGCGCTTTCAGTGTGAAGATGGAAAACGTACCTGCGCCCGACAATCCCAAGACCGCATGGCTCGCGTGCTATAGCGCGCTTGCAGCGTTGAAGCTCTCCGCTGCAAACGTGCGTTACGGAACGTAGCCCCGCCAGCGCAAATGTCGGAACGTTCAGAAACGGGCGTGGCCCCGGCTCAATCGGGGACCGCCTCGAAGGAAGCCACGGCGAGGCCCGTCGTTCCCGCCTTGCCTGCGGCGACCGTCACGCTCGTGCGCGATACGCCCGATGGCCTCGAAGTGCTGATGCTCCAGCGCAACCATCGCTCGGGATTCATGCCGGGCGTGTTTCTCTTTCCCGGCGGCGCGCTCGATCCTGAAGATGCCTCCGACGCAGTGGCTGGGCACTGTGCGGGCATCGACGACGCCGCGTCGAGCGCCGTTCTCGGCGTGCCCAAAGGCGGTCTCGCGTACTGGACCGCGGCGATCCGCGAATCGTTCGAGGAAGCCGGCGTGCTCCTCGCCTATGACGATGCCGGCGCACTGGTCAATCCCGGCGAGCCCACGCGCCTGGAGCGATTCGACGACTATCGCCGGCGGCTGAACGCCGGAGAAGCGTGCCTCGGCGAGATGCTCGAACGCGAAAGTCTGCGGCTCGCCGCCGACCGGCTGACCTACTTCGGCCACTGGATCACGCCAGTCACCGCCCCGCGCCGCTACGACACGCGGTTCTTCGTCGCCGTCGCACCCGAGGGACAGGAAGCGCTTCCCGACAACGTCGAAGCGATCCATCACGTGTGGGTGAATCCCGCGGCTGCGCTCGAACGCAATCGCGCCGGCGGCTTCGGCATGCGCACCCCGACCATCCGCACGCTGCAACAGTTCGCGCGGCACGACAAGGCCGACGCGCTCATCGCGGCGCTCCGCAGGCAGCCCATGGTGCGTGCTGTCCTTCCGCGCATCGGCACCGACGGACGTCCGCTTCTCCCGGGCGATCCCGGCTACGAAGCTCTCGCGTCCGCCCAGGACCAAGGCAAATGGAAACCATAATACCCGGCACCCCCGTAACGGTCGCGCCGTCGATCGTTCGCATCACGGCACCGAACCCCGGGGTCATGACCGGACCCGGCACTAACAGCTACATTGTCGGAGAGGATCGGCTGGTGCTCGTCGATCCCGGTCCGGAGATCGAGTCGCACATATCCGTGCTTGCGGACGCCGTGCGCGACCGGCTCGAATGGATCGTGTGCACGCATACGCATCTCGATCACTCGCCGGCAGCACGCGAGCTGAAGGCGGCGACGGGCGCTCGTATTGCGGGCCGCGTCACGAACCAGGACGGCCGGCAGGACAGCACCTTCCAGCCCGACCGGATACTCGAAGACGGCGATACGGTCTCCGTGCGCGGCGTCACCCTGCGCGCGGTGCACACGCCGGGGCACGCGTCGAATCATCTCTGCTATTTCTTCGAACAGCAGAAGCTCATCTTCACCGGCGATCACATCATGCAGGGTTCGACCGTCGTCATCTCACCGCCGGATGGAGACATGCAGGCCTACTTCGCGTCGCTCGAAAAGCTCTTCTCTCTGGAACTCGCGACGGTGGCGCCGGGGCATGGCCGGCTCATCACGACGCCGCACGACGAGGTCCGGCGGTTGATCGCTCACCGTCGCAAACGCGAAGACAAGGTGCTGGACGCGCTGAAGCGCAAGAGCCCCGCAACGCTCGACGAGCTCTTGCCGCTTGCCTACGACGACGTCTCCGAGAAGCTCTATCCACCGGCGCGGCGCTCGCTTCACGCGCATCTGATCAAGCTCATGCGCGAGGGACGGGCGCGGGAAGCGGACGAACGCTGGTATAGGTAGGTTAGAACCACCCCTTTACGGTGAGCGGCGCGCCTGGGACAGGCTGTCGCCGCGAACGTAACATTCCAGCGCCGGTTAGCACTCTCGTCCGAGCGTACCAGGCTCAGAGCAGAACGAGGGCGCGCCTGGGACAGGCTGTCGCCGCGAACGTAGCATTCGAACGCCAGTTAGCACTCTCGTCCGATCGTACGAGGCCTGGTGCAGAAAGGGGGGCACCAAGCCGAAGGCAAGCCGCCGCCCCCACTACCCCTGCAGACTGATCTTCGCTTCCTTCACCACGCGTTTCCATTTCTCCACGTCCCGCTTGATCGCGCTGCGGAAGCGCTCGGGCGGGCCGCCCAGCGGATCGACGCCTTCGCCGGCAAGGCGCTCCTGCATTTCCTTCGTCTGGAGAATCCGCTCGATGCCTTTGTTCCAGAGCGCCACGACCTCGCGCGGCAGACCCCTCGGGCCGAGCACGCCCCACCAGAGAACGACTTCGTAGCCCTTCACGCTTTCATTGAGCGGGGCGATGCCGGGCAAGGGCGCCACCGGCTTCCCCGACGTGACCGCGAGACCGCGCAGACGGTTCGTCTTCACGTGCGTAATCGTCGCCGGCAGCGCCGCGAACATGACCTGTATCTGATTGCCGAGCAGCGCCGTGAGCGAAGGGCCGGTGCCCTTGTACGGCACATGGGTCATCCGCGTTCCGGCAAGCAGATCGAAGAGCTCGGAGGCGAGATGCGTGATTCCGCCGGCGCCCGTCGATCCGTAATTGAGCTCGCCCGGCTTTGCTTTCGCGAGGCCGATGAGATCCGTTACCGACTTTGCCGCTACGGAAGGATGAACGACGAGGACGAATGCGGATTCGCCTATGATGGAAATCGGCTGGATGTCGTTGATCGGATCGTAACCGAGCTTGTACACGGCCGCGTTCGTCGCGTAGCTGCCGGATACCATGATGAGCGTGTATCCGTCCGGTTGTGCGCGCACTGCGGTCTCCGCGCCCACGGTGCCGCCGGCACCGGGCCGATTGTCGACGATCACTGATTGCGCCAATGCGTCCGACATTTTCTGCGCAATGGTGCGTGCGACGATGTCCGTGCCGCCGCCGGGGGCGAACGGCACGAGGAGGCGGATCGGTTTCGTGGGATAGCTTGCGCTTTGCGCGAAAGCCACCGTGCTCAGAAGAAGCGTGCTCGAACCGACTGCCACGAGCCTAGTGAAAGCATTCATCGATCCTCCTCGACGGGGTCGTATTGAGACAGAACTGGCCTGTGTTGCGCAGTCAGATCATGATCGTACCGCGAGCAGCGCGAGCAGGTCGCGCACGGAGTGGCGCTCGATGTGAAGCGCCACGTCTGCGATCCGGTCCACCGGCAGCGCGGGATTGATGCCACGGAATTTCTCGGTGATGCCGCGCGCATCGATCGGTGCGTACGTCGAGCCGGTCGGATTCGCGATGTCGGCACGCATCCACTCGCCGCCTGACTGTGCGGCAACCCAACCGGGAAACTCTCTCGGATAGAGCGCGTCGAGCTTCGGATCCGGCATGAGCTCGATCGATTGCGCCAGCTCGACCAATCGCGGGTCCGCCATCTTTTCGGCGGTGAACTGAGGCGGCAGCGCCTGGCCTTCGACGAGCCCCACTGCCACGACGTAGCGCAGGCTCATCTGTGCGTTCAGGGCAGAGGAGGGCCGATAGTCGAAGCCGCATTGCACGTTGACGACGTTGGCGACGCCCACGCGCACCTTGCGCTTCACGTCCCACGGTGTCCCGAATTTTGCACGAAGCGCCAGCGCGGCATCGACATAGGAATGCGTGCTCCCGCAGCAGCAGTACGGCTTGATCGACGTCGCGTCGAGATGGAAAACACGCCCGAGACCGGACGTGAGCGGGGCAGGATCGGCGTTGTCGGAGAACGCCTTGAGAACGCCGCCGTCCGCGTACCTCGTAGATCTGCGTGGGTCCCGTGAACCCGAGCGCGGCGAGCTCCGCCGCGAGCACGCCCGAGTGTGCGGCTTTCCCGGCGTGCAGGCGCTTGCTCATGGTGCCGTCGGCGTTGAAGGCCCACAGCCCCGCGCCCTGCGTGCCCGCGAGCCCGAGCGCCCACGCGGTGTGTTCCTCGTCCAGCCCGAGCAACACCGCGCACGCGGCGGCCGCGCCAAACGGACCGCACACGCCGGTGAGATGCCAGCCGCGAAGCCGCGCAGACGAAGGATCGAGCGCGAGGCTGGAACGGATCATCACTTCATAGCCCGCCGCGATCGCCGTCACCAGTTGCTCGCCGCTCGATTCGAGTTTTTCGGCCATGGCAAGCGCGGCCGGGACCACGACTGCGCCCGGATGCAGCTTCGCGTTATGGTAATCGTCGAGCTCGAACGCGTGCGAAGACGTGCCGTTCACGAGCGCGGCATCCGAGGCGCGCAGAGACCGCTCTCGATCACCCCAGACGGTCGCTTCCGGTTTGCTGCTGCCCGCGCGCGCCCATTCGAGGAGCGTGCGCGCCCAGGGCGTCGCGTAGCCGTAGACACCGCAGCCGAGCGTGTCGAGCAACGCGCAGCGCACGACTTCGCGTGTGCGCTCGGGGAGCTGGTTGTACTTGAGCTGTGAAATCCAGGCTGCAACTTCGCGGGTGTCGTTCATTAGAACCTCCCATCTCGGTGAGCGGGGGCTGCGGAGCAGCGGGGTCCCCGCGAACCTAACATTCCGGCGCTTGTTAGTATTTCCATCCGATTCGTACGAGGGCTGAGGCAGAACGAGCGGGGAACATGAAACCGCGGGCTCCCGCTCACGAAGCCTTCCGGCGCCAGTTAGCATTTCCACGAATAGTACGAGGCTTGGGGCAGAAGGTCAGCAGGGCTGTGAAACGGCCCGTCACATCGGTCTAGAATCCACCGATCGAGTTACCGGGAGACGTGTCATGAGACAACTCAAGATCCCCGCCGTATTCATGCGCGGCGGCACGAGCAACGCCATCGTATTCAACGCCCGCGACCTGCCGCGCGACCGCGCGCTGTGGGACGAGATCTTCCTCGCCGCGATCGGCAGTCCGGACCCGTATGGCAGGCAGCTCGACGGCATGGGCGGCGGCATCTCGTCGCTTTCGAAGGTCTGCGTCGTCGGCCCGTCGAGCCGCCCCGACGCGGACATCGACTATACGTTCGCGCAGATTTCGGTGAAGGAAGCGAAGGTCGACTACAGCGGTAACTGCGGGAACATGTCGTCCGCCATGGGGCCGTTCGCCATCGACGAAGGCCTCGTCAAAGCGAGCGGGAAGGAAGCGCTCGTGCGCATTCACAACACCAACACGCGCAAGATCATCTGGGCGCGTTTCGATGTGGACGAGGGCCTCGCCGCGGTCGACGGCGAGCTGTCGATTCCCGGCGTCGCGGGCACGGGTGCGCCGGTGCGGCTGGAGTTTCGTGAGCCGGGCGGGGCCACGACGGAGAAGCTGCTGCCGACGGGGCGCGTATGCGACGTCCTCGAAGTGCCCGGCTACGGCTCGTTCACCGTATCGATGGTCGATGCGGCGAATGCCGCGTGTTTCGTACGCGCGGACGAGCTCGGGCTCACGGGCAGCGAAATGCCTGAAGCGCTCGATGCCAACACCGCGCTTCTCGACAAGCTTGCCGCCATACGAATCGCTGCCTCCATCGCGATGGGCATCGCCGCGACGCCCGAAGAAGCACAGGCGAAAAAGGTCGTGCCGTTCATCGGCTTCGTCTCGGCTCCGCAGAACGCATCGACGCTCACGGGGCAGACGATCGCCGCGGACGACGTCGATCTCACCGGGCGCATGATCTCCACCGGCCAGCCACATCGCGCGCTGCCTCTGACGGGATCGCTGTGCATGGCGGTCGCGGCGCGGCTCGAAGGCAGCGTGGTGCACGCCGTCACGCGCACGGCTGCCGATAACGAAACGCCGATTCGCATCGCCATGCCGTCGGGCATTCTGACGGTCGCCGCGACGGTCGGAAAGCAGAACGGCGAATGGTTCGCCGAGCAGGGCGCGTTCTACCGCACGCAGCGCCGGATGTTCGAAGGCCAGGTGTGCGTGCGTGCTTCGCGCGTGTCGAACGCCTCGAAGGTGTTGGCCGGCAGCAAGGAAGCGCTCGCGGCGTAGGGGGCGGCGCTCGCCTTCGACTCGGGCCTCGCCGCCCTACGGAACAGAGGAAAACCAAGGTTTCCCTCCGTTACCTCCCTTCCTTCGGCCTTCAGGCGGCGCTCGCCTTCGATCGGGCTGCGCCCTGGAAAGAGGGAAACCAGGTTTCCCGCCGTACCTCCCTTCCCGTAGGCGGCGCTCGCCTTCGACTCGGGCCTCGCCGCCCTACGGAACAGAGGAAAAGCAAGGTTTTCCTCCGTAACCTCCTTTCCTTTGCCCTTCAGGCGGCGTCCCGTTTCGGCCGCGCGTGCTGTTTCGCCCAGTAGTCCGGTGAAGCTTTGGCTTTCGCCAGCGCTTCCGCGCTCTCGAATCCCGGCGCCATCGATCCGGCGCCTCCCGCCATCACCTGGTGGTGCTCGATGTCGAGCAGCCTCAGCCAGCTTTGCTGCCCCATCGTGAGCGCGATGAAGCAGCCGAGCTCGACCAGCTCGGGCTCGCTGAAATGCCGGTGCAGGCGCTCCCAGAATGCGTCATCCGTCTCGAGCCGCCAGGTGATCGCTTCGGCGTAGGCGAGCGCGGCTTTCTCCCTGTCCGAGTAGCGCGGAGAGTTCTCGAAGTTCACGAGATCGTCGGTCTGCGCTTCGTTCAGGTTTTCGCCGAACGCCTTGATCGAGCGCTGGTTACCGCAGAACTCGCACTTCACCGAACGCGAGACGTACAGCCGGCAGAGCTCCTTCACCGCGTGATCGCACACGCCGTTGTGGAAGATGTCGCGCCACGAATTCGCGAACGACCAGAAGGCGCCGGGCACGTGCGCGCGCACGGCCGAGCTTTCGGGACGAGGCGTGCCTTCACGCGCGCAACGGTCCATCTCGGCGCGCATCGCGGCATCCATCTTGTCGAGCGGGAAATAACTGATGCGTTGCTTCGGCATACGAACCCCTCAAGAGAAATAATTACGCGCTCGCCGGTTTCGGTGCGCTGACGGCGGGCCGCAGCATCGCTGCGAGCGGCACGGTGAGCAGCACTGCGCAACCTACGACGCCGATGGTCGTGTCCACCCCCGACGTGTCCCCCAGCAGGCCATAGCCGAGCGGCGCGGCGATACCGCACAGTGAACCGAGCGTGTAGAAGAAGCCGAAAGCCCGCGGCAGGCGCTCTTTGTCGACGAGATCGCCGATCGTCGCGTACAGCACCGAGGAGGTGCCTTGCAACGCGACGCCGAGCAGCGGCAGAAGAATCAACACCGCGAGCCCGGGGAGCGCAAGCGTCGCGAGGATGCCCACACCGGTCGCGACTTCGGTGAGGACGATCGTGCGCACGATGCCGAGCCGCTCGGCGAGGAAGCCGCACGCGAGCTTGCCGGCCATGCCTCCGGTGAGGATCAGGGGAACGGCGAGCGCGGCCCAGCCTTCGGAGATGCCTTTGTCGATCAGCAGGAACGCGATGAAGGTGAGCAGGCCGGTGCGCGTGCTCGAGTCGAGGATCTCGATGAGACACAGCGCGGTGAACGCCTGCGGATTGCGCACGCCCCAGCCTCGCACTTTGGGCGTCGCGGGCTGCGTCTCGCCGCGCGTCGAATGCGTATTCGCTACAAAGATGAAGATCGCCACCGCTGTCGCGATGCCGAGCAGGCCGAAGCCGACGACCGGTGCCTGCCACGCGATGCCCGCCAGCAGGCAGATGCTCACGGCGCCGCCGAACGCGAATTTTCCGACATCGCCGAAGAAGTTGTACGTGCCGAGGGCCGCGCGCCGTCCCTCGCCGGGATACGCATGGGAGATGATGGTGGACGAAAGAGGATGCTGCACCGCGGAGCCGAATCCCGCGCAGAACAGCGCGATCAGGATCATCCAGTAGCCGGAAGCGAAGCCGAGCGCGACGAACGCGAGTCCGGCTGCCAGCGTGCCGAAGGCGAGCAGGTTGCGTTCGCCGAAACGCTCGGCGACGAGCGCCGCGGGAATCTGAAAGCTCGCCATCGCGACGCGATGAGCCGCGCGAATGAGCCCGACCTGCGCGAGCGAAAGATTGAACGTCTGCGCGAGCAGCGGCAGCAGCACGTAAGTCACATCGGAGAGCCCGTCGTGCAGCGTATGCGCGGCGCAGCAGGAGGCGAGTGCGCGACGCGGTTTTTTGTCAGCCAAGGAGGTTTGCTCGTGGCGTGTGCGGATTATCGCGGAATGTTATCAGAAGCCCCCGTGCTGCTCGTCCCGCCGTGCGATGCACGGTGCACGACATCCGACCGCTGGGCAACGAAGCGCCCGTGTCCGTACAATCTCGTCATGGAAACTTTCGTGCACATCGTTATCCACGTTTTCGCAGCGCTCTTCATCGCGCTCGCGCTCGGGCTCTTCTTCGCCTACTACCGGACGCGTCATCCCGGGACGCTCCTGATGGGGGTCACGTATCTCGCTTCCGCCGGGGCGGCGATCGGTTACGTGCGGTGGTGGCCGCTGGTCGTGGGGTTGATACTGACGTGGGTCATTCGGCTGATGGGACTGGAGCCCAAGGTCGATCGCGACCCGTGAGCAGGGCGATAGTCTTGTCAGGCCTGCTTCGTGCATAGGGCGGCTCACGTCGTTCTGATGCGCCGTGCCCCATGCGTGCTCCTCACTGACCTCCTGCGCCGGCTCGGCCGGCTCGCCTGGCTGCTCGACAGCGCTTTCGTCCTGCCCGGCACCCGCTTTCGCTTCGGTCTCGATGCGCTGATCGGCCTCATACCCGGGCTCGGCGACGCGCTCGGGCGTGGTGATCTCGAGCTACATCATTCGGGAGGCGGCCCGCGCCGGAGCGCCACCGAGCGTGCTCGCGCGCATGGCGCTCAATGTCGCGGTCGAGGGTGTCGTGGGGCTCGTCCCGATCGCGGGCGACGTGTTCGACGCCGCCTGGAAAGCCAATCAGCGAAACGTCGCATTGCTCGAGGCGCATAGCCGGGAGCCGAGGCAGACGGTGCGTTCGAGCACCTGGTCGTGACGCTGGTGATACTCGCGCTCGTGGCATTCCTCGTCTTCATCGCCTTCCTCGGCTTCCTCATCGCCCGCGCGGTGTGGCAAGCGATCGCAGGATGAGCAGGCGCGATCGCAACAGGCGCAGGTGGCCGCTCGTTCTCGCAGCGATCGGCGCCGCCGCGTTCGTGACGCTCCTGGTCGCGAACTTCGCGCTCGGCGACAAACCCGTCGATCATGTCGTGCCGACGCTGTATGGCACGGACGACGATCAGTTCCTGCGGACGATAGGAACGATGCTGGGTTCTCCGATCGTGCCGGGCAACCGGGTCGAAGTGCTGGTGAACGGAGACCGGATCTTCCCGGCCATGCTCGATGCCTTGCGCGCCGCCCGCAGCACGATCACCTTCGAGATGTACATCTACTGGTCGGGCAGCGTGGGCAAGGCGTTCGCGGACGTGCTGTCGGAACGCGCGCGCGCGGGCGTGAAGGTGCACGTGCTGCTGGACGGCGTGGGCAGCGGCAAGATCGAAGACGCCTACATCGAACAGATGGAGACGGCAGGCGTCGAAGTGCGGCGCTACAACCCGCCTCGCTTCTACACGCTCGATCGCCTGAACAACCGCACCCATCGCAAGCTCGTCATCATCGACGGCACGACCGCGTTCACGGGCGGCGTCGGCATCGCGGATCAGTGGCTCGGCGACGCACAAGACCCCGCTCACTGGCGCGACACCCATTTCCGGCTCGAAGGTCCGGCCGTCGCGCACATGCAGGCGGCATTCATGGACAACTGGACCGAAGTGACCGGTGCCGTGCTGCACGGCACCGACTATTTTCCGCCGCTGAGCGAGACGGGGACCCAGGCGGCGCAGGTGTTCTGGAGCTCGCCCGTGAGCGGCTCCCGAAGCATGCAGCTCATGTATCTGCTCTCGCTCGCGGCCGCGCGGAAATCGATTCTGCTGTCGATGTCGTATTTCGTCCCCGACGAGGTGGCGACGGAGATGCTCGTCGCGGCGGTGAAGCGGGGCGTGGCCGTGCGCGTGATCGTGCCCGGTCCCCACATCGACAGCGAAGTCGTGCGACGTGCCTCGCGCGCAAAGTGGGGACCTCTGCTTCGTGCGGGCGTCGAGATCCATGAGTATCAGCCCACGATGTTTCACTGCAAAGTGATGGTCGTCGACGAGGTGTGGACCTCGGTCGGGTCTACGAACTTCGACAACCGGTCCTTCGCGCTGAACGACGAAGCGAACCTGAATGTTTACGATCGCGCGTTCGCCATGCAGCAGGTGCGCATCTTCGAAGACGATGTGAGCCGTGCGCGGCGCATCACGTTCGAGGATTGGAACAATCGCCCCTGGAAAGAAAAACTAAGCGAGCTCGCCGCTTCCATCGTCCGGTCGCAACTATGAGCACACCGTCTCCGGGCAGAGTGCTCGTGCTCGGCGCAGCGGGTTTCATCGGCCGCCGTGTCGTCGAAGCGCTCGAGCAAGCCGGATTCGAGGTGGTGCGCGGCGTTCGCCCCGGCCACGGCCTCGGTTCTCCCGCTGTCGTCGAGGTCGACTACCAGCACGACCATGCGGCGGCGGATTGGCTGCCGCGGCTGACCGGCATTCACGCGGTCGTGAACGCGGTCGGCATCCTGCGCGAAGCGCGCGGCCGAACATTCGATGCACTGCACGTGAAGGCGCCCATCGCTTTGTTCGAGGCGGCAGCGGCGTCAGGCGTCGCAAAGGTCGTACAGATTTCGGCACTGGGTGCCGATCGGGACGCGGCAAGCCGCTACCATCTCTCGAAGGAACGCGCCGACGACGCGCTTTCGCGCATGGATGTTCGCTGGACGATCGTGCAGCCGTCATTGGTGTTCGGCGCGCACGGGACGAGCGCCTCGCTTTTCACCACGCTCGCCGCGCTGCCGATGATTCCCGTTCCGGGCGACGGCGCACAGCACGTGCAGCCGATCCACATCGATGATCTCGCCGAAGCGATCGTGCGGCTGCTCGAGAGCGATGCTTATGACAGACAGCGCATCGCCGCGGTCGGAGCCGCGCGCGCTCACGCTGCGCGCGTTCCTGGAAGCCTTGCGCGACGCCATGCGTCTTGCGAAAGTGCCGGTGCTGGGTGTCCCGATGGCCTTCGTGCGAGCGGCGGCAGCGGTGGGCGATCGCTTCCGTTACTCGCTGCTCGACCGCGAAACGCTCGGCATGCTCGAGCGCGGCAATAGGGCGTCGGCCGATGCCATCGGGTCCGTGCTCGGGAGGATGCCGCGCCCGGTCGAAGCGTTCATCGATCCGAGTTCCGCGGCGGCGATCGCGGCGCGGGCGAAGCTCCAGTGGCTCCTTCCCCTCGTGCGCCTTGCGATCGCACTCGTCTGGATCGTGACCGGCATCGTTTCGCTCGGTATCTATCCCGTCGAAGAAAGCTACGCGCTGCTCGCCCGCGTCGGGATCACGGGCGCTCTCGCCACGGTGGCGCTCTACGGCGCGGCGCTGCTCGACCTCTTTTTCGGCGCGGCGATGCTGACCCTGCGCGGGCGCCGCCGTCTGTACGAAGCGCAGTTCGCCGTGATCTGCGCCTACACGGTCATCATCACGCTATGGCTGCCCGAGTTCTGGGCACATCCGTACGGGCCCGTCCTCAAGAACCTGCCGATCCTCGCCGGCATTGTCGTGCTGCACGCGTTGGAGGGCAACCGGACGTGAACGTCTGCTTCATTCCGGATCACGTTCGGTTTGCCCTCACTCTTCCCTGATACCTGATTCCTGATGGAATACCTGATCATCAAATTCCTCCACGTGGTGTCCTCCACGCTGCTGTTCGGCACGGGACTGGGCTCCGCGTTCTACATGTTCTTCACGAACCGCAGCGGCGACGTGCGTGCGATCGCGATCGTTACGCGGCGCGTCGTGTGGGCGGACTGGCTGTTCACCACGCCGACGGCGATCATCCAGCCGGCGACCGGCTTCTATCTCATGCATCTTGCCGGCATGCCGCTCTCGTCCTTCTGGCTCGCGGTCTCGGTGGCGCTCTACGTGCTCGCGGGCGCGTGCTGGCTGCCTGTCGTCTGGATTCAGGTGAGGATGGCCGCCATGGCCGAGCAGGCCGTGCGCGATGGCACGCCGCTACCGACGCTGTTCTGGCGTTACCACAGGATCTGGATGGCGCTCGGGTGGCCGGCGTTCATTGCTTTCATCGCGATTTTCTATCTCATGGTCGTAAAGCCCGCGTAGGCGCGCCCCCGCCGCCAACCCGAGCGCGAGAGCGGCATACACGAGAAACACGGAGCGCGGAGAAAGATGCGCATGAAAGCCGGGATTCAGGCGATCGGACACGACGTGATAATCCGTGACGTAGGCAGCCGTGGCGATTGTCGTGCCGCCGATCAAGGCGCCCGCCGTGCTTCGCTCCGCGTCTTTGCCGAAAAAACCTTCGAATACGACAGCCCAGAAGATCGACGCGCCATGGTGCAAGCCCGCGCCGATGAGCTCGTTGTACGCGTGCCGGCCTTGGTGCGACTCGGGACTGTCGCCCCACACCATATGGCTGATCGCGTGCATCGGGAGATCGCCGCGGCCCTGCTCGGCGCGGCTGCATAGAGCAGCGGCAACGTGCGAACAAATGCCGGCGCCAATCCCGGAGCAGAGGCAGTGCCGTATGAATCGATTCATTGGCGTTCGGGTGTCACGTGTGTGGATATGTGCGTCTTCGGGCGCATCGCTGAGATTGCGCGTCGCGTCCGTGCAAGGCCGCGAGCGCACCGAGTTGCAACGCGTATGCCGCGGGTACGGCGAAAGGCCGGCTCTTACGCCGGCCTTTCGCAGCCCTACGTGTGGAACTGATCAACGCTTCGTGGTCGAACTGGAGCTCGTGCCCTGAGTGGCCATGCCCGCCGAAATGCCGCCGTCACGCGAACTTCCGCTGCTGCCGCCTTCCGCGCCTTTACCCGACATCCCTGCGCCACCCGGACTGGTGCTGCTCGTCGTGCCTGTGCCGCCCGTGCTGGAGCCTGCGCCGTGTGTGGTGGAGCCCGTGCCGGCATTGGTCGGTTCACTGCTTCCGCCGTAGCCCCACCGCTGCGAAGCGCTCTGCACCCGCAAACGGTTCTCGACATCCACAACACCCGGACACGCTTCCGCCATGTCCTCGATCGCGTGCTTCATGCGGCGCTCGGGGACCGTGCCTTCCAGCGTGACCTTGCACTCCTTCACTTCGATCGACACTTCGCTCGCATCGATGTGGGCGCTTTGCATGAGGTGCTCGCAGAGATCTTCCCTGATTCGCTCGTCGGATCGCCTGTAGCCCTTGGGTCCACGGCGCTGCATGCGATCTTGCCGACCCTCGGCCGCCCTCGATCCCAGGCGCCTTGCTGTCCGTAGCCGCCCTGCCATCCGCCCGCGCCGGCTTGTGACTGCGAGCCGTACCCGCCGTGCGAGCCGTAGCTCGATTGAGAGCCGTAGCCGCCAGACTGCACCCCATATCCGCCGTGGCCGCTCTGCTGGCCGCCACCCTGACTGCCGAAGCCGCGGCCCTGCGCGCCCTCCTGGCCGCCCAGGTGGCTCTGTCCCCCCTGATAGCTCATCCCACCGCCTTCGTAGCCGCTCGCGCCAGGGGCCTGCGACGGCGCATAGCCGCCATAGCCGTGTGAACCGTAGCCATGCGAGCCGCCGCCCCGTGAACCATACCCGCCCTGGCCGCCGTAGGCTTGCCCCGGCCCGCCGTAACCCTGCGAACTTCCGCGCTCGCCGCCGCGCCACTCGGCTTCGTTGCGTCGCTGGCTGCCGCCATATCCACCTTGAGAGCCGTAGCCGCCCTGTTGATGCTGACCGACGTTACCGCCCGTGCCATCGCCCATGCCCTGCGCACCGTACCCGCCGCCGAATCCTTCACCTTCGAAGCGGCGGCCGCTTTCATAGCCTCCACTGCCTTGCGTGCCATACCCGCCCCGGAAGCCTTCGCCTTCGTATTTGCGGCCGCTCTCGTAGCTGCCGCCGGACGTGCCGTAGCCTTGCGAGCCAAAGGTGCCGCCGCTGCTGTAGCTTCCGCTCTGGTCGCCGCCCTGAGATCCGTAATCGCCGCGCTGCCTTTGCTGCGATTGCCACGGCTCGGACGCGCCGTGCCATCCGCCGCCCTGCGCACCGTAGCTACTGTGGCTGGGCTGCGAGCTCTGCCAGCCCGAATGGCTGCCGTCGCGCCGGAAGTCGCCTTCGTCGCGTCGCGATTGCCAGGACTCGTCCCGATTACGCTGCCAATCGTCCTGCTCGCCATAGCCGGACCTTGATGGGTTCCGATCGGCCATCGTGTGCTCCTTGAAGAGTTGAATGACGTACCCGCGCCCGGAGTGACTTCGGAACGTGGGAGAACACCATTCGATCCTGCAACCCATATGCCCTCCTCGCGTGCGTTGATCTCTCGCGCGACTCTCTCGAACGGTGCCGGCAGCGAGCGTTACTTTCGCCGACGTCCGCGCCACGGCGCGCGATGCGCGAGCCCAGGGCTGCGGCGAAGCTTGTAGCACTTCAATAGAACGTCACGCACCAGGAACGAGCAGGCTATCGTGCGCGCCAGTCTCGTCCCGTGCTTTTGCGACTCGTCGATTTTGTCTATCGGCGTTTCGCGTGCCCCGGACGGGTCCATTGCCTCTGCTCACTGCAAAAGGCCACATCAAATCAAGGTGTTGTGAAAACTTTACCGGTCCCCGAGAAGAGGGTCGGTAAATTTCCTTGTGCGCTGCGTTTGGATTACTATTGCACTTAAGTCACTTACGCCGCGTCCTGAAAGCCCACTCCCACTGATTTACCCTCGGGCATGAGGATTGCTCTGGGTGGTCGCCGTTTAGCAACACTTTGGAGGCGATATGAACCCTGTCGCACCGTTCTCCGGATCGCCAAAAAGCGACCCGCAAGTCGTGAAGCAATGGGCTGCCGAAGACTTCGCCATCTCGATCGGACTCCTGCGTGAATGCCCGTATCATGGCCAGCCTTTCAAGGCGAAGAGCGCAGGCTGGACCGGCAAGAGAGTGCCGCGTGCCTTGACGGATCCGCTGAATCCCGCGGTTCGGGCGTTCAACGGCAACACGCGAGAACTGATGGCCGCCGTGGAGGACGTGGCCGGCCATTACGGCGAGCGCTGCGAGTATTGCGCGGCCTCCGAAGAGGAAGTGTTCGACTAGCTGCGGGTCGGGCGCGTGGTTTTCCTCTGTTCCGTAGGACGGCGAGGCCCGAGCCGAAGGCGAGCGCCGCCCCCTCTGAGGGCATGTGCCCTGGATTGGCAATAACGGCGTCGTGCACACTTCGCGGCCCATTTTCGCTGTGCACGGCGCGGAACTGCGGACTGGCGCGAACACCGAGGTCACGCGCCGCGCCCATCTGAATAGAAGAACAAAAAATGATGCGGCTCCGATCAATCGCATGGATCGCTCTGCTGGCGACACTTTTCAGTGCCGCTTCGCCGACGCTCGCCGCCTGGATCCTTGCGGATCAGCCGGACGCGCTCGGGCAGATGCTCGGGCTTCCCGCCGAATCATCCAGAGTCGGCGGCGCGCACGGTCATCGCGATCACGTAGAACATACTGCCGCGCATCCCGAAGCGAGCGACTCGCACGCGCCTCCTGCACTCGCCGAAGCCGCTGACGAGCATCACGACGGTTCGCATCAATCGCACAGTATCTTCTGTTCGCTGTGCCTGAATCCGAGCTCGCTCGCGACCGTTGCTCCGCTGCCGCCGACGCTCTGGCTCCTGGGCCTTCAGTTCGATATCGCTCGCCCTGAGCCGCACTCGACTCCGCCTGCTTCATCCCTCCCGCATTACCGCTCGCGCGCACCTCCCCCGCACTCGTAGCTCGTCGCGACGGCCGCCGCTTAAGTCGAAGCGCCGGCTATCGGGCCGTGGTTTCACGGCCTCGACTCACGTGCAAATCGGGAGGCACGATGAACATCTCACGCAAGCGTCGAACCGCGTGCGTATCGGCGCTCTGGCCGTTACTCGGTCTCGTCGCCATTGAAGCAGGCGCCGCCGACGAAGGCAGGCTGCTGCCGGATGTCGTGGTTACAGGGACACGAGAAGGCACTTCCTTGAATGAAACACCCGCCGCGGTCGGCGTGATTCCGCAGGAATCGATCGCGCGCACGCGGCCCAATCACCCTTCGCAGATCGTCGGACAGGTGCCTGGCGTTGCGGTCGCGGTCACCAATGGCGAGGGACACACCACCGCGATCAGACAGCCGTTCACTACCAATCCTGTCTATCTCTTTCTCGAAGACGGAATTCCGATCCGCTCCACCGGATTCTTCAACCACAACGCGCTCTACGAGATCAACATACCGCAGGCGGGCGGCATCGAGGTGACGCGTGGTCCCGGCACTGCGCTCTACGGCTCGGATGCGATCGGTGGAATCGTCAATGTGCTGACCCGAACGCCTCCGAAGAAACCGGAGTTCGGGATCTCGGCGGAACTGGGCGGTCACGGCTTCTGGCGCATTCTGGGTGGAGGCGGCTCCGGCTACGCGAATGGCGGCTCGCGCGCGGACCTGAACCTCACGCATACCGACGGATGGCGCGACGCGACGGGATACGACCGCCAGAGCGGCACCGTGCGCTGGGATCACTTCATCGGCGGCGAGACGGCGTTGAAAACGGTATTTGCTTTCTCGACCATCGATCAGCAGACGGGCGCGAACTCGCCGCTCGTCATGATCGATTACATCAACAATCCCAAACGCAACTATCTGCCGATCGCGTTCAGGAAGGTGGATGCATTTCGTCTGTCCACCAGCTACGAGCGCGAGGTCGGCAACACGCTCGTATCGCTCACGCCCTACATGCGCGACAACAGCATGGATCTGCTCGCGACCTTCACGCTGAACTTCGATCCGACGGTGTCGATGGTGCAGAACCGCTCGTACGGCCTGCTCGCCAAGTGGCGCGTCGATTTTCCCGAAGCGATGCGCGCGCGCCTCATCGTCGGGGCCGACATCGACGTGAGCCCGGGCGAGCGTCAGGAAGACAGTCTCAACGTCAGCACGTCGGGCGCTGCGCCGGCACGGGTGTTCAACTCCTATTCGGTCGCTCGTCGCGTGTACGACTACGACGTGACTTTCACCGGCCTCTCGCCGTACCTGCACGGAGAGATTTCGCCGACAGAGCGGCTGCGCGTGGTCGCAGGATTGCGCTACGACCATCTCACTTACAGGTTCCGCAACCGACTGAGCGGCGCGCCGATCTTCGTGGCGCCGGGCGCGCCTTTTCCAGGGCCCCGTTTCTATGGTCAGGCGAGCGACGCGGATCCGAAGTTCACGCATTTCAGCCCGAAGCTCGGAGCCACGTATGCCCTCACGGCCGATGCCCATGCGTTCGCCGGATACAGCCATGGGTTCCGCGCGCCTTCGGAAGGCAACCTGTTCCGCCCTGCCGTGGGTGCGAATGCGGCAGCCGCGACTCTGGCTGCGCAATCGGCGCTGTCGTTAAAGCCGATCAAGGCCGATCAGTTCGAAGTGGGGTTGCGCGGCGTCGTGAGCCGAATTTCTTACGATCTCGTCGTGTACGACTTGCACAAGCGCGACGACATCGTGTCCCAGCGTGACCCGGTGACGACGTTCACGCAAACCGTGAACGCCGGCAGCACCCGCCACCGCGGCGTGGAGCTGGGCGTCGGTGCGCCGATGCTTCCGACGCTGCGGCTGGACGTCGCGTTTTCGTATGCGAAACACAAGTACGAGGAGTGGGTGACGAACGCCGGCATCTTCACGGGCAAGGAGATCGAGGCGGCGCCGCGCGTGCTCTCGACGACGCGTCTGACGTGGCAGCCGATTCCCGGCGCGCAGGCGCAGCTCGAATGGGTGCGGCTAGGGCGCTACTGGCTCGATCCGGCGAACACGCAGACCTATTCAGGACACGACATCCTCAACGTGCGCGCGAACTGGCCGCTCACCCGGGATGTGTCGGTGTTCGGGAGCGTGTATAACGTCGCCGACAAACGATACGCGGACAGCGCTCAGCTTTCGAACAATCAGCCGGTGTTGTCCCCGGCTCTGCCCAGAACGTTCTACGCGGGACTGGATGCGAAATGGTGACCGCCATTCTGAGAGAGAGTGCGCTCGGGTTGCTGCTTGCCGCGGCGCTTTCGTCGCCGCTCGCGCAGGCACACGAAGGCGCACATGGGAACGCCGACAGCGGCGCGAACCGCAGCGTGTTAAGCGTCGATGTGTATGCGTCGGGCGATACCATCGATCTGTTCACTGCCGAAGGCGCCGGCGCGAACGCACCGCCCGGTCTGTGGTATCGAAGATCGGCCGACGGCGGGAAAAGCTGGTCGCGGCCGGTGCGCGTGGGCGAGGGCATGCCGATCCCGCACGCTCCGCATCGCAGTAACGACCCGCAGATCGCCTCGAGCGGTTCGCGCGTCATCGCAGTGTGGGGCAGCGCCGGACGTGGCTTCAAGAGCTCGGGCCCGATGGTGACCGCATTGTCGAACGATGGCGGCAAGACGTGGAAGCGCGGGCCCAACCCGGCGGACGACAATCGTCACGACGGACATGCCTTTGCGGACTTGATCGCACGCGATGGGCGCTTTCATCTGACGTGGCTCGACAGCCGGAGCGGCGCGCAGGGCGTCCGGTATGCGCGCAGTGACGACGGCGGCGCGAGCTGGTCGTCCAATGTGTCGGTGCAGGCGGGCACCTGTGAATGCTGCTGGAACACGCTCGCGGCCGGTCAGGATCGAGCGCTCTATCTGCTCTTTCGCGGGAAAGGTCCGCGCGACATGGCCATCGCGACTTCGCGAGACGACGGTGCGAAATGGAAGAGCGGGGCCATCGTCGGTGCATTCAACTGGCAGATCGATGCCTGTCCTCACACCGGCGGCGGGTTGGCGCTTACCGGAAAGGGCGCCTCGGAACGCGTGCATGCGGTCGTCTGGACGGGCAAGGTCGACCAGCGCGGCGTTCACTATCTCGTTTCGGGGGATGGCGGCGCACACTGGAATGCGCGCGCACGACTGGGCGGCGAGTACGCGCAGCGGGCCGATCTCGCGGCTCGCGGTGGAGAGCTCGCGGCGGTCTGGGACGAGGCCGTCGGCCAGACCGGCGCCGTGTTCCTGTCACGCTCGAAAGACGGCGGCGCGGCCTGGTCGAAGCCGGTCAAGTTGAGCTCGGAAGGCGCGAGCGCGATTTATCCCCGAGTCGTGGCGACGCAGGCGAACCTGCTCGTCGTGTGGACGGAATCGGTGGGCAATGAAAGCAGGCTGCGCATGGTCCTCATGAAATGAAGCAGGCGAGCTGAGTAAAAAGCCCCGAGGCGAAAGACCGGCTCGGGGCTCTGGAAGCTTGCATCGACCGACAGGCCCCTTTTCCGGGGCGGTCGCTTCGATGGGAACTATCGGCTCTGCCCTGGGATGCCCCGATGGCCCAAGTCGAGCTCGGGTGTGGACGTGTCCGTGCGCGGCCCGGAACGTCGCATCGAGTGAAGCAGCCTGCGCCAGCGCGTGCTCGCTCCGTCCTTGGGTTTTGCGGGCGCTCGCAGCGCCGTCACGATCAGTCCGAGCCCCACAGCGAGGGACAGCCAATAGACGAGCCATTGGGCGGCGGTCCAGCATGTGCTCAAAGAGCACCACAAAGTCACGTTCATGCCATAGATGTAAACGGGCTTTGAGCGCCGAGATAGGACTTTTGGCACAAGGTTGGTGTTCGGGTTGCCGAGGCCGCAACGCGCCACCCCCCACACAGTCAACGGAGGCGGCGTCTTCACCCGCGCGACCACTCCGTTCGCGCGCGTCGCCCCCGACGCAGTGATCGTCGATGGTAGCCTCCGCCGTGAGCGATGAACACCCCGCGACGAGGATGTTCGCGAACACTGCGGAAGTTGTCGGTCCAGGTGAGAACCATTATCATCTGCTTGCGTGTCGAAGGAGACCCCTTCGCGCACAATTCAGCCGGCCATGCTCGCATAGCCAACCCACTCGAAGCGGATCGGCGTTCGGGATACGCCGCGCTTTCCGGTGAGTCTTCCGCCAGGAAAGGGGAGCGGTGACGCGGGTCGGGTCGATCACTATGAACTTCAGTCGCCTACACATCGCATCCCGTGTAGCTGCCGGTATCGCCGGCGGCTACATGTTTGTCTGGGGCTTCGTCATGCTGGTGATCGCCGCGGGACTGCTCGCCGGGATGCATTACGGCGAGGCCCGGACGCTGGCCTTCCTGCTCGCGTTCCTCGTTTTTCTCGTCGTCTTCTGCTGGGCGTTCGCCGCGAGAAGTCTCGTTCGGGTGTGGTGCGTCCTCGCGGGCGGCGGTCTCGCCATGACGGCCGCGGCATCGTTTGCGACGCGCGTGCTCGCCTGATGACGTCACCACGGAGATTCTGATGTTCCAATCGTTCCGTCTGTCGATGACGTGGCTGCACACGTGGTTCGGCCTCGTGCTCGGATACGTATTGATGGCGGCGTTCTTCTTCGGCGCGTTGTCTGTCTTCGACCGCGAAATCGACCGCTGGGCGATTCCCGAGACGCGCTTCGAGCCGCAGCCGATGCCGTCGTTCGACCGCGTGCTGGCCCCGATCTTCCGGAGTATCGAGCCCGAAGAGGAAGAGCTCGTCGCGGCGCTCGGGCGCGTCGGCGGACCGTTGCCCGGCGTACTGCCCCTGATGAACTGGAGCGCGTATACGACACACCGCGATCCGGTGCTCTCGCTTTTTGCGGAGTTCGCGGTCACCAACAATCCGAACGACCCGAACGACCACGTGCACGGGCACGTCACAATTGATCCGCGCTCGGGCAGGTGCTGTTGCACGACCAGCTCAGGATCGGCAGCGGCTTCTTCTATCCGATGCATTTCCGCCTCAACATCGTCTGGAAGAATCTCGGCACCTGGATCGTCGGCCTGGCGGCGCTCGCGATGCTCGCCGCCCTCGTGAGCGGCGTCGTCATCCACCGCAGGATCTTCCGCGAGCTCTTCACGTTCCGGCCCGACCGGCAGACGCGCCGCAGCGCGCTCGACCTGCACAACCTGACCGGCATCGTCGCGCTGCCGTTTCACTTCGTGTTTCGCGTTGTCGGGGCTCATCATTTTCGCCGGCATCTACTTTCCGGTATCCGATACGATGCTGACAGCACCGGCGCAGGCGCACGCGAAGGCGGCCGTCGAAGCGAAGGGTCTCGCGTTCAGGCCCGCCGGCGTTGCCGCCCCGATCGCATCGGTGAACGAGATGATGAGCGAAGCGAAGCGGCGCTGGGACGCACGCGGGATGCCGGGCGAAGTCGGATTCTTGAGGGTGATGCACGTGGGCGACGCGAACGGCTACGTCAGCATCTTCCGGGCAGGCAGCGATCGCGTCGCCCTAGTGGGGCAGGGCGTGCACTTCGATGCATCGACGGGGCGCGTGATCCGTGAGGATCCGCCGCCCACGGCGATCGCGAGCATCAATGAGTTCCTGACCGGATTGCATCTCCAGCACTTCCGCCACTCCTCGTCGCGAACCGGCTTCTGCCGGAGGACCTCGCACACCGCGGCGACTGGGAGAAGGGCGTTTTCTGGGCCGCGTGGCTCGCGGCGTTCGCGCACGCGTTATGGAGGACGGCGCCAGTGCTCGAAGCGCGGCTCGCGCCCGCATGGACCGAGCAGTGCTGGGTAGCGGCCATACTCGCCGTGTCCGCCGTCATCGCCAACTGGGCCACCACCGGCGACCATCTCGCGCGCACGATCGCGAGCGGCTATTGGCCTGTCGCCGGGCTCGATCTCGCGCTGCTCGTGACGGCGGCATTGTCGCTCTTCGCCGCGCGGCGGCTGGGGCTGCGGGCGCTCACGGGCTTTCCCGGAAAACCGAGGCCACGCACGCGATCCGCGGTGCCGCACTCCGCCGGTGCCTGAAGCGCTGATGTTGACCGGCGCGCTCGTCTCCAGCGCGCTCGGCTTGGGCTGGCTCGCGCTGTCGATGGACGTGCACTGGCTCTCGTTTACCGCCGAGTTAACGGCCCGCCGGAGCGCATCACGCTCGGCCGGTATGCATCCGGCTCAAGCCCCGGACTTACGATCGAGCAGGCTCGGAAGGCGGCTAGCGATGTAAACCTGGCGATAGCGCGGGGGGACAATCCCGCTGAAAGGAAACGGCTCGCTCGCGACGAAATGACCCTCGGCGATCTGTTCAAGGATACGCGAGCCGGCATGCCGAAGTGCACAACCGTCGCCCGGACAAGGCGAAGAGCAATTACCGGCTGTACCTGTCGGCCTGGGGAAACTGCAAGCTGTCGATGGTCAGCCGACGCGACGTCCAGACGCTGCACGCGAAGCTCGGTCGTGAGAAGGGTAGGGTGACGGCGAACATTGCGGTCCGGCTGCTGCGTGCGATGTTCAATAAAGCGATCGAGTGGGAACTGTGGGACAAGCCGAACCCGGCCCGTGGCGTGAAACTCTTTCCGGAAGACGCGCGCGAACGTTTTCTACAGCCCGACGAACTGCCCTGGTTCTTTCAAGCGGTTGCGGACGAGCCGAACGAGACCATTCGGGACTACGTGTTGATTTCGCTGCTTACCGGCGCGCGTCGATCGAACGTGCTGGCGATGCGCTGGGATGAGATAAACCTGGAGCGCGCGGAGTGGCGCATCCCGACCACGAAGACCGGGAAGCCGCACACCGTGCCTCTTCTGGGGGAAGCCGTCGATATATTGAAGCGTCGGCAGCCGCGCGCTGACGACGAGGATGCGAGCGAATACGTGTTCCCCGGCCCCGGCGATCGCGGGCACCTGATCGAGCCGAAGAAGGGCTGGCGACGCATCCTCAATCGCGCCGAGCTCTACCAGTTGATCGACTGGATTGCGGCCGAGGAGCGGTGGGAGAAAAAACAAGTGCAGGCGGCCCGTACCACTTCGAACTATCGCGTGGCGATCAGGGAAGCCCGGACTGCCGTGAAGGCCCTCGGCAAGGATCCCAGCTCCGCAGGCATCAAGGATCTGCGCCTACATGATCTGCGGCGTACGCTGGGAAGCTGGCAGGCGGCGACCGGCGCGAGCCTGCCCATGATCGGACGCACGCTTGCCCACACGAACGTAAGCACGACGGCGATCTACGCGCGGCTCAATCTGGATCCGGTACGCGAATCAATGGAGAAAGCCGCGACGGCGGTGATGGCGGCCGCAGGGCTGATACCCCTCGCCCGGGTTACTGAAATGGGAAAGAAGTGGCAGTCATAGAAATTCATGGGTGCCGCTGCGGATCGGCGGCGAAGCGGGCGGCACGAGATGGTTAAGCATCTCGCCCCCCTACCACAACGCAACCTGCATGATGGAAGAACCGCCCAACTCGCACCGATGGCGTTCGCATGAGCGCGTGGGGTGAACGGGGCGCGCTATAAATGCGACAGGCGAGCGCATGCTGCGCGATACCCGTCGCTCTCGCCGGAATGGTAACGCACAATGATCGGAATCGACCCGTCAGATCGCCAACTCCAGCGGGGGCCGGAGCAACATCATTTCGTTGCCGCGACCAGCAGAAATGCGACGGCCGCAGAGACGATCGGTCGCTAAGCTGAAGTTCTTGCCCGCTGAGCGCGCATTTTCCCTCTGTAGGTGTGGTTTCTGAGGTACACGCGCTTGGCTACACGGTGATCGTCTCGAGCAGCTTGAGTGCGCGCTGCTGGGTTGCATTGGGCTGCGTCACGATCGTGAAGGTAGGCGCGCGGGCTGAATCGGTATCGGTGGTGGCGCGGCAGGTGTTGCGCACGATCGTCGAGAGTTCATCGAGCAGGGTGCGGAAGCTGTGTGCCGAGGTGCCGTCGCTCAAGGTATGGGTATGCGCCTTGTGCTCAGCCTCTTCTGAGCGCGTGGCCGGTGCCACCGGATCGCGTGTCACTTTGGCCGCTTGATCCTCGTCGGCGAACAGCATGCCACGCCAGGCTTCGCGCATGTGCCACTCGACGTAGTAGGCAAGCATGCAAAGCAGAATATGCGCGCGCACGCGATCCGGCAGACGGTGGTGGATGGGGCGCACCTTCAGATCGACGGTCTTCAAGGATCGGAAGGCGCGTTCCACATGGCTCAATGACTTGTAGCTGCGCACGATATCGGCCGTATCGATGATCTGGGGACCGAGCGGGGTGCGCAGCACGTAAATGCCGTCGAGCGCCGCCTCCTGAGCGACCTTGTGCTCGTCAATGCGATAGCTGAAGCGCGCCTGCTCGATGGTGAGCTCGAAGTGCTTGGCGACCTTGTATTTGTTGACCACCCGGCCTACGCGCAGGCCGATCTTGTCGGCGCCGACAAGCTTTTTATGCTCGACCATCGTGCGCACCTGATCCAGGTCGGCAGCGGTCGCCCTCAGCAACTCGGCACGCTTGGCAGCGCGCGATTGCGCAAGCTGCGGATTACGACACGCGACCAGCCGCTCGCCCGGGTAGTCGGGGTGGGTGAACTCGCACAGATTGCGCTCGTCGAACAGGCCCAACTGCAGGCCGCCTTCGGCGAGCACAGCACGGATCTGGGCGCTCTTCAGCGCAGTGATCCAAGCCACCCCCGGCAGCACCTTGAACTGATCAATCGCCTTCTGCGAGATCATCCCGCGATCGCCTACCACCACCAGCTTAGCGATGCCGAAATCGGCTTGAATGCGCTCCACCTGTGGCAGCACGGTCGTGCAATCGGCCGTGTTCCCATCGAACACCGACACCGCCACCGGGCAGCCCCGCGCGTCGGTGAGCAGCCCGTAGTTCACCTGGCGCTTGCCCTTCTTGCCATCGCGACTGTGGCCGAGTTTCGCCAACGGGCAGCACCGGCCCTCGAAGTAGCTGGAGGAAAGGTCATAGAGCACCCTGGCGCCCTCGCTCAAGTGACGCTGGGCCAGTTTCTGCTCGATCGCGCCCTGGCGCTCGAGCAGCCAATCCATCGCCTGATACAAAGCGTTCTCGTCAACGTGCTCGACACCGAACTCCTGCGCCAGCGTGCTCGTGTGCCACCAGCGCGTGGTAGCGAGCTTGGTGTGCGGCGCGACAATACGTGCGGCAACCATCGCACACACCCGATCACGCTCAGCCGAGGGGCGTGTGCCGATCAATTGCGCAAAACCCAACTGTTGCATGGCGCGCCGAACCGCCTGCACGTGACCGTGCGCACGCGAGGCGATCGCCTCGAACAACTCGCCCGCCGGCGCCAGCTGCTCGCCGCGCAAAATCGCGCGCATCGCCAAGATCTGCTCATCGGAAAGCGACGACAGATTCACGAGCGTGCGCTTGCGCACGCGCGCACCTTCACGGTAGGACTCGCGCAGCAGATAGGCGGGACGCGAGCCGCGATTCGGAATCGTGTCGATGTGCATGACCACATCGTACCGCGCTTCACCGCGAAGTACAAGCCTCCGAGTACCTGGCTACATTGTGGAGCGCATAAGCGCGGTCAACCTGATGAATCGCTTCAGCTATTACTCGTCGGCTCTGCTCAAATCAGAGGGAACTTGAGGCTAAGGAAGCGATCTCCTGCAGGCCGCAAGCCATCACTCAGCATTGTTCCTCGCCAGTAGCTCAGCCGCCAGCGGTAGGGCGGTTTACCCGAAAAGTCGGCTCGCTTCGCCGCCTCGCATTTAGAGGTGTGCATGAAGAAGGACCGAAAGCAAAGCACCCCCTATCTTCTGGACTTCGGCTGTGAGCGCGGGCCCCGGGCTTTTTAGACTTCCGCGCCAATGTCCTGCGCGAGGTTAACAAGCGACGTGCGGAGTACCCGAAAGAAGGGTGAAGAACCAGTCGTGAAGCGTGCGCCCCGGCCACCACGATGGCATACACAACTTCTCGCGCTTGGGTTCACCAAGGCCGATGTGGGGCTTATCAACGACGTCCTTGCGCGTTCTCAGATGAAGGCCGGCGATCTCCAAGAGTGCTCAGAGTCTATTCGATACAGGCACCAGACCGCCGCGATCCGGTGAAGGTCAAAGACGTCTAAAATTGCGTGCGGCAACGCGGTTGCGGGGCTTGAACTTGCAGACTTTGATCGCTGCCTTTTGTGATGAGGTAACAGAGCTTCGAGAGAGTCAGCGCGTATCTACTGCGCTACTCCAAAATGAGCCTCTGTTCAAAGCCACGATGGCTCGTTTGAGGCCACGCACCGGTTTGCGCAGTATCTCCGAAGACTTGGCAGACAGGGAAGTGAGACTCCGTGACGCGCTTCGGAGTGGCCGAAGCCTCGGAGCGCAGTCCAGAGCTAATCGAGCTGCCTACCGGCATGGCGCGCGCATCGGAGCGATCGACGCAGCCATAGATGAGTTCGTCCGCAAGTACGGGGAGCTTCCGAGCGAAACCAATGTTTATCGGTCTTCGTTGCGCCACAAGGAGGTGAACTACAAGAATGAGCGGACGAGAACGGAGTACGCAGAAGGGCAAACGCTGCGGCTCATTGCATCGCGCCTTGCTATGTGCAGGAGCCGCTGATCCGGGTAACCGAGCACCTAGCAGCCTGTCGGACTTAATGATGATGGATCGGAGATAATCACGCTTGCCTTTTGGAGAGCAAACGAAGACACGATGAGCAACTTCCGGCCGATCGATCGCGATACCGGGTTTCTGTTCCCGCCGTCGGTGGATGAGTGGCTGCCGCAACGACACTTGGCGCGCTATGTGGTGGAAGTGGTTGAGGGGCTGGATCTGTCGGAGATGGTGAGGTCCTACCGCGGCTCGGGCTCGGCCTCGTATCACCCGGCGATGCTGCTCTCGCTGCTGATTTACGGCTACGCCACCAAAGTGTTTTCGAGCCGGGCGATCGAGCGGGCGAGCTACGATTCGGTGGCCTTTCGCTTCATTGCCGCCAACGCGCATCCCGATCACGACACCATTGCGAGCTTTCGTAGGCGCTTTCTGCCGCAGATCGAGGCGCTGTTCGTCGAGGTGTTGAAGCTGGCACGCACGATGGGGATGCTCCAGCTCGGTACGGTGGGGTTGGATGGTACCAAGATCCACGCCAATGCAAGCCGACACAGTGCGCTTTCCTACGGTCATGCCAAGAAGCTGGAGAAGCAGCTTAAGCGAGAAGTGCAGCAGTTGCTGAAGCTCGCCGAGCGAGCCGATGCCGCGGACATTCCCGATGGAATGTCGATTCCTGAAGAACTGGAACGACGCGAGGCGCGCCTGGCCGCCATTGCCGAGGCGAAGAACAAGATCGAAGCGCGCGTCAAAGAAGAACAGCAGGCGCAGTATCAGCAGAAGCTTGCAGCGCGAGCCGAGCAGCAGAAGCGCACCGGCCGGAAGCCACCCGGCCGGCCACCGGCGCCACCCAGTGGTGCGGTCGAGGACCAGGAACAGATCAACCTGACCGATGAGGACTCGCGCATCATGCCGGTTGCCGGCGGCGGGTTCGACCAGTGCTACAACGCGCAGGCCGCAGTGGCCACCGGAAGTTTGCTCATCGTAGCCAACGATCTGACGCAAGCGGCCAACGACAAGCAGCAGCTCAAGCCGATGATCGACAAGCTCAGGGCGCTGCCTCGGAAACTCGGTCGGGTCAAGCGCGCGCTGGCCGACAGTGGCTACTTGAGCGAGGCGAATGTCGAGCACTGTGCTCAGGCTCAGATCGAGCCACTGATTGCGATGAAGCGTGAACGCCATAACGCCCGTTGGAAAGAGCGCTTCGCTGAAGACCCCAAAGCGCCTCCTGACTCGGCCAGCGCGATGCAGCAGATGGCGCATCGGCTGAAGACCCGGCGAGGCAAAAAGCTTTACGCCTTGCGCAAGCAAACCCCCGAGCCGGTGTTCGGGATCATCAAATCGGTCATGGGCTTCCGCCAATTCCTGCTGCGTGGGTTCGAGCACGTCAAAGGCGAGTGGAATCTGGTGACGATGAGCTGGAACATCCGGCGAATGTTCGCACTGGGCGGTGCCTGAAAGGGGAACTCACCCCACGCCATGCGCTCATACAGCACACATTCGCAGATCGATCAGCTGCTGCCATGAATTCAGCGCGTCGCCCTGCTCTTGCCGTCTCCACTGAAAATCTCAGTCCGACAGGCTGCTAGACCATGGATAAGGGCTCACAGAGGAACGAAGTGCGAACGTCGATTGAAGCTCGCCAAGCGACGAAGCGACAGGAAGTTCACGTCCAAGTCAGCGGAGCCTCAGTCCCAAACTACTGCGGAAGTCGATCTGCAAAGGCGATGACTCCGAGAAAGCCTCACAGCAAGAAGAGATAGGCAGTGCTTGATTCGAAGGGATCGTGACGGAAGCTCCGAGTCGCCGAGAAGCTCGCCGAAAACGACCAACGCGTAAAACAGCGCCGTGGCTCTGGTCGAAAGCTCGGTGCAAGAACGTCAGGGCGAGGCGTGCTTGGCGCATACCCGAACGCATGGCTACGAGACAAGCTCCATTAAGCAGCTGCTGCGCATCACAGGGTCACAGGGAGGCTGCCGACGGTGACAAACGTCTTAGCGCGACGCGCGTTGCGGCAGCACGGGTGAACTACTCGCGTCACAATGAGACTGAATCGCTTCACATCTGGCCCTCCGTCGCCGGTAGCCGCGCACATCGCGTAATGACAATGGCGTGCTAGAGACAGGTCCTGGTTCTAGCACGACGCATCTCCTTGAATTCCACGTTCCGCCTAAGTGCGATCGGCGTTCTGTAGCGCGCTGTCAAGGTCTGATACCAGGAGCGCGGAGATGGCCAAGCACAACGACGATCCGGGAAAGCGTCCTTCCAGTCGAGATACGTGAGCCAATGTCGAAGCCGTGGAACTCTTCTTATCCTGACCACCTCGCGCCAACTTCGCTCCCGATGCACGGCCCAGACAATGCTATCTCCCAACTCCTCAATCTGGCGCAAATCGAACGCGAGTATGGCACTCCAACTGAAGGCGACTAGAGTCCTTGATTGAGTAGGTTCTGGTTTTTTGAGTCAAGTTTTACGCGGCAAGTTTCGCCTCATCGCACCACGAATAGATGGTGTCGTTCATGTCGCTGAAGCGCCGACGCGTAGGCGAATCGCAGTCGATCGCCGCTGGGCTGAGCATCGCGAGGCCGGGACGCAGGATGCGGTTGTAGACGCGGCTGTAGAACATGGCGGTTCGGAGTCCGTGTTCGGTGATGCGGTAGCGGTGGCTGTGTGGAAGGCGCTCGATGAGGCCATGCAATCGCAGACGCCGCAGATCGTAAGTCATCTTGCCCGGGCGCCATTGGCCGGGATCGCAGCCCAGCAGAGGAGCGAGGTGCTCGCGCAGCTCGCGATTGCAAAAGCCATGGGGCAAGAGGACGAACAACAGCAGCGCCTGCATCAAGGCCTGCACGCGCGTATCGGCGAAACGTAGCGCCGAAGCGCGTTGCCCGTTGATCTCCACGGGTCGCTGATGGCGTTGGAGATCGGCTTCGCCCAAGGCACAGTCGTGGCTGATCGTTTGGACCTCGAGCAGGCGTCGGTTGGCGTTAAAGCCGACCTGGCGCAGCGCCGCCAGGTTATGCAGCCGCCGGCCGAGGGCGAAGTCGCGAGTATCGTTGATGGTGGTTTCGGTGCGCAGCGCCTGGTTGTGCTTGTGATACTGCTTGATGCGGCTGTGCTTGTAGTCCACATGCAGGGAAGGCGTGACCCCGTCGGTGATGACGCGGGTGCGAAAGCGTCCCGGGGTACGCTTGCTCACGCGCCGATCGAAGATCAGTTGCACCTGACCGGGGCGGCCGAT
>CAWEHH010000008.1:0-97392 GCA_963808765.1 uncultured beta proteobacterium
TCTGCCGGGGAGGCAGTAGCAGTTTGACATTTAAGGGAGTCCACCAATGAAACTCGCAATCGTGAGCCGCCAAGCGCCACGAAAGGAGTTTCACGATGGACGAGCAAGGGAGCCTAAGCCACACGAAGTGGGAGTGCGGATACCACGTCATTTTCATCCCGAAGTTTCGTAGAAAAGCGTTGTATGAGCAGCTGCGACAGCATCTGGGAGAAGTGTTCCGCCGGTTGGCTGAGCAGAAGGAGAGCCGAATCGAAGAGGGGCACTTGATGTCGGATCACGTGCATATGATGATTTCGATCCCACCGAAGTATGCGGTGTCGCAGGTAGTGGGGTTCATCAAGGGCAAGAGTGCGATTCATTTGGCTCGGGTATACGGCGAGCGGAAGCGGAACTTCGCCGGTCAGCATTTCTGGGCCCGAGGGTATTTCGTTTCCACAGTCGGTCGCGATGAGGCGGTGATTCGAGAGTACATTCGACACCAAGAGCACGAAGATAAGCGACTCGATCAGATGAACCTGTGGCGCTAATGGGCCACCATAAGGTGGCCCACAACGGCGGGGTCGCGTTAGCGACCCCGTATAGCCGCTTTGAGCGGCTCACAAACGAAAGCCCCCGGCTCTGCCGGGGGATGGTTACTGTCATGTTTCGCAAAAATACGGGGCAACACCCCCCGTCTCTCCGTTCCGCGCGGCCGCGCCCCGCATCCGATCTCCCCCCCCCGCCTCCGCGTCAAGGGAAAAGTAGGACGAGGGCAACAGGCGCCTGGATCCTGGCTCGCCGCCTGACCCCGGGATGAGGACAGGGGACGAAACCCTAAAACTCTCCAATCGTATCCCCGTCTCCTTGCCCCCCTCCGCACCGCCCGCCAGCTCGCGACGACCCAACGCACCCAGTCACCCAGGGGACCGGTCAGAGCCGCGAGCGCCTGGGCAACCAGCGTCACGCGCGTCTCGCGCGGCTCCAGAAGCCGAACGACGCCCCGAATGACCCGATCGAGGAGATCGCGCATCGCGCCCGGCGGGCCCACGATCGCCACCCCCCGGTACCCGGACCCCGAGTCGAAAAGCCCCAACTCCGCCACCGCCACCGCCGCCAGCGCGAGCGCGATGGCGCTGCCCTACGTCAACGTGATCGCGCTCAGGCGCAGGGCTCCCGCTTGCGGCAGCGCCAACGGGGTCAGGCTGAAGCTGAACGGGACCATGACACCGACCCCGACCACGATCGCGGGCGCGGGCGCCTTGCCCGTCTCAGGCAGGTGCTGGAGACCGAATTCGAACTCGAGAATCTCGACCGCGCCCGTCGCGGCCGGGGCCGTGCCAGGCCTCGGCGTCGCGAGCGACCCCGGCCTCGATTTCGCCAGAGCAACGGGCTCCTGCACCTACATCGCCTCGCCGGAACAAGCGCCGCACCGAAAAGATGCGCAACGCCGAGCCGATCATCCCGCCCGACGCCCTTTCCGATCCCAAATCGCGACGCCCCATATGCCATCCCAGCTATGCCCTCACCGCTTCTCATGTCAGGCCGCCGAGCGTCATGGGATCGCGTGTCCCCCGCGCGCTCGACTCGGCTGCTCCCTTCCCCCGCGCGCCCGCCCACGAGGCCCCGCCGAACGACCGTCCCGGCGACCCTGTAAGCCTCGATCCGCCCCGCCACACCGAGATCCCCATCCCCGCGCCAGGCGGCAAGCCCACCCGCACGCCTCCCGGGATCGCGCGACACGACCGAGGCAACCAGGGCGGCCACGCGGCCCTAATCCAGCATGGCCGGCGCGGCGCAGCTGATCGGATTCTCTCACGGGGTAACCGGATAAGCAGGTCTCAACCCTTCCTACATTCCATCGTTCGATCGCCCCCTGATCGCTTTCGCGCGATCGCTCCACCTCTAAGCTTAGTAGCCTTCTCGCCTTAGTGCCTTAATCCCCCCAACGCTCCCCGACTGTCCTGCTTAGCCCTCCCCTGCCTGCTGCAACCTAAAACCTGGTCCTTCGTCACGCCTCACATCGCCCGAAGATTCCCCTCACCCGCTCTTCCACGCTCGAAGGCTTGTCGCTCTCCTTCTTGCCGGCGCCGGCCGATTCTTTGCCGCCGCCGATCGCCCGCTCGAGCTCTCTCTGGAGCGTCTGTTTCGCCAGCCCTGTCGCGAGTCCTCCGAAATCGATGGACCATTGCGGCGCATCGAGCGCCCCCGTGAGCTTTACCGGTACGGTGACGCCCTTCAAGGCCGCCGCCTCGCGCCCGCCCTGACCTTTGGATGTCGGAACGACGCTCGCCTTGAGGACGTAGTTCAAGCGGTCGTTGCCGATATCGATGTCGCCCGCGCCGCTCACGCGCAGGAGCGGCGACTTCAGCGAAAGATCGTCGTTGTGTGCGACGCCTTCGCGTATCCTAAAGGTCGCCCTGAGCTCGGCGAAATCCGTCTTCTGCGCCATGTTGCTCGATCCCTGCACCGGACGTCCCCGGAGCTGATCGATATTCGCGCGTGCGCCGCGGATCGCCGCCGCGATGTCGATCCCCTTGATCGAGCCGTCTCGCAGATTGACCGCGGCCGTCCCGCTGAGCGCTTTCTTGAGGGCATCGAGCGTCGCCCCTTGCGCCGAGAGATCCGCGGTGACCGTGCCCCGACCGTCCAACATGTCGATCTGCGCCGCGTCGCGCAGCAGCGGACCCACCGCGACACCCGAAAGCGTTTGCTTCATGGTGAAGACGGCGTTGTCCGCGGCGAGCGCCGAAAGCGCGCCTTTCAGCGTTCCCTCATAGAACTGCGCGGCGATGGGCGAGACGTCGAGGCGGCCGTCGGCGATCTTCAGATCCATGCGGACCTGCTCGGACTTCAGGTTCATCGCAGTCAACCGTCCGATCCTGAGTGCGCCGCTGGCATTCACGCCTTTGAGCGCGGACAGATCGATCTTCTCGTCCTTGCTCGTGGCCGCTTTCGGATCGGCGCCGGTGGGTTTTGCGCCCGCTGTCTTTGGCTGCACTCGCGCCGGCCTGTGCTCGATCACGCGCGCGGCCGCGATCGTCCCGGGCGAGCCGCGCAGTTTGTCGACGTCGAGCTGATCGGCGGTCACGTCGAAATCGATTGCGAGCGGGGAGAATCCCGTTACGCCTGCCTTTGCGCGGATATTCGACTCGTCGAGCTTGCCGTTCAGCTCGACTCCCGCGGTCTCCTTGCTCATGTCCGCGCGCGCCGATCCCGACAACGATGCATCGAACGCCCCTTTGGGCAGCTTCGGGTCGCTCACCTTCGCGTCGAGCGCGAGGTCCGGAATCTCGAAGCGTCGAGCTTCGAGATCGCCGGCAAGCGTTCCCGCGACGCGGGCCTGGGTGGCACGTCCGTCGCGCTGCATTTCGATCTCGGCGTTGATCTTCTCCGTCTTGAACGCGTTGAAGGTGCCTTGCACGCCGGGCACTGTCGCCTTCACCGCGAGCCTGCTGTTCGGCTCCCCGAGCGACGCGTCGAGTACGACCCTGCCGCCGTCCACCTTGTCCTTCGTCAACGTGAGTTTCGGTGCCTCCATTCTCACTCTCAGGTCACCGCCGGCCTGCTTGCCGGCGACGTCGAGCTGCAGCCCGTTCACGAGATACTCGCTCGTCTCGAGCCGTGCCTCGAGCCTGCCTTTGACGACGGCCTGCATGCCGGACAGATTCTCGAGCTGCCCCTTGCTGGAGAAATCCAGATCGTCGAGCTTGTAGATGCGGCGCTGCGGGTCGATCGTGAGCCGGGTCTTCAGTGTCAGGTCGGCTTGCACTTTCTGCTTGGGCGCGGCGAGCGTCGCATTGAGATCGATCGGCGTGGTGACCCCGGCTGCGATCCGGCCCGTCCTCAGGTTCACGTCCGACAGGCGGTATTCGGAATCGGCTGTGCCATCCACGTAGACGATGTCTCCGCCCGTGACGGTGACATGATCGATGTCCACGTTGAACCCGGCGGGCTTCGCTTCTTTCTGCTCCGGGCCTTTCAAGTCGTCGACATTGATCTCTCCGGCCTTGCTCTTCTCGATGCGGGCCCGGAGGCCCTTTACCTCGACCACATCGACAATGATCTGGTTCGCGATCAGCGGCAGAAGCTTGACGGCACCGTAAGCCTCTTCGACGCTCGCGAATTGAGCGTCCCCGTTTCGCTCCGACAGGGAAGCCTGACCGACCCGCACACCGAGAGCCGGGAAGTATGAAAGCGTGATGTCGCCCTTCAGGTCGAGCTTGCGCCCCGTCTTCTCCTGCACCGCGCTCACGATCCGGGGTTTATAGTCGTTCGGATCGAACGTGGCGACGAGATAGGCGACCGCAAGGCCGGCGACGCCAACCAGTGAACCGAGGACGATTGCAATCCATTTCAGCGCGTTGCGCATTCGAGAGTTCTCTGGCGGCCGGTCGATGCCGCACGATCGTACAGGACTTAGAATGTAGAATCGAGCCCTCCGATGAAAGCAGGACAATGAGCACACCGTGGTTGCTCGCCGCGCCCGACCGGATGAGGGAACCGCCTCTTCAGGATCGGGGGGTTGAAAACATGGCATGAACGAACACGACGAAAGCGCCCCTGCGCCCGATCTCGCGGAGGAGATGGCGCGGCGCCGCGGCAGACGCTATCCGGCGCACGAATGGATCGCGAAGACGTTTCCCGACTACGTCGAGGTCCTCCTCCGGTTGGACGAAGTAATACGGGTGAAGCCCCGTCGCTTCGATCAAAAGATGCACGAGCTCTTCCACATCGTCGCGCTGGCGGTGGAGATGTCGAACCCGCCCAATCAGCCGCATCTGAAGCAGCACATCAAGCAGGGGCTCGAGCTCGGACTCGCGCCCGAAGAGATCGCCGAGGCGCTGATGGTTTGCGTGAATCCGTGCGGCGCCAAGGTGCTGACCTATGGCGTCACGTGCATGCTCGAAGCGATCGAAGAGCTGAAGAAGGAGCAACAGCCATGACGGAGCCGATACAGATACGCATGGGCGGCTACGGTCCGGCGAACACCACGTGCAGCCGCGCGCTCAAGATCATGGGCGAGCGCCTCGAAGCGCAGTTCGGCAAGGCCGTGGACGTGAAGTACGTCTGGAACGTGATGGACCTCGGCTACAAGGGCGGCGACCTCCTGTGGATGGCCGAGCACGGCATTCTCACGCTCTCGTATCAGTCGACGAGCTATCTGGCCGATCGTGTGCCGGAGCTCGAATTTCCGGACCTGCCCTTCCTTTTCGAGGGACTCGAGGACGCGCGGGCCGCCTGGGACGGCGCACTGGGCGACTATCTCACGAGGAAGATCGAGGAACGCATTCCGGGTTATCGCGTGCTCGGGTACTTCGAAAACGGCTACCGCCACGTTTCGAATCGCCTGCGCCCGGTTCACACACCCGACGACATCAAAGGCATGCGCACGCGGCTCATGCCGGGGAAGGTGCACGCGCGGAGCTTCGAGCTCATGGGCGCCGTTCCGTTTTCGCTGGATCTGAAGCCAGGACTCGAGGCGATCGTGTCGGGCGCCGTCGATGCGCAGGAGAATCCGATGGCGAACACGGTCGACTACGGCGCGCACAAGGTTCATCGTTACCATACGCTCACCGGACACTGTTACCTGTCGCGCGGCATCTACATGAACCGTGCGGAGTACGAGCGCTGGCCGGAAGAGCTGCAAAGCGGCATCCGCAAGGCTGCACGCGAAGCCGTGCTGGCACAGCGGGAGCTGGCAGTCGAAGAAGAGGGCGTGGCCCGGGAAGCGATCGAGGCCGCGGGGGGCGAGGTCGTGGAATTGACCCCCGCGGAACGCGCGGCGTTTGCGCGCGCCGTGAAGCCGCTGCACGATGAAGCGCGCAAGCGGTTCGGCGACGAGATGTTCGAGCTCTTGAAGCCAAACGTGAAACGTAAAGAGTGAAAAGTGAAACGCGAAAAGCGCAAAGCGCAACGTGAATAGTGAAACGGAAGTGAAGGCGTGAGGGATGCAAACCTGCCCTCGCCCCGAGTCGGGGAGAGGGATAGGGTGAGGGGACCACAGCGAAGTTGATGGAGATCTCGAGAGGAGCGCCATGCTGAATGCTGCAATCCATGGGATGGGCCGATGGGGCGGGCGGCTCATCGACTCGGTGAAAGACAGCCAGAAGATCAGGCTCGTGAAAGGCGTCACGCGTAATCCCGCGGCGCACCGCGAGCTCGCTGCGAAGACCGGGCTTCAGTTGAGCGAAAGCTACTCCGACGTGCTGCGCGATCCGCAGATCGATGCCGTCGTGCTCGCAACCCCGCACTCGCACCATTTCGAGCAGATCGTGCAGGCAGCGAAAGCCGGCAAGCACGTCTATGTCGAGAAGCCGCTCGCGCTCACGCGCGACACGGCACGGCAGGCGGTCGATGCGGTCAAGGCGGCCGGTATCACGCTGAGCATCGGCTTCAATCGCAGACACGCGCCGGCATTCCTGGAGATGAAGCGACGCATTCAGGCCGGCGACATCGGCAAGGTGCTGCACATAGAAGCGCATCAGGCCGGCCCTACCGTGTATGGCTACAAGGCCGGCATGTGGCGCAACTCGCGCGTCGAGGCGCCGGGCGGCGGGATGGCCGCGCGCGGCATTCACACGCTCGACGCCATGATTCAGATCGGCGGGCTGGTGCGCAACGTGTTCGCGTACAGCGATCGGCGGGTCGTAATCCCGGACGTGGAGATCGACGACACGACCTCGATGCTGCTCAAGTTCGAGTCGGGCGTGACGGGCTATCTCGGGACGATCTTCGCAACCGCCGAGTTGTGGCGCGTGCACGTCTTCGGATCGAACGGCTGGATCGAGATGCGCAGCCACGAAGACCTGATCGCATGTGCGCTCAAAGGCGAGCCGGAGAAGGTCACGCTGCCGGCGCGCGATCTCGAGCGAGCGGCGCTGGAAGCGTTCGCGGATGGCGTGGCCGCGGGGGAGCACTTCGTCGTGCCGGCGGACGAAGCCGTCAACGGCATCGCGGTGCTCGAAGCGATCGTCGCGTCAGCCGATGGCGGCAAGCCGGTCGAGATCGCGTAGGTTTGCCTGACCGGCCGGCGGCCGGCACAACGAAGACCGGACGGCGCTTTCACCCCGGCTGCCGTGGTGCACCTGCACGCCGCGCGTCATTCCGACTCGCGTTGTTAACAATCCCCTCTTTGCTGTCGCAGATCAATAAAGCTGGCCCCTGTTCCAACCGATATTTGCATCAAACGACAAGTACACGATGCTGTGAACTTCACGGGGTTCCAACCCCGGCCAGCTCTCGAAGAAGATGCCTGCCGGGGTTTTTTCTTTGTGCGCCCGGCAGGGCGCACTCACTTGGAGGTGAGAGTCCTCTACACACCCGGCAAGGGGAAGTGTTAGCTGAAGGCAAGGGTGTCGCGGGCGACTGCGAATCCGGAGGAAGCCGAAGGCAAAGCGCTGGCCTGACGAACAGGAAGCGGATAGAGGCGCTGCACCGGGGTGAGCAGGCAAAGAAATGCGAAGCCCGATACATGCACGGAACGGTGCGGCGTAGATCCGACAGGCATAAGCGTGAAGGTGAGTGCGTCATACCCGGGGAGATCTGGTGCTCTGCCTTGAGCTAGCGACATCGAGAGGCGTCGCAATGGGGCGCCAGAAGTCAGCAGAGGCCATAGTAGGTGGCAACACCGAAGGGCCGAACATGAAGTGCCGCGAGTAGGCGGCGGTGACACGTGAGAGTCGATGACGGCAGAAGCACATCGAGTAGATGAGGCTTACGTGGGCGGAACCGGACGGAAGCCGGTGAGGTTTGCGTGAGTGCCGAGGCGAGCGCGGCGGACCGCATGCGGACGAAAGCGGAGTCGGGCGGGCTGATGGAAGCGGTAGTAGAACGCCGTAACCTTCAGCTTGCGTATCAGCGGGTGGTGGAGAACAAGGGTGCCGCGGGTGTCGACGGCATCACGGTGGCCGAACTCAAAGACCATCTGAAGCAACACTGGCCTTCAATTCGGGCCAAGCTGCTGGCGGGGGCGTATATTCCTTCGGCGGTGCGTCGGGTGGACATCCCGAAGCCCGATGGTGGGCTGAGGACGCTCGGCATACCGACGGTGATCGACCGCCTGATCCAGCAGGCGCTGCATCAAGTGCTCTCCCCGATCTTCGAGCCGACCTTCTCGGAGGCGAGCTACGGCTTTCGGCCGGGTAGGAACGCACATCAGGCGCTGAAAGCTGCACAGAACCACGTGGCAGATGGCAAGCGCTGGGTGGTGGACATCGACCTGGAGAAGTTCTTCGACCGGGTCAATCACGACCGACTGATGAGCAAATTCGCAGACAAGATCGACGATGCACGCGTGCTCAAACTGATCCGCCGCTATCTTGAGGCGGGCATGATGCAAGACGGGCTGGTGAGTCCGCGAACGGAAGGCACGCCCCAAGGCGGGCCACTCTCACCGCTCTTGTCGAACATTGTGCTCACCGAGTTGGACCGGGAACTGGAACGGCGCGGCCATGCCTTCTGCCGCTATGCCGATGACTGCAACATGTATGTGCGCAGCCAACAGGCAGGCAAGCGGGCGCTGGCAAGCCTTACCCGCTTCATCTCGGAACGGCTCAAACTCAAGGTGAATACGGCCAAGAGCGCGGTGGACGTGCCGTGGCGACGCAAATTCCTGGGCTACAGCCTCACCTGGCACAGGGCGCCGCAACTGCGCATTGCGAAGCCGAGCTTAAAGCGTATGACGGATAAAGTACGCGCACGGCTGCGCGGCGCACGTGGTAGAAGCCTGGGCTACACCATCGAGCAGTTGAACCCGCTGCTGCGCGGCTGGGCAGCGTACTTTAAGCTCGCCAGCGGCAAGCAGGCATTGGAGACGCTCGATGGCTGGATCAGGCGGAAACTGCGTTGCGTCTTGTGGCGGCAATGGAAGCGGGCGGCGGCACGCGCCCGTAACCTGATGCGGCGTGGACTGACGGCAGACCGGGCATGGCGTTCGGCAACGAACGGACGAGGACCGTGGTGGAATGCGGGTGCCTCGCACATGAACGCGGCATTCCCGAAGTCGTGGTTTGATACCTTGGGGCTGGTGTCGCTGCTCGATACCGTGCGGCGCCTCCAGCGTGCCTCATGAACCGCCGTATGCGGAACCGCACGTACGGTGGTGTGGGAGGGCGGCGCGGGTAACCGCGCTCCCTACCCGATCCGGTAATCGTTCGATTCAGCGTCGGGAACTTGTTCACGAATTGTCATGCGATAACGAGCGACATCAGCACCCATGACATTGCCATCGATAAAAACGGGGGAGGCGCACATGGAATCGCACGCTGAAAGGTGGAGAGTTGACGCGACGTCAGGAGAAGCGGGCTCGAGCCTGGGGGAAGCCTCGCTCGAGGGCAGCGTCTCCGCGCATGCTGGCGTCGGGGTGTATTGCCGCGCGCCCCAGGTGCATGACGCATGGCGCCGCTGCAGCAGCGGCGTTTTCACGACGTGTCCGATGTGCGATCGCGATTCGCTTTCAGATCGCCTGATCAGTCACCATTGATCGAATAAAACAGCGCGCCATCCCGGCGGGCTGAGTACAAACCGGCCCTGTCGCGGCTCGGGGCAAGAGCGCGCCAGTGCGGCGATTCAGAAGTTCTGCAAGGACGTCACACCATTGGGCAGGCGGAATCGCGATCCACCGCCTGGCGGCGTGTCGGACTCGCCCTCCGACGCGCGCCGCCCCCTACATCTGCCCCGCCTTGCGCTTCTCGATGTGCTGCACGACGCCCTGCTCGCCCTCCTTGGTTTCCGGCTTCCAGGTGTTCTTGTGCTGGAGCAGGTCGTCCTTCTGCCACACGTGCGACGGGTCGCCCATGTAGACGATGAAGACTTCGCAGCCGTCCGGGTACTCGTACGGCCCGTGCGGGATGTCCCAGCCGAAGACGTAGTCCCCGGGGCGCAGATCCTTGCCGGCGACGCACATGCGGCCTTTCGTGACCAGAATCGAGTGCCAGCTCGTGTGCGTGTGCGCGGGCTCGACGTATCCCGGCGGAAACTGCTGCTTCATGTCGATGCGCTTCATCACCGGATCGTAGTTCAGCACTTTGACTTTCACGCCCGGCGGGAGCTTCAGCAGCCCGCGCACGTCATCGCTCTCCCACGGAATCTCGTGATCGTAGATTGCCCTGAACGTGTGATCGAAGCCGTCCGCGGACTGCGCCACGGCTTTCTGTTCTGCTGCCATGTGACTTCCTCCTATGTCCCGAAAACGGGACAGACCCATTTATGCGGAAAATGGGTCTGTCCCACTTGTGGATATTCTAGCTCAGCCCTTGACCGCCACCTTCTGGCCGGTTCTGGCCGACTCGACGATGGCCTCCAGCGCCGCGATGTTCGCGATCATCTCCTGCTGGGTCATCGGATACGGGGCGCGCCCTTCCACCGCATCCGCGAAGGCTTCGAGATTGCGCAGGACGCTGGACGCGGACGGATACTCTTCGCTCGTCCGCGTGTCCCCGCTCACGACTTTCGTCAGCGTCCAGCCCTTCGGGGTGCTCGGATGCGCCTTGTCGCGCACTTCGATCCAGCCCTTGCTGCAGTAGACGGCGAACCGCCCGTCGAAGGGCGTTGCCAGAATCGCGCTGAGCAGTGCGTGCCCGCCCTTCCGGAACGAGACCAGCGCAGCAAGCGTATCGCCGTTCGTGAGCTGGCTTCCGAGCTGCCGCACGCTGCACAACGCCGACTCCGCTTCGCCGAAGATGGCGACGGCGAGATCGAGGATGTGGATACCCGTCGCGGTCATCGGACCCGCCGGCGCTTCGTCCGGCGTGAGGCGCCAGTTGTCCGCAGGCAGCGTGAGAAACTTGTCCTGGCTGAAGTTCGCCTCGATCTGCAGCGGCACGCCCAGCTCGCCCGACTTGACCGTGCGCATGAGGTCGATGATCGGCGGTTCGAACCGCCGCTCGTGCCCGATCGCGATCACGACCTTGTTGCGGTTGACGGCATCGATCGCGCGCTGCGCATCCGCGCGGGTGAGCGACAGCGGCTTCTCGCAGAAGATATGTTTGCCCGCGTTCGCAGCCGCGATGACCTGCTCGGTGTGCATCGTATGCGGCGTGCACAGCACGACGGCATCGATCGCCGGGTCGGCAAGCACGGCGCCATAGTCGGAGACGATTTCGAAGCCCTGCGCGCGCGCGAATTCGGCCTCGCTTGCCGGATTGCGCTTCACGCCCTTCATCACCTGGAACTTCGAGCTCGTCTTCATCGCGGTCACGAGCGTCTTGCCCCACCAGCCCATGCCGATCACGGCAACCTTCAACATGTGTCTCCTCCCTCCGCTCCTCCGTTCTTGTCCTGCGCGAGGACGATCAGCGCGCCGTCGGGCGCGGTAAGCGTGTGGCGCGTCGCAGGCGGCAAGTGCAGCAGGCAGTGCTTGCCGACCCTCACGGGCCCGGTTTCCAGATCCGCTTCGAGCGCACCCTGGATGACGAACGCGATCTGCTCGTTGTCTTGCCGGTAATTGGCGATGCGCGCGCCCTGCTCGAGCCGCAGCACCGCGATGTGCAGGCGCTCGCCGGTGAGCATCTTGCCGGAGATGCCGGGCGGCAAGTTGAGCTCGGCATCGGGCGTGACCGCTGCGCTCGCCGGGGAGTGCCGGGCATCGACGACCCTCGTCATGTCATAGACGTAGCGCTTGCCGGGTCCCGGCGGCAGAACGCTGGACTGCTCGATCACTTCCGCCGTCGACACACGCGGCTCGCCCGAGCGGCTGCCGAAACCGGGAAAGCAGTTCGGCCCATCGTACTTGCCATCTACGGGTGGTCCGACGATGCCGTGCCGCGTGTCCTTCACGGCGAGGAAGACGAGGTCCTCGTCGGGGCACGCGAGACCGGTGTGCACGACACTTCCCGGCGTGTGCAGAATCGAGCCCGCTGAGGCGAAGACGCGATCGCCTTCGACGTCGCTCATCATCGTGCCACGGAGGATGTAATTGAATTGTTCGTTCGGGTGGGTGTGGGCCTTGGCGCCGGTTCCCGCCCCCTGTCGCCCGAGCGTGCAGACAATGGAGCAGCCCGTGAGCACCGCCCCGATCGTGGACGATTTTCCGGTCTGCATGCTCGGACCGGACAGGAGCCGCTTCGCGGTGACTTGCAGACTCGTCGCGCCGCGCGGCACTTCGTCCAGCGTCGAAAAGTCATACACGTGCTGCACGCGCGGTGTCGCTCGGCGTTCGGTGCTCCTCGGGCCGGAAAACTCGCCTTCCGGTTCGTCGATCATGTCGTCATCTGCCATGTGTCACCGTTATTGGTCGCGCCAAGCCCTCTTACTATTGATGTGAATACTAACGGGCCCTTGGATGCTACGTTCGCGGGGCCCGGCTGCTCCGCAGCCCCCACTCACGAATATGGGGTGGTTCTAACTTACTCGCTCCCGCATCAATCGAGCGTCACACCCAGCCGTCGTCCGGTTTCGCCCCATTTGACCGCCTCGATCTTCACCACCTTCGCGAATTCTTCCGGCGTGTTCGCGACGATATCGTTTCCCTGCGAGGCGAACATTTGACGTGCATCGGCGGAGTGCGCGATGGCGACGATGTCCCGATGCAGCTTCTGCACGATCGGCCTGGGTGTCTTGGCCGGCGCCATGAAGCCGTACCAGATCGACGCCTCGTAACCGGGGACGCCGGCCTCCGCGATGGTCGGCAGTTCGGGCATGGTCTCGATGCGCCTTGTCCCCGACTGCGCGATCAGCTTGAGCCGCCCCGACTTCCAGTGACTCTGAGTCGAGAAGAGGTTGCTCAGGCCAAGCTGAATCTCGTTCGCAAGCTGCGCCGTCGTATAGGCCGCGACACCTTTGTAGGGAATGTGCGTCATGCGGATCCCGGCCATCGAATTCATGCTCTCCGTCGCGAGATGCGCGATGCTGCCCGGCCCGGACGAGCCGTAGTTGAGCTTGCCGGGATTCGCTTTCGCGTACGCGATCAGCTCCTTCACCGACTTCGCCGGCACGGAAGGATGCAGCATGAGGCCGAGCGGCGAGGCGATGAGCTGCGTGATCGGCGCGAAGTCCTTCACCTCATAGGGCAGGTTTTTTTGAAGCGCCGAGCTGATGACGAACGTGACCGACACGACGAGCAACGTATGGCCATCGGGCGTCGCCTTTGCCACGAGGTCCGCGCCCACGACGCCTGAAGCGGCCGGCCTGTTGTCGACGATCACCGGCTGGCCGACCTTCTCCGAGAGCTTCGCGCCCATGTAACGGGCCGTCACGTCCGTGCCGCCGCCGGGCGCGAAAGGAACCACAAGCCGAATCGGTTTGACGGGGAAGCTCTGCGCCGCGGCATGCGGTGCCATCAGACCTGCCGCCGACAGAAGCGCGACGGCATAAGGGCGATTTTTCTTCAACTGCTTGGCTCCATTTTCATTCCTCGCGATGGGCGAGTCGAAAGCCCGCGACATCCACGCCGAACAGTACGCTTCCCACACCATGTGGTACCTCCGGGGATGCTCGATTGTCCAACACACGGCCGCACTCGTCCACGCGGCGAACGACAGGGCGCGTGCATTGACATTGCAGTCCTGCCGTCGCATCTTGCCGCGGAGCAGCGGCTTGAAGAAGCACGAGTTGCGGCGTGAGGCGCGTCGCATCGTTGCAGCACGCCGTGGCACGAGCGTTTCCAAACGAAGAACGAAAGAACCGCCCGATGGCGAAAGCGTGGCCCAGGCACATCCGCATTACCTTGTGGGACGATGCCGCGGGGTCGATTCCGCTCGAGCTCCCGGATCGTCGAATGTGGCCGGTCGGAATCCTGTTCGGCGTGATCTTCGCGATCTTCGCGACCGTGGAGGGCGTCATGATCGCGAAGGCGAGCCTTCACTCGGTGCGCGGCGTCTTCGATCTCATGATGTTCCTCTTCGACGTGTTCTGGATCCTGGGATGGTCCGTGGGCGTTCTGATCCTTGGTGCGCTCACTGCATTGTTTCTTTTCTATCGGGAATCCGCGCGCGTGCAGGGACGCCATCTCGTGCACGTGCCCCGGCTCGGTCCGCTGAAGATCGTCTGCCGCTACGAGCTCCCGCGCATCGGCAATCTCCGCGTGGAGGACGCGAAGGTGGAGGGCAGCGCCCGCGTCCGATTCGATTACGAGGGACGCAAAACCACGATCGGCGATCGCATGCCTCGCGAGGACGCGGAAGCGCTCGTCGAGCGGCTGCGTGACGCCGGCGCGGGGGGCGCAACCGGCGAGTCTCCCGCACCGCCGCCGGTTAGTGCGGAAACGCCCCCAACGACTGCGCGTCGCCCCTCGCTTCCCACCCCGCGGCGCAAAGGCGCGATGTCCTCGACGGCCGCGTTAGTCGTCGCGAACCTGCTGCCGCTCGCCGGCGTCTTGCTGTTGGGGTGGGACCTCGCCGCGGTGATGGTGCTGTACTGGGCGGAAAGCGCCGTGATCGGCGTCTATACGGTGCTCAAGATGTGCGTCGCGAGCAAGTTCGGGGCACTCTTTTCCGTGCCGTTTTTCATGGGCCACTTCGGCGCATTCATGGCGGCCCACTTCGCGTTCGTCTACGTCCTCTTCGTTCACGCGGACGGTCAGATTCCGCGCGACGTGGGCGTCTACGACGAGCTGCGCGCGATCTTCCTGCCGCTGTGGCCGGCACTCGCCGCGCTCGTGGTAAGCCATGGCGTCTCGTTCTTCCTGAACTTCATCGGCAATCGCGAGTACGAAAGCACTACCACGTCCGCACTCATGACTGCCCCCTACAAGCGCATCATCGTCATGCACATCACCGTCATACTGGGCGGATGGATCGTGCTCGCACTCGGCACGCCGGTGCCGGCGCTGCTGGTGCTCGTCGTCTTGAAGCTGATCGTCGATACGCGAGCGCATCGGCGGGAGCATCGGAGCGTTGCCGTCATGCGTCCGCCCTCCTCAGCGCCCTCTCCCGCACCGCCGACAACGTCGTCGATGCATTGATCGCATCGGGATCGACTTCGAGCTCGATGAGCGCCGCAGTGGGCGCATTCCAGGCGCGCTCGAATGCCGCTTCGAAGTCGGCCGTTTTCCGGACCCGTTCTCCGTGCAGGCCATAGGAGCGTGCGAGCGCGGCAAAATCCGGGTTGCTCAGGTGCGTGGCGATGACGCGTCCGGGATACGACTGCTCCTGATTCATGCGGATCGTGCCGTAGATCCCGTTGTTGACGACGAGAAAGATCACTTTGGCCTTGTAATGGGCCGCGGTCGCGAGCTCCTGTCCGTTCATCAGAAAACAGCCATCGCCGGAGAAAGACACGACGGCGCGCTGCGGGTACACGAGCTTCGCCGCGATCGCGGAGGGCACGCCATAGCCCATCGCGCCGCCGGTCGGCCCGAGCTGCGTGCGAAAGCCGGTGTAGCGATAGAAGCGATGCACCCACGCGATGTATGCGCCGGCGCCGCAGGTGACGATGGTGTCTTCGGGTAAACGGCTCCGAAGCCAGGGAACGACCTCGCTCATGTTGACGTCGCCCGGCACGCGCACCGGCTGCTGCCACGTCTCGTACGCGGCCCGTGCCGCCCGCGTTTCATCCGTCCATCGCGCAGACACCGGTGCGAGCGCGCGCGCCGCAGCGGCAAACTCCGGCATGCCCGAATTGATCATGAGATCGGCCTGATAGAGGCTTCCGAGCTCTTCAGCGCCCGAATGCACATGCACGAGCCGCTGCTTCGGCCGCGGAATGTCGAGCAGCGTGTAATGCGCTGTCGTCCATTCGCCGAGACGCGGTCCCACCGCGATCAGGAGATCGGCTTCGCGGATGCGCTTCGCCAGCGCGGGATTCAGGCCTACCGAAATGTCGCCGACGTAGTTGCGATGGCGGTTGTCGAAGAGATCCTGACAGCGATACGCGCAGCCGACGGGGAGCGCGTTCGCTTCCGCGAAAGCGCGGATGTTCTCGCAGGCCTGCGCATTCCATCCGCCTCCGCCGAGTATGAGCAGCGGCCGCTCGGCCGCCGCGAGCATCGTTCGCAGCGTCTCGAGCGCGTGATCCCCGGGATGCGCCGCGACGCGCCGATAGGGCGCCGTGTTCGAAGTCGCCGCGACCGCCGTCTGCATGTCTTCGGGGATGGCGAGCACGACCGGCCCGGGCCTGCCCGATACGGCGAGATGAAACGCGTGACTCACCATCTCCGGGATGCGATCGGCGCGATCGATCTGCGCGACCCATTTCGCGAGCGGCCCGTACATGCGGCGGTAGTCGATCTCCTGAAAGGCTTCGCGATCGGCGACGTCCGTGCCGACCTGGCCAATGAACATGACGAGCGGCGTCGAATCCTGATAGGCCATGTGGATGCCGATGCTCGCGTTCGTCGCACCCGGACCCCGGCTCACCATGCATACGCCGGGCCGGCCGGTCAGCTTGCCGTACGCATCGGCCATGAACGCCGCGCCGCCTTCCTGGCGGCATACGATGAAGCGGATGCGATCGCCCACGTCGTAGAGCGCGTCAAGCGTGGGCAGAAAGCTCTCGCCGGGAATGCCGAAGACCATGTCGACGCCGTGTGTCTCGAGCGCGTCCACGATAAGCTCGCCGCCGGTGCGCGATGCTGCGTTCATATTCATTCCTGACTGGCCCCCAGGGGGCGACGCTTCACTCATCTCGTGCGTCCTGTCGCGTAGCACGCACACTCGAGCGTCGGGTCCGCATGTCCAAGTGCGTGATGCCGAGCCGGACGCGGCGTATCGCAAGGTCCATTGAACTCATGGAGCTCGTCGCGAAGTACGCTACTGTAGCCGACGACGCTTCATTCGTGATTGCTCTTATCTGTCCACATGTCGAAAACATCGAGCCTGATTTCAGGCGCGTTGCTCGCGCTGGGCGCGATGGCGGCGCTCGCCCAGCAGACCTATCCGAGCAAGACCCTTCGCATCATCGTTCCCGCGGGTCCCGCGGGCGGCGTCGACACGATCGCGCGGCTGGTCGCGTCGCCTCTTGGAGCGGCATTGGGTCAGTCGGTCGTTGCCGAAAACAGGCCCGGTGCGGGGACACTGCTCGCGTCGGAGTTGACGGCGAAAGCGGCGCCCGACGGCCACACGCTGCTCATGGTCACGAACAGTCATGCGATCAACGCGACCATCCACAGGAACCTGCGCTACGACCCGCTGGCCGACTTCGCGTTCGTCTCCACGGTCGCGAGCGTGCCGTACATCGTCGTCGTGCATCCGAGCGTGCCGGCGAAATCGGTGAAGGAGCTGATCGCGCTCGCCCGGCGGCATCCCGCTGAGCTCATGGCGGCCTCTGCGGGGACGGGCTCCGGCACACACCTCGCGTTCGAGCTCTTCGCGTCGATGGCGAACGTGAAGATCGTGCACGTGCCTTACAAGAGCGGATCGCCCGCGATCGTCGATCTCGCCGGAGGGCACGTGCAGCTCATGCTGAGCAACATCATCAACTCGATGCCGCACGTGAGGGCAAAGCGTTTGAACGTGCTCGCGATCACGACCGCGGAGCGCTCCGCGCTGCATCCGCAGATTCCGACGGTTGCCGAATCAGGCGTGCCGGGCTATCAGGCCGATGCGTGGTACGGCGTGCTGCTGCCTGCGCGCACGCCGGCGGAGATCGTGCAGCGGCTCAACCGGGAGGTCGGGGCGATTCTCAAGACGGCCGAGTTCAGAGAGAAGGTCGCATCGCAAGGCGCGGAAGTGACCGGCAGCACGCCTGAGGAATTCCTCGCCTTCATGCGTGCCGAGATCGCGAAGTGGGGGAAGGTCACTTCGCGGCTCAAACTTCAAACCGACTGAAACGAGACGAAATGGGGTCAGTGTCAGATTTCGCCGCCGGTGAGAACGTCAACGTGAAACGTTCAGGGACAGGGACGAAATGTTACTCTGACCCCCTTTAAATGATGCGGCGGCGTGCGAACCAGAGGCCGGCGAGGCCGGCGAGGAGCAGCGCAACGCTGGAGGGCTCGGGTATAGGCATGATCTCGGCGTTGGCGGTGAAAAGCCGTACGTTGTCCACGACATTCGGATACGCGAGACCCGGCGGTGGGCCGAACACGTGGCCGTCGCTAATCGAAGCGATGCCGCTTCCCAGACTGAACGTGCCGCCGACCCCGATAGTCGGTATTTCCGTCTCGGCGCCGATTCGGTAAACGGTATTCGCCAGGAGCGTGAGAGGTGTGGTGACGCTGGCGAAGTTCCAACCTTGCATGCTGGTTCCGCCGCCCAACGGCACGGTCACGGAGCCGACCAGCGTCTGATCCGAGACCCGCCAAATCCCGATGTCCATGTCGGTAGAGGCGACTGAAAACGTGCCGAGTTTGATAACACTCAGCGATTGCGGCCCGACGGTGAATTCGGTTCCCCGCGTCCCCGTAAGGCTGCCAGAGAAGCTGAAGGATGACGGTGTGTAGTTCTCGAACAGCAACGCCGCATTCGAAGCCGGCACATGCCCCAGCGTGAGCGCCGCGAGTACGAGCATTGCACGCAGAACGACTTTCATAGTTCCCCCGAAGAGTGGGTTCGCGCAGCGACTTCGCGCGGACCGAAGTGAATCGACCATTCGCTTCGAACGACGAGTTCAGCCCGAGAAGGCTGGAACAGCAGGCGGGTAGTTCGTGCTGCCTCCTTGCCGGAAGTTTGTGTTATTCGGTGCAGTCGTGCCGCCTTATCTTCACAACGTCGATCAGACAGAACGGCGTAGGCGTGAGCATACCCGCGAATGTGCATAGTGCCTTGATAGAAATCAAGACGGTGCTGCGTTGCGATAGACAGGCATTCAGACGCATGGCATCCACGAGCGTCGAAGTGTGCCGGAATGCACGGACGAATGGTCAGCAGATTTTTCGCACCCGACGCGCGACCGTGACAAGCGTCACGAATCGTACGGGCAGTCGATGAGAACACGAAGCTACGGCGATGCTTTGTTTCTTGTGAACGCGGGTTCATTGGCGAATGCGCCTGCCGCGTTCCTCGAACAAGGAGGTACGCGAGATGCCTCCTTTGCTAACGAGCCTGCGAGACGGCGGTGTGGCCGCACGGTGCCGCGTGGCTGGGTAAGTCGGCTACGTCTTCCTGCGCACCAGCTTCGGATACACGACGCCATCGCCGCGGGAGAACATCCATGCCATCTCGTCCTTGCCGATGTACTCGGGCTGCGTGCCCTTCGCCGCGCACAGGAGCTCCACCATGATCTGGCGCTTCACTTCGGACGCGTACACGTTCACGCGGTGATAGCACTCCGACACGTCGCGTCCGAGGACGGTGATGCCGTGGCGCTTCATCACGATGCAGTTCGTGTCCTGGATGAACGTCCTGATCGGAGCCACGTCCTCTTCGACGTTCAAGTGCGCCGGCAGGTACGCGATCGGCTTCTGCATGAGGTAGGAGAACGTGAGCGAGAAGCTGCGAATCTCTTCGACACCCGAAGCGAGCAGTGCAATGGTTTCGTCGTGGTGCAGATGAATCACGCAATGGACGTCGGGCCGCAGCCGCAGGATCTCCCGATTCATCTGGTGTCCGACGCTCGTCGCGGCGTCACCGTGGAGCACGCGGCCGTACGGGATGTCCGTGATCACGATGTCGGGGACGCTCATCTCCTCGAGCGAGACGCCGGCGGGCTTGGCATAGGCCAGGCCTTCGGGGAACCGCGGATGCGGCACGCGGATCACCATCCCGCCCAGCGTGCTTTGCACGTAGCCGCGGGCCGCGAGCATGTGCGCATACCGCACGTACTTTTCCGCCACGGCGGCGTCGAGCGTGACGTCTGCCTCGGGCGTGTATTCGTTGACGACGTAACGCGGTTCGATCGTGTCCATCACGGTGCTTTCTGAAAACGCTGCCCGCGATCATATCGCCGTATCGGATAATCACGCGACCGCAATCGGAAAGAGGCAGGGCATGCACAGGTTCGTCCCGCACGTGATTTTCGCCATCGCAGCAGCGGCGCCGCTTTCAGCGAAGGCGGCCGAAACGCGCTACCCGGATCGCCCGATCCGGCTGATCATTCCGCAGTCGCCGGGCGGTGCGTCGGACACCGTCGGGCGCATCGTCGCGCAGCGGCTCGGCGAGCGGTTCGGCCAGCAGATCGTCGCGGACAACCGCCCCGGCGCGACGGGCAATATCGGCGCCGAGATGGTCGCGCACGCGACCCCGGACGGCTACACGATGCTGCTTACGGCGCCCAATCTCGTCACGAGCCCGAGTCTTTACGCCCGCGTCGGCTTCGATCCCATCCGCGATTTCGCGCCGATCTCGCAGCTCACGACCTCGCCGAACGTGTTCATCGTTCATCCTTCCTTTGCCGCGCGCAGCATGAAGGAGCTGATCGAGATCGCGAAGACGAAGCCGAAGCAGATCGACTTCTCGTCTTCAGGGCTCGCGTCGACACAGCATCTCGCGGGCGAGCTCCTGAACATCCTCGCGGCAATCGAGCTCGTGCACATCCCGTACAAGGGCGGCGGCCCCGCGCTCCTCGACCTGATGGCCGGCCGCGTGCCGGTGATGGTGTCCACGCTCCCGTCGGCGGTCCCGCAGATCAAGTCGGGCAAGGTGCGGGCGCTTGCCGTCACCAGTGCGAAGCGTTCTCCCGCGACACCCGACGTGCCGACGGTTGCCGAAGCGACCGGCTTCAGCGCGTACGAAGCGAGCACGTGGCAGGGGTTCGTCTTTCCGGCGGCAACCGGACGTGCGCTCGTGCAGCGTGTGTCCGACGAATGCAGGCACGTGCTGGGATTGCCCGACGTGCGCGACCGATTGCGAGATCTGGGCTACGAGCCTGTCGGCAGCACGCCCGCGGAGTTCGGCGCGTACATCAAGAGCGAGCTCGCGAAGTGGACACAGGTAATCAGGCAGGGCAGGATCAAGGCGGAGTGAAGCAGACGCAACTGCGGGATCACAACGGAGTGACGAAGACCGCGTCGAGGTCGGGTTCACTCGCGATGAAGCCTTGCTCGCGCAGGTAGCGCGCCAGTCGACCCACGACGAGCCGGTTCGTTGCAGTGAGGCCGTAGGGAAGCGGATCGCCGCCGAAGAGCTCGAACGTCGGCGTCCAATGGAGCTTGCCCCAGGGCACGAGTGTCGTTCCGAGTTGCCGCTCGCAGGCGCGCTCCTTGGCGTGCCGATAAGCCGCGCACACGGCTGCGGGCGCCGATGGATGCTTCTCGAGCACGTCGCTGCGAATCACCACGACGTGGTTGATGGGATAGATGCCGGTGCGCTCGTAGTACGACCGCTCCTCGCCGAGCACGTCGCGCAGCACGGGACGCAAGCGCCGCTCCTCGGGCGGCAGCCGCGCATCTTTCCGCCCGAAGGCGAGCATCGCGTCGATCGCGCCGCCGCAAAGCAGATCTTCGAGCGCGCCTTCCCTTTTCTCGACGCGGGCGCCGGCGGGAAAGGGCAGGCGCTGCCTGGGCCGCGTCACCCACGTGATCGATCCCGGATCCACGCCGTATTCTTCCTGAAGCAGGCCTCTGAACCACACCGCGGCGGTCATCGAGTAGTCTTCCACGCCGACACGCTTACCGGCCAGCGCCTCGAGGCTTTCGAGAGTGCTTTCCTTCCGGGTCACGACGAGTCCGTGCCGAAACGCACGCATGGGAAAAACGGGCACGGCGGTGAGCCATGTTTCGCCGGCTGCGCGCAGCGTGAGGTAGTTCGCGAGCGAGAACTCGCAGATCTCGAAGCAGCGCGATTCGAGCATCGGCACGAAGATGTTCTGCACGGCCGTCGCCGCGTAGCTCAAGTGCACGCCGTGATAAACGCCCGATACGTCGAGCGTGTGCTCGTAATCGCCGCCGTGAACGGTGATCTGCGAAGCGTTCATGGTTCGTCTTTCATTGCGCAGCCAGCGCGCGCGTTTGCAGCACGAGACAGTAGAGCACCGAACGGTCGCGCTCGGTCATCTGCGGCGAAGGATCCTCGGGGACGAAGCGGCGCTTGAATGCGGCTGCCGCGGCATCGAGGTTCCAGACGTTGTAGCCGAACGCCTGGAGCAGGGTCAGCGTATCGAGGTCGGCCGGCACGGCCGGGTACGGCGGGTCGCACCACAGTCCGAATCCCTCCCCCGCCAGCCGGCGCCACGGGAAGAAATGGCTCGGATCGACTTTGCGTCCGGGTGCGATGTCTCCGTGCCCGAGGAAGTTTTCGGCCGGAATGTTGTGACGCGACTTCAGATCGCCAAGCAGCGCGAGCAGCGCCCTCATCTGCGGCTCGGCGAAAGGTTCATTCCCGTTGTTGTCGAGCTCGATTCCGATCGAGGCGGAATTCAGGTCGCGCTGTCCGCCCCAGAAAGAGGCCCCCGCGTGCCACGCCCTCTGGCGCTCGTCGACGAGACGATAGATGCGGCCGTCGCGCGCGAGCAGGTAGTGCGCACTCACGCGGGGGGTGGGGCTGGTGAGCACACGCAACGAATGCTCGATGTTGTCGTTGCTCGTGTGATGGATGATGACGAAATTCGGCCGCCGCTCGTCGAAGTTCGGCGATGGCCGGTGCTGCGCGGGCAGCGCGGTGACGAAGCGTTCCGTTACGGGGGCGGGCGGGGGAAGCGACGTGCACGCGCTGGTCGCGAGGAGGCACAGCGAAGACGCGCTCCCCATGATTCGGCGCATGCGCGTCGACGGCCGGCCTGCGCGAGCGCTGGATTGTGGGGTCATGTTTGACTGCATCGGCGCGACATGCGATCTTGCAGGTACGTCATCCCGGAGCGCTGGACTACGGCGTTCCAGCGCGAGGCTCTGGGCTCAGGCTTCCAGGGCAGCGCATGGTGCACGTACACGGGTCCAGGATCCAAGCATGCTGAACGGCGCCTGTTTTCAGCATTGGAATGACGAGAGCGTACCATCGATCCGCGGTCGTCTCACAACTTTTCCTCCCGGGGGAATCAGGCATGGCAGAGCGTACGGTCAGACAGGTCATCGAAGGGCAGGAACCCGTGACGGCGCCGGCAACAATGACGGTCACTGAAGCCGCGAGTCTCATGAAGCAACACAACATCGGTGGATTGACGGTCATCGAGGCCGACAAGTTGGTCGGGGTCTTCACCGAACGCGATGCGCTCTTTCGTGTGCTCGCGGGAGGCCTCGATGCGGCTGCGACCACGCTCGCGGACGTGATGACGCGCAATCCGCAGACGATTCATCCGAACAGCGGTTTTGCTCACGCTTTGCAGATGATGCACGATGGGCATTTCCGGCATCTGCCGGTCGTGGAAGACGGACGGCTGATAGGCATCGTGTCGGTGCGCGATGCGCTCGGCCCGGAGCTGGAAGCGTTCGTCTACGAAATGCTGCGGCAGGATCAGATACAGGAAGTGCTTGCGTAGAAAAATCGAAAAATCGGGGTCAGAGTAAGATTTCGTCGCAAAACAGCGGGACGAAATCTTACTCTGACCCCAGGAGCAAGCGGTGAGCGGAAGACTCGAAGGCAAGGTGGCTTTCCTGACCGGTGCGGGCGCCGGCATCGCGAAGGCGACCGCGCGCGCGTTCGTGCGTGAAGGCGCGAAAGTCGCGATCGTGGAGATCGATCGTGAAGCAGGCGAGCGGGCACAGCGGGAGATCAACGACGCAGGCGGCGACGCGTTGTTCATCCACACCGACGTGACGCGCGACGAGAGCGTGCGTGACGCGGTCGATGCGACCGTTGCGCGCTTCGGGCGTCTCGACGTGATATTCAACTGCGCGGGCGGCTCGCTCCAGGAAGACGTCCCGGTGCACGAGATGGACCTCGAGATCTGGAACCGCACGCTCGCGTTGAATCTTCTGCATCCGTTTCTTTCCTGCCGTCACGCACTCCCCCACATGATGAAGGCACGCGGCGGCTCGATCATCAACGTCACTTCGCATCTCGGCCTGATGGGCTCGATGAAGCCGGCGTATGCGGCATGCAAGGGCGGGATCATCTCGTTCACGAAGACGCTCGCGGCGCAGTATGTCGAGTTCGGCATCCGCGCGAACGCGATCGCGCCCGGCTCGATCCGCACCGAGCGGCAGATCCGCCGCTACGAGAACAAGGATTTCATGCTGGCGGAGAAGCCCACCGCCGCCGCGCGCAGCCGCATGGCGTTCCAGAAGCTCTATCCGTTCTCGAAGGGGGAGCCCGAAGACATCGCGTCGATCGCCCTGTTTCTGGCCTCCGACGAATCACGCATGCTGACCGGCACCACGATCGCCGCGGACGGCGGACGTTCGAGTTATCTCAAAGTCTTTGCCGGCGACGAGACCTGACGGTCAGTCAGGCACCGAGAAAACGGGACAGACCCATTATTCAGGAAAACGGGTCTGTCCCGTTTTCGCGCCCTAACTTACCGGTTCGTGGCCTTTCGCCCTGAACACGCTCTTCGACGCGGTCGATGACAGCAAGTCTGCGAGCGCCTGCGCAGCCGTCTTGTGCTGCGAGCTCGTGAACACGCCCACCCCCGAGGTCGAGGTCGCCTGAATCTCCTGCGGCAGCGGTCCGACGACTTCGACGCCGGGCACGGCCATCAGCTCCGGAATCTGCTGGATCGCGAGATCGGCCTTGCCTGCAACGAGCAGCTCGCCGACCAGTCCGCCGGGCTGGCGCACGGCTTTCGCATGTATCGCTTCGGCAATACCGAGCTTCTCGATCACACTGCTGAAGTGGATGCCGCTCGCGCCGCTCACGGTGAACGCGATCGACTTCGCATCGAGCAGCGCGCGCTTGAATGATTCGAGCGTGGAGACGTCGGGCTTGGGCTTTCCTGCGAGGACGCCCACGCCGACACCGCAACGTGCAAGCGTGCGCCGGCTCTCCGGCACGATCTTGCCTTGCTCCGCGAGCTCGTCGAGCATCGCCCGGCCGAGGATCCCGACGTCGGCGGTCTCCCCGGCATCGATGCGCTGGCGCATGATCTTGGCCGGATCGTAACTTACGCGCACGGTGTTGCCGGTCGCGCGCTCGCACTGCGGCAGCAGCGCGTCCATGACCGCACGCATGCTGTTCGACGTGAAAAGCACGATCTCCATACCGTATTCACTCGCTCCTGAGAATGCCCGATACTACTGCGCGCCCGCTGCTGGAACAACTTCAGGACCCTATGAGACATACGCTATTCGCCTTCCTATGCTGCGCGCTCGTCGCAACGTCGCACGCGCAGGAACGTTTTTCCCTTTTCGTGCCGACGGAGGAGGACGACGTCGGACGCATGCTGAAGCTCGTGGACTTACGCGATGGCGACGTCGTGTTCGATCTCGGATCGGGCGACGGGCGCATCGTGCTCGAAGCCGCTCGCATCAATCCGAAAGTGCAGGGGCGTGGCGTCGAGATCGACGAGAAGCTCGTCTTCGAATCGCGAAAAGTCGCGGAGACCAAAGGTGTTGCCGACCGCGTTCAGTTCCTGCACCAGAACGCATTCGACGCCGATCTCAAGGAAGCGACGGTGATCGCGATGTGGCTGTGGCCGGAGCTCATGCGCATGCTGCGTCCGAAGATTCTCGCGGAGGCGCGGCCCGGCACGCGGATCGTCACGCGCATCTGGGACCTGGGCTCGTGGACGCCGGACAAGACGGATACGGATGGCACGCATCTTTTCACCTGGACCGTGCCTGCGCGTGTGGAAGGAAACTGGACCTGGACGCTGCCCGTCGGCAGTGCCCAGCGCGCATACTCGGCGCTGGTTGAACAGCGCTTCCAGAACGTCGAGGGCGTCGTGCGCGTGGGCAACCGGCGAGGTGTGTTCGACAGCATGAAGCTCGATGGCGACCAGATCTCGTTCACGCTGATGCTGACGCTCGACGGCATGGGCCTCGTGCGCCATCAGTTCGAAGGCCGCGTCTCCGGCGATACGATCGAGGGCACGGTGCGCATCCTCCGGGAGCCCTATGACAAGGCGGTGGAGGTGCCGTGGCGCGCACAGCGGACGGATGCGACGACCTATTTCGCGCCGACGGGTATAGAGGCGAAGTGACATTCCAGCCGAGTTCCTCGGTCCATGGGTAAAGAGGTCAATGCGAACGGCATCGCCCAGACCCTCGAAACCCGTGAGAGCGACGAGCCGCGCGCACTCGGCTATCTCCAGCGGCTGAATCTCGCGGGCTACGACGTCAAGGGACAGCTCAGCTCGGCGTACGGTCAGTCGGGCATCGGCCTCTCGCTCGGCGCCAAGGTCGACTTCGGCGCAATGCTCGTCCCGTTCGTCCATCTCGCCCTCTCGACGGCGTGAGCGCGGCGCCCGCCGGCGGCTCCCGCGCGACGCGGGTGCAGCTCCGTTACGACGGCTTCTTCCTCGACAGCGGCGTCGAGGTGGCGGGCTCCCGCCTGCTTCACCTGTCCGTCCTGCGTCGCCACGAACCCGTGGGTCTGCCCGCGACGGAGCTTCGCTCGGGCGCTACGGCAGTATCCGGACCGTTCCTCGCCGGCTTCCTCGATGGGCCGGATGTGCTGAACGACGGCAAGTCGGCCAACATGCTCCGGCTTCGCATCGTCAACACGTCCGGAGTGCCGATACCTCTTTCCGACGACGCCGACGAGGCGACGCGGTTCTATCTCTCCTTCCGCACCGGTGAGGCGGGACAGGAATGGGGGCTTCTCGGCACGCACACCGATCATCTGGGGCTCGCGGTGAAACACCCTGGCCGGGACATCGACGATCCCGCGATCGGACGCAACGCGCCCGGAACGCCGGCACCGCGCGATTTTCTCGCAGGATGGCAGATCGACAACCACACACTGCGGCGTGACGCCGCGGGCGTGTGGGGGCCGCGGGACATTCTCGATCTCGAGCTGACGGTGCACAGCACGGCGCGCATCGGGGACGCGCAGCTCGTCGTGACCTATGAAAACCTGCCGGGGCACGACGACGGCGATCTGGTGCTGCTCGTCCATCCGGGCCCGGTCGCCTCGCGTCCCGGCGCGCTCGTGAGCGTGGCGCCAGTGGAGCTGCGCGGCTCCGACGCGCGTCTCTCCTTCCATGTCGCCGAGGAGACGGGCAGCCGGGAGTCGACGCCGGTCCCTTCGATCTCGGTCAACCGCGAGGCGACCACGGCGGGACGGCTCGACGTCACGGCGCCCGCCGGGATGCGGGTGCACGGCGAGCTCGACATCGAGGGCGCCATTCGCAGCGGCGGCATCGCTGTCGAGACGTTCAAGCTCGGCGGCCGCCTCGACCGGTACTATCCGGTCGTGTTCGAGGATCTCGGCTGGGACCGTGGCGAACTGCGGCTGGAAGTGTTTCGGGCCGATACGCACCTGGACGGACTGCCAGGCGAGTGGCGCGGCTCGATGATGGCGAAGATCGCTTGTCACAGCAGCAATTTCGGACACGGTTCGGACTACGCGTCGATCGAGGTTCGGGTCCTCGACCGGCGGCGGCCAAGTCGTTCGGCATTTCATCGGTGGTTTCACGAATTATCCGGATGCGCCGTGGCATGTGCTCTGGCTCGCTGGGGACACGACGTATTCCTGGCTCGCCAACCACCGCGCACGAATCCATCCGGTGACCCCTCTTCAGGCTCCGAGCGAGGTACGCCTCAACCCGGCTGGCAGGGCCGTAGAAGACTATCCCGTGAGGTCAGTGCCCGAGCCGGATTTCGATGCCGATTACGTCTCGATCAGCAAGAGTTTCAAGCGTGACTCGAGTCCCGTGCCGGTCGGCGCGATCGTGCTCTGGCCCCGGGGCGGGGCCGGCGTTCCGATGGGGTGGGCGATCTGCAATGGCGACCACGGCACGCCCGATCTGAGCGCGCAGTTTCCGCCCGCTCTCGTCTACATTACGAGGCTGGGATAGTGAGGACATGGCGCCGCAAGGCGCCTAACGGGTGTAGTTCGCCGCGAGGCCGGTGAACCGACGAGAACAAGAAGAAATGAAGGGAGTGAAGGTGAAGGTGAAGGATTGAAGGAGCGAAGGAGTAGAGGATTTAAGGATTGAAGGAGTGAGGGAATGACGGAGCGAAGAAGTGAAGAAAATAGTGAAGAAGTGGAGAGCAAAACCTGCCCTCGCCCCGAGTCGGGGAGAGGGTTGGGGTGAGGGGTAAACATGAGAAATCAAACCGACGAAACACACGACATCGACCGTCAGAGCTGGGTCGGTTCCGCCAATGGCCACGAATCGTTTCCCATACAGAACCTGCCTTTCGGCGTGTTCTCTCCTCCGAACGAAGATGCGCGCGGCGGCGTCGCGATCGGCGACGAGATCTTCGACTTGAAGCGAGCGGTCGAGGCAGGTCTCTTCGCAGGCCAGGCTGAAGAAGCCGCGCGGGCCGCGTCGGGCGCGACGCTCAACGCATTCATGGCGCTCGGGCGAGATGCGCGGATCGAATTGCGCAGCCGGCTCTCGGACGTGCTTGCGGCGGATACGCGGGAAGGTCAGCGGGCTGGAGGCCAGGCATTGCGTCTCCTGCACAAGTCCTCCGCCTGCACGCTCCACTTGCCCGCGGCCGTGGGCTCCTACACGGATTTCTTCGCCGGCATTCATCACGCGACCAATGCGGGCGCGCGCATGAAGCGCGAGCCGCCGCTGCTGCCGAACTACAAGCACATCCCGGTCGCGTATCACGGGCGTGCGTCATCGGTCGTCGTCTCGGGCACGCCGCTGCGACGTCCCAATGGGCAGCGCAAGCTCTCAGAGAACGAAGATCCGAAATTCGGGCCGTCGCGCAAGCTCGATATCGAGCTCGAGCTGGGCGTGTGGATAGGGCAGGGGAACCGACTTGGCGAACCTATCCCGATCGCACGAGCGGGCGATCACATCGTCGGCTTGTGCATGTTGAACGACTGGTCCGCGCGCGACATTCAGTCGTGGGAGTACGTGCCGCTCGGGCCGTTCCTCGCGAAGAATTTCGGCACCACCGTCTCTCCATGGATCGTAACGATGGAGGCGCTGGCGCCGTTTCGCCGCGCCCAGCCGGCACGGCCGGCGTCCGATCCGAAGCCGCTGCCGTACTTGTGGGATGACGCCGATCAGGAAGACGGCGCTCTTCGACATCGACATCGAAGTGCTGATCCGGACCGAAGCGATGCGCGCCAGGGGTCTGCCGCCTCACCGTATCATCGAAAGCAACGTGAAGCACCTCTACTGGACGCTGGCTCAGCTCGTCGCGCATCACACGAGCGGGGGCTGCAATCTCCAGCCGGGAGACCTCTTCGGCAGCGGAACGCTGTCCGCGCCCGAACGCGCCGGCTGGGGCAGCCTGTGGGAGCTCACCGACGATGGCGCGAACGCGATCCGCCTGCCGACGGGCGAGACGCGTACCTTCACCGAAGACGGCGATGAAGTGATCCTGCGCGCCCGCGCGTCGCGTGACGGCTACGTGCCGATCGGATTCGGCGATTGCACGGGCACGATCCTGCCGTCCCTGCGCTCCTTAAATGGGACAGACCCACTTTCCCGATAAATGGGTCTGTCCCATTTATTTCAGGAGACGTGATGCTGCCGACGAGTCGGCTGCACGCTGCGCCCCCGCGGCAAGAATCGAAATGTGGCCTTGACCCGGGCTTCGCCCGTATTTTCACTCCGCTCGCATGCCGCGCTCCTTGAAGACCGGCCCCCATCGCTTGATTTCGCTCCGGAGGTGCGCCCCGAGCTCATCCGGCGTGCTGGCCACGACGTCGAGCCCCCGGTCGGAGAAGCGCTGAATCTCCTCCGGCGCGCGCAGCGTCGCACGCACTTTCTCGCTCAGCACGCCCAGCACCGCCGGAGGCGAACCCTTCGGTCCGACGAGCGCGTGCCAGGTCGTGAATTCATATCCCGGCACGCCCGCTTCGGAGATGGTCGGAAGGTCGGGGACGATGCGCGCGCGCTTCGCACTCGTGATGCCGAGGCCGCGCAGCCGCTTCGCCAGCACGAGCGGCGCGGTCTCCGTGATGTTCGAGAACGTGATCTCCGTCTCGCCGCTCATCGTCGCGATGAGCGCAGGGCCGCCGCCTTTGAAATGCACCGGGACGAGGTTGGTCCTGGCGAGATAGTTGAAGAGCTCGCCGCAGATGTGCGGATTCGTGGCCATGCCGGCCGAGCCGTAGTTGAGCTTCCCCGGCTGCGCTTTCGCGAGCGCGATGAGGTCCTTCACCGACTTCACCGGGAGCGAAGGATGAACCGTGAGCAGGTTGGGCGACGACGAGATGAGCGAGATGGGCGTGAAGTCGCCGATCGCATCGTAGGGCACTTTGCTGTAGAGGAACTGGTTCGTGACGAACGGCAGGGTATTGAGCGCGAGCGTGTAGCCGTCGGCCGGCGCGTTCTTGGCAAGCTCCATACCGATGTTGCCCGATGCGCCGCTGCGGTTGTCGACGACGATCTGTTGCCCGAGCGGCTTCGAGAGATCATTGGCCAGGAGCCGCGCGACGGTATCGACACTGCCGCCCGGTGGAAACGGCGAAATGATGCGGATGGGCTTCGCCGGATAGGCAGTCTGCCCGAGCGCAGGCCCGGACACAGCAAAGAGAAACGCAAGCACCGCAACCGTTCCGACTTTCCTTCTCATGTCGCATCCTTCTCCGAAGCTGTCGAGCCTGGCCACCACGTGACACGCCCGATTCCCTCACCCTCACCCCCGGCCCCTCTCCCAACGGGCGAGGGGAGATTCGTAAGGAGCAAAACCAAAACGGGGTCAGAGTAACATTTCGATCACAGTTGGCAGACATCGAAATGTTACTCTGACCCCATAAGGACACGGCCATGGCAACGGAGGCAACCAGAGCGGCAGGACGCGACGAAAAGGTGCGTGTCGGTCTCGTCGGCGTGGGCAACATGGGCGCGCCGATGTGCGCGAACATGATCAAGGCAGGCTGGAAAGTCACCGCGTTCGACACGTCGGCGGAGAGGGTGCGCGCCGTTGTCGAAGGACACGGAGCGGCCGCGGCGTCCTCATTGAGCGAGCTGGGACGACAGTCGGATGTGGTGATCACGATGCTCCCCGACGGGCACATCGTGAGACGAGTCGCGCTCGGTGCGGGCGCCGCGGATGATTGCCTGCTAAGAGGGATGGCGCGCGGAAGCGTCATCATCGACATGAGCTCCTCCGCGCCGGTGGGCACGCGCACACTAGGCGAGGATCTGCGTGCTCACGGTATTTCGCTGATCGACGCGCCGGTTTCGGGCGGTGTCAAAGGCGCTGTCGCCGGGACTCTCGCGATCATGATCGGTGGGGACAAGTCGATCGCGGATCGCTTCGACGCGCTGCTCGCCGCCATGGGCAAGCGCTTCTACATCGGCGCGCTCGGCTCCGGTCATGCCGCCAAGGTGCTGAACAACTATGTTTCCGCCGCCGGGCTTGCGGCGGCCGCGGAAGCGGTGCTCGTCGCGCAGCGCTTCGGCATCGAGCCGCAAACGCTGATCGACGTCATCAACGCGTCGACGGGACGCAACAACAGCACCGAAAACAAGTTCGCGCAGTTCATCCTGAACGGCAAGTTCAACTCGGGATTCGCGCTCGGCCTGATGACGAAAGATCTCTCGCTCGCGATGGAAGTCGCCGCGGCCTGCGACGTGCCGGCGGAGCTGGGTCATGCGTGCCTCGATCTCTGGAAGAAGGCGGAGGGTGAAGTCGGCGGCGCCGCGGACCACACCGAGATCGCAAGATACGTGAACGCGCAGCGATAAGCCGCATGACTTGGTGTAGACTGCGCTCGCCGCCGTTCCGGCGGCCACGTGTGACGTGCTTCGAGTGTTCGGAGCAAGCAGAAGCCCGACGCGGCACGCGTTCACGCCAGAGGAAAAAACGGCCATGATGTTGCAGCGCTTTTCGCGCAAAGGGTGTTCTTTTGCGCTTTGCAGTATGGTTGCCGCCGTGTGCGGCATCGCGACGACAGCCGCGCACGCGCAGACGGCCTGGCGTCCCGAGAAGCCGATCGAGGTGATCGTTCCGACCGGAGCGGGCGGCATCAACGATGCCAACGCTCGCCTGATCCAGAAAACGATCGTGGAGCATAAGCTCGTTCCGACCCCGGCGCTGGTCATGAACAAGCCGGGCGGCAATCAGAGCCTCGCCGTCGTCTACCTCAACCAGCACGCCGGCGACGCCCACTATCTCCTCTATACCACGGCGACGCTCTTCACCAATCAGCTCGCCGGCGTGGCGACGCATCATTACAAGGAGCTGACGCCGCTCGGGCTGCTGCTCGTCGATTACTCGGTGGTGAGCGTGAAGCAGGATTCGCCGTTCAAGAGCATGCGCGATCTCGTCGAGCGCCTGCGCAAGGATCCGGAATCGATCTCCTTCGGCCTGGTGTCACGCGGCGGACCGAACCATCTCGCGATCGCTCAGGCGCTGCGCGCGGGCGGCGTCGAGCCCAGGAAGTTGAAGCTCGTCGTGTTCAAGACGAATGCCGAATCGATCACGGCCGTGCTCGGCGGCCACATTCACGCCATGGTGTCGTCGGTCAGCGCAGCGCTTCCACAGGTGCAGTCCGGCAACTCGCGCATTCTCGCGGTTGCCGCTCCACAGCGCGTCGGAGGACCGCTTGCGAACACGCCCACGATGCGCGAACAGGGTCTCGACGCGACCGGCATCTCCAACTGGCGTGCCATCTTCGGCGCGAAAGGATTGTCAGCTCCACAGGCCGCTTTCTGGGGCGACGTGCTGTCGAAGGTGGTCACCACGAGCGAGTGGAAGCAGCAGCTCGATGGCAATCAGCTCGAGTCGAAGTTCATGCGCGGCCCGGAGTTCGCGAAATGGCTCGACGTCGAATACGGCGCCACGCACGGGACCATGGTCGATCTCGGCCTCGCCAAGTAGCAGCAGGGCAGTCAACCCAGGAGAGGACCCACATATGGTGCTTCCACTCAAAGGTGTCATGCAGGCGCCGGTCACGCCGATGAAGGACGACTTCAGCTTCGACGGCGAAGGTTTCGCGAAGATGGTCGAGTTTCACGTTCGTCACGGCGCGCCGGCGATCGCGTGGCCTCACCACAAGGCCGAGTCGCTCAATCTCACGATCGCGGAGCGCAAGCTCGGCGCCGAGATCGCCGTGAAGACGGTGGCGAAGCGCGTGCCGGTTTCGATCTTTCTCGGCACGCTTTCGGAGGAAGACTCGATCGACATCGCGCGCCACGCCGAGAAAATCGGCGCCGACGCGGTGCTCGCGATTTCGCCCTACGTGCGGCGTCCGACGCAGGAAGAGATCTTCGATTCGGTCGTGCGGCTGGGCACCGCGACAGGATTGCCGATCCTCACCTACAACTCGCCATGGCGTAACGGCGAAGGGGTCGAGTTCACCGCCGAGCTCACGAGGAAGCTGATCGAGCGCCTGCCGAACTACGTCGGCATGAAGGACGCGAGCTTCCACAGCGAGAAGTTCGTCGAGATCTCGCGCGACGCGCTGTCGATGCGGCCGGGCTTCTCGATCATCAGGGGGTCGAGCACCTGCTGCTCGGCGTTTCCGCTCGGCGCGTGCGGCTCGTTCTCCTCGTCCGGGCGCATCGCGCCGAACCTCTGCAACAAGTTATTACCAGTCGATGGTGGACCGCGACTGGGAGACGGCGCGCGAATGCCAGTTCAAGATCTCGCGGCTGTGGAATCTCTTCAAGGAGCAGTATCCGTCCTCGCTCAAGGGCGCGATGATCATGATGGGACGCCCGGTCGGCCCGACGCGCTCGCCGCTGCCCACCGCGACAAAGGAGCGCATCGACTTCCTGAAGCACGCAGCTGGAAGAGCTCGGCATTCTGCAATCCGAGCCGAGTGGCTGGTGATGCGCGGTCCAACGCGGAACAGGGACACCCTGATCGAAAGCATTCAAGAGCAGGACTCATTCATTCGCACCCGGTGACGCCTTTCAAGCGCGACCACGCATCGACTACGACACGTATGCGCAAGCTGATCGAATTCCATCTCCGTAATGGCGCCGAAGCCCTCGCGCTGCCGATGCCCGAAGGAGAGGACCTGAGTCTCACCGACGGCGAGCAGCGGGCCAACTCTCGAGTTCGCGGTCGGAAACGGTGAAAGGCCGCGTGCCGGTGATCGTGCATGTCGAGCGACGCCGGAACCGCCATCGCGGTGGAGCGCGCAAGCCATGCCGAGAAGGCTCGGCGCTTCGGCGATCGTGTCGCATCCGCCGTACTTCTGGCATCCGAAGCCGGCGATGGTGTGTCGAGCACATCGTGCCGATCGGCTCGGCGGTGAAGCTGCCGTTTCTCGTCTGCACGCCGCCGGTCGAGAACGTCGGCACGACATCTCCGCGCCGACATGTTCATGCAGCTCGTCGACCGGCTCGAAAACTCTGCGCGGCTCGTCGACTGCCGAGATGGATTTCGTCTTCATGGAAGAGATGATTGCGAGCGCGCAAGGCGAAACGCGCCGACTTCCAGTCTCATCTCCGGGCGCGGACTACATGGTGCCGCCCGGCGCGTGTCGGCGGAAAGGGCGCGTTTTCATCCCTCGCGGCGGTCGCGCCGAAGCTCGTGCAGTCAGGTGTACGACCTCTGCGCGAAGGAGGATTTCATCGAAGCGCGGAGAGGGCAGGAACAGCTTGGCGCGCTGCGGCAGCTCGTGAAGAACCCGAGGCTCGAGACCGGGCTCAAAGCGGCGCTCTTCGCGATGGGACGCGACTGCGGCGCGCCGCGGCCGCCGTCGAAAGCGCTGGGTGAAGTCGAGTCCGGCGCGATTTCGGAGGCCCTTGCGGCCCTGTCGTCCCTCAAGGCGGAGCCCCGGGGCTGGTAACGGAACTGCGCGACACAACGTCCGGGATCGTTCAACAGCGCCTGGATTCCGGCCCTCGCGCCGGAATGACGACACGGTGTGGGTCATCCCTCAGTCGTCATCCCGGAGGTGCGCCGCACACACGTCCGGGATCCAGAACGAAACGACGTTGCCAGCGTCGGGCGTCGTGCCGATTGACGTCGTGGCATGAAGATGCGTCTAGGCGATCCCCACTTCCTTCTGCATCGCCTGGATGGACTGCTGGCGCGTGCGCGTCATCCACTTGCGGCGCTTGCCGATCGCTTCGTTCTCGATCTCGGGAAAAATTTTCAGCGCAACGAACACCGGCCCCTTCTGTTCGAGGATGTCCGGCAGCGCTTTCTCGAACTCGGCGAGCTCGCTGAACGCGAACGCGCGCGGATAGCCCGCGCCCTTCGCGATGAGGTCGTAGCGCACGTTCTTCGCGTTCGGCACCGGCTGACCGCCGGTCGTGGCGTAGCACTCGTTGTCGAGCATGAAGTGATAGAAGTTCGCCGGCTTCTGCTCGGCGACGCTCATCAGCACGCCCAGACTCATCTGCAGATCGCCTTCGGAATCGAACAGCACGACTTTGCGATGCGGCACCGCCATCGCGAGCCCGAACGCGAATCCGCAGTGGCCGCCCATCGCGGGATCGCCGAGCGGCACGTCGAGCGATTCCTTGCGGCTCACGTCGATCCAGAACTTGCCTCCGCGGCCCGGCACGACGATCGCGTCGCCGCGGTGTTTCCCGAAAACCTTCAGCATGTCAGCGGTTTTGAACATTCGTTTCTCACTCCTTATGTTTCGTATGAAACCGTGATACTCGTCGCCGATCAGGACCGCGACAGGCCGCTGCGTCTTCTGCGCTTCCTCGAACGCGATATGGATGCGATCGGCGTCGGCGTCGGACTCGACGAGGTAGTAGTTGATGCCGAAGGCGTTCAGAAAACGCTCGGTGTAGACGGCGGCGGTGTCCTGTGTCACGCCATGGCGCGTCCAACCGCGTAACCCCACCATCAACACGACCGGCACGTCCAGCCCGAGCAGCCAGCCGCGGATCGAGTCGCCGGACTCCATGAGGCCGGTGTTCTGAATGAGGATGAGCGGCTTCTTGCCGCCCGCGTGCAGACCGGCCGCGATGGAGGAAGCGAGCCCTTCGCGCGGAACCGCCACGAGCGTGAGGGTGGGCTCCGCTTTCATCAGCAGGTACAGCCAGTTCGTCTCGCTGTCGGGCAGCCACACGACGTGCGTCACGCCATGCTGTTTCATCTGCTCGAGCACCGTTTCGGGACTGAGTTGCTGCGGCAATACGGTATCGTTCATGTCGGATCTCCGGTCGGCACTGCGTCGTGTGCTGCTTTCGTTCTACTGAGCGGCGTATTGTAATTCGGCAGGAAAAACGGGACAGACCCGTTTTCCTCCGCGCATTTCCCGAGTTCACATCGTGAGTTGAGCGACCAGCTCATCGGTATGGCGCAGCGTAAGCGCCCGCATCTCGTCGGCCGTGAGGTTGCTGATCGGATGCGGCAGCTCGATGAACGGATGCCCTTCGAGGCCCTTCGTCTTGAATGAATGGATCGCTGCATTCCTGAAGACGCTGGTCAGGACGACCGTGGCCGGTATGCCGCGTTTCTCGAACTCCACCGTGTCGTGCACACTGCACAACGTGCAGGAGCCTCACCCGCCCACTGCGGCGATCGCGACGTCGACCCTGGCGGCGAGCTCGTCGATCAGCTCCGCCGTCGCCGGCTTCGAGAAGTAAGGCTTGCGGCGGATGATCACGTCCGCGACGCCGAAGCGCTCGCGCAGCGCCAGACCGAACGCGGCGAGGATGACGTCGCCCTGTTCCTTGTTGTTGTCCACCATGCCGACGACTTTGCCGGCGAGGTCCATCGGGCGTGGTGGGCGCTCGAGCTTCACCTTCGCACCGCCGCGCGTGGGATCGATGAAGGGTAGTTCGTTGCTCATTGTTATCCTCTCTTGAGCTCCGTTCGGAGCGAGGCCAATGCCGTCTCGAACTCCGAACGGCCGGTTGGATGCGTGAGGCCGCTCACGTCTCGTAGGTACCATGCACCGCCCGCGTCGCATGGTTCCATCCGTGACACACGGCCGTCACCGGACCGAGGCCGCCCGCCACGATCAGGTGCAGGCGGTCGATCTCTTTCACCGCCTTGATCGGCTGATCGTCGTCGTCCGGATCGAAGCCCATCGCGATCGCCCGCTCCGGCCGCCAGTTGCCGCCGCGCTTGAGCGAGCCCTGCGGCCGCTCCGCAAGCTCCCACAGGCGCTTCTGCACCTGCGCGCGCGACAGGCCCGCGTCCGCGCACAGTCGCGCGTGCTGCGGGCTCATCGCGACCACGACATCGGAGCTGAACCACATGTTCCACGAGCCTGCCGAGGTCATCGAATCGGCGATCCCGATCAGCAGGCGCTCGGCCTGCGTGCTCACGTCGTCGAAGTGCAGCCGCGGACTCTCCACCATCGCGCAGGCGATCACGTTGTCGTCGGGCGCATATCCACGCGAGACCGCAAGCGTCTCCCACGGCGTAAGCGCGACGTTCTCCGTGAGGCAGGCCGTGTAACGGATGGGCGAAGAGAACACCGTCGCCGAAGCCTTTCCGGGCAGTCCGGCGCCGAGGTTGGTCAGCATGAGGCGCACGGCCCGACCGATCGACGCATTCGCCCGAAAGCCCGGACCGAAGCAGCCGTTTCCGCCATGCAACCCGATCTCTTCCGCATACGGACCGTTCACGATCATGAGCGGCGCGACCCCGTGCATCGTGCACTGAACGCCGCCCATGTTGAACTCCTCGCGCAGGATCTGGCGCATGCCGCCGATCACAACGGGCAGATATTCGGGTCTGCACCCGGCCATGAGCGCGTGAATCGCGACGTCGCGCACGGTGGCGCTTCGCCCGCCGGTGGAACGTCGCCGATTACTTCTTCGGGATTGCAGCGCGTGTCGCCAAGCATCCACTGCACGCGGGCTTCCGTCGGCGTGACGACCGGGAATCCGTCCGACCATTCTTTCTGAAGGAAGAACTCGAATTCGTCGACGATTGCGTTCAATCGATCTCCTCGTGTCCGGTCCAGTGTGCGACGGTCGATGATAGGACCCTGCCTGCGACGCCACAAGCGTTCGCGCTGACGGCGGTGTTAGGATGGACACTCCCGACTCGCATCGCGCAGGATGTAGTCGCTTCGCAGGAGCTTACGCATTGAAGAGCACGTTCCGTATCATGGCCGCGGCGGGGTTGGTTCTCGCCGCGATGACGACCTCAGCGCAGGAGAAGAAGTCCGAAGAGTATCCCGCCAAACCCGTGCGCATCATCGTGCCGTCCGCGCCCGGCGGCGGCATCGACATCATCGGACGCATCGCGGCGCAGAAGCTCTCCGAGGCGTGGGGACAGCAGGTCATCGTCGATAACCGGCCGGGCGCATCGAACACGGTCGGCAGCGGCATCGCCGCGAAGTCGCCCGCCGACGGCTACACGCTCCTCGCACAGAGCCTCTCGATCGCGTACGCGGGCGAGCTTCGCAAGCTCACCTACGACGCGCTGCGCGATTTCCATCCGATCGTGCTGGTCGCAACGCAGCCTTCGCTCCTCGCCGTGCACGTTTCCGTTCCCGCGAAGACGGTCCGCGAGTTCGTTCAGCTCGCGCGCAGCCGCCCCGGTCAGCTCCATTACGGATCGTCGGGCCCTGGAGGCGCGTCGCACATGGCGACCGAGCTGCTCGCGAGCATGGCGAAGATCAAGCTGAATCCCATCCAGTACAAAGGCATCAGCCCCGCGACGACCGCGATGATGAGCGGCGAAGTCGATCTCGGCGTGCTCGGCATCTCCACCCTGCTGCCGCACGTCACCAGCGGACGGATACGCGCGCTCGGCGTGACGGGGGCGAAGCGCTCCGCACAACTGCCGAACGTTCCCACAATCTCCGAGACGGGCGTGCCCGGCTACGAATTCGAAGCGTGGTACGCGCTCTTTGCGCCCGCGAAGACACCCCGCGCCATCACCGCAAAGATCAATGCGGACATGAACCGCGCGCTCGAGCAGCCGGACACGCGCCAGAAGCTCGCCGGTGGCGGCCTTGATCCGCTCGGCGGGACCGAGGAAGCGTTCGCGAAGTACTTCCAGGCCGAGGTCGTGCGCTGGGCGAAGATCGTGAAGGACGCGGGGATCACGGGGGAGTGAGTCTCCCGCGTCGGCAGAGTGAAATGTGAAACGTGAGAACTGAACGTTGAGGCCAAACGCCGGCGTGTCGCAGGTGACACGTCCACGGCCTGGCCGGATTATCTGACATGCAAACACTGACTACATTACGCACCGAGCGCCTCGACGACGGTCTTCTCCTCGTCACGCTGGACCGTCCCGACGTTCGCAACGCGCTCAACACCCAGATGGGGCGGGAGCTGAAAGAGATCTTCAGTCCGCTTGCATTCGACGCGCAGGATCTGCGCTGCATCGTCATCACCGGCGCGGGCGACAAGGCGTTCTGCGCGGGCGGCGATCTGAAAGAGCGCCTTGGAATGACCGAAGCCGAGTGGCGCGGCGCAGCACGCGATCTTCGAGGAGGCCGTCTACGGCGTCATGAATGCGCTCGTGCCGGTGATTGCGGCCGTCAATGGCGCCGCGTTCGCCGGGGGCTGCGAGCTCGCGCTGGCGTGCGACTTCATCTACGCCTCGAGCGCCGCGCGCTTCGCGCTGACCGAGACGACGCTCGGCATCATGCCGGGCTGCGGCGGGACGCAGAACCTGCCGCGCGCGGTGGGCGGGCGTCGCGCGAAGGAGATCATCCTGAGCGGCCGTCCGTTCACGGCGCAGCAGGCGTATGAGTGGGGGCTCGTGAATCGCGTGTGCGAGCCCACGCGCTCCTCGACGAGACGCTCGACATTGCGCGAACGATCGCGGCCAACGCGCCGATCGGCGTCCGGCAGGCGAAGAAATCGATTCAGCGCGGCATGGACGTCGACCTGCGCACCGGGCTTGCGTTCGAAGTCGAGGCGTACAACAGGACCGTCGACACGGAAGATCGGCACGAGGGCGTGCGCGCGTTCAACGAGAAGCGCAAGCCGAAGTTCTCGGGACAATGACCACAGCGTTGGTTCAGACTACGCGTCCCGGCCCACGCCGTCATTCCGTACGTGCGCAGCACGCTGATACGGAATCCAGGACCGACGCTGTTTGACAGGGTGACATCATGACAGACGTTCACGTGCACGAGGTCGGAACGCGGGACGGGCTCCAGAGCGTTCCGCAGTTCATGCCGACGGATCTCAAGAAGAAATGGATCACGGACGAGTTCCAGGCGGGCGTGCGCGAGATCGAGGTGTGCTCGTTCGTGCCGGTGAAGCTCATTCCCCAGTTCGCGGATGCCGCCGAGATCGTGGCGCATGCGCTCACGCTGCCGGGGCTCACGGTCGCCGCGCTGGTGCCCAACATGAGAGGGGCGCAGCGGGGGCTCGAGCTCGGCGTGCACAAGATGAATTACGTCATTTCGGTGAGCGAAAGCCACAACCGCGCGAACGTGCGCCGCTCGACCGAGGAGTCCGCGGCGGATTTCGAGCAGATCGTCGCGCTATGCAAGAGCGTCGCGGGCGCCAATCGACCGACGATCGTCGGCGGGCTCTCGACGGCGCTCGGCTGCAGCATCGAAGGCCACGTCCCGCAGGAGAACGTGCGACGGCTCGCGACCCGCCTCGCACGCGCCGGCGCGGACGAGATCATCATCGCTGACACCGTAGGCTATGCCGATCCCGCGTCTGTCCGGACGCTTTTCTCGGACGTGAGGCGCGACCTGGGCGACGAGATACCGATCAAGGCGCACTTCCACGATACGCGCGGCCTGGGACTCGCCAATGCGCTCGCCGCGCTCGATGTCGGCGTCCGTATGTTCGATGCGTCGCTCGGCGGGTTAGGCGGTTGTCCTTACGCGCCCGGTGCGAGCGGCAACATCGCGACCGAGGATCTCGTCTTCATGCTCGAATCCATGGGCCTGCGCACGGGCGTCGATCTCGAGCGCCTGCTCGCCGTGCGCGCGGACGTGCGCGAAGCGCTCGCCGATCAGCCGTTCCACGGCGCGATTGCTCGCGCGGGGCTGCCGAAGCATTTCGTCAGCGGCACGGGCTTGACAAGTGAACGTGAGCCGCTGACGCGAGGTCGAGCTGCGCGTGCTTACGCTAACGGCGCCTGGATTCCGAAGAATTCACCGCAATGACGATAGAGGGCTGCGGCCGCTTGATGTCGAGCTGCCGGGACTCGCCATTACGCCGATTGGGCCGCCTGGACCGGCGGCGGTAGGCGGTTCACCGGATATGCGCACGGTTCAGTTCGAGCGCGAGCGCTGCGATGTCAGGACGCGGCCCGGCCGTGCGCCCGTCGGCCGTCCCTCGCGCCAGACCGCCACGCCATTCACGATGACCGTATCGATGCCTTCGGCCGTACGCGTGGAGTGCTGGAAATCCGCGCGGTCGATGACCGTGGCCTCATCGAACAGCGTGATGTCCGCGTAAGCGCCCTTCGCGAGCACTCCGCGTCCGTCCAATCCGAAGCGTGACGCGGTCAGGCCGGTCATCTTGTGCACCGCGGTCTCCAGCGGAAAGAGCTTCAGCTCCCGGCAATAGTGTCCGAGCACGCGCGGAAACGTTCCCCACAGCCGCGGATGCGGCTTCGTATCGTGCGGCAGGCCGTCCGAGCCGATCATCGTGTCGTCGTACTTCAGGATGCGCTGCACGTCGCGTTCGTCGAGCATGAAGTAGATCGCGCCCGCCGGTTTGATGTTCTCGACGGCATCCTCTTTCGACATGCCGAGCCGTCGCGCCGCCTCGTCCAGATCGAGGCCGGAGAGCTCCGGATGCGGCTTCGACCACGTGATGAGGATGCGCGTCGACTTGCTCGAGGCGGTCGTAGCGCAGCACGGTCGACGAAGCGATGTACGGATAGCAGTCGAGCGCGACGGGCTGCGTGCGCTTTACGTCGATCGATCAGCGCGAGCGTCTCCGGCGAGCGGCCGTGATTGCGCGTGCCGACGCACTTGTGATGAGACACGACCACGGGCGCATTCAGCGCGCGGCCGATGCGCGAACGTCTCCTCCATTGCCTGCACGATGTCGTCGTCCTCGTTGCGCATGTGGGTGGCGTACAGCCCGCCCAGCTCGGCGATCGGGCGGCAGACTTCGATGATCTCCTCCGTCGGAGCTTTCGCGGCGGGCGGATACGCCGTTCCGGTGGACACGCCGATCGCGCCTGATGCGAGCGATTCGTGGACACGTTCGCGCATGCGTGCGATCTCGGCCGCCGTCGCCGCGCGATCGAGGTCGTCCATCGTGGCCACCCGCAGCGTCGTATGTCCGACCAGGCAGGCCGCATTGACTGCGGCTGGCTGCGCTTCGAGCGCTTCGCGGTAAGCGCGGAAGGTCGGGAAGCGGAACCAGCCGCCCTCGGTGTCGAGCAGATCGAGCGGCGGCGTCGGCGCGCCGACGGGTGAGGGCGAGTGCGCGAGGCTGATGCCGCAGTTGCCCGTGATCACCGTCGTGACGCCCTGACTCACCTTGGGCGCGACATCGCGATCGGAGAGCAGGATGCGATCGTCGTGCGTGTGCGAGTCGATGAAGCCGGGCGCGGCGATGAGGCCGCTCGCATCGATCTCCTGATCGGCGGGCGCACCGTCGAGCGGGCCGATTTCCCGGATCATGCCGTCGATCACGCCGATATCAGCGCGAAACCGCGGCGCCTTCGTGCCGTCGACGACGGTCGCGTTGCGGATGATGAGATCGAAGCGCATCAGGATCCTCCTGGACTTCTACTCGCTCGCGTGAATATGCGGAAGAAACGCGACGGCGAGTGGATGTCGTCGTCGAATCGGCGCGCGCTCGACCGCGTTCACTGCGGCTGAAGCCCGATTCTCTTCGCGATGCTTTCCTGCCGCGCGATGTCGTTCCTGAGGAACTCGGCGAACTCCTCGGGCGAATTGCCGACGGCGAAGTAGTCGGCCTCGGCGATGTACTTACGCACGGACGGCGTGGCGAGCGCCTTCACCGTCTCGCCATGCAGACGCCGCACGATGTCGGCGGGGACGCCCGCGGGGAACCATATGCCGTGGTAGCAGGTGTAGTCGTAGCCGGTAAGTCCTGCCTCATGGAAGGTCGGGACATCGGGCATGTTCGGCAGCCGCCGCGGGCCGGCGATACCGAGTGCGCGCAACCGTCCCTTCTCCGCGTAGGGCCGTCCGAACGAGGGACTGATGAACATCACCTCGACGTGGCCGCCGAGGAGGTCGTTGAGGGCGGGTGCGTTGCCTTTGTAGGCGACGTGCGTCAGTTCGATCCCGGCCATCGACGCGAACAAGGCGCCGGTGACGTGCTGGGGGCTCCCGACGCCCGCTGATGCATAGTTGAGCTGGCGCGGGCGTGCTTTGGCGAGCGCGATGAACTCCTTCACCGAGCGCGTTGGGATGGACGCGTGCACGACCAGCAGATTGCCCGAGGTGACGTCCATCTGCGTGATGGGTGCGAAGTCCGCGAGCGGATCGTAGGGAAGCTTCCTGTAGTAAGCGGCATTCGAAGAGTGCGAGCAGTTCGTGATGAGGATGGTGTGGCCGTCGCGCGGCGCTTTCGCGACGGCTTCGGTGCCGATGGTGCCGCTCGCTCCGGGACGGTTGTCGAAGACGAACGGTTGTCCCATCGTTTCGGTGAGCCGCTGGGTGAATGCGCGTCCGAGAAGCTCGACCGGACCGCCCGGCGGGAACGGCACGACGAGGCGGATCGGACGATTCGGATACGGCGCGTCGGCGGCGGCAGCGTGCGCGGGGCCGGCGACGAACGGCGCGACGATCAGGGCAAGTCGCAGCGCGCGACCGACGGTCGACGATCTCGGCATCACAAGGGTCTCCTCCTCCGTGCGTCCGCCGCGCATTATGAAGCATCCGTGCACGTCCAGAGGAACCATCCGGTCGGCGGGGCGTCAACAAGGATGTTGTCCGCCTTCCGCGTTTTGGTCCCCGCGGCGAAGCGCGGCACGTCACCCCGTGGCAGTGCTTTCGAGATAACGTTCGCGTTTCACGGCGAATCCCCGGGCGTGCCGTTATCCGATCGATCGACAGGCTTCTTCCCTACTTCAACTGATGGCTCAGATTGCTCTCAGGCGCCGCCCGCAGTCATTCCTCGTCCTCGTGACGGCGCTGCTCACGGTATCGTATGTATACGTCAGTGCGCGGCTGGCATCGCACCCCGCGCAGGCACTGGCGCTGGCGCTCCCATTCGTGCTGATCTGGATCGTCCCGACCGTGTACTGGCGCGGCCGGCGCCATGCCGAGTCGTTCGGCGACAAGGTCGTGCTCCAGGCGAGCTTCGTTTCGATGGGGTGGGTGAGCTTCGTCCTGCTCTTCACGCTCGCGCGCGATGCGATCCTGCTTGCGACGTTCTGGCCTTCCGCGCTCGCCGGCGTGCACGCGTTCGCACGCGATGCGGGGGCTGTGAATCGTCATGGCCGCTTCGCTGCTTGCGCTCGGGCTCGGAAGCGCATACGCGTTGCGCGGGCCGCGGGTGCGGGTCGTGGAGATTCCCTTTCCCGGCCTGCACGCGGATCTCGATGGCTTCCGCATCGCGCAGGTCACCGATCTTCACGTAGGCCGCAGCATAGGGTCACGCTACGTGGAGAACGTGGTCGCGATGACGAAGTCGATGCAGGCGGATCTCGTCGTTCTCACCGGCGACATGGTGGACGGCTCCGTCGAGCGTCTCGCACCTCATGTGTCTTCCCTTCAGGAGCTTGCGCGCGATGGTCGCGGCTACTTCGTGCTCGGCAATCACGACTGCTATTCGGGGCCGCAGGCGTGGAGCGCGCATTTCCGAAAGCTCGGTTTCCGCGTGCTTCTGAATGAACACGCTGTCGTGGAGCACGAAGCGTGCGCGCATCGTGATCGGTGGTGTGCTCGACCCGGCGCTCGAACCCGGGCCGTTGCCGGATCTTGCGATGGCCCACGCGCCGCCTGCGGATTTCCGCCTGCTGCTCGCGCATCGCCCGAACGCTGCGCCATCGGCGGCGCGTCTGGGCTTCGATCTGCAGCTTTCCGGGCACACGCACGGGGGCCAGTTCTTTCCCTGGACGCTCGTCGTGCGGCATGTGCATGCGCCGCACTCGCACGGCCTGTCGCGTGAAGGCAGCATGTGGGTCTACGTGAGCCCTGGGACCGGCACGTGGGGGCCGCTCGTGCGCCTGGGCACGCGGCCGGAGGTGACGCTGATACGGCTCGTCCGCGAACGCTGACCGTCAGAACAGCTTCTTCCGCCGCCACTTCTTCGGCTTCGCGCTCGGATACACGAGCCCGCTCGCGCTGACGCCGAGATCGACCATCGCCTTCGCAAGGGTAATCGCGCAGCTATAGCCTTCCAGCACCGGCACTTCCCAGCCCAGCTCCGCGAGCCGTTTCTGAAGCACCGGCTGAAGCCAGAACAGGGCCGAGCAGCCGAACGTGATCACGTCCGCTCCGTCTTCCTCGATCGCGGCGAGCGCCTCGCGCAGCGCCGCTTCCACGACCTCCGAATGTTCGCCGCGTTGAGCACGGTTCTTCGCGAGATGCACCTCCGAATGGCCCATCTCCGGAGGACGCGGCAACGGATAGTTGATGTTCCGGATCGATGCGCAGCGGTTGTCGAAGCGATGCTGCACGACGAGGTCGTAGTAGTACATGTTGTGATTCTCGGCGAGATCGATCACGCCGAACTTGTTGCCGAGCATCGATGCGACGTGCATCTGAGAGAACGCGCAGGCGGTGACCGGGATGCCGTACTCGCGTGCGATCTCGCGCGAGGCCGGATAGCCCGGCTCTCCTCCGCCCAGGAGGACGATCCCGTTGTACTGGCCGCTGGCACACGCCTCGCGCACGATGGCAAGCCGGCCCGCGGCAACGAGCGTGAATTCCTCGCGTGTTTCCACCGGCCAATCGCCGTAGGTCGCGAGCGGACCGCGATGGAGCTCCCAGTCGACGTCTTCGAGCAGGGGCTTCACGTTCTCGAAATTCATGAGCATGCCTTCCTTCGGTCCGTCGACGGCGCGGTGGAGATAAGGCGACTCCTTCGGAAGATGAAAGGCCTGGATCAGGAGAAAACGGTAGCGTTTATTCATGGAAGTCTTTCTGACGGCTCACTCGGAAGTTACACCCACGTCCTTGATGATCTTCGCCCAGAACGCAGTCTGTGTTTTCATGAATTGCGCGAACTCTTCGCGCGACTTGCTGGTCACGACGTCGGCGCCGCCCGCGTTGAGCCGCTTGACGACTTCAGGATCGTGCAAGGTCTTCATGAGCGCGGCGTAGAGCTGATCGACGATCGGCCTGGGCGTTCCCTGCGGGCACGTACATGCCCTGCCACGAGCCGAGCGTGAGCTCCGGGAAGCCGGCTTCGATCATCGTCTGCACGTCCGGCAGCGCTTCGATGCGCTTCGGAGCGACTACCGCGATCACGCGCGCCTTGCCGCTCTTGTGGTGATTGACGAAAGAGGCGACTGTCACCATGGTCGCGGAGACTTCGCCGGTCAGCACGCCCGTCGTCGCGCCGCCCGCGCCGCCTTTATACGGAACGTGCACGAGCTTGATGCCGGACTTGCTCATGAAGAACTCGAAGGCGAGCCGCTGCGCGCTCACCGCTCCCGACGAGCCGTAGTTCAACTGCCCGGGCTTGCTCTTTGCGAACTGGATGAACTCGGCGACGTTCTTCGCGGGCACCGCGGGATGTATCGCGAATGCCCCCGCAACGTCGACGACGAGACTCAGGCCGATGAGATCGCGTATGGGCTTCACCGGAAACTTTTCGAAGAAATTCGGATTGATCGCCATCGTGCCGACGTTTCCGAGCAGCATCGTGTAACCGTCGGCAGGTGCGCGTGCCGCCAGCTCGACGCCGATATTGCCCGATGCGCCCGTGCGATTGTCGATCACCACCTGCTCACCGAGCACCTCGGTCAGTTTCGGCGAGATGATCCGGGCGACGAAGTCCGAGGCGCCGCCCGGGGCGAACGGGACGATCATGCGGACGGGCCGCGTCGGATAGGACTGCGCCGATTGCGCGAGCGCCGGACATAGTGCTGCAAGACAGGCGACGGCAATCAGGGCGCGACGTGATCTGCGCATGTTTTTCTCCTCGAAAATTATGAGAATCAGGTGCGTTGTGAAGGCCGTGATCCACTGGCGAACGCGCGCGTCGCGCTCATCCGCAGGCGTGCACAGCCGATCGGTGTAACGTTTATGCGGAGTGCGATTTGGGGGGCGTTTCGAGTGCGTCGGTGACCCTGAGCTTACGGACGACGAGTTCATCGATCTCCACGCGTCCGAGGCGGGCTCGCCGGATCGCGAGGCGGCCTACGGCAAGCGCACCGATCGCCAATGCGCCGACGGTAAGTGCTCCGAACGCGACGGCGCCGACCGCTTGCGCGCCCACGCTGATCGCGCTCAGTGCACGCACCGTACGTGAATGTCGAGAGTACAAGCCGAGGCGATCAGTGAACTGGAACCGCCACTATGATCGCAAGAGCGGAGCGGCCTGGCAACAGAGTGCTGCCGGAATGGGGCCGGCGACTCGAATGGGTTACGATCATGAGAATCGGGCATGTCGTTCCCGACATGCGGACTCACGCAACGCGAATGGAGAGCACTTGATGGCAGATGGTCTGAAACCGATCCGCCGTGTGGTGACCGGCAACGATGCGCGCGGACACTCGCGCATCGCGTGGGACGGCCCCGCACCGAACGCGCATCCCAATCCTGTGGGCCCGTCAGGATGGACGGACCTCTGGGTGTGGGACGAGACGCCGCCGCCACTCGAGGGCGAGGATGCCGGGTCGCAGCCGTACGACTTTCCGGGCTCCCCCGACGGCGGTCATGTGCGCGTCATCGAAGCGCGCGGGCGTCCCTCCGACTACGATCCCGCGAAGGACCCGCTACTCGTCCAGCCGCACGCGCCCAAGGGGCGTCCCGCCGGACGTACCTGGGATCGCGGCGGGCGCAGTCTGTTTTCCTCCGACATGCACAAGACGGAAACGATCGATTACGCCGTGTGCATCGAAGGCCAGCGCGTGCTCGTGCTGGACGATACCGAGGTCGGTACTGAAGCCGGGCGACGTGGTCGTGCAGGTCGGCGCGTGGCACCAGTGGAAGCAGCCGGTGGCGGGCCGCATGGTGTTCGACATGTTTGCGGCGAAGTTCGTCGATGGTCCCGCGGGCGTCGCGCAAGGCAGCGATCCCGTGATGCGTCCGAAGCCCGGACGCTCGCTGCCCGCGGGCGTCAAGCCGACGCGGCGCGTCGTCACGGTCGATCGCAGGGCGGGAGAAGGTAATCTCGTCTCCGACGACGCCTCGCCCGATGTGCGGATCGATCCCGCACGACCGGGGTTCGCATGTGCGCGGATGTGGGTGACCGACAGCGCGCCCGCGAAGATCGTTTACGAAACGCTCCACCTGCCGAACGTGCTCGAGCCGCCGCCGGGCGGATCGGTGTTCAATGTATTCACGTTTCCGCCCGATGATTCGTGGCGCGGACGCATCGGGCAGGTGGAAGTCGCCGCGTTCTATCGTGGGATGGGTGCGCCAGGGGCGTGCACCTACTCGCCCAACGCGCCGCATCCCTATATGCAGAAGATGAAGACGCTCGATTTCTGCGTGGTGATCGAAGGCGAAATCGTGCTGGTGCTCGACACGGAGGAAGCAGTGCTGCGCGCGGGCGACGTCGTGATCCAGCGCGGTACGAATCACGCCTGGAGCAATCGCTCGCGCAAACCCGCGGTCTTGTCGATCGCGTCGCATGACGCCGCCTGAAACGGGCCGGAAAGCGGGACAGACCCATTTTCCGGATAAATGGGTCTGTCCCATTTAATTGGAGGAGAAGCAAGCCATGGCAGTGAACCCCCTTCGCCGCGTGATCACCGGCAACGACGAGCGCGGCCGATCGAAAGTCGCTTGGGATGGACCGGCGCCCGGGACGCACGAGGCGCAACTGCCCGGCGTGCAGGGCGGGAACATCGAAGGCCGAGGACACACCGATTTCTGGGTGTGGCGCGAGACGCCGGCGCCGCTCGCCGGCAAGGAGGACGCCGGCACGTGGAACGACGAGTTCCCCTGTCCCCAGGGCGGCGGCCATTTCCGGGTCGTGCATTGGCTGTCGAAGACGCCGGATGCGCCGCCTCCGGAGGCGTTCCACGCGCCCGTGCAGCACGGTCGCACATGGGACCGCGGCGGCGGCAATCACTACAACCGGTCGTACATGCACAAGACGAAGTCGGTCGATTACGGGATTCTCTTCTCCGGCGAGCGCGTGATGGAGTTGGACGACTGCACGCTCACGCTCAAACCCGGCGACGTCGTCATCGACGTCGGCGCGTGGCATCTGTGGGACAGCTCGCGCACCGGCTGCATGATGGCGTTCGACATGTTCGACGCGCAGTTCGCGGACGAGGCAGGGACGGCGGAAGGCAACGACAAGCCGATGCGTCCTCCGGAGAACCAGCCGCTCCCGCCCGGCGTGAAGCCGCAGCGGCGCGTGGTCGCAATCGACCGTGAAGCCGGCAAGTCGAGCCTCGTGTCGGATACGCCTTCGCCCGACGTGCGCCTCGATCCGGCGCGTCCCGGCTTTGCGCTGCATCGGATGTGGGTCGTCGACAGCTTTCCCGCGAAGCTCGTGCTCGAAAGCCTGCATCTTCCGCACGTGCTGATCCCGCCCGCGAAAGGGTCCGTCATGAACGTGCTCACCATCCCGCCGGACGCGAGCTGGAAGGGCAAGGTCGGGCAGAGCGAAGTCGCAGCGTATTTCAGGTCCGTGGGCGCGCCGCAGGCGTGCACCTACTCCGCGAACGCACCGCATCCGTACATGCAGAAGACGCGCACGCTCGATCTGTGCGTGGTGCTCGAAGGCGAAGTCGTGCTCGTGCTCGACACCGAGGAAGTCACCCTGAAGCGGGGCGAGCTCGTCATCAATCGCGGGAGCAATCACGCGTGGAGCAATCGCTCCGGCGCGCCGGCGGTAGTCGCGATCGCGTCGCACGATGGGGCGTAAGTCGGTTGTGTTTGCAAAGTCGGATCGAGTGCAGATGCCGGGTCCTCCGTCGTCCCGGTGCGAAACCGGAATCCAGGCGCCTGGGCCGTCATGAGGAATGCACTCGCGATCGCGTGGCTGCTGGCGGCGTCGTTCATCGCGCTCGTGCTTCACGTTTCGCACGCGCACGCACAAGCGTATCCCACGAAGCCGATCCGCATCATCGTTCCGACCTCCCCACCGGGTGGCGCCGACGTGGTCGCACGCTCCATTGCGCCGGCGCTGACGGAACGCCTCGGGCAGCAGGTGTTCGTGGACAATCGCGCCGGCGCGAGCACGATGCTGGGCGGCGAGATCGCATCCAGAGCGCCGCCTGACGGCTACACGCTGCTGCTCGGCATCAGCACGCTCTCGATCAATCCCGCGACGTTCAGGAAAGTCCCGTACGACGCGTTGCACGATTTTGTTCCGATCACGCATGCGGCACGACAGCCGCTGCTCCTCGCGGCGCATCCTTCGTTCCCCGCGAAGACGGTCAAAGAGCTGATCGCGATCGCGAAGGCGCGGCCCGGCGAGGTGCTGTACTCGTCGCCGGGCTTCGGTACGAACCCGCAGATGGGCATGGAGCTTTTCCTCTTCATGAGCGGAACCCGCATGCTGCACGTGCCTTATCGCGGCGGCGGAGAATCGATTCTTGCGCTCGTGTCGGGGCACGTCGCGGTGAGCGTCGCTTCGATGCTGGGAACGATTCCGCAAGTTCGCAGCGGACGTGTGCGCGCGCTCGGCGTCACGAGTGCCCAACGCGTCGCTGTCGCATCCGACAGTCCGACGATTGCCGAAGCGGGCGTCCCCGGCTACGAATCGCTGCAATGGTATGGCCTGCTCGTCCCGTCCGGCACGCCGAAGGACATCGTTGCGCGCCTCTACAAGGAAACCGTGGCCGCGCTGCGCACGCCCGAGGTGAGCGCGCGGCTCGCAGCCGATGGAGGCGAAGTCGTAGCCAGCACGCCGGAAGAATTCGCCGCGTACCTGCGCGCCGAGACCGACAAGTGGCAGAAGGTCGTGAAGGCGGCCGGCATCAAACCCGAGTGATCGAGCATCCTGTAGATGCTTACCGCTCGATTCCCTCCCCGACCGCTCCGCTCCCCCTCTCGCGGAGGGCAAGGGAAATTCGTGCGGAAAATGAGTGTCACGCATTTTCCGGAAGCTCATGAAAGGATCATCATGACACCGACTCAAAAGCGCGAACGTCTGCGCGCCATCCTGGCCGGCCCGGTCTGCGTGTCTCCGGCGACCGTGTTCGACGCGCTTTCGGCGCGGCTTGCGCAGCGTGCGGGATTCGAGGTCGGAATCCTGTCCGGTTCGGTCTCCGGAAACACCCTGCTCGCGGCGCCCGACCTGATGCTTCAGACGCTCACCGAGTTCGCCGCTCAGGTCCGGCGCATCACGCGCGCGAGCGACGTGAGCCTCGTGCTCGATGCCGACACGGGTTACGGCAACGCGCTCAACGTCATGCGCACCGTGCAGGAGCTCGAGCACGCCGGGACTGCGGCGCTCATGATCGAGGACGTGGTCATGCCGCAGCGTTTCGGGGCGCCGGCGCTCGAAGTCGTATCGACGGAAGAGATGCTCGGCAAGCTCCGTGCGGCCGTGGCGGCACGCGAGGATCGCCGCCCTCGTGTTGATCGGCCGGACGGCGGCGCTCAAGGTGGAAGACATCGAGCGCACGGTGGCGCGGGTGCGTGCCTATGCCGGCACGGGCGTGGATGCGATCTTCCTCAGCGGTCTGGCGAGCCTCGAGCAGTTCGAGGCGATCCGCGCTGCCGTCAGCCTGCCGATCGTTGTCGGCTCGGCACCGAACGTGAAGCGTCAGGATCTCGCGGGCCGCGGCGTGAGACTCCTGCTGCAGGGACATCAGCCCGTAGCGGCGGTGGTGAAGGCGCTCCAGGACGTCTACGCGCATCTTCACAGCGGTGCGCCGCCGGCGGAGTTGAAGGCAAAGATCGCGAGCGCCGAGGAAATGGCGAGCGTGATGAAAGCGGAGCAGTACGACGCGTGGCGACGGGATTTTCTTCTGTAGCGCGAACGTTACCCATGCGGAGCAGGATCGTCGTCGTTACCGGTGCATCCGCCGGCATCGGGCGCGCGGCCGCTGTCGCCTTTGCGCGCCGCGGTTGCCGTGTCGCGTTGCTCGCGCGCGGCAACGAAGGGCTGGAGGGTGCGCGCCGGGACGTCGAAGCCGCGGGTGGCATGGCGCTCGTGATTCCCACAGACGTCGCGGATTGCGCCCAAGTCGAAAGCGCAGCGGAGCACGTCGAGCGCGAATGGGGGCCGATCGACATCTGGGTCAACAACGCGATGACCACCATCTTCTGCAACTTCCTCGATACCGCGCCCGCGGATTTCAAGCGCGCGACGGAGGTCACGTATCTCGGCGCGGTGTGGGGGACGCGGGCCGCGCTGAAGCGCATGAAGCCGCGCAACCGGGGCGCGATCGTGCAGGTCGGTTCCGCGCTCGCCTACCGATCGATTCCTCTTCAGGCGCCGTATTGCGGAGCGAAGAGCGCGTTGCGCGGCTTCACGGATTCGCTGCGCTCCGAGCTGATTCACGATGGCAGCGACGTTCATCTCACCATGGTCCATCTGTCCGCCTTCAACACGCCGCAGTTCGATATCGCGCGCAATTGCATCGGCAGGAAGGCGCAGCCGCTCGGTAAGATCTTTCAGCCGGAGCTCGCCGCGGACGCGATCGTATGGGCGGCCACACACCGCAGGCGCGAGGTGTGGGTCGGCTTCCCGGCGGTGCAGGCGATTCTGGGGACGCGCGTCATCCCCGGACTGCTCGATCGCAAGCTCGCGCACGACGCGTACGAGGGTCAGCAGTCGGACGAAATCCGGCCGGACGGCACGCCCGACAACCTCCACGCACCGGTGCCGGGAGATCATGGCGCCCACGGCCGCTTCGACGATCGCGCGGTGCCGGCGAGCGTGCAGTTCTGGATGAACACGCACCGCACGTTGCTCACCGTCGGCGCCGCAGCCCTGGTCGCTGCCGGGATGCTCGTTTCACGCCTGCGGCGCTAGTTTGTTTGCTCCGCTGCGTGAGTTCGGCTAGATTCGTCCGGGTAACGAACAGGCCCCACGCGACGCGATGCCCCGCTCAGCCTCACCGCCCCTCGGAATGCAGGAGCTCGAGACGCATCGGCGAGCGCTCTACAGATTCGCCATGGTGCAGCTCCGCAACGAGACCTACGCGGAGGACTGCGTGCAGGAAGCGCTGACCGCAGCGATTCAGGGGGCCGAGCGTTTCGCCGGCGATTCGTCCGTTCGCACCTGGCTCATCGGAATCCTCAAGCACAAGATCCTCGATCACTTCAGACGGGCGAGCCGCGAGGAATCGCTCACCGTTCCCGGCGAAGAGCTCTCGCTCGACGACTTCGACGCGCTCTTCAAGGACGACGGCCATTACGCGACGCCTCCCAGCGCATGGGCGAATCCCGAGCAGGCGCTGGCGCAACGCGAGTTCTTCGAAGTGCTGGAGCGCTGCATGTCCGGGCTGCCGAAGAACGCCGCGCGCGTGTTCGAGCTGCGTGAAGTGATGGGCCTCGGCATCGAGGAAATCTGCGCGGAGCTCTCGATCACCGCCACGAACTGCTCCGTGCTCATGTATCGGGCCCGCATGTCGCTTCGCGAGTGCCTCGAACAGCGCTGGTTCGCTCCGGCGAGAGCACGCCCGGCACGATGAGGATCACCTGCAAGGAGGCGACCCGCCTCATGTCGATGGGCCTCGATCGGGAGCTCGGGTTCGTCGACCGCGCGGCGCTGCGGCTGCATCTCGCGGTATGCAGTGCCTGTAGCGCCGTGAAATCGCAGTTCGAGTTCATGCGGCGGGCGCTCTCGACTTATTCCAGATCCGGACGCGACGACGATTAGCGGCGGCGCTTGCCTTCGGCTCGGGCGTCGCCGTTCTGCTTAAGGCCTCGTGCATTTGATGGAAATACTGACCGATGCCGGAATGTTTCGTTCGCGGGGACCCCGCTGCTACGCAGCCCCCGCTCACCAATAAGGCGGTAGTTCTAAGCAAGGTTTGAGCGCCACGCCCCCCGATCTCACGCGCTTCTTCGCGCCACGCAGTGTCGCCGTCGTGGGCGCGACCGACGACACGACGCGCTTCGGCGGGCGGCTCCTGCGCCAGATGCTGAAGTTCGGGTTCGGCGGTCGCATCCTGCCGGTGAATCCCCGCCGCGAAGAAGTCTGGGGCATGCCGTGCTATCCGAGCGTGACCGCTCTGCCGGAAGTACCCGATCAGGTCGGACTGATCACGCCTGCGACGCAGGTCCTGCCCGTGCTGCGCGAGTGTCATGCGCGCGGCATTCCGTTCGCGACCGTATTCACGGCCGGCTTCAGCGAAACAGGAACGGATGAAGGCCGGCAGCGGCAGGCGGAGATCGCGGCATTCGCTCGCGCGAGCGGGCTCCGCGTCATGGGGCCGAACTGCTACGGCGTCATCAACTTTCTCGATCGTTTCGCGCTCACCGCTAGCAGCGTGCTTTCGCCGGAGCTCTGCCGTAGCGGCAACGTGTGCGTCGTGAGTCAGAGCGGCGGCTTCGGGACCGTGAACGTAATGTGGCGGGCGCTTCAGGCCGGCGTGCGGGTGAACTACGTCGTGAGCAGCGGCAACGAAGCCGACCTCGAAGCGATGGATTTCGCCGCGCACATGCTCGAAGCGCCTTCCACCGAAGTCATGCTGATGGCGCTCGAAGGCATGAAGGACGGTGACAAGTTCATCGCGCTGGCCGAGCGGGCCGCCGAGCTCGGGAAGCCCGTCGTCGCTTTGAAGTTCGGGCGCACCGAGCACGGCAGCCGCGCGGCCGCGTCGCACACCGGCGCGATGACGGGGGCGGACGACGTCTTCGACGCCGCGGCACGCCAGTTCGGCGTGATCCGCGTTCCCGACGCGAAGGATCTATACGAGACGGCGATCATGCTGCGCGGCAGGCGCTGGCCCAAAGGCCGGCGCGCGGCCTCGCTTTCGCTCTCCGGCGGCAACGTGGTGCAGGTCGCGGACGTGGGCTCCCAGCTCGGGCTCGAATGGCCGCCGTACAGCGAAGAGACGCATGCGCGGCTCGCCGCGCTCATGCCGGGCTACGGCGGCGTGAGCAACCCGACCGACACGACCTCGGTGGCAAGCGGACAGCCGGAAATCTATCGCCGGACACTGGAAACGATCGCCGCGGACGAGAACGTCGATGTGTTCGTTCCCGTTTACACCGTTCCCAAGCGTGCGGAGCTCGAACACGGCGTCGAGCTCGCGAAGCGCAGCGACAAGCCCATCGCGATCCTGCTCACGGGTTCGTGCATGGACGATCCGGCTTATACCGTCGAGACGATCGTCGGGGAGGGCGTGCCGGCTTATCGGGACACGCTCACGTGTTTTCAGGCGGTGCGCGCGGCCGTGGGCTATCACGCGTTCCTTCGGACATTCAGGAAGCGAGCGACGTTTGCGCGGGCGGCGGATATCACGGCGCTGCCCCCGCGCGAGACCGGGACTGCGGTCCTGACCGAGCGCGAATCGAAGAAGCTGCTGGCCGCCTACGGCATTCCGGTCACGCGCGAGCGCCTCGGGCGCGATGCGGACGAAACCGCAGCATGTGCGCGGGAGATCGGATTCCCGGTGGCGCTGAAGATCGAATCGCCGGACATCGCGCACAAGACCGAAGCGGACGGCGTTCGATTGAACGTGGCGACCGAATCCGATGTAAAGCGCGCGTTCGGAGAGCTCGTCGAAGCTGCACGGCTTCACGATCCAAGCGCGCGCATCCATGGCGTCCTCGTGCAAGCCATGGCGCCGCCCGGCATCGACATGATCGTGGGTAGCACGACGGACGCCATCTTCGGCCCGGTGATCGTGGCAGGGTTCGGCGGGATTCACGTCGAGGTCCTGAGAGACATCGCGTATCGCGTCGCACCCATCGATGCCGGCGAGGCGCGTGCGATGCTGCGCGAGCTGCGCGCGTACAAACTGCTGGAAGGCGTGCGCGGTCAGCCGCCGTGCGATATCGACGCGCTGGTGGACTGCATCGTGCGCCTGTCCTGGCTTGCCGCCGATGCGCGCGGCCGCATCGCGCAGATCGACGTGAACCCGCTGCGCGTCTTCGCGCGGGGCGTGCTCGCGCTCGATGCGCTCGTCGTCGCGGCCGGGAGTTCGTGATGGATCGATTCAACGGGGCGGAAGCCGCCGTTCGCATGCTCGAGCTCTACGGCGTGCGTCACATCTTCGGCCTGTGCGGCGACACGAGCCTGCCTTTCTACGATGCGCTCTACCGCATGGAGCACGGCATCATGCACGTGCTCACGCGCGACGAGCGCAGTGCCGCCTACATGGCGGACGGCTATGCGCGGGTGAGCGGCCGGCCGGGCGTGTGCGAAGGTCCGAGCGGCGGAGGTGCGACGTATCTCCTGCCGGGGCTCGCAGAAGCGAACGAATCGTGCGTCCCCGTGCTTGGCATTACCTCGGACGTGCCCGTACTCTCCCGCGGCCGCTATCCGCTGACGGAGCTCGATCAGGAGTCGCTCTACCGGCCGGTGACGAAATGGAACACGGTGTGCGATCGCGCCGAGCAGATTCCACAGGCGATCCGCAGCGCTTTCCGTGAGATGAGCACCGGGCGGCCGGGCACGGCGCACATCGGGCTTCCGTTCGACGTGATGAAGCACAACGTCGATCCCGACGATCTGTGGGCGCAGGAAGACCATGCGCGCTATCCCGCATGGCGCTGCGGCGCCGACCCGAAAGCCGTGCAGGCGGCCGCCGAGGCGATCCTCGCGGCGCGCCGCCCCGTCGTGATTTGCGGCGGCGGCCTGATCACGTCCGGCGCGATGGACGTGCTCGAAGCCGTCGCGACGCTGCTCGACGCGCCCGTTTGCACCACCGTGAGCGGCAAAGGCAGTCTCGCGGAGACGCATCCGCTCTGCGCCGGCGTCGTCGGCGCGAACGGCGGCGTCATTCCGACGCGGGAAGTCGTGCAGCAGGCGGACCTCGTCATCTTCATCGGCTGTCGCGCGGGGTCGACGACGACCGAGCACTGGAAGTATCCGTCGCGGGACATTCCGATCGTCCACATCGACGTCGATCCGTCCGTCATCTCGGCGAACTATCGAACGACGCACGCGCTCGTCGGCGATGCGCGGCTCGTGCTGGAGGCGTTGCACGGGCAACTTGCAGCGAAGGCGCCGCCGCGAAGAAACGCATGGGGCGGTGACATCGTGGCCCGCGCACGCAAGGCGAAGTTCGATGCGTTCGACAAGCTCGCCGCCGAATGCGTGCGGCCGATCCGGCCCGAACGGGTGCTGTCGGAACTGCACCGTGCGCTGCCGCGAGATGCGATCGTCGTCGCCGATCCGGGAACGCCGTGTCCGTATGTGGCTGCGTACTATCCGCTGCTCGAAGCCGGACGCCGCTTCATCACGAATCGCGCACACGGCGCGCTGGGCTACGCCATGTCGGCGGCGGCGGGCGCCTGGTTCGCGCGGCCGCAGCAGAAGTGCGTCGCGCTCATGGGCGACGGCAGCTTCGGCTTCTGTGTGGGCGAGCTGGAAACGATCGTGCGCTACAAGGTGCCGCTCACCATGATCGTGTTCTCGAATGCGGCGTACGGCTGGATCAAGGCAAGCCAGAAGGCGAGCTACGGGCGGCGCTACTACTCGGTCGATTTCGACCGTACCGACCATGCTCTCATCGCGCGGGGCTACGGCGTGAAATCATGGAAAGTCGAAGATCCGGATGCGCTCGGCGGTGTGCTGCGTGAAGCGGCCGAGCACGACGGCCCCGCGCTGGTGGACGTGATCGCGCAGTCGCTCGAAGAAGCCGCCGCGCCGGTTTTGCAGTGGATGGGCTAGCCCTCGTCGAAGCAGCTTGCGACGGCAGGGGACTTGCATGTAACGCCGGCAGACAGGCCCGCTCATGCGTTTGTCAGCCCAGGAAGTGCCTTAGCCATAGACTCCGCACCATAACCGTGAATCTGCCGGCCACCCGCCGCCGCAGCCGGTCGGGTTCACCAGGTAGCCGCATGCCCATCCTGAATGTCCGTCACACCACCACTTACCGTTACAAGCGTGCCGTCGCGCTGGGCGAGCATCGGCTCATGTTCCGTCCCGCGCGACAACTGGGATCAGCGGCTGCTCGACACGACGCTTTCGGTAACCCCCGAGCCGTCATCGATACGCTGGGTGCTGGATGTCTTCGGTAACTGCGTGACGGTCGTAGACTTTGCCAGCCGGGCGAAGGAGCTTACGTTCGGGACCACGATCCGCATCCTTCACTTCCCGAGCCGACCGCTCGATTTTCCGATCGCCTCACACGCCGAGAGCTATCCGTTTTCCTACGACACGGAGGAGATGCCCGATCTTCTGCGGTCCATCGAGCGGCAGTATCCGGATCGCAACAACGTGCTGTATCTCTGGGCGAGGCAGTTCGTGAAGACGCGCGCGCAAACGGGTACGCACGACCTGCTGGCTTCCATGACGCAGACGATACATACCCGGTTCGCTTACGTTTCCCGTGAGGAAATGGGCATTCAGGATCCGATCACGACGCTGAAGCTCGCAAGCGGAAGCTGCCGAGATCTGGCCGTGCTGATGATCGAAGCAGTACGCTCCCTCGGGCTTGCCGCGCGTTTCGTATCGGGCTATATCCATGTCCCGCCGGGGCCCGGCCGGCAGTATTCGGGCGGCGGTTCCACGCACGCCTGGGTGCAGGTCTACATCCCCGGCGCGGGGTGGATGGAATTCGATCCCACCAATGGCATCGTGGGCAACTGCGATCTCATTCGCGTCGCCGTTGCGCGCGATCCGATCCAGGCCGTGCCGATCTGGGGGACCTTTGCGGGTTCGCCGTCGGACAGTCTCGGGCTGAGCGTCGACGTTCACATCACGAGCGACGCCAACGAACCGTCGCCGGTGTCGTTGCCGTCCTCGAATATCTCGTCTGGAGTCGCGTGATGCATATCAAAGCCGGGTACGAAATCGCATTCGACTGCATGCAGCCCACGCCGATGCTGCTCGTCCTGAGCATCCATCCGTCGCGCGTGCCGGACCTCCTCACGCCGCAACAGATCACCTTCGATCGAGAGGTCGTCCCCTACGACTACATCGACGGCTTCGGCAACGTGTGCACCAGAATCATCGCGCCGGTGGGCAGAACCGCCATTCGCACCGACTTCGTCATCAACGATTCCGGTCTCCCCGACTTGATCGTTCCGGACGCGCGCCAGCACGAGATCACCGAATTGCCGAACGATGCGCTCGTTTTTCTTCTCGGCAGCCGCTACTGCGAAACCGATCGTCTGAGCGATACGGCATGGTCGCTCTTCGGTCAGACACGGCCCGGCTGGGCCAGGGTGCAGGCGATCTGCGACTACGTGCACGACTGGATCGCCTTCGGCTACGAGCACGCGAGACCCACCTCATCCGCCTGGTACAGCTACGTGGAGCGCAAAGGCGTGTGCCGCGACTACGCGCACCTGGCGATCACATTCTGCCGCTGCATGAACATCCCCGCCCGGTACTGCACGGGATACCTCGGCGATATCGGCGTGCCGCGCGTCGATCCGATGGATTTCAGCGCGTGGTTCGAAGCTTACCTGGGCGGGCAGTGGTACACGTTCGATGCGCGCAACAACCGGCCTCGCATCGGCCGCATTCTCATGGCGCGCGGGCGGGACGCGACGGATGTCGCGATCTCCACCGCATTCGGCCAAACCACGCTCGCCGCCTTCAGTGTAGTCACCGACGAGGTAATATCCACAAGCCGTTCCGCATGACGGAGTTCCAACAGCGATCGCGAGCGCTAACTCGCTGAGGCTTCATCGGCCAGCCGGAGAGCCGTCTTCCATTCCTCTGGCGTGTTCGTGCCGTCTCGCGCCGCATTCATCAGGGCAATCACCATCCTGAGCGTTCTCGAGTCGAATCCGGACATCTCGGCGCGTCGGAACTCTCCGCGTTGATCCGCGAGCGCGCGCAAGACCCGCACGAGCAGGCGCGATTCCGTCAGCGTGGGATTGGCCTTGATCTTCTCTACGGCCTCGCCCAACCCATTCACGGCAGGCGAATTCGTCTCGAACCGTGCGATGCGGCGCAGCTCGCACTCGAACTGGGACAACGACATCACGTCGCTCTCGGGCATGGCTCGGCTCCGTCAGACGAAAGCCCCGCGATCAGAATTCGAAGCGCCTGTACACGACATCCGCGATTTTTATCAGCACCATGGCGCTCGCGGACGCGATCAGGAGCGCTGCGAGATCGACTCCGGGAGCTGCTTCGTCAGACCCACTCATGAATACAGGCGCAAGAATGCGCCCGCCGAAATAGGCGCCGATCGCGCCGATCACCGCGCAGACGAGGAGGCTCCGCGCAGCATTGAGCTTCAGGACGGAAGACGCGATCCAGCCCACCCCGGCACCTACCAGCAGACATAACATGAGATTCATATCTGACTCCAGAACTCAGAGCGACGCGCGATCGATCATGCCGTCATGCCTCTCCCGATGTCATTGGGCCCGCGTGCTCGAATGTGCGTAGCGATGCCCCGAGTGGCCGCGGCAGCGGGGCTTAAACAGGCGACGGCCTGGCCGCAGCGACGGTATAGCCGCTTTTTCGCGCGTCGAGCACACAGTCCTCGTATACGACGAAAGACATGGACGAGCTGCGTGCGTGATCCTGAGAACGCCATTTCCAGACAAAACCATGTGCGGTCTGAGCGCGCACCGAGTAAACGTCGGCGAGTTTCATTGCATCTCCTTAGTGGTGTTCACGAGCGACGCGCGAGGCCGCTGCGTTGCTCGATCGTGAAGGCGTAATCTGCTGACTACGTCGTAGCATTCGCACGCGGCAGCGGCGAGAAGTTGCGGGTCCAGAATCAGAATCCGGCCGCGTGAATACCTGATGGCTCCCTCGCGCTGGAGGTTCCCGGCCGCCACCGTGATGCCGACGCGCCGCACGCCCAGCATCCGGGCCAGAGACTCCTGCGTCAGCTCGAACTCGTCGACTTGCATCCGGTCGCGCGCCATCAGAAGCCAGCGGGCACAGCGCGCTTCGACCGGGTGAAAGGCGTTGCATGCGGCGCTCTGAGTGAGCTGCGCGATCAAGGCGTGGATATAGCGGTCGATGTCCTTGCGTAGCGCGGACTGCCGGGGCAGTTCTTCATGGAAATCCTGGGCTGTCATGCGCCAGGCACGGCCGGATGCCTGGACGACTGCCTGGACCAGAGACGTGCGCATGCCGAGCGCGAGCGGTACTCCCACCATTCCCTCGCTACCAACCATCGCCACTTCCAGCGGCCGGCGATTCGTCTGGGGCACGAGGAGAGACACCAGGCAATCGACGGGAAAATAGATGTAGCGGATGCTCGAGTCCGCCTCGTAAAGCACATCGCCAAGGCTCAGCATCGCGGGCGTCAGAAGTCGCGACAGAGCCGAGCGCCGGCGTGACGTCATCTCCTCGAGCAGCGCATTGCCGCGCGGAGTCAACTGCGGAACGCCCTTGCTGCCGCGTGGAACGTATAACCGCCCCGCAAGCCGCTCTGCAACGGGCCGTCTTCGGTGGTGTCTTGGCTCACAACCCAGATATGCATATACCCATCGGTCCCCTGGACGAGTCAGGTAAGCTACTCTCCCGTGCCCGGGCGGTATGTGCGCTACCGAACTCAGCGACCCGCGCCTTGCGGTCTCCCCCGCGTTCCTATCGAAGATGCGGAACGTATGTGACGTTCGCTAACGCACATACACGGTAAGCCCGTTCGTCCATTCTCTTCAGCTCGGGCCGCAATTTTTGGCATCTGCGGTGAGCGCGTATTCCTACGAAGTCACTCGAGAGGTATCCCAATGCGGTTCTTACGTGCATCCATGGCGCGCGGCGCGGCGGTCGGTACTGGCCGCGGGCGCTACGGCGGGATGTAGCATGATCGGCGAGCTCGAACTTCGAGGCCCCGTTCTTCCCGGCACCCTGTTCATGATCCTCGCGCTGCTCGTGGGCATATTCGCGGTTGCCTGGCTGCGCTATGCAGGCAGAGCTTCTGCTTCGAAGAGTGCCACGGACCGCGGGAGCGATAACGTGGCGTGATGGGTGAGGCCATCGTCGACGAGCGCGATCGTGTGGTGCGCCTGTTCTTGCCCATCCACCGTGAGCATCGCCGGATCGGGGCGGTCGGATTGAACGATGGTGATCTCGTAAGACGTGCCGTGAAACCGGTAGTTGAGCCTGGCGCAATCCCAGTGTGCCGGCAGGCACGGTGCGAAGCCAAGGCAATTTCCTTCGCGCTTCAGCCCTAACAGGGACTCGAGCAGCAGCCGATACATCCACCCTGCGGAGCCCGTGTACCACGTCCAACCGCCCCGTCCAACGTGCGGCGCCACGGCGTAAACATCGGCGGCGACCACGTACGGCTCCACCTTGTAAATCGCCACGGCGGCGGCGTCGCGGGCGTGATTGACCGGATTCAGGATCGAATAAAGCTCCCATGCCCGTCGATTGTCGCCGAGCGCTGCAAACGCGATGGCGGCCCATATGCCGGCATGGGTGTACTGGCCTCCGTTCTCCCTCACGCCGGGCACATATCCTTTGATGTACCCGGGATTCAACGCCGATGTGTCGAACGGCGGCGTCAGGAGCTGTATCAGTTCATGCTCGCGGCGCACCAGTCGCTCATCCAAAGCCTTCATCGCGCGGCGGCGCCGATCGCCGCTGGCCGCACCTGACAGCACGGACCAGCTCTGGGAGATCGAGTCGATGGCACACTCCGGACTCGCTTGCGATCCCAACGGCGTGCCGTCGTCGAAGTACGCCCGGCGATACCACTCGCCATCCCAGCCGTGCTGCTCGAGGGCGCTCTGGAGTCGTACCGCTTCGTCCGTGCACCGTTCGGCGAAGGCCGCATCGCCGTGCATCCTCGCAACCTCGCCGAACCGCATCAGCGCGTCGTAGAGGAAAAACCCCAGCCACACGCTTTCCCCGACGCCGCCGTCTCCGACGAGGTTCATGCCGTCGTTCCAGTCTCCGGTGCCCATCAGCGGCAATCCATGCGGCCCGAAGCGCAGTGCTCTCGTAACTGCGCGCACGCCGTGCTCATACAGGCTCGCCCGCTCGTCAGCCACCCGTGGCAGATCGTAGTACGAATCTTCGTGCGCTTGAACCGCACGCCCTTCCAGAAACGGTGCGGTTTCGTCGAGCACGCGAATTTCGCCAGTGGTGGCGACATAGCGCGCGATCGCAGTCGGCAGCCAAAGTAGATCGTCCGAGCAGCGCGTGCGGACCCCGCGGCCCGAAGGCGGGTGCCACCAATGCTGAACGTCACCTTCGCTGTACTGCCTGCTCGCGCACAGCAGAAGCTGGTTGCGGAGGATCTGCGGGTCCGTATGGACGAGCGCCATGGCGTCCTGCAATTGATCGCGGAAACCGTAGGCGCCGCCGGACTGGTAGTAACCCGTGCGCCCCCACATGCGGCACGCGAGTGTCTGATAGACGAGCCAGCCGTTCGCAAGCACGTTGAACGCCATGTCCGGTGTGGACACCTGAACGGCGCCGAGCGTGTACTGCCAATAGCTCGTGACCTCTTCGTAAACGCGGCGCGCAGCCGTCGGGCCGCGAAAGCGCTCCAGCAGCGCTCTGATGTCTTCGTCTTGTCCGGATGCATTGCGGCCAGCCGCCCCGAGCCTGAAAACGATTTCGCGGACGCCACCGTCCGGCAAATCGAAAGGCACATGCAAAGCGGCGCACGGATCGAAGCCCGCTCCGAGACGATTCGAGAGGTGCGCGCTCTGCATCGCGACTGGATGCTCGAGCGAACCGTTGCGGCCGATGAACTCGCCGCGATCGCCCGTAACGGTACGTGCCGCGCCGTCCACATCGAAGAAAGCGACACGGCCGGCGAACTCGGTGTTGTAACGATTGCGCGCGCACACCGCGCCGCTCGACGGCTCCATCTCGGTCACGACGTGCATCGCGGTTTTCTCCCGCAAATCGCCGAGCACCCACTCGACGTAGCCTGTCGCCGAAAGCCGCCGCAGCCTGCCCGACGTGTTTCGCACCCGCAGCACCGAGAATTTGATCGCGGCGTCCGTTGCCACGAAGATCGTCAGCTCGGAGACAATGCCGGATTCACTGTGCTCGTACACGGTGTAACCGAACCCATGGCGCGTGACGTAGGGCGTGCTACCCCGGCATGGCAGCGGCGTAGGCGACCAGTAGCGGCCGCTCTCCTCGTCCCGGATGTAGAACGCTTCGCTGCTCGCATCGGTCAGGGCATCGTTGTGCCACGGAGTCAGGCGAAACTCGTGCGCGTTTTCGCTCCAGGTATACGAGGGTCCGCTTTCGGACACGATCGATCCAAAATGCGGATTGGCCAGAACGTTGGCCCATGGGGCGGGCGTGACTCGGTCTGCCGATGTAGTGACGACATATTCCCGTCCATCGGCGCTGAATCCGCCGAGACCGTTATCGAACGTAAGCGCTGCGGTCGGCGGCGCCTGCTCGTCGGGGTCCGATTCGAGTCGCCGCGCCCGTATGGCCCTACGCCGTTCGACACGCGCGATGGAAGGGCCGCCCTGCACCACCTGTTCGGACAGCGGCCCGCGTTGGTCGGATATGATCACTCGCGCGACCGATTGCAGCAGCAGGCGATCCTCTTCGGAAATCTGGTCGGCGCGCCGCACGAAGATGCCGCCCGGCCTGTCGATCGCCTGAGCTTCGATTCCCGCCGCAATGAGTCCGACGATGCGGTCCTGCAGGACCTGAAGATAGCCCACGCGGTCCTCGTTCCAGATGACCAGGTCGACCGCGAGTCCTTTGAGGCGCCAATAGGCATGCGCCTGCACCAGCTGCCGCACGAGATCGATGTGGGCGGGGTCCCCTATCTTCAGCAATACGATCGGCAGGTCGCCCGAAATCGCATAGCCCCACAGGTCGGCCTGCCCGCGCCGGTTCTTGATCAGCGTGCCAGGATCGGCGCGCAACGCCGGTCCCGCGTAAAGCACCGCGCCGGCAAGGCGGCCATACAACTGTGCATCCAGCTCTCCAGCGTTGATCTGGCGCAGCGTGACGAGACTGTGCGTCCATGACAGATCGAATACGCGGTCCGCGAGGTGGCGGTCCTCGTACTTGCCGATCAACGCGAGACATTCCTCGCGCGTTTCCGCAGCGCCGAAAACCATATCGAGAGTCGCTGTCGCATTGGGGATTAGCGTCATGCGATAGCGGATCGAGACGATGGGATCCAGCACCGAACGGGAAGAACCCGACAGCACGGCCTCCTGCATGGCCTGAGGCGACCTCAGCGTGCGCCCGCGCCCGATAAAGCGTGCACGATCGGTTTCGTACGACACCTGATCCGCCGCAAGCCCGTGTAGAGCCATGCGATGGAACATCCAGGGCACCTGCTCTGTAAGCGAGCGGGGCCGGCGCGTGCACAGGAGCGCACGGCTCTCCTCCACGATTTCGGTTTGCACGAAAAGGTTGCTGAAGGCCGGGTGCGAGGCATCCGCGGCCGCTGCGGCCAGCACGACTTCCGCGTAACTCGTGACGTCGATCGTTCGCGCGCGGTCGGAGCGATTGGTTACATGCAGCCGCCGCACCTCGATGTCGTCCTCCGGCGATACGACGATCTCCAGTCGCGTCTCGTAATCCTCGTCACGACGCCTGAATTCGACGCGCGATTCCGAAAACGTCGCCTCGTAGGTATCGGCCCGCACGACGGTGGGCTGGTGTGCGCACGACCAGAATGCGCCCGTCGATAGATCGCGCACGTAGCAGAAGGTGCCCCAGTGGTCGCGAATCGCGTCTTCGCGCCAGCGCGTGATGGCGAGGTCTTTCCAGCGGCTATAGCCGCCGCCCGCGTTGGTCACCATCACGTGGTAGCGCCCATTGGACAGCAACTGGACTTCCGGCACCGCGGTGTCTGCGGGCGACGCGAGCCGCTGAGGGACGTGGAGCGCATTGGCCGGGCCACGGCCACCGGCGGTAACTGCGCGGGGAAGGTATGGCGCGCTCGCTTTCGGCACGCGCTCCTGCAACAGCACGAGCGCCGATCGAAACTCCGGCAATCGCTCCGCCCGTTGCTGCATCGGCCTTCCGAGAATCCGATGTGCGAGCGCGAGCAAAGTCATTCCCTGGTGATGCGCCATGAACGATTTCACGATCGCTCGAGAGTGCCCGGGGACGAGGCGCGGAGGTTCGTAGTCGACTGCTTCGTAGAAGCCGTAATCGCCCGCAGCCCCGATGGAGGCGAGTTGGTGGAGATTGCGGCAGGCCGCCTGCGGCTCCACCATGAGCGCGAGGGCGGACGCGTAGGGCGCGATTACGAGGTCGTCGGCGAGACCGCGGGCGAGTCCGAGTCCGGGTACGCCGAAGGCGCGGTACTGGTAGTTGAGCGCCGCATCGAACGTGTTGTATCCGGACTCCGAAAGGCCCCACGGCACGCCTCGCTCGCGCCCATAGGCGATTTGTCGGTCGATGACCGCTGCGTAGGTCTGATCGAGCAGGGTATTGGCATATGTCGGCAAAACGAGGAGCGGCATCAGGTACTCGAACATCGAGCCCGCCCATGACATGAGTGCAGGTCGACCACCCGTGTTCGTCAGAAGGCGGCCGAGCGCAAACCAGCTTTCCTGGGGAAGCTTCTGCTGTGAGATGCCGGTAAAGACGGTGAAGCGCGCCTCCGAGGCGAGCAGGTCGTAGTAACCCGCGTCGCGCCGCCGCTCGCTCACGTTATGGCCGATTGCAAGCAGGTGCCGCTCCTCGTCATACAGAAACTCGTATTCGATCGCGCCCAGCTCGTCCGCCTGCGCCGCCAGGTGCTCGATCTCGGCAATGCGTTCGCGAGCCCGCGCCCCGGCTTCGTCCCCGAGGCTCGCGAGCACGGCAAGCGTCGAGTACTCCGCCCTCGGGAGAGACCTCGCTGTCGAGCTCCTTCTTTTGTGTCGCGGGGAGCCGCGGCGTCAGAACTTCGAGATCGTCCAGTGCCGCACGCGTCTGCTGTATTGCGGCTTGCAGCCAGTGGCGCGCCTGCGGCCCGGCTTCCGGATCGAGAGTCGCCTGGATTTCGTCCAGCGAGCGCGCGAGCATGGCGAGTTGCGCGTACGCCGGGTCGAGCGGCTGCGTCTGCGCCTGCTCCAGGCCATGCAGATGGTTCTCCACGCGCGAGATCCGGTCGAGCGAAACGCCGGCTGCGTCGTCGAGCAGCAGCCGTAGCGTGTCGGCGAGGCCGGCAAATACCTGCGGATGGAGGATCGGCGCCTCGGTGAGCCCAAGCAACGCCGACCGCAGAACCATGAGGTAACCGGAGAGGTTGCCGCTATCGACCGAAGAAACGTAGAGCGGCGCAAGCGGCTTCAACGACTGGGTGTCGTACCAATTGTAGAAATGACCCCGGTGGCGCTCGAGACGCTGCATCGTCGCGAACGCGCGCGCCGTGCGGTCGAGTAACTGCCCGGCGGGCAGATATCCGAAATCGTATGCCGATACGTTCGCGAGCAGCGCCATGCCCATGTTCGTTGGGGACGTGCGATGCGCGATAACCGGCGCCGGATGCTCCTGGTAGTTGTCCGGGGGCAGGTGATGATCGGCTGCAACGACGAAATCGTCGAAGTACCGCCACGTCCTGCGCGCCGTTTTCCGCAGGAACACGACATCCGCGCTCGTGAGCGATGTCGGCCTGCGGTTCGGTGCGTGGCTCACCCACCAGGCAATGGCCGGCGCGGCAAACCACAGGACGAGCAGCGGTGCCGCGGAAGCGAACGTGGCCGGCCCCATCGGCGCGAGCGTGAGTCCGGCGGCGATGGCCGTAACGGGCGCGCTCCACATCGTCACGTAAGACGCAGCCAGTCCGGTGCGGCTCGCGCTCTCGGCCTCGCTTGCGGTCGTCCACTCGAGCAGCCTGCGCTTCACGAGGATGCGCACGGTCGAGCGCACCATTGCATCGAGACTGTAGAACGCCTCGTACGGCAGGAAGGCGAGCACAAGCGCCGCCTGCGCAGCACGCCCGCGTGTGGACCGGGCGGTGGCTACGAGGTGCTGTCGGAGCGTCATGTCCGCCGGCTTGCGGAGAAGCTCGATGAGCGACGCGGCAGCCGGCGCGGCGAGTACCGATGCTCAGCACAGCGAGCGTCCACGCCCACGCGGGAGACAGGGTCAGCCACGAAACCCACAGCAGAGCGACCATCGCGGGCGCCACCAGGCTGCGCCGCAGGTTGTCCAGGATTTTCCAGCGCGCGAGCATCGAGAGCGGATTCGGCTGGTCGCCTCCCTGGGGGTGCGGCACCTTGGGTAGGGTCCAGCGCGCGATCTGCCAGTCGCCGCGTGTCCAGCGGTGCCGGCGCGCCGCATCCGTGGTGTAGCGCGCAGGGTATTTTTCGAACAGTTGCACGTCGCTCAGGAGCCCGGCTCTCGCGTAACTGCCTTCCAGCAGGTCATGGCTGAGAATGCGGTCATCCGGAAGACGGCCTTCGAGCACGTGCTCGAAGGCGTCGACGTCGTAGATGCCCTTGCCGATGTACGAGCCTTCGCCGAAAAGATCCTGATACACATCGGACACCGCGCGCGTGTACGGATCGATGCCGGCCTCGCCTGCGAGCATGCGCCCATAGCGTGACTCCGCCAGATCGGGAACGCTCGCTGTGACCCGAGGCTGGAGAATCCCGTAGCCTCGCGTCACGCGTCGCCTACTCGCATCGAAGCCCGGCCTGTTCAGGGGATGCGCCATCGCTTCGATGAGGCGGTACGCCGCATCCCGCGGCAGTTGCGTGTCCGTGTCCAGCGTAATGACGAGGCGCACGTCGCCGAGCACGCCGGTATCGCCGATTACGAGTGCGAACGCATCCGTCGTGCGGCCGCGCAGCAGCGCGTTCAAGTCCTCCAGCTTGCCGCGCTTCCTCTCGCGCCCCCTCCACACCCGGTCTCTCGCGTTCCACCGCCGCGGTCGATGGAACAGGAAAAACCCTGTGTTGGGCGCAGCCGCGTATTTCTCATTCAGTGCTTCGATGCCGTGCCGCGCCTGAGCCAGCAGCGTTTCGTCTTCGGGTAGGCACTCGCTGCGCGCATCGGAGAAATCCGTCAGCAAGCCGAAGTGCACATGCTCGCTACGGTTGGCGAGAAAGCGCACCTCGAGCGATTCCAGCAGCTCTTCGACGTTGTCGCTCGTAAGGAGCATCGTCGGCACGACGACAAGGCATCGCCACTCGGCGGGTATCCCTTTCGAGAAATCCATGCGCGGCAGCCGTTGGGGCGCGATCGCCAGCGTCACGATCAGGTTCACAAACGACACGGCCAACTGACTTCCGGCGAAGAGAGCGAGGACCGTCAGGGTCAGGAGGAGAATGCCAGGCAAGGAAGGGCGAGCCGCCTGCAACGCATAGAGAACAGCGAACGCCGCAGTCATGAGGCCGATGGCGCCCAGATAGAACGTGAGCGACATCGCGCGTATTCTCGTGCCGATCGTCGTGCGCATACCGAGCGCGTGTTGCAGCCGCTGCAGACCCGCGTCGATCAGGTAGTAGCCGACGTGGCGGGTGCGCGCGTCGGCGCCCCCTGCACTCGGTTCCGCCCGTGCAAGCTCGATTGCTTTATTCGCAACGACGTCCTCGGATGTCGAGGTCCGCTGTGCCAGTGCTTCGACCACGTGCCGGTAGCGGTCGCGGGTCCCGAAGTCCTGCCGGCTGTATGAGCCGGCCGGGTCGCAGCGCAGCGCCTGTTCGACGACACTCATGCTTTCGACGAACAACCGCCAGTCGAGCGCGTTCAGGAAGCGGAGGCTGCCGATGCTGTTGCCGACGGATACCTGATCGCTGGCCTGCTGCTGGTTCTCGGCCTGCACGACCTGCTCGATCGTGGAACCTGTCTCGGACAGCCGTTGCTCGAGCCATGTAAGCGGCAGCGCAAGGGCCGAAGTGCGCCCCTGGAGGCGACGTACGAACTCCGCCACGAACGGCCCATCGACGGGGGGGCCCGAACGGACCATGTCCGCGATGATGAGTATGAGACTGTTGGGATCCCCTTCCGCCCCGGCGATCAAGCGATCCGCCCACGACTCTGCCAGCTCACGCTGGAAGAGGCCGCGCGCTGTACGGACGCCCACGCGCCGCAGATTCTCGATCAGCGCGAGCCGCAGCATGATCGGAATCGCCCAAAGCTCGCCCAGCTTCAGCGCCGTCACGCTCTGGTACGCGCCTATGAAACCTCGCAAGCTCTCGCGATCAATGCGCCCATCGCCGTGCGCGATGGCTTCGAGCGCGATGTCGTACACCCGCGGCCGTCCAGCCGAGGCACCGATGCTCAGTTGCGGCAATTGCGTGCTGTAGCCGCGCGGCAGGTGCCGCCGGGCAACCCGGATCTGCTCGGTCACCAGATAGAAATTATCGAGCAGCCACTCGCCGCTCGGCGCAATTCGCCGCTTCGCGCTCGTCGCTTCGGCGAGCGATTCGCATGTCCTCACGAGCAACGCTTCATTGTCCGCAAGACGCTTGAGGAGCACGTCCGGCTCCGGACTCTGTCGCAGCTCGTGCGTTCGCGCGAGCAGTCTGCCGTGGCGCTCCATCTGCTCTGCATTCAGGAGCGCAGCGCGAAGCGGGGGTTCGTCATCCAAGGTTGGCGAGGCCGCAGGGCGGATCTGCCTCCGCAGCATGACAAGGGGCGCCGCGAAAAATCGGCGTTTCCTCTCGGATGTAGCGGCGGCCAGTGCAGTCATGTGTATACGAAACTCATAAGGACCGCCGTGAGCTCAGCGGAAAGCCGCGTCTCCGACGCGCGAGGCCGGTCCACGCCGGAATGCACCGACAAAAACGGTAGAAGATGCCCTTCGCCTGAACGTATGCGGAAGGGCGTGGTGTTACTGGAGGGTCGCTCGTCGCCGGGCGCGCGCGATTTACATGCACCGGTTGTGATCGGGATGCACCATTCGGCGCCTGATGGTGCGGGCGGCTGGCTTACCAGCCGCTCCTGCGCGAACGCGCGTTTTGAGCATGTTCAGCCAAAAGTTCGATTAGAACACCCGTGAGACTTCGGTTACGTGCGGTGCCGCACATACGAGGCCGCGGCATATTCCGTAGTCTGCCTGGTTGCAGTAAGACCGAGCCCACCATGAGCCGAGCAACCGTCTTTGCGATCTCCAGCTAGGAAGCTTATTGCCGCCCACGGTGTAAAGGTGGGGGCACCCTCTTCCTATAGCCGCATCTTTGGAAGGCGTCCTTTCCTCGGCCTGACGATGCAGCGCACCTGGGCCGAGCAGAAGCCCGCTGCCAGGAAGGCCGCAAGCGCGGAACGCGGCACGGGCAAAGCTTATTCAACCAACCACTCGGTCATGTCCCGCACCGCCAGGCGCGCCGTGAGCGCTCGAAGTGATGAACAGGATGGCGCGTGACAGATCGAATTTGCTAATCTCGATCGTGCCTGACAAGCAGGCTGGTTGCATCCCTGCCCGGCAGGAGACGATCGCATTCTGTTCTGACCACCGCGTAGCACTCGCACACACGCTTCTCCAGCGCGGCTCGATCCAGAATGGTGATCCGCCCGCGGCTGTAACGGATAAGGCCGTCCTCCTGCAACTCCCCGGCGGCGGCCGTGACGCCCTCTCTCCGAACGCCGAGCATGTTCGCAATGAGATCCTGCGTCATCGTGAGCACGTTGGTGGGCAGCCGATCCGCGCTCAGCAGCAGCCAGCGGCACAACTGCTGCTCGATCGAATGGTGGCGGTTGCACACCGCCGTCTGCGCCATCTGTGTGATAAGGGCCTGCGTGTAACGCAGCAGCAGATGCTGCAGAGCCCCTCCGAACTCGAACTCCGCCTTCAGCGTTTTGGCTCGCAGGCGGTAGGCGCAGCCGGCGCTCTGAACGACGGCGCGGCTCGGCGTCGTATCACCGCCCATGAATAGCGAAATGCCGACCAGGCCGTCATTGCCGACGACCGCGATTTCTGCAGACGCTCCGTCTTTCATGACGTATAGCAGCGATACGATCGAATCGGTCGGAAAGTAGACATGGGCCTGCCTGCCCCCGGCCTCGTACACGGATGCACCGAGTTCGAGCGGCACCAGTTCGAGGTTGGGCTGCAGCCGCCCGTAAACGTCGGAAGGCAGCGCTGCCAGCAGATGGTTGAGCGGGCGTGCACTGACGGGCATGAACGGGGTCCGAAGACGTCGCATGGACGGGAGACGCTGAATCCGACCGCGAGCTTTGCGACACCCCTTCAGCGTAGCACGAACCCGGACATCAGCGTGCGGTTGCGTACATCGACAGACAGACCGGCGAAACGTTCATCCGGGGACCACGGGCCCGCCGAGTCGCCCCCTGCCTCGGTCTGGTGGACATTCCCGCGCGCATCGTCCGAAACTGAGGCGCCTTTGCCTGTCGCCGGGGGCGCGACGCGGACGCGCCACCCTCGGCTTCCCATCGTTCAAGGTCCGCGGCGTCGCGTGAAACGCTGTCGCGTCGCCGATCATGTCTCGTTGCGCGCTGCGCGGCCGCCGTGAGGAGCGCGTGCGCCGAGGCTGCGGTGTATGAACCCGGAGTGTGTCCGATGTGATCATCGTGCTTGATCATAGTAAGGTTTCCTCGCGCAGAATGCCGGACCTGCGGCCAACGCCTTGGCGCCCGCAATTTGTTGCGAGGCCGGGCGTCGCAGGCCCGATGTCAGCGTATGTATTGGAGCATCGATGCGGGCTCGCATCGGTTCGCCAGCGCACTGTACGCGCGATAGGGCGTCCCCGACCAAATTCGATACGTCGCCATCCGCGACCTCCGGACGTGCGGCAGCGTACGGACCAGCCGCGCGCCCCCAGATAACGTCGGCTGCTCCCACTCGAGAAAGACGTGTATGAGAAACCTGTTTGCCTTAGCGTTATTCGCGGTGCTCTTACCGGCCTATACCTGATTCCTGCTCGCGACCGCGCAATCCCCGCCTCGTGCCACAGGTCTCACTGCCGTGCAGGCCGAGCGCAATGCAGTCGATCTCAAGCAGGGAATGTCTGTCGAAGACGTTCAACGATTGCGTCGGGAAACCCCGGCGGACTTCATTGAAGAGTAATGGCCATTCGGGCAATCCACCTCGACAGAGCTCTCTGCAATGGACCTATCAATGGACGATCAATGGCTCATCGCCGGCCGTGCTGCAGGTTGAATTCGAAGCCAAGACGCCGGATGTGTGGCAGGTGAACAGCTGGGGATGGACCAGTTATTGAGCTTGCTATTGCTCCACTGCCGCGCGAACGGCCGCTTCGAATGTGGCGCGGCAACCCACCACGACGACCCGCCCCTGGAACCACACCTCGTAGATCCAGCCGCGGTCTGTCTGGTAAATCTTTGTTTCACTCATGCAGCGGCTCAGCGTTCAGGTTCTTTGATCGATCGATCGCAGCAGCCTAACGCGTCCCGCGTCCGGGATATGTGCGCCGGCGCACTTAGCGCGCGATTCGAAAGGTGGTTCGGCGCGAAATCGCGGTTCGAGCGATGCTGCAAACCCCGCCCGCGCCCTGCACAAAGGGCCCCCGTCCTAAGTGCGGTGCCGCACCGACGGTCTTCACGCAGAAGCAGACTATTGCCCGATCGCGTTGCTTCTCGCCATGTGTCACACCTGAGGGGCAGGGCGCAGAGGCACCATTCGAATTTGCGAGGATGAAAGCAATGAACACATTCAGAACGACGGTAATGGCTTGCGCGGTGGCCGCTGCGCTGCTCGGCTGTACACCGAAACAGCCCGTTACAGGAACAGTGATCGAGGACCGGCTTTATCCCGTCACTCCGTCAGTGATGACAGTCAGGACGGGCATCGTTACGGCCGAGTTGAGCGACATGAGAGTGACAGAGCGCGTTGAGAAGGACTCGAACCGCATCGAGACGCCCGCGAAGCTCACCGCGAAGCTGAAGTTGCAGAACAGCTCCTCCGATCAGACCGTTCGTCTCATCAGCGGGAAAATGGTTTACATGGACATGCAGGGGCAGCCGATCAAACTCGAGGAAGCGCGCACGGAACCGGTCATCAGATTTACCTCGACCAACTCGAGCCAGCTCGATCCGGGACAGGAGGCGACGCAGTCGCTCGATGTGGATTTCCCCGCGGACGCACTGAAGGTCAAGAAGCTGAAGGAAATCCGGCTCCAGATCGTCTACGCGCCTACGGCTTACAGGCTGGAGACCGCGAACCTTGCCGTGACAATAGGTGGTCCGGAGTCTTTGGCGGCGGTCGCGAGATGACACGATGACGGCACATCACAGTCGTGCCGGCATTCAGGTTCACCTGAACACCGGGCAGCGCGCGGACCAGAACGAGCGCGACCGCAGCTCACCGTCGCTTTTCCGGGTCCTGCGCGTGTAATCGCGGAGTTCGCAACGACCAGCAGCGCCGCTGGTCCGGACCGCTTGTTACGGGCTCCCCAACGCAATCCAGACGATCGTCGAAGACCTCGTTTGTGCCTGAACTACGTCTAACTTTAATGGGTGTTGCGATGCAACAAACCAGCCGATGCACAGTCCAACGGTATTGGACACTCATTACAGGTGGGTCGGAATACAAAGAGCTACTGAACTGAAGGCAATAGAGGCAAGCGTCGATGCGATCCCCATGAGCCATTCGGAACGCGTGGTGGCGATCGGCGCTTTGCACAGAGGCTTCATTATCGTCGGAACGATTTTACGTGGGCCGCACAGGCGATCAGCCGCAATCGGCACATCACTCTTCGCCAGGCGGGCTGTCGCCAACTGAGTCTTCCACGGCGAGTCAGCGGTCGCCGAGGCGGAGGCCCACCCCGGAAATCGAGTGTCGCGGACAGAGTTTCCGCGACACGCAGCCGCACACGAAGTCGAGTCGTATGCGAGGGCGCTGCTTCCCGATGTGCCGAATACGCCGCGCCCGACACCAACCCGACGCGTCATGTAAAAACACCCCGCCGACATGGCAGAGTGTTCGATGACAAGTCTGCACGCGAGTCTCAGCGATAAATACGTGCTCACCCTGAGGAAACGGCAAAGAAATCGTCCGTCAGCAATGGAACTTCGGCTCGATGGGCGCTATCCGAGACTGACGATCACGGATCCAAGCTACTCCGCCTTGATACCCGCGATCTGAACGAGCTTTCCGACGCGCTCGAAATCGGCCCGGAAGAATCGGCCAAACTCCTCCGGGCTCGCGCTGCCTTGAGGCGTCATCAGTTGCGCGGCGAAGAGGTCCTTCACTTCGGCGTGGGCGAGTGCCTTCTGGACCGTAGCGTGCAGCGTGCCCACGATGGCGCGAGGCGTGCCTTTGGGCGCGAAGAAGCCGTTCCAGCTCGTGAATTCGTAACCGGGTAAGCCGGACTCTTCGACGGTCGGCATGTCCGGCAGCAACGGGGAGCGTTGTTTCGACGTGATCCGAGCGCCCGCAAGCGGCCGGCTTTGACGTGGCCCATGAAGGACGCGAGAAGCCCGACGCCCCACTGCGATTCGCCCGAGATGATCGCGAGCGCCATCGGGCCGCCGCCTTTGTACGCCACATGCACCGAATCGACACCCGCCAGCGTCGTGAACATGACGCCCCCGAGATGACCCGATGAGCCGTTACCTGCCGAAGCCATGTTGACTTTGCCCGCGCTGGAATTCGCGAACGCGATCAGCTCCTTCACATTTTTCACGGGAGCGCCGGGATGGCAGGACGAGCAACGCTTCCTGCGCCACGACCAGCGAAATCGGTTCGAAATCTTTCAGGGGATCGAAGCCGACTTTCCTGTAGGTGAAGGTCGTGATGACGAGAGAGCTCGCGCCGCTGAAGACGAGCGTGTAGCCGTCGGCCGGCGCCGTCGCGCCGGTCTGGGCGCCGATGACACCGGCCGCGCCGCCGCGATTGTCGATGACGAGCTGCTGCCCTGTCATGTCTGTCATCTTCGGCGCGACCATGCGTGCCAGCACATCCATCGACGATCCTGCCGTTTGCGTGACGATCACCCGCACCGGACGCACAGGATAGGATTGCGCTGAAGCAGCCGCACCGTTTGCGAGCAGCAGCAGAGCGGCGATCACGAACCGTTGCATGGAACCTCCTCCCTATGGCGCACGCGCCGCCGTCGATCATGAACGCCGCGCCGCGCTTTGCGCAAGCGTTTGTTCGTGGGTCGAGACACCGGGTTCCTCACCACGAACCCCCGGCGCGACGCGACCAGGACCTCATGGGACCAAGCTCGTATCGACCGGTTCGCCGTGAGATCCAGCCCGGAGGTCTGCACACACCCGACCGGCGCGAATCGCAGCCGTGCGCACGGAAGGCTTGGTAGGATAGATATCAGGAGCTGCCGGGAACCCAAGCAGAGGAAGAGCGGATGAACACGAACCTTCTCGAGAACGTCAACGTCACCTCTTTCGAGCCGATGCCCACGCCTGCCGATCTGCACGAGCGCCTGCCCCTTTCGGATCGCGCCGCGGAAGTCGTCATGAAGAGCAGGGCCGAGCTTCGCGAGATCCTCGACCGCAAGGATCCTCGCATGTTCATCGTCGTCGGGCCGTGCTCGATCCATGACCCGAAGGCGGGGCTCGAATACGCGCAGCGGCTGAAAGCGTTGCAGGACAAGGTGCGCGATACGCTGCTCCTCGTGATGCGCGTCTATTTCGAGAAGCCGCGCACGAGCATCGGCTGGAAAGGCTACATCAACGATCCCGACATGGACGACTCCTTCCATGTCGAGCGCGGAATGGCGAATGCGCGCGCGTTCCTGCGAGACATCTGCGAGCTCGGGCTGTCGACGGGCACCGAAGCGCTCGATCCGATTTCGCCCCAATATCTCGGCGATCTCGTCGCATGGACGGTCATCGGTGCACGTACGACCGAGTCTCAGACGCATCGGGAGATCGCCTCCGGTCTTTCGACGCCCGTCGCGTTCAAGAACGCCACGAATGGCGACGTGGCTGTTGCAGTCAATGCCATCCTGTCGGCATCGCGACCACATTCTTTTCTGGGTCTTAACGGCGAAGGACAGGTTTCCATCGTGCGCACGGCCGGCAATCGCTATGGGCACCTCGTCCTGCGAGGGGGCGAAGGCCGGCCGAACTACGACACCGTTTCGGTGGCGATGGCGGAGAAAGCGCTGCTGAAAGCAGGCGTTGCGCCGAACGTCATCGTCGACTGCTCCCACGCAAACAGCTATAAGGACCATGGGCTCCAGCCGCTCGTCATGAAAGACGTCGTGAATCAGGTACGATTCGGGAACACGTCGCTCGTGGGCATCATGGTCGAGTCGAACCTGGTCGAAGGAAAGCAGTCGATACCGCAGGATCTATCGAAGCTCGTCTACGGCTGCTCCGTCACGGACGCGTGCGTCGGCTGGGAAACCACGGAGGAGATGATCCTCGATGCGGCCGAAGCGCTGCGGAAGGTGCTCCCGCGACGACTCGCGCGTTGACAAGTTTCAGCGGGACGAGGATTCTGTTACGATGGTCGTTTGTTGCGGGTGCTCATGGGCCGGCGAAAGCGCAACGGGTACGCTTACTCGGGAAGCTTCGTCGACTGCCAGGTCACCATCCGCCACGTTCCGTTCTGGTTTTCATACACATCGGTAAACCGCACACGGAAGGAATTCGGCTTACCATTCGAATTCACGCTGATAGCCGCGACGCCGGTCAGGACGACGACGTTGCCGAAATCCTGCGCTTTTACGTCTGACGGCACCATCGACGTGTAGACAGTCTTGCCGGATTCCATGCCTGCGAGCAGGCTCTCCTTGGTGTCCTGGCGCCCCGTTGAATGTGTATAGATGAGGCCTTTGCACAGCATGCCTTTGAGCGTCGCGACGTCCTTCTGTGCCATCGCGGTCATGCGCTCCTTGTCGCGCTCGATGATCATCTGTCCGTTCTCGGCCATGTCTCTCTCCTTCGGGAAGTTTAGGTTCGATTTACCGACCTGCAATGTAGCCGCAGGCCGCAGAGCGGTCAAACGACGCCCCGCCCGGCCTTTGCAGCGCGTGCATGCGACTCCGAATCGTTACATGATCGAAACAAACTGTTTCATTCGCGATATTCCAGTGCAACGCGCACTGTCTACGAGTTCCACCCCGAGCAGTCATACATACGTCGTACCAGAGAGAAAATCGGCAGCGGCCCGTGTCTGACCGTCCCCATGTGCATCCGAATTAATCGAGCGAGGTGTCCTGATGGCAAAACCCTACAGCAGTATCCTGGAAACGATCGGCAACACGCCGGTCGTCCGCATCAATCGCCTGGCTCCGCCCGGCGTCAATCTGTTCGTCAAGATGGAGTCGTTCAATCCGCTCGGCTCGGTGAAGGATCGCCTCGCGCTCGGCGTCATCGAGGCGGCAGAGAAGTCCGGAGCGCTGAAACCCGGCCAGACGGTCGTCGAGGCAACGAGCGGCAATACGGGCATCGGCCTTGCGATGGTCTGCGCGGCCAAGGGATATCCGCTCGTCCTCGTCGATGGCCGAGCCGTTCAGCGTCGAGCGGCGGAAGCTCATGCGCTTTCTCGGAGCCAAGGTCGTGATAACGCCGGCAGCCGAACGTGCCGTCGGCATGGTCGCGAAGATGGAGGAGCTTGCCGCCGCGCATGGCTGGTTCATGCCTCGCCAGTTCGAGAACGAGGCCAACGCCGATTACCATTCGCGCACGACCGCGCGCGAGATCGTGGACAGATTTCGCGGGCGAGCGGCTCGACTACTGGGTGACCGGTTACGGCACCGGCGGGACGCTGAAGGGCGTGGCGCGGGTCCTGGAGAAGGAGACGGCCGGAGACCAAGATCATCGTCTGCGAACCGGAAGACGCGCCGCTGCTCGGCAGCGGAATCGAACAGGCGCGCAAGGCCGACGGCACGCCCGCCGCGCCGCATCCGAGCTTCAAGCCGCATCCGATGCAGGGTTGGACGCCGGACTTCATCCCGAAGCTGACGGGCGATGCCATCGACATGAAGCGTCATCGACCGCATTCTCACGGTCCCGGGCGCCGAAGCGATTCGCTGCAGCAAGGAACTCGCGCCAAGGAGGGCATCTTCGTCGGCATCACGTCCGGCGCAACGTTCGCCGGCGCGCTCAAGATCGCTGCCAAGGCGGAGAAGGCTGCGAACATTCTCTGCATGCTGCCGGATACGGGAGAGCGTTATCTCAGCACGCCGCTCTTCGCCGACGTGCCGGCGGACATGACCGAAGAGGAGCTCGCGATCTCGCGCTCGACGCCGGGCGGCCAGTTGAAGACCTGAGACGCAGACGCCGTCACATGAGCGTTTCGCAACGAACGTTGGCGGCGAACAGCGCCTTCGAGACCGTCAAGAACTTCTATTTCAAGTCGCGCTATGGCGAGCGGCGCGGGCGATCCCGCCATCGCGGACTTCACGTTCGGCAATCCGCACGAGATGCCGCTCGAGGGCATCGTCGCGGCGATCCGCGCCTCGGCGGTGCCGCAGAACAAGGACTGGTTCGCTTACAAGACGAGCGAGGAAGCGCCGCAGGCTTTTCTCGCGCAAGACGGTCGGCAAGGAGCTCGGCCTTCCGTTCGAGCCCGCCGACATCGCGCTCACGGCGGGCGCCTTCGCGGCCATCTCGGTCGCCTTCCGGCTCGTGCTCGATGCGGGCGACGAGGCGATCTACTCCGAGCCGGCCTGGTTCTGCTACGAGCCGATGCTGCTCGCCGCCGACGCCGTGCCGAGGAAGGTGCCGCTGAAGCAGCCGTCGCTTCGATCTCGACCTCGACGCGATCGATGCGGCGATCGGGCCGCGCACGCGGCTCGTGATCGTCAACACGCCGCACAATCCGACCGGCCGCATCTACGGACGCGAGATGCTCGCCGCGCTCGCCGAGCGGCTCGAACGCGCCTCGCAGCGGATCGGGCACCGCATCTTCCTGCTTTCGGACGAGCCCTACCGCCGGCTGCGCTTCGACGGTCGCGGCTTCGTCAGTCCGGCAGCCGTGTATCCGTGGACGCTGATCTCGTACAGCTACGGCAAGGTGCTGCTCGCGCCGGGTCAGCGACTCGGCTACCTCGCAATATCTCCGCTGATGCCGGCAGCCGATCGGCAGGCATTGCGCGACGCGATGTTCACGGCGCAGATGTCGCTGGGCTGGTGCTTTCCGAACGCGGTGATGCAGTACGCCCTGCCGGACCTGGACAAGCTGTCGATCGATATCCAGGCACTCGCACGCCGTCGCGACACGCTCACCGACGGTGCTGACGAAGGCGGGTCACGCCGTGCTGCCGCCGGAGGGTACGTTCTATCTCTGGGCCAGGTGGTCGAGCGGGGACCCCGAGAGGCAATGGAATGCGCTCGCCGATCGCGGCGTCTTCGTCATGCCCGGCAGTCTCATGAACGCCAGGGATTACTTCCGCATCAGCCTGACCGCCTCGGACGAGATGGTCGCGCGCGCGCTGCCGGCGTTTGCCGAGGTGCGATGACGATGGGTGCACGCTTGCGCGGCGGGTCGTCGCACGGCGCCTGGACCGCGGCCTCTCGCATCAATGACGAGCCGGGTCACAGCGAATGCGATGCGATCGTCACCGAAACAGTCGTGCCGCGCGCAGGCCAAGGCCCTTCGCGACGCTGCCGAACGGGTCGCCGATAACCGGTGTCGCCTGAGGAAACGCGGCTCGGAAAGCCTGACGCAGCGCCGGCAGCGCCGCGGAGCCGCCGGTGAAATACAGCGCCTGCACTTTTTGCTCCGCGATTCCCGAGAGGCGCACCGCACGCCGTGCCGTATCCACGATCGCCGCGCACTTGGCGGCGAGCACGGTCTCGAGCATTCGCGTGTCCACCTCGCTTGCAAGTCCCGCCTCGACTTCGTTCATCGGGACCCCGCCGTGACTGCCGTTCGATGCGTCGATCTTCGCCTCCTCGACGCGCCCCAGCAGCAGATGTCCCAGGCGCTTCGCGAGCACTTTCACGAGGCGCGCGTGCAACGTCGGGTCAGCGTAGAAATGAGCGAGGCCTTTGACTTCGTGCCCCACCTTCGAAGAGTGCACGAGGTTGATCTTGTGCCAGGTCGCAAGGTCGAAGTAGATCCATCCGGGCACCGGGAGACCGTCGCGGCCGGGCGATCGATAGCCGAGCAGCGGCATCACGGAGGCCATCGCAAGCAGGTGGTCGAAATCGGTCCCGCCGATATGTACGCCGAGCGCGGCAAGGATGTCTTCCTTTCTGGACGATCTCCCCGCGCGCTTCGGTCCCAGCCTCACCACTGAGAAATCCGCAGTGCCGCCGCCGATGTCGGCGATCAACGTGATCTGTTCGCCTGCGAGTGAAGTCTCGAAGTCGAGGGCCGCGGCGATCGGCTCCAGCTCGAACTCGACGTGCGTGAAGCCGATGCTGCGCGCGCAGTCTTCGAGTGTCCGCTGTGCGGCACGGTCCCGTGAAGGATCGTCGTCCACGAAAAACACGGGCCTGCCGATGACCGCGTGCGTGAGCTCCTCGTTCAGGTCCGTCTCGGTGACCGATTTGAGGTGCTTCAGAAAGACCGCGATCACGTCCTTGTAGCTGAGCGGACGGCCCTGGACGAACGTCGTCTCGTCGATGAGCGAGCTGCCGAGGATGCTTTTGAGCGCGCGCATGAGCCGGCCCTCGGCGCCTTCGGTGTAGTTCCGGATCGCGTCGCGGCCGAAGCTCACGCGGCCTTTCTCCGCGTCGAAGAAGATCGCACTGGGGATGTTCGGCTGCCCGTGCTCGAGGTCGATGATGGACGTATCGCCGTCGGAGCCCGCGGCCACTGCCGAGTTCGACGTTCCGAAGTCGATGCCGCAACTGATGGTCACGTGGCTTCCTTCGGGGTGAAAAGCACCAGCCGCGGATTCGTGCAGGACTCAAGCCGCAGGACTATAAACTAGCGAGGCTCCGCCTCAGACCGACGAGGTGTATGGTTTCGCATCCGACGTTTTGAAGGTTGCGCAAAGCCTGGGCGGCTCCGGCCGGAGCCGGCAGGGGACGAGCCCCTGGTCGTGTGACCTCGAAAGGTCGGACCTCGAAAGGGTCAGTAGGATCCGTAGATCCGTGGGCGGCCGGAGCCAAGCATGAACGTAGCACAAACGGTGTCTGAAGTCCTGCGCGAGCACGTCACGCTGGAAACTGAAGCGATCGACCGGATGTATCTGAACGCGTATGTGCCGCAGTTGCAGAGCGTGGGCGGGGTGGTGGGCTATCTGCATGCGCATAAAGGGCAGCGCTTTGCCTCGACCACGGCGCTGGCGCCGATGACTGACGCGTTCGTGCAAGCCGTCGAGCGTTTTGCCAAACAGCAGAAGGTCGATGTCGTGCATTTCGCGAAGTGGCAGCGCAAGGACGATGTGACGCAGAAATACCTCGCACGTTTCCGGCACACTGAAGGCGTGCTCTACATCGGCAAAGCGCAGGAGAAGGCGCGCGTAATGCGCACCGAGCGCCGGCGCACTCGCAGCGGGACCACCTATCCGTGGGTCGTGGAATCCACGGCGATGGTCAGTCACGTCTACTTCTACTGCGTGGACGAAGACTTTGGTCCCTTCTTCATCAAGTTCTGCACCTACTTCCCGTATAACGCGAAGCTGTGCCTGAACGGCAACGAATACGCCAAGTGCCAGTTGCGCAAGCGCCGCATCGGCTTTGAAGCGCTCGACAACGGCGTGCGCGCCTGCGACAAGCCCAAGACGCTGCAGAGAATCTGCGACGGCCTGAACGCCGCCCGGATCGATCGACTGCTGCGCAAGTGGCTCGCGCGCCTGCCGCATCCGTTCTCGAAACAGGATCGCGCAGCCGGCTGCCGCTATTGCCTGTCGATCCTGCAGGCGGAGTTCTCGCTCACCCAGGTTCTCGACAAGCCAGTGACCGGTCGTGTGTTCTTCGAAGACGTCATCCGCGAGAATCTGGACATCGGCCGCCCCGGTCAGGTGCAACTGATCTTTGGCCGCCGCGTGACTGCACGCACCCCCGGACGCTTTCGTACCCGCGTCATCACCGACGGGGTCACGCCCTCGCTGCATGTGGACTATAAGCACACCCGCATCAAGCAGTATCACAAGCACGGACAGGCGCTGCGCACCGAAACCACCATCAACGATACCCGCGACTTCGCTCTCGGCCGGCGGCTGCATAACCTGGCGGCGCTGCGCCAGGTCGGCTTCCACGCCAACCGACGCCTGCTCGATGTCCAAACGATCAGCCATGACTGTGCCTTGGGCGAAGCCGATCTCCAACGCCATCAGCGATGCTTGGAGATCAACGGGCAGCGCGCTTCGGCGCTACGTTTCGCCGATGTGCGCGTGCAGGCCCTGATGCAGGCGTTGCTCTTGTTCATCCTCTTGCCACACGGCTTCTCCAACCGCGATCTGCGCGAGCACCTCGCTCCTTTACTGGGACTCGATCCCAGCCAATGGCGCTCGGGCAAGATGACCTACGATCTGCGACGCCTGCGGTTACATGGCCTCATCGAGCGCCTTCCACACAGCCACCGCTACCGCATCACCGAACACGGACTCCGAACCGCCATGTTCTACAGCCGCGTCTACAACCGCATCCTGCGTCCCGGCCTCGCGATGCTCAGCCCAGCGGCGACCGACTGCGATTCGCCTACGCGTCGGCGCTTCAGCGCCATGAACGACACCATCTATTCGTGGTGCGATGAGGCGAAACTTGCCGCGTAAAACTTGACTCAAAAAACCAGAACCTACTCAATCAAGGACTCTAGTGTGGCGAAGCTTGAGTTCGTGGCACATTCCGTCGTGCTTCGAGACGCTGCGGCCCATCTACGAATCACCAGAGGCAGACTGTATGCGTGACAACATCTTCGAATTTCCGGCGTTGGAGCGGGTGGTGTACGGCAAGCCGGCTGCGCCGGCACTTGCCGCCGAGGTCGAACGCATCGGCGCGAGGCGGGTGTTTCTCGTCGTCAGCGGCACGATGAATCGCACGACCGACGAAGTCGAGAAAGTGCGAGCTGCGCTCGGCAGTCGCTATCGCCGGCACGTACGACGGCATCCCGCCTTTCACGCCGCGTTCGGCGGTGCTGGAAGCCGCGCGACTCGCCCGTTCCGCCGACACCGATCTCGTCGTGACCTTCGGCGGCGGCTCGGTGACCGAGGCGGGCAAGATGGTCCGGCTGTGTCTTCAGCACGACATCACCGATGTGGACGGCTTCGACCGGTTTCGCGCGATCACCCATGCGGACGGCACGCACGTCACGCCGCAGTACGAGGGGCCGCGCATCGGCCAGATCGCCATACCGACGACGCTTTCGGCGGGCGAGCTCACGACCGGGCGGCGGCGCCACGGACGAGCGCGTGAAGCGCAAGTTCAGCCACGGCAACCCGCAGGCGATTCCGCGGACCGTCATCTTCGATCCGGCGCCGACCGTGCACACGCCGCTGTGGGTGTGGCTCTCGACCGGCGTGCGCGCGATCGATCATGCGACCGAAGGCTTGTGCTCGCCGCTCTCCAATCCGATCAGCGACGGCATGTATCAGCAGGCTTTGAAGCTGTTGGGCTCGTCGCTGCGTCAGACCAAACGCGATCCCGCGGACCTCGATGCGCGACTGGAAAGTTTCTACGGTATCTGGCTCGCGATCGCAGGACGTCACGGCGGGGTGGAGATGGGCGCGAGCCACGCGATCGGTCACGCGCTCGGCGGCTCCTGCGGCGTGCCGCATGGCTACACCTCGTGCGTGATGCTGCCGCACGTGCTGCGCTACAACCGCACGGCGAATGCGGAGCGGCAGCGCCTCGTCGCCGAAGCGCTCGGGCATCCCGGCGAAGATGCGGCCGACGTGCTGGATAACTTCATCGCCGAGCTCGGGCTGCCGCGGCGCCTGTCCGATGTCGGCATCGGCCCGGAGCAGTTTCCGTTGATCGCGACCACCGCCATGCACGACAAGTGGCTGCACACGAATCCGGTCAAGATCACTTCACCCGAGCAGGTGTTGAAGATACTGGAGGCGGCGGCTTGAGGAAGAGGCTGCGTTGTGCACCAGTTGCGTGAAGACTTTGTAGCGCCAAGGGCATGTGGCCACTATGCGGATCGAGACGGTGGCGATTCTCCGCGAGACCGCGTGGTGACGCCCATCCGCTTTCTGTGAGACGCTATATCCCTTTCCTCTTGTCGCGTGTCGGATGGCAAGTTCGACACGCGGTTATGATGGCGACGCCCTACCTCCGGAGGATCTGCGATGACGATGACCTATGAATTCACCACCGAAGACATCGAATATCTGCGCCATGGATCGCGGGGGCTCAAGCTCCGCCTTTACAAGCCCCGCGGCGCCGGTCCTTTCCCCGCGGTCATCGATATACACGGCGGCGCGTGGGGCAAAGGCAGCCTCGAAGAATGCAAAGGCCGCGACGAAGCGCTGGCGAAGGCGGGACTGCTGGCCGTGGGGCTCGACTTCCGTGACGGGAACGATGGTTACCCGACGGCGCTCGTCGATATCAACTACGCGATCCGCTGGCTGAAAGCGCGTGCATCGCAGTTGAACACGCGCGCCGACCTCGTCGGTGTCTGCGGCGCGTCGAGCGGCGGACATCTCGCCATGCTGGCCGCCATGCGGCCGAACGATCCGCGCTACGCCGCGATCCCGCTGCCGGCCGGCTCCCCCGCGGTCGATGCGACGGTGCGCAGCGTCGCGATGGCGTGGCCCGTGATCAATCCGCTTTCGCGCTATCGCAATGCGCTGCGCGAGCGCGAGAAAGGCACCGCCTGGGTCGGCGACATCCCCGAGCGGCAGGGCTCTTTCTGGAAGAACGACGAGAACATGATCGACGGCAACCCGGTGCTCATGCTCGAGCGCGGCGAGAAGGTGCCGATGCCGCCTGCGCTATGGGTCCAGGGCCGGCCCGATCCCGTGCACGATTATCGCGATCCCGAGTCGCCCGTCGCGCTGAACGAGCCCGAGCGCTTCACCGCGTCCTACCGCAAAGCAGGCGGCAAGATCGAGCTCGTGTACATCGACCATGCCGCACGCACGACCAACGCCTCGCATGATCCGATCGCCGCGTTTTTCCTGAGGGAGATGCCGGTCGCCCAAGTGGCGGAGGCGTCGGCCTGAAGGCGCTTTCGCTTGTCATATGATGGGCTCTGTTGAACACGTTGTGCCGGTATCGACGTTTGGCTACATTGCCGAACGTCGAGCTGGTTCTGGATCGAGCGTCAAACACGGTCTCATCCGCTGACAAAGGCCGGCAGCACGTCGTATACAAGACTCGGCTGATACGAGAGACGCGGCGCCTTCGCGTGTGTGCTCAATGAGGTGTTGATCGGGGGAGGTGACTTTGATTCTCGACTACATCGAAGAAACCACGTACTGGAGCATCCTTTTCACCTGCCATGCATTGCTTGCGGTGGCGCTCCTCGGCGCCCTGACACATCAGGCGGTGTCAGTGCTGGCGCCGGTGCGCAGGACGGCAGGCTCCGCGAGCTTCGTCGAGCGCTTCCGTGGCGTGCATGGCGCGGCTTACGCCACGGCCGTATGCGTGCTGTGGGTCATCGCCTTTTTCTTCGGCGCATGGATCTACACCAAGTACCGCATCGATGTCCGCATCCCGATCGAGGAGATGGGTTACTGGAAAACCCAGGGTTTCTTCGAGTTGAAGGAACACGTCGCCACGATCGGACTCGGGCTGTTGCCCGCCTATTGGTACTTCTGGAAAAACGCGCGAAGAGCGGAGTTCGACAGCGTGCGCAAGGGGCTTACCGTGACGCTGGCCGGGCTGTGCTGGGCCATCTTCCTCATCGGCCATACTGTCAACAACGTGCGGGGGTTCGGCTCATGAGCATGACCACTCAAGCAACCGCGGGCATCCCCGCATCGTCGCTCGCGGGTTCCACCGCGTTCGAGCGCTTCGCCATCGTGTTCGCGGTGGCGACACCGGTCCTCTACGTGATCATCGAGATGGCGAACTGGCCCCTGTTCACCTATCACCCGGGGACCGGCCGCTTCGATCTCGGTTGGGCGCCTCCGGTAACGAACGAGGGGCCCGCCATGTACTGGTACGGGTGGACGGCCACCATGCTGATCGCTTCCGGTGTTCTCGGCCTGATCGGCTCGGCGCTGCCCCAGACCGTCGTCCGGAAAATTCCGCTGTCGCTGATCTGGATTCTGCCTCTCGTTGCGATACCGGTCCTTGTCTATGCGCTGAGGGCATTCTGGCGGTTTTGATTCGGCGATCAGTCGAACGCCCGCCCTCCACACCCGTCGCCTGAACCTTCCGCACGATCCGCTTCGCCAGCAGCCTTTCGTGGCCTGGCGTGCGCCTCAGCGTGGTCTTGGTTACCGATCCGAAGTCCTGCTCGATCGCATCACGTCACCGCCCCCGGCCGAGAAGCTGCGTGTAGCCTCGAAATCGGTGTTGTTACGTCCGGGCGCGAAAGATGAACCTGTGCCTCGCCTGAAAATTCCACAGGAACACGGCGGCGGATCCGCACACCTTCGCTATGAGCGGTTCGATGTGCCAGTTCTCGATCAGTACCCAGAGCACGGCCTGATTCACACACAGCCCGATCGCACTGACGAGGAACACGAAGAAAACTTCCTGATGACGTCTGAAGCGCACGCCGCTTTCGAACACGCACCAGATCGAGACGACATAGTTGAAGAGCGTTGCGGCGATGAAACTGACGATCGCGGACGGAAACCACGGGAATCCCGCGACTTTCGTAAAGATTGCGAAAAGTACGAAATCGACCGTCGCCGCGGCGCCACCCACGAAGAAGTAACGGACAATCTTCATCGAAAAAGATTGTACTTGACGATGCAGTACAGCGCCTTGAGGCCATCGCGCCAGCCGATTTTCTTGCCTTCGGCGTAGGTGCGGCCGGAGTATGAGATGCCGACTTCGTAGATACGTGCTCCGCTTCGTGCGACTTTCGCCGTGATCTCCGGCTCGAAGCCGAACCGATTCTCTTCGATGCGAATGTCCTGAATGATCTCGCGCCGAAAAACCTTGTAGCACGTCTCCATGTCCGTAAGGTTCAGGTCGGTCAGCATGTTCGACAACAGCGTGAGCAGCCCGTTGCCCACGCTATGCCAGAAGTAGAGCACGCGATGGGGTGCGCCGCCCAGGAAGCGCGAGCCGAACACGACGTCGGCCTTGTTATCCAGAATCGGCTGAACCAGCATGGTGTATTCGTTCGGGTCGTATTCGAGGTCGGCATCCTGGATGATGACGATCTCGCCCGTGGCGGCCTGGATGCCCGTGCGTACGGCGGCGCCCTTTCCCTGGTTCATTCTCGTGAAGAATCAGGCGGTCGAGCTTTGAACCGAGCGCGCTCGTGAGCTTCTCGCGCGTGCCGTCCGTCGAGAAGTCGTCTACGACAATGATTTCCTTCGGCTCGTAACTCGAATCGCGGACGGCATCGATAATGCGTTCGATCGTATCCGCTTCGTTGTAGCAGGGGATGATCACGGAGAGTTTCATCGTCGTGCCATGAGTCACGGCGTGCGACGTCACTGCGTGGTCGTTACCGGTGGGGTGGCTGTGTGACGGCGTGGAATCCGGCATGTGAAGAAACGCTGGCGTTAATGGCGCTCCGCGCCGACGCTGGCTTGCGGTAGCTGCCGCGACCGCTCATGCATGCCGCGCAACGGCCTTGATGTGCGGGACGGGCAGTTTATCATCGCGCCAACGCCTTGCAACGATCCCAAAAGAGCCGATTTATGCTCACGAGTGATGGGCGAGGTAAGGCAAAAATGCGCACTCGATAGCGTGTGGGCCGGGTGGTCCTTTGTCGCCGGAATACGCAGATGATGAGAGCGCACAAGCGGTCGACGCCGGCCACTCGCGCTGGCTGCACGAGAAGGCCGTAACGCCCTAAAATAGGTCGGGACGCCGTGGGATCCGTGCGCGGATTTCGCATGCCGATATGCGACCCACCGAGAGCACCTCGATCGTCTCGCACAACGACGGTGCCGGCTTGAATAGGGGCCAGGCTCCGCGACGCATATCTCGAGCGCTCGTCTTCTGCAACATGGAAAGTCGGACTTAGAGAGTTCCAGAATGGCAGCATGCCTTCCAATCCTGGCGTTGATTCTTCTCGTTGGAGTGTTTCGTCTGCGTGAACCAACCGTGCGCGATGCAATGCTCCCCGCTGCGCTGTGCTGGGGTGTGATCGTCGTTGTCATGACCGAGCTCTTGAGCCTGGGCAACATGCTGACGTTCGAGGCGATGTCTATAGCCTGGGCGGCAGTCATTCTTGCGGCGATTGGCCAGTACGCGCGACTGTTTCAGCACGGACGGCCGTCGGCCCCGGTATCCAGCCGGCAGCTCTTCGCTTTCGATCTCGCAATGCTCGGCTCGATTCTGTTGATCGTCACTCTCGTCGGAATCCTAGCTCTCGTCGCTGCTCCGAACAACTTCGACTCGATGACCTATCACATGAGCCGGGTCGTGCACTGGATGCAGAATCGCAGCGTTGATTTTTATGCCACGAGTATCCAGCGGCAGCTATACCAAAAGCCGTGGGCAGAGTATGCAATCCTGCATCTGCAGCTCCTGAGTGGCGGAGACCGCCTGGCCAACGTCATTCAGTGGCTCGCCATGATCGGGAGCATCGGCGGCGTAACGTTGGTCGCCCGCCAGCTCGGAGCCGACAAACGCGGCCAGATCTTCACCGCCGTTGTATGTGCCACGATTCCGATGGGTATCCTGCAGGGCTCCAGTCACTCAGAACGACTACGTTGTAGCCTTCTGGTTGCTCTGCCTTGTTTATTACGTGCTGTCATTGCAACAGGGAAGCGGCAGACAGATCGACATGAGCACCGGGGCGCGATCCAGTGCATCGGCTGACCTGCATGGTGAAACGCCCCTGGCACGCCGAACGTTGCAACCGATGCAGGTCGGAGCAAGTCTCGGACTCGCGTTTCTCACGAAGGGGACGGCCTACATCTTTGCACTTTCTGTGTTCGTCTGGTACGGGTTGTCAGGCTTGAGACGGCTGGGCTGGGGAGTCTGGAAACCGTTCCTCCTCGTCGGGGCGATCGTTGTTTCGCTTAACGTGAGCCACGAGATCCGAAACGTTCAAGTGTTCGGTCGGCCGCTCGCGCAAGGCGAGGAAGTTTACGCCAACAGCGTCTTTGGCCCGCAATACTTCATATCCAACGTACTTAGAAGCGTGGCCCTCCATGCGGCTTTCAATCCCGTGGAACGCTTCGTTCGAGCGGTTCACGAACAGATGGGCGTAGACATCGACGATCCCAGGACGACGCTGGCCAAATTCTCACTGCCCAAGTTAAAGGACCTTTACGAGTCATTACACGAGGACCATGCGGGGAATCCGCTGCATCTGATCGCAATCCTTGGCAGCATCGGTGTCCTCCTTTCCCGCCGATCGCTGCGAACTGACCGAGTGCTGCTGACTTACACCGGCTCACTCGTGGTCGCGTTTCTACTTACCTGCCTGTTCCTCCAATGGCAGCCGTTTCTCAGTCGACTCCAGCTGCCGCTATTCGTTCTTTTCGCCCCCGTGATCGGCCTTGTACTTTCTCGACTGGGCGACTGGAAAGCGCGCACGTTCCTGGTGGTCCTGATCCTGGCATCATTGCCGTGGGTGTTTCTAAACCGCAGCCGGCCTCTTCTGTTCGAAGTGCTGCGCGGACAAGGCACGCTATTCCGGAGCGATTTCACGAACGTCTTCAATACGGACCGTCTCACGCAGACTTTCAGAAATCGTCCCGAGCTCAAAGAACCTTATCGCGGCGCTGCCTCGTTCGTCGAGTCCCGGCAATGCTCGAACGTCGGACTGTCGATGGGATTCGACGATTGGGAATATCCATTCTGGACGTTGCTGCGCGCGGGGCCGGGAAGCGGATATCGGCTCGAGCATGTTGGCATCGACAACGCGTCGGCAAAGAAATCGGATGCTGCGTTCAAGCCGTGTGCGTTGATCTACGTGCAGAAGCCATTCGGGCCTCCGGAACCGCCGACGGAATGGCTTATCGGCGAGAAGCCCTATGCGAGGCAATGGTCCTCGGATCGCGTGCATGTCTATGTTGAAGTTCGCTCGAATTGACGCCTTGACGCGCGGACCGTCGCGCTCGTGCTTCTGCACTCCTGGAGGCGTTATTTCCGATTACGTCGAAGGCACCGAGTTCGCGATAGAAGAGGCACGTGACTCGCGCTGCGCGCGCAACTACAGGACGGCGTCGCCGCCGAACGGCGGCGTGAAGACCCGCCTGCCGGCGCCGGCGACTACGCCGCCGCCGAAGACGCTTCCGTCGTGCGGCCGAAGCCACTCGATCGCGTAGTTGCCGCCTTCGAGCTCTACCGTGAACAACCCTCCTCCGCGTTGAAACACGAGGTACTCGTCGCCCGGATCGGCGAGGGCGTGTCCCGTCGACGTGAGGTCGCCGCGCGGGACCATGTGGGCGAGCTGCATGCGTCGGGCGTAGTGGACGGTGTAGCCGAGGTTCCGGCGCAGCCGCGCGATGTGGTCGTGCCGGCCGGCGCGTGACGGGTATTCGTTGGGTACGTACGTGTCCATCAGGATGATGTTGTGACCGCGGGTGAACGCTCGCCAGATCCAATCCACCGGCGGCAGATCCCACCCGAGGGTGTGGTCGGTGTCGTTGAAGACGATCTTGTTGGGCTCCACCGGAGGGTCATTCAAGAAGGCGTTGTGGTTCCCCTCCCAGGCAGGAGCGAGCCATTCACCCGGGTTCCCCACGAGGTCCGAATAAGGGCCGCCGTAGTTGGCAGTGCCATTGTGGAACTGCCAGTCGCCGTGCGCGGACATGCCCGCGGGAGCGCTGCTCACCGACTTCAGGTGCTTGATGAATTGGTAATGAAACGGCGCCGATGCGATCGGCATCTCGTTGCCGACCTCCCAGATCACCCGGTCGATCCCGGCGAGCGTGTCGACGACCTTGTTGATGTATGCGACGTGTCGATCCCACCCGGCCGGCACCGCTTCTTCCGTAGTCCCCGTACATCTCGCAGCCCGAGCCGTCGGCGTTCTGATCCACGTCCATGCCGTTGATGTTGTTCGCAGCGTTCCACGGGTGGGCGTGCCATATCTCGAGGTCTTCGTGCCGACTTCTGCAATCGCCCATGTACAGCACGATCATCGTGTAGATGCCGCGCTCGCTCGCCCGCTCCACGCACTCGCGCAGACCGGAGAAGAACTCGTCGTTGAATGCATCGAGGTCGAACCTGTTGCCGCCATCGTTCGCTCCGCTCACACTGCTCCGCTGATAGATCGGAGGGTTCACGGGGTAGATGACACCGTTGCCGCGGTCTAAGACCCAGGCGTTCATCCACAGCCGCATGCGCTGCAGGTTCGTGCCCCATGCGACCATGTTGTCGAGATGCGCCGCATAGTCCACCGACTCGAACGCGTTCTGGTAGAGGCCGTGGATGCCGTGACCCGCGAAGTACACGGCGTCCCCGTTGGCGTTGCGGACCCAGTGCGGGCTCTCTATGGCCTGTTTCGCGGCCTCTGTCCGTGACAGTTCGTTGTTGCCGCATGAGGCACACACCGTACTACGCAGAAAAATGCGATGCGCATCATGCGGATTTCCTGTTTGTCTGTTGTGTTGTCCTTGTCACTTCAACTCCCTTGCCATGCTTTCGAGCGTGATCGCCTTCGCGCGACCGCGGACGCCGATGTCCACTGTCGGATGCGTGGCGGCACCGGGGAGTCTTGCGGTACGAATGACGAGGTCGAGAGTCATCTGGCCGCCCTCCACCGATCGCGTCACGTCGCGAGTGCCCGGGCGAGAAGATGCGTCCCGAGGGCGAAATCGTTGATGTCCATCGCTTCATGAGGATTATGGCTGCCGTGCGCATTGCGCACGAAGATCATGGCCGCAGGGAAGCCCGCGCGCGCAAAATCCTGTGCGTCGTGTCCCGCACCGCTCGGCACCGCAAGCACCTCGATACCGAGGCTCTGCGCTTCGCGCGCCAACACTTCGCGTAAGCGCTGGTCCATGATCGCCGGCTCCTGCAGGTTGAAATCTCCGAGCTCGAAACGCACCCGCCGCCGGGCTGCGATCTCGTCGGCGAGCGAGCGCGTGCGTTCCATCATCGACTCGAGCGTGCCGCTGTCCTGGCTGCGAAGATCGACCGTAAAGCTCGCTTCGCCGGGCACTTTGGTCAGCGCGTGCGCCTTGGGATCGGTATAGAGCTTCCCGACAGTGAAGACCAGATCGCCGCCGGCTTTGCATACGTCCTCCCACGCCTGGTCGAGCCGGTAGCAAAGCTCCGCTGTGGCGAGGACCGCATCGCTGCGATATTCATGCGGTACGGCGCCCGAATGGGTGTATTCGCCGATGCATCGCGCGCTGCGCAGCCGCGCCGAGCCGCGTATGCCCGTGACGATGCCGACCGGCAGGCCGTGATTCTCCAGTACCGGTCCCTGCTCGATGTGAAGCTCCAGGTACCCCAGGAAGCGCTCGCGCTCGAGCGCCTTGCGCCCTTCCGCGATCGCTTCGGCATCGAAGCCTGCATCCGCGATGTGCTGCGCGAGCGTTCGGCCGCTGCGGCTGTTCACGGCGGCCTGAAGCTCGGATGCGGGCAGCATACCGAGCGCTGCGCGGCTTCCAAGGTGGCCGTTATGGCTGCCGCCGTACCAACTGCTCGCTTCCTCGGCGCGTATGCCCATGACGGTGATGTCGCGAGGCGGCGGCTCGCCGTAACCGCGTAGCGCCGCCAGCACCGTAACACCGGCGATCACGCCTGCCGCGCCGTCGTAGTTGCCGCCCATCGGAACGGAGTCGAGATGCGATCCCGCGATCCACCCCGGCGCAGACCGGTCGCGTCCGGCGAAGGTCATGTACAGGTTGCCGGCAAAGTCGACACGGGTTTCCAGATGGAGCTCCTCGGCGGTCTTCCGGAGCAGATCGTGTGCGAATTGCTCGCCAGCCCCGTACGACTCGCGGCTCACGCCCTCGCCATCGAGCGTCTCTTTTCGCAGCGTGTCGAAGAGCTCACGGGCAAGCGGCATTGCCGCATCGACGGCGGATCGGAGTCGTTGCGTATCCATAAGCTCGACGGTGCGCTAACGTCAACGGAATCGCGCGCCTGCGCGGAGGGTTACTATACTATCAGCCGTCACGCCGATCGCAGCGCGGTGGCGATGAAGACATCATTTTGAAATGCTTTCGAAAGACCCCGCGACGCTGTCGAACTTCTACGACGTGGTCAGCGGCTAGTGTCCTGAGCCATACTGTTAAGGCGCTGCTCGATAAAGGTGCGAAGGGTTCTATTTCCGAAGCTGAAATAAACGGAGCACGGTTTGGAAAGCAAGACTTGGGTGAGCCGCTACGAAACACTGCCGACCGGGGCGGTGGAACTCTTCAAAGAGAGCGTGTAGCCGCATGAGCGCGCCAAAGAAGCTCAGGGTCGCCGTTGTCGGCGCGAGCATCAGCGACAGCCCGGACGGGCGGGAGCGCTTTTCGATTCGCGCGCATCTGCCGGCGCTGAAGGCTCTTTCGGACCACTTCGAAGTCGTCGCTGCGTGCACGACGCGGATGGAGAGCGCGAGCGCGACTGCGCGCCGCTTCGGGCTTCCGCACGCCTACGACAGCGTCGAGCGGATGCTGCGCGAGCGGCCGGAAATCGACATCGTCTGTGTGAGTGTGAGGCCCGATACGCAGCACGGCGTCGTGACGGCTGCGCTGAAAGCCGGGAAGCACGTCTACTGCGAGCATCCCCTTGGCACCTCGACGGCACAGGCCCACGAGATGTGGTCGCTTGCGGAAGCGCAACGAGTGCGCACCGCGGTCGGCCACCAGATGCATTACGAGCCGGCTGCATTGCAGATGGCCGAGCTCGTGCGCGAGGGCTACATCGGCCGGCCGCTCGCATTCAACATCACTTACATCACGAGCTCGTATATCGCGCCGCGGCCCAACCATCGCCAGTGGCTCTTCACCGCGGAAGCCGGCGGGCACCCGGCGTATCGCACGGGCCACAATCTCGAGCGTCTCACGTCCGTGCTGGGTCTCGACGTGACCGAGATCTGCGCCGATATGGCCGTTCTCGTTCCCGAACGTCCTTCGCTCGATGGCACGGCGCCGCTCCAGAACACGCAGACGGACAACGTGAATCTGCTGCTGCGCCTCGGGCCGGTGATGGGAACGTTTCAGGTGTGCCTGACGGCGCTGGCATGGACCGGGCTAGGGATTCCAGGTCTACGGCACCGAAGGCATGCTGATGCTCGGCGTCACGACCGCGGAGACAAGAACACGGTAAAAGGCGATCCCAATTCAGGCGAGCTGCGACTCTTCGGTGCGCGCGCCGATATCGAGAAGCTCGCGGCGAAACCGACAGCGCCGGAGCTGCTTGAGCGCGATTTCAAGAGATTCCGCCGGCCGGGCATCACTACCGCGTGCACGGCATCGAACACGGCCGTGCCACTTTTCCCGTCGCGCAGATGTGGCACGCGTTTGCCGAAGCGATACGCGAAGGAAAGCCGTTTGCGCCGGGGTTTCGCGAACAGCTCAAGATGCAGTACATTTGGGATGCGACCGAGACTTCGATGCGCGAGCGGCGATGGGTCAAGGTCGATTACGGTGCCCTCGCGCAGCCGGGGACCTGAAGTGCGCGGAATGATTGGGGGCCATCGCGAGGCGGCTTGACCGCCGACGAATTTCGGAGCGCTCTTGTTTCCGAAATCCAGCGCTGGGGAAGGTCGTGAAGGCCGCAAACATCAAAGCGGAATAGGCCATTCAGTGGGAGAGCTGCGAGGCTCAGAGTGGCTTGATGCCTGCCTGATCGACGACTTTCTCCCACTTGGTCCGCTCTGCACGAATGTGGGCAGCAAACTGTTCAGGCGTCGAGCCGATGCCCTCGATGCCGTCTTTCAGGAAGCGCTCCTTTATATCCGGCGCCTGCAGCGTACCAGCGACCTCTGCCTGGACGCGGTCAACGATCTCCCGTGGGGTGGCGGCCGGTGCCGCGATTCCGTTCCACGAAACAGACTCGTATCCCGCGACGCCGGCTTCTGCGACCGAGGGCAAGTCCGGCACCGATGGAAAGCGCTTGGCACTTGTCACCGCGAGCGCGCGCAGCTTTCCTGTGTGCACGTGCGGCAGGGAACTCGTGATCTGGTCGAACGCAACGGCCACCTGGCCGCTGATCAGATCGGTCATTGCCTGGCCGCTGCCTTTGTACGGAACATGAACGATGTCCACGCCGGCCATCATGCGGAAGAGCTCGGAAGTCATGTGTGTCGCGCTGCCAACGCCCGACGAGGCATACGAGAGCTCGCCCGGCTTCTGCCTGGCGAGCACGATAAGCGCCTTCACCGATTTGGCCGGCAGCGAAGGATGAACGATCAGGATGAGCGGCAGCGCCCGATTTGCGTCACGGGCGCGAAGTCCTTGAGCGCGTCGTACAACAGCTTCCGGTACAACCGGTGATTGATCGCCATGACACCTGTTGTGGCGAGCAGAAGCGTATAGCCGTCCGGCGCCGCTCTCGCGACGGCCTCCGCGCCGATATTGCCGCCCGCGCCCGCGCGATTGTCGACGATAACCTGCTGCCGCCACGCGTCGGTCAGCTTCTGGGCGAGTATGCGCGCGGTGACGTCGGTCGAGCCTCCCGGTGCGAATGGCACCACGATGCGCACGGGCTTGGCCGGATACGCCTGCGCCCAGGCGCTCGCCCAGACGAACAACAGACACAAAGAAGACACGAAGCGAGTCAACACGAGCTGCTTCCTCTGCGATAAGCCGTTGCGTTCATCCGACCGTGGGTGTCGTCTGTTGACAGTTTACTGGACGACTCCGTATCGTCGTGCAGGGGAACCCGAGAAGCCGGTATCCGCGTGAAGTGAATGCGCTGGTGGTAATCCTGAGGACCAAAGATGAAATTCAGCAACTTCCTGTTTCCCGCAGCGATGACGCCGGGCCTCGATCATCAGGTCATCCAGGAGACCCTGCGCGAGGGCGAGCTCTGCGACGAGCTCGGGATGGACATGCTCTGGCTGGCGGAGCATCACTTCGACGGCATTTGCGCTTACGTCGATCCCGTCACTTTTGCGGCGGCGCTCGCGGCGCGCACGAAGCAGATCCGTATCGGTTTCGCGGTCGCGCAGATGTCGTTGCACCACCCGATCCGCATGGCCGAGCAGATGTCCCTCATCGACAACATCAGCAACGGCCGCCTGGTCGTGGGCCTCGGCCGCGGCACCGCATACAACATCTACGACTACCAGGGCTACGGCATCGATCCGGCGGAAGCCTACGAGCGCCTGCTCGAATCCGAGGAGATCATGATCAAGGCCTGGACGACCGACAATTACCAGCACAAGGGCAAGTACTGGAACGATCCGGCTGCCCAGGCTGCGGCCGCGGCCGTATACGAAGCCGCATCCGCCGATCGTTCGCGCGTGCTGCGAGCGAGGAGTCGATGCTCGGCATGGCGCGCGAAGGCCGGCCATTCCTCATGAACATCCAGACCAACGAAGTCACGAAGCACCGCATGGATCTATATCGCAAGACGATGCGCGAATCGGGCTATGACGAGCCGACGGTGGCGCGCTGTGTGAGCGACACGTGGATGTGGCGCAACATGTTCGTCGCGCGAGACCGACGCCGAGGCCGAGCGGCTGGCGCTGCCCGCGTGGGAAGCGCAGCAGGAATTTCGGCAGGCAATGCGCAAGAAGGTCTACGAAGAGCAGGGTCTTCTGCTGAAGCAGGAGAGCGGCCCGCGGCACGCAACCAGGTGCAGCACTCGATCCTGTGCGGCTCTGCCCGCCACGGTCGCCGAAGAGATTGCGAAGATCGACAAGATCGGCGTCGGCGGCCTGCTCATGGTGTTCCGCATCGGTCCCATGCCATACGACGTGGCCGAGCACAGCATCAGGTTGTTCATGAAAAAGGTCGCCCCGGAGTTCAGCCGCGCCCGGGAAGCGTTTGCTGTGGCCTGATCCGGTAGTTCACCCCGGCGAAGCCTGCCCGGAAGGCTTAAATCCGGGGGCCAGGGTCCAGAAACAAACTA
>CAWEHH010000009.1:0-80758 GCA_963808765.1 uncultured beta proteobacterium
GCACCTACGATCGAGCGGCGCGCGAGCATTACACGGGTTTTTTCGCATCGCGCTGCAATTACGACGTGGTGCGGGGCCGCGGATCCGACGGTGCCTTACGCTGCGGTGTTCTCGAGCAGTCCTGGCGCATCGGTGGCGCGAGCGGCGCGGAGATTGCCGCTCTGGAGGCTTTTGCCGCAGACGCCACACGCCGGTCGTGCACGTATGCTGCACGGAAGTCTATGGCGAGGACGCGTACCCGTGCAAACGCGGTCGTCTACTACAGCGGCATGGACGATCGGGTCGGCTTCATCACGAAGTACACGACGGTGGAGCGCGATGGCGACGCGTGAGCGCAAGATAGAGATCGCCGTCGATTCGCAACAGATCGCCGGAACGATCATTCGCCCGGGCACGCTCGTCCCGGGCGTGCTGCTCGTCATGGCTGGGGTGGGAGCCAGCAGCAGTATCTGTCGCGTGCACGCGAGATCGCGGCGCTGGGCTGCATTTCCTCACCTTCGATCTGCGCGGGCACGCGCACACCGAACCGCAGCAGGAAACCGTCACGCGCGAAGACAACCTGCGCGACGTGCTCGCTGCATACGACGAGCTTGCAAGCCATCCGGGCGTCGATGCCGCTTCGATTGCGGTGGTCGGGAGCAGCTACGGCGGTTATCTCGCTGCGATTGCGACCACGCTGCGGCCCGTGCGGTGGCTCGCGCTGCGCGTGCCGGCGCTTTACCAGAACGCTGGATGGAACATCCCGAAGAAAAAGCTCCACGAAAATTCGGACATGCACGCCTATCGACGGCGGCGCCGCGCTCCATCAGTCGAAGCGGGCGTCCGCGCCTGCGCCGCTTTCAAGGGCGATGTGCTGATCATCGAATCCGGGCATGACGACACCGTGCCGCACCCGGTCATCGAAAACTATGTCGAAGCGTGCAGGCACGCACACTCGCTCACCTACCGGGTGATCGAGAGACGCCGATCACGGTCTGTCCGACGAAGCCGGACAGCGCGCCTACACGGCACTGCTGGTTAACTGGCTGACCGAAATGATCTTCGGAGCGCGCGAGGGCGGGTTGGTGGCACAAGCGAGCGCGCGTGCCGGGGCTCCCGCAAAGGAGGCGGAGCCGCATCCGGGCTGATAGCCAGTTAGAACTGCCCCGTTATCAGTGAGCGGGGGCTGCGTAGCAGCGGGGTTCCGCGAACAAAACATTCCGGCATCAGTGAGTATTTCCATCAGGGCGAGGCCTGAGCGGAACGTCGCGAGTGCCGCCTACAGGCGCCGCGTCACCGAGTAGCGCCCCGGCGACATCGAACTGAGCGCGAGCGCGGTGAACAGGAACATCGCCTGAAGCTCGAGCGCGAGCCGCCCTGCTTGCCGAGCGTGAACAGCTCGTTGCGATGCACGAGCACGACCGCGAAGATCATGTTGACGAAGATGATGAAGGCGCCGGTGCGCGCGAAAAGGCCGACGGATGACCATGATGGGCGCGAGGATCTCGCCTATGTACACTCCATAGGCGAACCACGGCGGGAGGCCGATGCCTTCGAGCCCGGGGACGATCGAGGCCACGCCGCTTTTGATTTTCGCGATGCCATGAAGCAGGATGAAGTACCCAACACCAGACGCAGAACCAGTTTGCCCAAATCTTCGGTCATCGCACGCTCCATTCGATCGCGAGGTCATTCTAGCAAATGCGTCGGCGTGATCTCCGACACGCACGGCCTCTTCGCGACGAAGCGCTGGATGCGCTGCGAGGCTCGAGCTCATCGTTCACGCCGGAGATATCGGCGACGCGCGATTATGCAAGAACTGCGCGCGACTCGCGCCGATGCATGCGGTGCGCGGCAACAACGATCGCGATCCCTGGGCACGAGCGACTCCGCTGACAGCGGTGGTCGAGGTCGGCTCGCTTCACGGCTCTACGTGCTGCACGACGTCGGCGACTCGACATCGATCCCGCCGCGGACGGATACGCCGCCGTGATCAGCGGGCACTCGCACAAGCCGCTCGCCGAACGTCGCGAAGGCGTGCTCTATCTCAACCCGGGCAGCGCCGGCCCGCGCCGTTTCGCTTGCCGGTTACGGTGGCGAAGCTGCACGTGAGGAGGGTGGGCTACATTACAATCATGCGAGTTGAAAGAGTGAGCCGCGCGGGGCGCGGCCCGGTCGTTCTGCACTGACCCTGGTACAGCTGGGACGAAAGTGCTAACGGGCGCTCGAATGTCACTTCGCGGCGACAGCCTGTTCCAGGCGCGCCGCTCACCGATAGGACTGGTCACTCGCCCCTGCGGGCGCCAAGGCGGTCATACGCCACCCGTTGCCGCCCTTGACGAAGCACGCGGCCTGCTCGATCGGGCTGCGGAACTGCTCTTCGGGCACGTAGCCGTCGCGCTGCTGAAGCGGATCTGCACCCATTTCTGCTTCGGGTCCTTCCTGTCGTCGACTTCCCAGTCGGTCACCGCGACGATGTCGTAGGACAGCGTCCCGAGCGAACCGGCCGCGCCGGATCGGCTCGGCCCGCACGAGGTCTCGCGCGAGATCACGACGCCGTGCGTCAAAGGCTCGACATCGGCCGGCCACTTTCCGAGCACATAAGGCGCGCAGAACTCGCGCGCGCCTTGTCGCGCTGCAGGTACGCCCTGCCCAGCTCGAGCGCGGTTGCGAGCTCGCGCCACACGGGGCTGTCGTCGGCGTCGAGCTCCCACTGCTTGCGGAAAGTCGCGACGCCGCGGGCACGCTCGTCCTGGTTGCGCACCTTGGGTCGAGGATCGAAAGCAGGAACTGCTTGTCCTGCTTTTCGACCGCGGTCAGCAAGCGTTTCTTGAAGCCGAGCCACGACGGTCGCCGGCGGCTTCGTCGACCGGTGGGAGCTTGCGTTCCTGCGCGAGCGAGGGCGCCGCAAACACGAGCGCCGCGAGGAGCGCCGGAAGAAAGAGTGTGCGTATCATGGACCTATGTTGAGACGATCTTAGAGGGGCGCGGCGCTCGCCTCCGCTCGGGCCGCGTTCCGTTCGAGGCCTCGGATGTCTTGATGGAAATACTGACTGGCGCGCCAATGATTCGTTCGCGGGGCCCCGCTGCTGCGCAGCCCCCGCTCACCGAATAAGTGGTGGTTCTGACGTATACTTCCTCGCCTTCAGCGCCGCGTTCCGCGGCAATCACAAACGCATGCCTGCGAGGATGTCGGAGCTCGCCTCAGCATGGCACGCATCGAAGTCAAATCCGAAATTACCGGCACGGTCTGGAAGGTGAGAAGAGAGCCCCGGCGACAAGGTCGAAGCAGGCGATACGCTCCTCATGATCGAATCGATGAAGATGGAAATCCCGGTCATCACCGAAGATCCCGGCACGGTGAAAGAAATCCTCGTCAAGGAAAAGAAGCCGGTCGCCGAAGGTCAGGTCGTCGCCGTCCTCGAGGGTGATGAGCTGGCGCGCTGAAATCGAGGAGATCCACGCCGCCGCAAGCTCGCCGAAGCGTGCGGCGGCGAGCGAGCCGTCGCGAAGCATCACGCCGCGGGCAAGCTCACGGTGCGCGAGCGCATCGCGGCCTTGCTCGACCAGGCTCGTTCCGGGAAGTCGGCAAGCTCGCCGGGCCGCGCGACCTACGACAAGGACGGCAAGCTCGCTCGGCTTCGAGCCCGCGCCTACGTGATGGGCATCGGCAAGATCGACGGCCGGCCGGTCGCCAGTCGGCGGCGAGGACTACACCATCCGCGCGGGCACCGGCTTCGGCAGCGACCGCCGCAAAGGCGGCCAGGGCGGCTTCATCGAAGACCTCGCCTACGAATACCGCATTCCGCTCGTCAACCTGATCGACGGCACCGGCGGCACCGTCAACACCGCGAAGCGCAAGGGCTATACGGTCGTGCCCGGTTACGGGCAGGACGGCTGCGAGCGCTCGGCCGATCTGCTCGGGCATCGTGCCGGTCGTCTGCGCGGTCATGGGCACGACCGCGGGCGGGCCGTCGATGCGCGCGATCCTGTCGCACTGGTCGGTCATGGTGAAAGGCACCGGCCAGATCTTCGCGGCGGGGCCGCCGGTGGTCGAGCGCGCTTTCGGCGACAAGCTCACCAAGGACGAGCTCGGCGGAACGAAGGTCGCCGTCGATACCGCCGGCACGATCGACAACGTCGCCGAGGACGAGGCCGACTGCCTGCGCCAGATCCGGCGCTTTCTCTCGTACATGCCGACGAACGTGTGGGAGCTGCCGCCGCGCGGCGCGTGCGAGCGATCCGGTCCGACCGCTGCGAAGACGCGCTCGCCGACATCGTTCCGCGCTCGGGACGGCAGGCCTACAACATGAAGAAGCTGGTCGAGCTCGTCGTCGACCGCGATTCGCTCTTCGAGATCCAGCCGACTTTCGGCCGCGCGGTCGATCACCGCGCTCGCGCGCATGGACGGCTACGTCGTCGGCATCGTCGCGAACAACCCGATGTTCGGCGGCATCATGGATTACAAGGCGGCGCGCAAGCAGGGCCATTTCGTCGAGCTGTGCGACATGTTCAACATCCCGCTGGTCTTCTTCGCCGACATCCCGGGCTTCATGGTCGGCGTCGGAATCGGAGGCGAACGCGATCCTGCGCGAAGGCGTGCGCGCGCGCTACATCGGCTTGCAGGTGACCGTGCCGGTGTTCACGGTGATCGTGCGCAAGTGCTACGGCGTGGCGGGCGGCGGCGTGATCGACCGCGCGGGCTCAACTTCAAGATCGCGTGGCCTTCGGGCGAACTGGGGATCGCTGCCGGTCGAAGGCGGCGTGAAGGCGGCGTATCGGCGCGAGATCGAGAGCGCGGCCGATCCCGCGCAAGCGCGCGAGCGCGAGATCGAGGAAGAGCTGCGGCAGCTCGCTTCGCCTTTCAGGACGGCGGAAGCGTTCGCGATCGAGGACCTGATCGACCCGCGCGAAACGCGGCCTTACCTGTGCCAGTTCATCGAGGCGCTGCAGCCGCGGCTGCGCACGCAGCTCGGGCCGAAGCCGAAGTTCGGCGTGCGGCCGTAGAACAGAACGACTTCCCTCGTCCGGTTGCACGAGAGGACCGAGCGAGCGGAGCGGTCGGGGAGGGGCGCTCTGTCATCCACTCTAGCGAGGCAACGCATGTCATACGAAGCACTGCTGGACGAATACGAGGCGCGACGCGCGAAGGCGCTCGCGGGCGGCGGCGAGGACAAATACGCGAAGCGCACGGCCGCGGGCGTTCTGAATGCGCGCGAGCGGATCGCGCTTCTTCTCGATAAGGACAGCTTCATCGAGTCGGGTCTCTTCGGCTCCTCCGGCGTTTATCCCGAGCAGGCGGACGAGACGCCGACCGACGGCAAGATCGCGGGCTTCGGCAGGATCGACGGGCGCGACGTCGCGGTCGTGGTCAACGACTTCACCGTGAAGGGCGCGTCCACGAGCGCGACCAACAGCAAGAAGGTCGGGCACATGAAGCGCACCGCGACCGAGCGCGGCATGCCGCTCGTCGTCGTCGGCGAATCGACCGGCGCTCGGCTGCCCGATGCGATGGGTTCGCGCGGCATGGGGCAGCTTCTGGGCAACGACATCACGCAGTTCCGGCGCACCGCGAAACGCCGATGGCCGCCGCGGCGCTCGGGCCCGCGTTCGGCTCCTCGACGTGGCTCATGTGTCTTTCCGATTTCGCGGTGATGCACAAGGGCGCGATCATGGCCGTGTCGAGTCCGCGGCTCGTGTCGATGGCGCTCGGCGAGAAAGTGAGCGCCGAGGATCTCGGCGGCTGGCGGCTGCACGCGGAGGTAACGGGACTCATCGATCAGGTGGTCGAGCGCGAGGAAGACGTGTTCGCCGCGATCCGGAAATACCTGTCGTACCTGCCGAGTCACTGCAACGAAGCGCCGCCGGAGGCGGCGGTGCCGGCCGGATCGGGAGCGGAGATGGAGAAGGTCGTCTCGATCCTGCCCGAGAGCCGCACGCAGGTGTACGACATGAAGCGCGTCATCCGGTCGATCGTCGACAAGGACTCGATGTTCGACCTGAAACCGCGCTTCGGGAAGAGCGCGGTGACGGCGCTCGCCCGCCTGGGCGGAAAAAGCGTGGGCATAATCGCGAACAATCCGCTGCATCGCGGCGGCGCCCTCGATGCGGACGCCTGCCGCAAAATCGTCGATTTCATCGTGATGTGCGACTCCTTCAACGTGCCGCTGGTGATTTTGGTCGACACGCCGGGCTTTCAGATCGGCACCGAAGCAGAGCGCTCGGGTGCGCCGGGCAAGATCATGAACTTCATGAACGCGATGACGCTCGTCACCGTGCCGCATCTCTCGGTCATCGTGCGCAAGAGCTACGGACGCGCCTACGTGTGCATGGGCGGGGGACGGCACTCCGACGACATCGCCGCGTGGCCCAGCGCGGAAGTGAGCTTCATGAGCCCCGAGTTCGCGACGAAGATCGTGCATGGTGTAGGCGTCGGGGAGCCGGGCTTCGAGGACGCGTTCGCGAAGATCCGGCAGGGCTCGGATGTGTGGGGCCTCGCCTCCGTCTATGCGGCGCAGGCCGTGATCCGGCCCGAGCACACCCGCGATTATCTGATCCGCATGCTCGATGTCTACAAGCTGCGCATGACCCGCGGCGTGGGGCAGCATCTCATGCGCAGTTGGCCGACGAGCTATTGATGCAGGAGGGGGATGAGGGATGAGGACGGAGGCGGGAGCGGTCGGCGGAGAGAGAGACGCGGGAGCCGAAGAACGCTCCCTCTGCCCGCGGGAGAGGGCTGGGGTGAGGGAAACGAGGGCAAAATGAACCGTGAGTTATAGAGCCGACTTCCGCGCTGTCTCCTATCCGCTGCGTCTCTACAGCGGCAAGGACGCGCTGGAGAACCTTCCAGCCGAGCTGAAGCGGCACGGCGCACGCCGCGCCTTCATCGTATGCGGTCGCACCGTTTCGCGGCAAACGCAGCTCGTCTCGCGCATGCGTTCCATCGCCGGGGATGCATGCGCCGGCGTGTTCGACGAGATGGCGAAGGAGTCGCCGCTGTCCGCCGTACTGGCCGCCCGCGACGCAGCGCGCGCTGCACGAGCCGACATCCTGATCGGCGTCGGTGCCGGCAGTGTCATCCAGGCGACGCGCGTGGTGGCGATCCTGCTTGCGGAGACGCGTCCGGTAGAAGAGCTGATCACGCAGTATCCCGAGACCGGTCCGGCGATCAGTCCGAAGCTCCTCGCGCCGAAGCTTCCGATCATCAACGTCCTGACCGCGGGCACCTCGGCACAGAATCGCGCCGGCTCGGCGGTCAAGGGCGAGCACCTCGACCACCGCATGGAATTTTTCGATCCCAAGACGCGTCCTGTCGCGCTCTTCTGGGACAGCGATGCGCTGCTCACCGCGCCACCCACGCTCGCCCGCACGACGGGTGCCTCGATCTTCTGGCGCGCACTGATGAACATGGGCGCGAGCAACATGTCGCCGCTCGTCGAAGGAGATCGTCTGCAGGCGCTGCGACTTGCGCGTAACGCCATCCCACGTCTGGCCGATGCGCACGATGCGGCTCCGCGCATCGAGCTTTGCGTGGCCGCGTTCCTCCAGAATCGCGATGCCGACGACGGCGGGGCGCTGAACGAGCGGCATTGGGTCGGGCGTGCCGTCTATGCTTTTGCCGCCGCGATGTTCACACCCACGAGCAGGTGCTCGCAAGGCGAAGCCAATGCGGCGCTCACGCCGGGCGTGATGCGCAAGCTCGGTGCACGCGACCCGGATGCGATGTGCCGGATCGCGCAAGCGCTCGATGCGTGGCAAGAGGGCGATCCCGTGGGTGAGGCGCCTGGACGGGCCGCGGCCGCATTCGAGCGCTTGTCAGCGTCCTTCGGAATGCCGACCCGCGTGTCAGAGCTGGGCATCACGCGCGCCAGCCTGCCGACGATCCTCGAGCGCTCTCTGAAGAACTTCAACGCGGACCCGAAGCGCGAGTTCATCCGCGAGCGTGAATTGCTCATGCAGGTACTGGAAGCGACCTGGTGCAGCCGGCGATCGGTGACGCGTGTCGAGTGACGAACGGGCCGTGGGAGTACGCGGCTTTGAACGTTGCTGGCGGTGCCGCGCACAGCAACGGCAGGCCCGACACCGCCTCGCCACAGAAATTTCTGGAGACAAAAGAAGCAATGGATACGCTGAAAATCGGAATGAAGGACACGCTCGAGTGGGAAGTGACGGAGCGGCTTACGACCACGCGGGGTGAATTCAAGGTGTTCTCGACGCCGTCGATGTGCCTGCTCGCCGAGATGGCGTCGCACAAGCTCGCCGCGCCTCATCTGAAAGCCGGGCAGGGTCAGGTCGGGACTGACGATTACCATCCGCCACATGGCGCCGACGCCGCTCGGAAAGATGGTGCGCGCCGAAATCGAGCTCGTCGAGATCGACCGGCGCAGGCTCAAGTTTCGCGTGCAGATATTCGACGATGTCGAGCAGGTCGGCGACGTGACGCACGAGCGGTTCGTGATCGACGTCGACAAATACACCGAACGCCTGCGCAAGAAGATCAACGGCTGAACTACGAAAGCAGATCCGTCTCCGCCTGGATGCTGGCCTCGGGCCGGCATGACCCCGGGTGAGTGCGCGTGGCCAACAGTACAGTCATTCCGGAGGTGCGCAGCACGCGCGTCCGGAATCCAGAATCCACGCGTTAGCGTGATCGAAGTCGGTTTCGCGCCGGCTTGGTCCTGGCTACCGCTTCGCCATCGTCGATTTGTTTAGCGAACGCGGATCGCGCGGCCGCCAGCGTCCCGAGTCCACCTGTGCGAGAAATTCGGCCGTGATGCGGTTGAAGAGATCCGGCTCCTCGAGATTCACCGCGTGTCCGGTATTCGGGACGACCGTGAGCCACGCCGACGGGCACACGCGCTTGATGAAGATGCCCGGCTCGAGGCAGTTGTTGTCTTCGTCGCCGGTCACGATGTGCAGCGGCACCTTCATCTTCGCAAGCCCGCGCTCGAGGCTCTGGATCGTCGGGCGCTTGCGCCTGCACGCCGCGCAGCGTGTTGGCCGAGCCGAGCGCCGAGTGCTTCGCGAACTCGGCGCAGAAATGGGCGAAGCCGCGCGGGTCCTTGTTCTGGAACTGCACGCGCGACGGACCGATCTGGTAAGGCTTGATCGCTTCGGGCGTGCCGAGCTCCTCGAAGCGCCGCGCCATCACTTCGGTATCGTCGAGGAACTGCTTGCGCTTGTCCGGGTCGGAGCCGTAGCCCACGCCGATCGCGGTGAGCGAAAGCGCGAGCTTCGCGTAGCGCAGGCCGAAATGCACCGTCGCGTAGCCGCCCATCGAGCAGCCGATGATGTGCGCCTTGCGCAAGCCGAGGTGGCGCATCACGTTCGCGATGTCGTCGGTCGCGATCGCCTGCGAGTACTTCGAGCGCGCTTTCGGCACGTCCGAAGGCGGATAGCCGCGCGCGTTGTAGGCGATGCAGCGGTAGCGGCGGCTGAAGAAGCGCATCTGCGGCTCCCAGCTGTGGAGATCGTCCGCGAACTCGTGCACGAAGACGATCGGCGTGCCTTTGCCGGCTTCTTCGTAGTAGAGGCGCACGCCGGCCGAATCTGCGTAAGGCATAAAATTATCCGAGGACATAGCTCGCCAGAACGCTCTGCACTTCGTAGATGCTGAGCCGCTTGTTGAACTGCTTCTGAAACGGCGCGGCCGTGCCCGAGATCCAGATCTTCAACTCCGCATCGAGATCGAAGTGACCGCCCGTCTCGATGCTGAAGTGCGTGATGCTCTTGTACGGGATCGAGTGGTACTCGACCTTGCTGCCCGTCATGCCCTGCTTATCCACCAGCACGAAGCCGCTTGTCGGTGAACACGAAGTAGTCGCGAATGAGCTGGTACGCGTGCTCGACGCGCTCTCCCGGTGCGAGGATGCGCGCGAATTCTTCCTGGATCTTATCCGGATCGATCTTCGATGCATTGCCCAGAACGCCGTCGAGTAAGCCCATGAAACCTCCAGCCGAAGATGCGCGTGAGTCAGCAGGACACTATACGCCAGGCTCGCAGACGATCTCCGAGCGCACGGAGTTGGCGATGAAGCAGGCTGTGTGGGCGGCGTGGTGCATCTCGTCAAGCTCCTGGCGCGACGGCACGGTTCCGGAAAAAGCGACCTTCGGTCGCAGAGTGACACGCGTGATGGCCATCTTCCCATCGGAATTGCGGGCCATGAGACCCTCCGCATCGTCAGCGTAGCGATCCACCACGAACTTGCGCGTTGCGGCTATCGACAAGAACCATAGCATGTGACAGCTCGATATCGAGGCGACGAAGGCCTCCTCCGGATCGACAGCCGAGGGATCGGAGAGCGGCAGCGGAACGACCTCTGGCGAAGACGACGCACGCACCTCGATGCCTCCGTCAAAGCGCCAGACGTGAGCGCGGCTGTATCGGTTGTCCAGAAATACTTCAGCGCCCCGCTCCCACTGGACTGCCACCCGATATGTGCTCATGCAATCCCTGTGTTCGTTATTCGCGACTCTCTTCCTGTGAGCTCCAATATCGTTCGAATGCTCGGTCAGGCTGTGTCGTGTCGCCGCTTCATTGCGGTTTAAGCCCATCACGAAAGGCCATCGCTTCGAGTTCGACCCGGACAGCGTCTTCGATGGGGATCACGGGGCGTGCTTCGAACACGAACGCAGGCAACATCGAACAGAACTTGTGGACTGCCGCCGGCTCGTCGCAATCCAGCTCCATGTACCCGCCCCAGTCGCCCACGCGAATGACGAACAGCCCAATCTTGAAATTGTGGGGTGCCTTCCATTGCGTGAACACCTCGAGAATCCGCTTCTGGGCATTCTCGTATTCCATCGGCGAACCTTGCGGGCGTTCGGACCAGGTGAGCATGTATTTCATGGATGCCTTTCGTGGAAGCCGCGATCGAGTGAAGACCAGGCGGCCGCGGCGAGGAGCTGCATTTCTACTCGTTCCCCTGCACATCGACCAGCCCGCGCAAAGGACTATACACGTAGCGCATATCGGTGGCGCGGCCGCGCCCTTCCATGAAAAGCCAGTGGAAGCGCAGCGAGTGCGGCACGTTGTCGTAGACAAAGTCGATATCCTCGATCGTCACCTTGAGCGGCCGCCTGCCGCGCCCGCAGTCGAGCTGATATTCGCGCATCTCGCCCTGCTTCCAGTGGCCGAGCGGGAACTTCACCTCGCCACGGCAGGCAAGCTGCGGATACCGCGAGTCGAAGACACGGCCGAGGCCCGTCCGGTCGTCGCGGATGGCAAACCGCTGAAGCTTGTCGCGGTTCAGGCGCTCGTAGACCTGTATGCCGTTCCAGGTGGTCGGCCCCTTGATGCTCTTGTCTCCTCGCCGCCCGAACTCGAGCGACGCGGGCGGCATGTGGATTTCCTGCGTGCCGTCCCAAGGCGTGCCAGTCCAGAGCTCGACGGGAATGAAGCGTGTGCGCGTCGCCGGATCGTAGGCGCGCTGCCATGCCGACCAGTCCTCCGCACGCGTCGCGTTAGCGAGCGCGAGGCAGAGCCCGATCAGCAGAGGGTATCGTTCTTTCGTCAATCGGTGGCCCCCGCGAATAGTTGGCAGCACGAGGCTCGAGACGGAGACCGGAAGTGTGTTAAGCCGACCGCGCGTGCGTCCTCACGGTCTGGCTTCATTCTCCAGTGTTGGCGCACGACATTGGCGCGAAAGTCGATGACATCCTGATAGTGGAAGCTGAAGGAGACACGCTTCGCCATCTGTCGAGTTACCTCATGACGCTGAACAAATGTTGAGCGGCACGGGCAAGCGCAGCTTGCAACGCGTCCGCTCGAACCAAATAGCACTCATGAGCGTGCTTTCCAGTATTCCGGAGCGCGGCGCTGGTGGGCGACAGCAACCACAACGATATGGCCAGCCTCATTTGCGTAGATGATGCTGAACGGAAAGCGGCGGACAAGAACACGGCGGAAGCCGTGGGCGACGCTGACGCCTAACTGCGGGTGTCCGCGAACAGAATCGATCACGTGCTGCACATCATCGAGAAAATCGTCGCCGAGTCCTGCGGCCTCGCCTTCATAGAAGAGCGCTGCCTCGATCATCTCTTCCTCTGCGGGAGGAAGCAGACGATACGGAATCACCGAAGGCGGCTACGCGCGCGCCCTATTGCCTCGTCACCAGGGATGCCGGTCATCTCTCCTCGGCGATAGGCCTCATATCTGCGGCGGGCCTCCTCTAGCCAGAGCTCTTCCACTCCGGGATCCACGGCTGGATCGAGCTCGTCGATGAGGACGCGAGCCAATGCTGCCTTGTCCTTGCGAGATAGGGCGCGAACTTGCTTTTCGAGGTCGTCCAACTTGCTCACATTCAGATTATAAGCGCGGGCTCATATGACTGCTAACCGATTGCGTTCGGCGGCGCGGCGCCTGCATCGCGTCCGCTGGAATGGACGGTGTGCGCCCGACATGGACATGAGCTTATGGCGACTGCGGAATCAATTCGTTACACGCACGGATGTCAGACCCGAATAGGTGACGCAATTGCGTCCGCCACACGACGCTCGGCGCGGACTTGGATGCGGCATACGTCGCGAGGAATACGGCCTCGGCCGAACTGCCGTCCAAGACTTCTACGCGACCCGTTTCGTCCCCTGCTCCGACGCATGCGCCACGCGTATGCCGATCAGCACCAGAATGCCGCCGAATATCGCGAGCGCCGTCAGCGTCTCGCCGAGCAGCAGCCAAGCAAGCGTTGCGGCTACGACCGGCTGAAGCAGCAGGCCCACCGACGAGAATGTCGCGGGAAGATGGGCCATCGCGTAGGCGATGAGACTTTGGCCGCTCGCCTGCGAGATGAGTGCCAACGCGAGGAGAATCCACCAACCGAACGCGCTCTGAGGTAAAAACTGTTCGCCCGAGAGGAGTGCAACAGGCAGCAAGATCGCAGCGCTGATCACGCCGCTTCCCGCCATGAGGCGCGCCGTGGAAATGCTGTCACGCGCTCGCGTGACGGTGAGTTGATATCCAGCGTAGAACATCGCGGTGACGAGGCCGAGCGCGTCACCGACGAGCGCGCTTCCGCCATGGACGAAGTCGCCGCGCAGGAGCAGGACCATGCCGGCGATCGCCACGGCCAGGCCCGCCACGAAAGCAGGTCGAAGCTTCTTTCGCATGAAAAGCCATGCAGCGAGCGCGACGAAGATCGGCGCGCAGTTGGCGAGCAGCGTTGCGTTCGCAACGCTCGTGAGCACGATGGACCAGTGCCACACCGCAAGATCGCCGGCAAAGCAGAAGCCCGCAAGCGCGACGAGGCGGAAGAGTAGAGCGCTGATTGTCGCGCGGCGGGCAAAGCGGAAGGCGACGTCCTGCGAGGCCGGCGCTCGAGACGGGGGCGTGGCATTCGGCGTCGTGCAATCGACGCTTCTCCAGCCACACCCACGCCCAGAAAACAGGAAGCGCAAGAAAAACACGCCAGAATCCGGTGGATACCGGCCCCGTCTCGCTTACTTTGACGAGGAGCGCCGACGTGCCGATCGCCACGGCGCCCGCGAAAAGGGCTGCCAGCGCGCCGCCCCTGCGTTCACGGTGAGGTTCGATCACACGAGGCAAGAAGCGCGGCAAAGCGCGCAGAGGAGGAACAACAATGGAGGCCGTTCATGCGCCGAGATGCGGGCGTTCTCGTAACGAACAGCCGCCGGCCCTCACCCGGCCCTCCCGAGGACGGGGCGAGGGAGACAAACTCGATTCGCCTCGCAAGCGTGTTGCCGGCAACGGGGTTGATGCGGTCGGCACGAACGGGGTTCCGCGCGCCGCACGTGCGTGTCACGTGGCGAGATTCACCGAAAGCCTTCGTTGTTGCCTGGAACCCGGCTTTCGCGCCGGGATGGCGAACAGCGCAGATCATGGGAAACCACACTGGCGCCACCCGCTTACGCCGCCAGCCGCAGCGCCCCCTCCGCCGCGACGTTCGCCTGCCTCAGCGCTTCACGTATGCGGGCGATCTCGGCGTCGGAGAGCTTCACGAGCGGCGGACGCACCGCGGCGCACGGGATGCGGCCGAGGATGACGAGCGCTTCTTTCATGCGGTTGTGCATGTCGACGAACGGATCGGCATAGAACGCCTGCGCGATCGGGAAGATGCGCTCGTTCAACTGGCGCGCTCGCGCGAGGTCGTTCGCCTGCACGGCCCTGAAGAGCGCGGATTGCAGATCGGCGATGACGCTGCCCGCGCCGGACAGCAAGCCCTTGCAGCCCAGCACGAGCGAGCTGAAAAGCCACGAGCTGTGCGTCGTGAGTACGTTCACGGGCGTGATCGGCCCTGAAGCAGCCGGATCTGCCGCTCGTGCTGCACGGGGTTATTGCACCAGTCCTTGATCGCGCGCACCGACGGCACTTCGTCCACGAGGCGCATCAGCGTGTCCACCGGATAGCCAAGCCCGCTCGCGAGCGGATACTGAAAGCAGATCGACGGCAGGCTCGTCGCGTCGGCGATCGTCTTGAAATGCGATGATCGCCATCTCGGGCCGCGCGTGCGACCCGAGCCCCAGCGGATTCGGCGGAAACACGAGCAGGCACGACGAGCCGCCGCGCTCCGCCATGCGTGCGATGCGCGCCGCTTCGAGGCTGCCGTCCGCATACACGCCATGCACGATCGGGATCCTGTCGCCGACTTCGTCCATCGTGATCGCGAGCACGCGCTCCTGTTCCTCGAACGTGCATGACGCGACTTCGGATGCATGCGCGTTGATCGTGATCCCGGACAAGCCGCGGCACTGCCACCACGTCGCGCAGGTGCTTGCGATACGCGTGCTCGTCGATGGAGAGATCAGGGTGGAACGGCAGCAGACACGGCCGGAATCACGCCTTGGGGTTCGAAAGTCGAGCGTGTCATGTGAGCCTCCTCGATTCTTCGATCGGCGATGCTGGCCTTCGAATGCATTGCTGACCATGGCGTCCCAGCGTGGCGCGCCTCGGCATTCATCGGGCCTCCGCCAGGCGAACTCGCCAATGGATCCGCACTACGCTAGCTACTGCGACAGCCGCAGCTTGAGCCACCCGACGATCGTCTGCCAGATCTCCTCGTCGGTGACGCCGCCGCCGCGGCCCATGTGCGCGCCCTTGGGATACACCCGCGCTTCCTTGGGGCTGCCATGCTCCAGCAGGTAATAGATGTCCTCCACGGGCGCCTGGTCGTCGAGCTTGCCGTTGACGCACAGGAGGGGCGCACACGGCTTGTCGATCAGCCCCTGATACTCGAGCGAAAGTCTGGGCGCCGCTTCGAGAAACTCCTCGAGGCTATTCACGCCCATCGCGCGGCTGCGCGACTGAAAGAGCTGGAGCGGCCCGAAGATCGCAGCGCTTGCGCGTTCGGTGAGCGCCGGCTTCATCCACTGCGGCTGGAAGCCGTGATGGACGTTGCCGCCCTGGAAGACCGCGCCCTTTAGGCGCTTCGCTTCCGTGTGCGCGAGCTTCGCCGCCCAGTAGGCGCCGTAACTCCCGCCCCACACGCCGAGCCGCGTCGCGTCGATGTCGTCGCGCGTGAGCAGGTAATCGATGAGAGTCGAGAACATGCGATCGGCGCGCGGATCGGTGTACTTCACGGGACTCTCGCCCGTTCCCGGCATGTCGATCGCGAAGCCGGCACAGCCGGCCTCGTGCATGAGCCCGTGCGCCTTGCTGCGGTCTTCCTTCCAGCCGTCGACGCCGCCCCAGTGCATGATGACAGGCGGCTTCTTGATGCCATGCGGCACCTGGAGGTAGCCGATCAGCTTGCGACCCTCGAAAGAAAGCTCCACTGTTTCGAGCGGTGGATCGAAATAGCGCGCGGCTTTCTTGAAGGCGCCGAGCGAATTCTGATACGCCTTCTCGGTTGCCTCCGAGACGGGGCACGGATAGCGCGCGATACGGAAGTAGTTGAACGCGAGCATGTAGAGATCCCGCGCCTGCTTCTTGTCGCCGCGCCCTTCGGCGTCGGCCGCCTGTTTCTCGGCCCCTGCGCCGAGCTTCGACCACTCGGCCGCCCACTCGTCCCGGTCGAGGCTCTTGAGCGCGTTGGCGACCGTCGCGCCGTCTTCGGGATTGATGCCATCGAGCGGGTTCAGGTGCCCTGCTCGGCGGATCGTTTCGGCTTTGACTTCTTCGAGCGGACGCGCACGAGCCGGCGAGGCGGATTGCGTTGATGCGTTCATGACGGTGGGCTCCTCGAGGGGAGTAGTGCGGCATTGAAAGCGGACTCGATGGCTTCGCGGGTCTTGCCGGGCGAAGCGGCATCCCCGATGACCTGGACCTTGTCGGCGGGAAGTTTACCGAGCTTCGGAAGCGCAGGCGCGCGAGCGCTGTAATAGAACCAGTCCCGGACTCGCGCCGCTTCGAAAACCCGCCGGCAGAGGGGCAATCGCACCCAGCCGTGGTCGAGCGAGAATCGGAAAAAGGGGCCGAGCCCGTGCCGGTACCGTGCGCCCGTAGCGACGACCACGCGATCGAAGCCGCGATGCACGAGCTCCGAGGCGTCAGCGATCTCCGTGCCGAGCTCGAGCTGCACCTCGCTCTCGGCGCACGCGCGTTCCAGCGACTCGATGAACTTGTCGAGCGCATCCTGGCGCGCCTCTACATTCTGGAAACGGGGTGCGGAGCCCGCGTAACGCAGGGCGCCCCCGGTGCGCTGCGCCTTTTCGAAGACTGTCACGTGGTTCGATCCCGCGACGAGCGGCCGCATACGACAGCCCCGCCGGCCCCGCGCCGATCACCGCGATGCGCTCGCCGTTCACGGCGGGCGCCGACTGCGCATACTCGAGCTCCCGAGCCGCCGCGGGATTCACGACACAGCGCAATTGATCGCCGCCGCGCATGCCGTCGACACACCCGTTGCAGGACAGACAACGGCGGACGGGTACACTGCGTTGCGCTTTCACGACCCAGTCCGGATCTGCGATGAGCGGACGTCCGAGCGCGACGAAATCCGCCTGACCGCTTTCGACCGCATGCATGGCCAGTTTCGGGATCGCCAAGCCGGCCGACGGCGATTACGGGCACGGTCACTTCCTCTTTGATCCGCGCCGCGTACTCCAGAAAGATCCCCTCGGCGCAATTCATGGGCGGCGTCATCATGTGCGCGGACGGTAGCGACCGGTAGTGCCCCGCCGTCACGTGCAACGCAGAGACGCCGGCTTCGACCGCCCATTTCGCCACCTTCAGACTGTCACCGAAGCGCAGCCCGCCGGGAAAGTAGTCGTTCGCGTTCAGTCGCAGGATGATCGGGAAACCCCGCACCTCGCTCTGGATGCGCCTGACGATCTGAAGCGTGAGGCGCGCCCGGTTCTCGATCGAGCGGCCGTATTCGTCCCGTCTGTAGTTCTCAGCGGGGCACAGGAACTGCGAGAGCAGGTAGCCGTGCGCCGCATGGACCTCGACGCAGTCGAAGTTGGCGGCGCGTGCGCGCAGCGCCGCGGCGACGAATGCGCGCACCGTCTGCTCGATGCGCTCGCGCGTCATCATGAGGGGCGTCACGGTCGCGCCGGTCACTTCGAAGACGTAGTGCGGCAGCGCCCAGGGGGCGATCGGTGTCTCGCCGCAGATGTCCTGGCGCGTATGGCCCCCCGCGTGGCCGAGCTGGATCGACGCCTTGGCGCCGTGTGCATGGATGCTTTCGGTGAGCCGCTGCAACCCGGGGACGAACCGGTCGTCGTAGATTCCGAGCTCGCGAAAGCGGTGCCGGCCCACGCGCTCGGGCGAGGCCATCTCGACGGTGACAAGACCCGTGCCGCCGGCCGCCCGCGCCGCGAAGTAGGCGATCGTCGCATCGCTTACGGTGCCGTCCTCGTTCGCAAGTCGCGTCGTCATCGCCGGCATGACGATGCGGTTGCGCACCTCCATGGCGCCGATGAACTTCGGCGAGAACAACATGCTCATGGCGCTGACACGGCCGGCGGGACCCCGTCGAGCAGCATCGGCGCGGGCTCACCGCAGATGCAGCTCGTATCCCAGACGGCGCGCGGGCGCGAAGTCAGCGATGATGCTTTCGTAGATCGCGGCGAGATTCGCCCAAGGGTCGTCGTCGAGAAAGAACCGCCTCAGGAAGAGGAGATCCGTCAGCATGCTCTCCATCCAGTCGATCTCGGTCGTGTAGCCGAGGATCGCCCGGCAGCGCGAGGCCGCCAGGAAATCGCGTGCGAACTGCTGCCCCTCCGGTCCCGCGAATACGCTGCACGCGCCGAAATGCACGAGGTTGTCGTACTTGCCGCCCCATGCCTGAAACGACTCGCACAGAATTCGCCCCTCGAGACGCTCGAGCGAGCTCCGGATCGCGCCCGGAGAGCCATGGAACGAGAGATAGAAGACCGGCGCGTCGAAGACTTCGCTGTCGTGCCAGCAGAGGCCGTCCGGATAACGCACGTAGTTCGACAGATGCGCGACGGACTCGACGAAGCGGTGCGCGATCCGCACCGGCGGGTCGAAGTAACCGCCGAGCGCGCGCAGGAAAGGCAGCACCGACGTGTCGTGGAAGAGGCGTCCGCGGTGGTCGCCCCAGTACGTTTCGAGGCACACGATCTTGCGGGGCGCGAAGCTCAATGGCGTGCTCGGTTTGCCCGGATATTAGCCGCCATGACCGTCGGTAGCCTTATTGAGGCTCGATCTTCGCGGCCTTGGCGACCTGTGCCCACTTCGCGAGCTCGCTTCGGATCACGTTCGCGAAGTCCTCGGGGGTCTTGCTGAACACCGGATCGGCGCCGTCCGCCATGAAGCGCTTGCGCGTGTCCTCTTCCTGCATGACCAGAACGAGCTCCCGGTGCAGGCGCCCGACGATCTCGCGGGGCGTGGCTGCCGGAGCGAGGATGCCGAACCATTGCACGGCTTCGTAGCCGGGCACGCCCGCTTCGGCGATCGGCGGGATGTCGGACATCTCGGGAGCGCGCGTCCTGCTCGTCACCCCGTAGGGGCGGAAGCGCCCGGCCCGCACGTGCGGAAGCGAGACCAGACTGTTGCTCAACATGACCGGCACGCGGCCGGACAGCGCGTCGACCAATCCGGCGTTGCCGCTCTTGTAAGGCACGTAGGTCATGCGGATGCCGGCCGTCATCGAGCAGGTGCTCCATCGCCATGTGCGAGTTGCCGCCGTAAGCGCCGGCCGCATAGTCGATCTCTCCCGGGCGCGCCTTCGCCAGCGCGACCAGCTCCTTCACGTTCCTCGCCGGCAGCGACGGATGGCCGACGAGGAGCAGCGGCACGACCGCGACGAGCGAGATCGGCGCGAAGTCCTTCACGGGATCGAAGCGCACTTTCCTGTAGACCGCAGGCACGATCGTCATCGTGCTCTGGGCGATCAGGAGCGTGTAGCCATCCGGCGACGCCCGTGCGGCGGCCTCCGTGCCGATCATCGCCGCGGCCCCGGCGCGGTAGTCGAGGACCACCTGCTGCCCGAGTGCCGACGAGAGCTTCGGCGCGATGAGACGCGCCGAAGCGTCCGTCCCGCCGCCGGGCGAAGACGGCACGATGAGCCGGATCGTTTTCGATGGATACGCATCCTGGGCCAGGGCGGATGCGGCAACGAACTGGAGTGCTGCCATCCAGCCGACGAGCATCGAAGATGCGAGCATGTTCGCCGTTGCGGTCATGCGTACGTTAGCCACATCACATCTGCCATCAGAAATGTTTTGCATCATGCGTAACCGGAGTGTAACGTCCGCATCCGACAAGAAGTTTCACGGGGCGACGGACAAAAAATGGACACGGCAAAAGACGCAGCGCCGGTTTTCGAGAACCGCGCGAACATCGTATCGGACCTCCTTCGTTTCATCGGCGCGAGCGTCCTGGCAGGTGTCGTCACCGCGTGTTTCGTTGCCGGCGTCGTGATGCTGCTGAGCGGTTCTGGCTCCTGACGTTCACCTGCCCCTGAACCGGGGTTTCCGCTTTTCGATGAAGGCGGCCATTCCTTCTTTCTGATCCTCCGACGCAAACAGTAGCTGTATCCCCTTCGTCTCGAGCGTGAGCCCCGCTTCGAGCGACGCATCCAACCCCTGCAGCACCGTTTCCTTGATGAGCCCGACCGCGAGCGGCGGAAGCCCGGCAATCCGTCCGGCCATGTCGATCGCCCGTTTCTCGACCTCGGCATCGGGCACGACCTCGCTCACGAGGCCCATCTCCGAGGCTTCCCGCGCGCCAAATAAGTCACCGGTCAGCAGGTAGCGCATCGCCTTGTATTTGCCGACGGCCCGCGGCAGGCGCTGCGTTCCGCCGCCGCCCGGGATGATGCCGATCTTCACCTCCGGCTGAGCGAACTTCGCCGACTCCCCGGCGATGATGATGTCACAGGCCATCGCCAGCTCGCAGCCGCCGCCGAGCGCGAAGCCGTTCACCGCGGCGATCACGGGCTTCGGGCAGGCCGCGACGGCGCGCCATACCTTGAAGGTGCCGTGCTGCATGGCCTCGGTCGGCGTGAGGTCCGCCATCTCCTTGATGTCGGCCCCGGCGGCGAACGCTTTTTCGTTGCCGGCAAGCACGATGCAGCGGAGCTCCGATTCTTCGCCCAGCTCGGCCATCCGACGCGAGAGCAGCGTGCCGACCTCCGCGTTGAGCGCATTGAGCGCATGGGGCCGGTTGATGCGGACAAGCGCCACGCCTTCGGCCGGGCGCTCCACGATCACGACGTCGTTCGACATGCGGCTGCTCCTTCGGGTCTCCTCGGACCTACTGTTGCGGGACGTTGGCGACCTTCATCACCTTCGCGTACTTGTCGATCTCCGACCGGATGAACTTCGCGAACGCTTCCGGCGGGCCGCCCATCGCATCGAGCCCGTCGTTCAGAAAGCGCTCTTTCAAGTCGCGGCTTTGCAGGATGCGGTCGACTTCGACATTGAGACGCGAGATGACGTCCTTCGGCGTTTTCGCCGGCGCGAGCAATCCGAACCAGGTGGTCGCCTCGTAGCCTTTGACGCCGGATTCGTCGAACGTGGGCACGGTCGGGATGGCCGCGAAGCGTTTCAGGCTTCCGATCGCGATCGCGCGGAGCCGCCCCGACTGGATGTGCGGAACGAGCGCAGGCACGCCGCTGATGATCATCTCCACGTGTCCGCCCACGGCGTCGGTCAGCGCCGGGGCGTTACCCTTGTATGGGACATGGACGATGTTGATGCCTGTCATGACCTTCAGGAGCTCGCCCGCCATCTGATTGGAGCTGCCGAGCCCGCTGGACGCGAAGTTGAGCTTCCCCGGCTGCGCCTTGGCCAGCGCGATCAGTTCACGCAAGGTCTTCGCGGGCAGCGACGGATGGATCGACAGGACGTTGGCGCCCTGCACGCACAACGTGATCGGTTCGAAGTCGCGCACGGTGTCGTAGGGCAGCTTCCGGAAATAGCTCATGTTGATCGCGTTCGAAGCGCCGCCCATCAGCAGCGTGTGCCCATCGGGCGCCGCCTTCGCTACGAGCTCGGTGCCGATGTTCGTGGCGCCACCGGGCCGGTTCTCCACGATCACCTGCTGCTTGAACACGGGTGTCAGGCGCTCGGCGATCGCGCGTGCGGTGAAGTCGGTGTTGCCGCCCGCGGCATACGGCACCACGAACCGCACGGTTTTGACCGGATACGTTTGAGCGGCAGCATACGCCGGGCAGCACAGCGCGCAGGCTGCGATCACGGCGACGAACCCGTTGTGCATTGATCTTCCTCCGGTGCCTCGTTTCACGAGGATTCGTCGTCAGGCGAGGGCGTCCCGGTCGAGGTTTCGGAGCGGCACGTGCGCGAGACGCGCACGCGTTGCGACGTCGGGCAGGATTCTACCCGCTCTCTGCTACTATTGCGGCAGAGTCAACCCGCGGTAACCGCCCTCCGAAGTGAACACCCTCGATCTCGCGCAGGCGCTCATCGCGCGCCGTTCGGTCACCCCCGAGGATGCAGGCTGCCTCGATCTCATCGCCGGCCTGATCGAGCCTCTCGGCTTCGTATGCGAGCGCATGGATCGCAACGGCGTTTCGAATCTGTGGGCGCGCCGTGGGACGCAGGCGCCTCTGCTGTGCTTCGCCGGTCACACCGACGTCGTGCCCACCGGCCCGCTCGAGCAGTGGGCGAGCGATCCGTTCACGCCGACCGTGCGCGAGGGCCTCATGTACGGCCGCGGCGCATCGGACATGAAATCGTCGGTCGCGGCATTCGTCGATGCGGTTCGCGCGTTCGTCGAACGAGAGCCTGAGCATCGCGGTTCGATTGCGTTCCTGCTCACGTCGGACGAAGAAGGGCCCGCCGTCGACGGCACGGTGACGGTCGTCGAGGCGCTGCGGGAGCGCGGCGCGGCGATCGACTATTGCATCGTCGGCGAGCCGACTTCCCAGAAGCGCACCGGCGACATGATCAAGAACGGCCGGCGCGGATCGCTCTCGGGGCAGTTGGTCGTGAAAGGCGTGCAGGGCCACGTCGCCTATCCGCATCTTGCACGCAACCCGATCCACGAAGTCGCGGGTGCAATCGCCGAGCTTGCGAGCACGGAATGGGATCGCGGCAACGAGTACTTCCCGCCGACCACCTGGCAGATCTCGAACATCCAGGGCGGCACGGGCGCGAACAACGTGATACCCGGGTCGGTTCACATCAGGTTCAACTTTCGTTTCTCCACGGCGAGCACGGTCGAATCGCTGCAGACGCGCATGCACGGCATCCTCGATCGACATGGCGTGGAATACGACTTGACCTGGAGCTACGACGGCAGGCCGTTTCTCACCGGCAAAGGCGATCTCGTCGATGCCGTCGCGCGGGCGATCAAGAAGGTGACGGGGATCGACACGGAGCTTTCGACCACCGGCGGCACGTCCGACGGCCGCTTCATCGCCGACATCTGTCCTCAGCTGGTGGAGTGCGGACCGACGAACGCGACCATCCACAAGCTCAACGAATGCATCGCGCTCGAAGATCTCGCGGTGCTGCCGCGCATCTACGAGCAGATCCTCGAAGAGCTGCTCGCGTCCGGTAAGCCGCGGTAGTGGCGCGAAGCTTCTGGGAGGAGGGTTCATGCATCGCTCACGTCCCGTAATCGCCGCGCTGATCGCTGGCGCCGTGCCGCCCGCGCTCATCAATCGCGTGCAGCAGGAGGTCGCCAAGGTCCTCAAAGCCGAGGACGTGCAGCAGAAGCTCTTCAGCGCCGAGGGGGAAGTGGTGGTGAGCACGCCGCATTCCGATGCCCTGGGGCAGCAGTTCATCGTGGACAATCGCGGCGCGATGTCCGCGGATCAAGTGATGCAGCGGAACTCGGCAATGCCCCTGGCGCGTCCGGCTGGCAACTCGAGCGCGGCGTGGACGGAGAAGCGATGATGCGCGACGTGGCAATGCCGGTGGCGCTGGCCTCTCTGCTCCTTACGGTCGCCGCGCAAGGTCGGGCGGGAGAAGCGCAGAAGCCGGGCTACCCCGCGCGGCCGGTGCGTGTGATCGTGGGCTTCGCGCCCGGGGGCTCGGACGTGCCGGCGCGCATGCTTGCGCAGAAGCTCGCCGACAAGCTCGGACAGCCTTTCGTGGTCGACAACCGGCCCGGTGCCTCCGGTGTCGTGGGAACCGAGATTACGTCGAAAGCGCCACCCGACGGCTACACGATCAATTTCATGACGGCTTCCCACGCGGTGACGCCGGCCTATTACGAGAAGCTGCCGTACGATCCGATCAAGGATTTCGCATCGATCGGCAGCGTCGGTTCGGTGCCGTTCACGCTCGCCGTGCATCCTTCGATGCCCGCGAACAACGTGAGGGAGTTCGTCGCGATCGCCAGAACGAAACCCGGCCAGCTCAACTATGCGTCGCCGGGCACCGGCAGCATCGGCCATCTCGCGAACGAGCTGCTGGCGAAGCAGACGGGGATCAAGGTGACGCACGTCGCCTATAAAGGCACGGGACCGGCGGCGACGGCGGTGTTGGCCGGCGAAGTACAGTTCATGATGCCGAACCTGATTGGCGCGCTGCCCCACGCGCGTTCGGGAAAACTGAAGCTTCTCGCGATCGCAGCCGAAAAGCGCTCCCCGCAGGCGCCCGATACGCCGACGCTCGCGGAGTCGGGCGTGAAAGGCGCCGAATCCGGCACGTGGTACGGCATCCTCGCGCCGCGCGGCACGCCGGCCCCGGTCGTGCAGTTCCTGAACCGCGAGATCAACGCGCAGCTCGAGAGCGCGTCATTGCGCGATCAGTTCGCGACGGTCGGGGTCACTGCGGAAAGCGGCACGCCTGCGGAATTCATGGCGTTCATCCGGAGCGAGATCGAGAAGTGGGCGGTGGTGGCGCAATATGCGGGGATGACGAAGCAAAAGTACTAACGTGACGCGGACGGTTTTGGATCTTGAGGCGCCTGACCCCGGCCTGCGCCGGGATGACGAAGTGGATGGACGACCGGCTGTAGGGATGACGAGGCGCAAGCATCAAGTGTTGGACGCGGAAGCTTGCCCCGGCGTCATTCCGTCGAAGGACGGAATCCAGGCGTACTTCAGCAGAGCGATCAACGCCGTCTGGCATAGTGACGAAGAGTTTGCATGGCCCGATATCTGAAGGAGAGACGATTTGAAAGAGGTATCGCCCGCGACAAAGTTCCGCGAATTGATCGCGAGCCCGCTGTTCATACCGGCGCTCGGCATCTGGGATCCCTATACCGCCCGCGTTTCGGAGGCGCTTGGAATCGAATGCGTGCACATCGGCGGCTATCAGCTCGGCACCCATTACGTCACGAGCGAACCGCTGCTCACGCTGACAGAGCTTGCTACGACCACGCGCTACGTCACGTCCGCCGTGAAGATTCCGGTCGTCGTAGACGCCGGCGCGGGCTTCGGCGAGCCGCTCCATGTCATGCGCTGCGTCCGGGAGCTGGAGAGAGCCGGTGCTGCCGCGATTCACATCGAGGACCAGATCTATCCGAAGCGCGTGCATTATCACAAGGGCGTCGAGCATGTGATACCGCGCGAGGAGATGGTGGCGAAGATCAAGGCGGCCCTCGACGCTCGCACCAATCCCGACTTCTTCATCATGGCGCGCACCGACGCCATGCGCACCGACGGCTATCAGGAAGGCATCGAGCGCGCGAACCTCTATCTCGAAGCCGGCGCCGAGATGGTCATGATCTTTCCGAGCACGCGCGAGGAAGCGCTGCGGGCGCCGAAAGACATAGATGGCCTGCTCGCCTACACGAACAGCGAAGGCAACATACTGCGCCGGCCGCTCTTCTCCGTGCAGGAATTCCAGGAGATCGGCTACAAGCTCTCGACCTATCCGACGGCGCTGCTCTGCCCCGTCACGCAGACGCTGAAGCGGGTCATCACGAGTCTCAAAACTACCGGCGTCTCCGGCAACGATCCCGAAGAGATGATCAAGTGGCGCAAGGAAGTCGAAGACCTGATCGGGCTGGAGGAGTACTACAGGATCGAGGCGGAGACGGTGGAGAGGTAAGTCTGCCTCTTACCGGGCGCCGCGAAGTGAGCGACCGCTATCCCTGATCGGCGGCGTCTTAAGCCAGCCACCGATGCGCGCCGAAGTGGCGCGCTTCGAACGCTTCGATCTCGGGCAAGTGTTCGAGCACGAGACCGACTTCGTCGAGTCCTTTCAGCAGCCGTTCCTTGTAGACCGCATCGATCTGGAACGAATGCTCCGCGCCGTTCGTATCGGTGATCGTCTGTGACGGCAGATCGATCGTCAGCTTCGTTCCCGGGTTCGCATGCAGTCGCGAGCGCAGCGCGGCGCAGACCTCCTGCGGCACGATCGCGGGAAGCAGTCCGTTCTGTATCGCGTTGCCGTAGTGGATGTCGCCGAACGAGGCGGCAATGACCGCGCGGATGCCGTAATCCATGAGCGCATACACCGCGCCTTCGCGCGACGAGCCGCAGCCGAAGTTCACATCCGCCACGAGAATCCGTGCGCCGCGCCACGCAGGCTGATTCAGAACGAACTCCGGCCGCTCCCGGCCCTCGGCGTCGAAGCGCATGTCGTGGAAGAGAGACGGCTCGTAGCCATCGGGCGGAAGCCGCAGCTTCTGCAGCAGCCGCGCCGGAATGATCTTGTCCGTGTCGAGGTTGGCGAGATCGATCGGCGCCGCGACGGCGGTCAATGTGGTGAACGGTTGCATGGTGGTCCGAGTACGCGTTCGTAGTGATCCGCTCTATTCGTCGTTCCGGCACCAGGCCGGAACCCAGGCGAAAAGTCCGCACATTACATCAGCGTCCGCACGTCGGTTATGCGCCCCGTGACCGCCGCGGCCGCGACCATCGCGGGACTCATCAGATGCGTGCGCGCGCCCTTCCCTTGCCGCCCCTCGAAGTTGCGGTTCGACGTCGACGCGCAGCGCATGCCCGGCGGCACGATGTCGCCGTTCATCGCCGCGCACCCGGAGCAGCCCGAGTCGCGCCATTCGATTCCTGCTTCAGTGAAGACGCGATCGAGCCCTTCCGCCTCGGCCTGCCGCTTGATCGGCGTCGACCCTGGGGACACCCATGCCGGCACCACCGCCTTTCGGCCTCTCAACACCGCGGCAGCGGCGCGCAAGTCCTCGATGCGGCCGTTGGTGCACGTTCCGATGAACGCGCGATCGATAGGGATGTCGGTGATGCGCATGCCGGGTTGGAGATCCATGTAGCGCAGCGCCTGCTCGGCGTGGACGCGCTTGTCGGTGGCCGCCATCTGCACGGGATCTGGAATATGCGCGCTCACCGGCAACGCCTCCTCGGGGCTCGTGCCCCAGGTCACGGTAGGTTCGAGCCGCGAGCCATCGATACGAATCTCGCGATCGAAATGCGCACCCTCGTCAGACGGCAGCGTTCGCCACCACGCGAGCGCCGCGTCCCAATCCGCTTCCTTGCGGCGCGAATTCGCGCCCATGCAGGTACTCGAACGTCGTATCGTCCGGCGCGACCATGCCGGCACGCGCGCCTGCTTCGATCGACATATTGCACACGGTGAGCCGGCCTTCCATCGAGAGGCTGCGGATGACTGAACCGGCATACTCGATCGCGTGTCCCGTCGCGCCCGCGGTGCCGATCGCCGCGATGATGGAGAGGATCACATCCTTCGCGCTGACGCCGGCCGCGAGCGCGCCGTCGACGATCACGCGGAAGCTCTTCGGCTTCTTCTGCCACAGACACTGCGCGGCAAGCACCTGCTTCAATTGCGACGCGCCGATTCCGAACGCGAGCGCGCCGAACGCGCCATGCGTCGAGGTGTGAGAGTCGCCGCACGCCATCGTGAGTCCCGGCTGCGTGATGCCGAGCTCCGGTCCGATCACGTGCACGATGCCTTGCCGCGGATCGTTCATGCCGAGATGCAGCAATGCGTTGTCGCGGGCGTTCGCTTCGAGCAGCTCGACCATCGTGCGAATCTCGGGATCGACGATCGCCTGCACGCCGCGATCACGGCCCAGCGTCGGCACGTAGTGATCGGCAGTCGCGAAGTTCTGATGCGGTTTGCGCACTTTGCGCCCTTCCTTCGCCAGCCCGGCGAACGCGTGGAAGGACCCTTCGTGAACGATGTTGCGATCGATGTAGAGCAGAGCCTCGCCGCCCCTTTCGGTGACGACGTGCTGCTCCCAGATCTTGTCGAGCAGACTGCGCGGGGTGATCATCGTAAGGCGGAAGTCGCTGCGGTGAGAGCGGCCATGCTACAGCGATTGGGGGCTGCGGGCCAACCTGGTGCAAGGCGCTTAAGCGCATGGTCGCTCAAGTAATATGGCCGCACTTGCGAACCCCTATCCTGCGCATGAGACTCGGACTCGTCAAGCGTAACGGCGGAAAGCAGAGTGACCGATCCGGTGAGCGCCGCGCAGGCGCAGCACGCTTCCGGCGCGAAGGTTACTCTCGAAATCGCTGGTTCGGCGTATTGGCAGTTGCGCTCGTTGCCATCATGCAGGGGTTGGCCGGTTGCGCGAGCCGTGAACCCAATCGCCTCGCGCTCGATGCACCCTCGCCCGGCATGCACGGCTTTTTCGTCGTGTCACATGGCTATCACTCAGGCCTCGCCGTGCGCGCGCGCGACGTGCCTGAAGGCGCGTGGCCGGCGCGCCGTGATTTTCCGGACGCCGAGTTTCTCGTGATGGGTTGGGGCGAGCGCGAGTGACTACCCCCACGAGGATCCCGGCGTCTCGCTCGCATTACGCGCGCTTTTCACGCCGTCGCACAGCACGCTCCACGTTCTACCGATCGCCGGATCGCCGGCGCGTGCGTTTCCGGATGCCGAAGTCATCGAATTGCGCGTTGCAGGCCGAAGCTTCCATCGCATGATCGAGTTCGTCCGCGAGACCTACGAGCTCGACGCAAGCGGCGGCGGCATCGCGGTCCCCTCGGGTAATCGCCAGCAGGGCCGCTTCTATGCTTCGGGCCGCACCTTCCACGCCTTCGAGAATTGCAATACCTGGGTCGCCCGCGCGCTCCATCGGGCGGGTTTGCCGGTCGAGCCGGAAAACACCATCACACCGGGCGCGTTGCTGCGTCAGGTACGGCCATTGAGCGTGGGCCAGGGGGCTCCGGCCGAAGCATATGCGGGGCTATACTTCGCTCCCGAGGAGGCGAGCTCGCAGTGAGGATCCAGAACCGGTTCGAAGTGCCCATGGCGCCAGGCGAGGCGTGGCCTTTCCTCATGGACATCGCCGCGACGGTGCCGTGCTTTCCGGGCGCCGAGCTGATCGAGCAAATCGACACGGATAACTACAGGGGCCGCATGACGGTGAAGCTCGGACCGTTGACGATGGTCTTCAACGGCAAGCTTCGCATCGAAGACAGGAACGACGAAGCACGTTGCCGGGAGCGTCCGGGCAGACTGGACCGAAACGAAGGGGCGCGGCAACGCGAACAGCGTCACGCGATTTGCGATGAACGAAAGCGAAGGCGGCACGCGTGTCGAGCTCGATACCGAAGTGCAGCTCGCGGGTCAGGTGGCGCAATACGGACGCGGCGCCGGAATGATCGCGGACATCTCCGCTCAGCTCGTCTCCCGTTTCGCCGACAACCTGCGTGCGCGAATCAACGAAAGCGCAATGGAGCACCGTGCGATCTCGGCCCTGACGCTCGCCTCTCGCGCGCTGCTGAAGCGGGTGAAGCGAACCTGAGAACGACGCGGACACCGCCGACAAAAGACCGCCCTCGCATCCGTCGCCCGAGAGGCGAGGGCCAGAAACATTTGTTTGTCGATCCCAAGGAGTAACACGATGCCGGACACCGCGATCGCGACTTCCCATCCGTCGGCGGCGACGCACCCGCGCCTCGACTTCCAGGAGCACCTCGCCGATCTCGAAGCGCAGGGGCTGCTCGTCCGGGTCACCCGTCCCATCGACAAGGACACCGAGCTTCACCCCCTCGTGCGCTGCCAGTTCGTGGGCGGCATCGCGGAAAACGAGCGCCGCGCGTTTCTGTTCACGAACGTGGTCGATGCGAAGGGGCGCCGCTACGAGATGCCGGTCGCGGTCGGCGCGCTCGCCGCGTCTCCACGCATTTACGCGATGGGAATGGGCAAGTCGGTCGAGGAGATCGGCCGCACATGGATGCAGGCGATCAACGCCCCGATCGCGCCGGTGAATGTCACTCAACCGCGATGCCAGGAAGTCGTGTGGACCGGAGAAGCGCTGACCCGCCCCGGCGGCGGTCTCGCCGCTCTGCCCGTGCCGGTCTCCACTCCCGGCTTCGATGCGGCGCCGTATCTCACGGCGACCTTGTGCGTGACGCGCGATCCCGAAAACGGCATCCAGAACATGGGCACCTACCGCGCGGCGCTCAAGGCGACCGACCGGCTCGCGGTGCGCATGGTCGCGCGCGTGGGTGGCGCGGGCGGGTATCTGCACTGGCTGAAATACCGCAGCCGCAACGAGCCGATGCCGATCGCGATCGTAATCGGCTGTGCGCCGGTCATCTTCTTCACCGGTCCCCAGAAGCTCGCGACCGACGTGGACGAGCTTGCGGTTGCCGGAGGGCTTGCCGGAACGGCGATACGCAAGACGCGATGCGTGAGCGTCGACCTCGACGTGCCCGCCGACGCCGAGATCGTGATCGAAGGGCTGATCGACCCGCAGGTGCTCGAACCGGAGGCGCCGTTCGGAGAGAGCAATGGCTACGTCGCGCTGGAAGCGTTCAACATGCCGATGCGCGTGACCGCCATCACGCATAAGCGCGCGCCCGTGTTCACGTCGATCATCAGCCAGGTGACGCCCAGCGAATCGAGCGTCGTCAAGAAAGTGGCGTACGAGCCGCTCTTCCTCGCGCACCTGCGCGATCATCTCTCGCTGAAGACGGTACGCCGCGTCGTCATGCACGAGCCGCTCACCAACCTGCGGCCCGTCATGTTCGTGCAGTTCGCGCGGGGCACGCAGCGTACCGAGGTGTGGCGCGGGCTGCACGGGGCCGCGAGCCTCAGGCCCGAGTGCGGGAAGATCGTGATCGCCGTGAGCGAAGACATCGATCCTGAGAGCACGGACGCGGTCTTCTGGTCGCTCGCCTATCGCTCCAATCCGATCGAGGACGTGATGCTGCTCCCCGTACCGGCGCGGCGTGCAGGGCTCGCAATACGGGCCGGGAGAGTCCGAATCGACGATGCTGATCGACGCGACTCAGAAACATCCCATGGCGCCGCTCGCGCTCCCTGCACGCGAATACATGGAGCGGGCGCAGGCGATATGGAACGAGCTGGAACTGCCCGGCCTCACGATGAAATCGCCATGGCATGGTTACACGCTCGGCGACTGGACCGATGTCTGGGAGCGCTTCGCGCGTCGCGCCGCGCACGGCGATTGGGAGGAGAACGGAATCGAGACTCTTGCGCGCAGCCGGCCCGGACTCGAGCCGGAGACGCCGGTGGGAAAAGTGGAGAAGTGAAGCCCGCGCCCTTCACCTACCACGATCCGCGCTCGGTGACGGAAGCGTTCGAGCTGCTCGCCTTCCTCGAGAACGCACGCGTGCTCGCGGGCGGGCAGTCTCTCATGCCCATGATGAACTTCCGGTATGCGATGCCGGATCACGTGATCGATCTGAACCGGATCGGCGCGCTTTCGTATTTGCGCTGCGACGACGAGGCACTGCGATCGGGTGCCATGACGCGTCAGCGCGACATCGAGTTTTCGACCGAAGTCGGCAAGCGAGCACCCATCCTCCACGAAGCGCTTGCCCACGTCGGTCATCGCCAGACGCGGAACCGCGGCACTCTCGGCGGTTCGTTGTGCCACTTGGATCCCTCCGCCGAGCTCGTCAATGTGACGGCTCTGCTCGACGGGGCACTTCACGTCGGCTCGACGCGCGGCGTGCGCAACGTCTCCATCGCGGAGTTCGCGATCGCGTACATGACAACCTGTCTCGAGCCCGATGAGATGCTTGCGGGCATCACGCTGCCATTGCCGCCGCCGCGCGCCGGTCACGCCTTCGTCGAATTCGCCCGGCGGCACGGCGATTTCGCGATCGTCGCCTGCTCGGCGCTGCTTGGCCTCGATGAAAACGGCGCCATCGCACATGCGCGGCTCGCTATCTCCGGCCTGGCTTTCGGCCCCGTGCGGCCCACCGCAATCGAGAGCGCGCTCGAGGGCGAGCAACCGTCCGCCGCGACGTTCAAGGCAGCGGCCGCCGAAGCGGAAAAGCTCGAGGCGTCCGGCGACGCCTACGTATCGTCGGCATATCGCCGGCATCTTGCGCGCGTGCTCACCTATCGCGCGCTCGAACGCGCCGGCCATCGCGCGGCGGTGCTTGCAGATGGCTGACCGGCGCGCGATCGCGGTGAGCGTCAACGGCGTCGCGCACGAGCGCGAAGTCGAGACGCGCATGACGCTCGCGGACTTCCTGCGCCACGAGCTCGGCCTGACCGGCACGCACGTCGGCTGCGAGCACGGCGTGTGCGGCGCCTGCACGGTGCTCGTCGGCGGCATGAGCGTGCGCGCCTGTCTCATGCTCGCTGTGCAGTGCGACGGAGAGGAGATCGAGACCGTCGAAAGCCTCGCGAGCGATGGCGAGCTCAACCCGTTGCAGCAGGCGTTCCAGGATTTCACGGGCTCCAATGCGGGTTCTGCACGCCGGGCGTCCTGATGACGCTGACCGAGTTCCTGCGCGATCGTCCGGACCCGACGGAGGCCGAGGTGCGCGAAGTGCTGACGGGCAATCTGTGCCGCTGCACCGGCTACCAGGGCATGGTCGACGCGACGCTCGCCGCCGCGAAGCGCATACGGGAGGGCACGGTGATCGACACGGGCTTCGGCGCGTCTGCCGCACGCAAGGAGGATCCGCCGCTGCTCCGCGGCGAAGGCTGTTACGTCGACGACATCCAGCTTCCCGGGCATGCTGCACGCGGCGTTCGTGAGAAGTCCTTATGCACACGCACGCGTCGGGCGCATCGACAAACGCGCAGCGCTCGCGCTTTCCGGCGTGCATGCGGTCCTCGAGTATGCCGACCTGCCCGAGAGCGTGCGCCGGCAGACGCTGCCGTTGCTCGTGCCGCATCCGGCGATCCGGTATCCCTTCATGCCGTATGCACTGGTGAAGGACGAAGCGTGCTATGCGGGCGAGCCGGTGGCCTGCGTCATCGCCGACAGCCGCTACATCGCCGAGGACGCCGCACAGCTCGTCGAAGTCGAGTACGAGCCGCTCCCCGCCGTCAATGACTGCCGCGCTGCGCTCGAAGCCGAGGCGCCACGTGCGCACGCGACCGCCGAATCGAATCTGGCGGCGCGCTTCCCGGTAAGGGCCGGCGACGCCGACGGCGCTTTTGCGGGCGCGAAGCACGTCTATCGGGAACGCATCTACCAGCACCGAGGCGGGCCGTTCTTCATCGAATGCCGAGGCGTCGTGGCGAGCGTCGACGCAGTCACGCAGGCGCTCACGCTCCATGTGGCCTCGCAGGGCTCGCATCGGATCAAGCGCTGCATGCTGGACATGTTCGACGCCGGAGATCACGAGGTGCGTGTCGTCACGCCGGACGTGGGCGGCGGGTTCGGGCCCAAGGGGTCGTTCTATCCCGAGTACGTGAACGTCGCCGTGGCCGCGATGCGTCTTAAGCGCCCGGTCAAATGGATCGAGGACCGGCGCGAGAATTTCCTCGCCACCCATCAGGAACGCGATCAGTACCTGGGACGTCGAGATCGCGCTCGATGCCGACGGGAAGATTCTCGGCGTGCGCGGGCAGCTCATCCATGAGACTGGCGCGTATGTGCCGTGGGGCATCGTTCTGCCATGGATCGCGGCGACGACCGTGCCGGGACCGTATGTCATTCCGAATTTCAAGCTCGACGTGCTTTCCGTGTTCACGAACAAGATCCAGACGACGCCGGTGCGCGGAGCGGGCCGCCCTGAAGCCGTCGTCACGATGGAGCGGTTGATGGATCGGGCGGCGCGGGAGCTTGACCTCGACCCGGCCGAGCTCCGGCGCCGCAACTTCATCCGGCCCGAGCAGATGCCCTACAACGTCGGCATCATTTTCAGGGACGGGCGCCCCGTCACGTATGACAGCGGCGACTACCCTGCATGCCAGGCGTCGGCGATCGAGGCCGCGGGATACGACTCGTTCACCGAGCGTCAGGCGAAGGCGCGAACGGAAGGCCGCTACATCGGCATCGGGCTTTCCAATGCGGTCGAAGCGACGGGTCTCGGGCCGTACGAGAGCGCGACGGTGCGGGTTGCGACCAGCGGAAAGATCGTGGTGTACACCGGCGCAACGCCGCAAGGGCAGGGCCACAAGACCACACTCGCGCAGATCGCGGCCGACGAACTCGGAGTGGAGATCGACGATATCGAAGTCGTCACCGGCGACACGGGAGCCGTGTCGCTTGGGGTCGGCACGTTTGCCGCGCGCACGGCGGTCAATGCCGGGTCGTCGGTTCACGTCGCCGCGCGTGCTGTCGCGGAGAAGGCGAGGAAGCTGGCGGCCGGGATGATGGAGTGCCTCGAGGAAGATCTCGAGCTCGCTGAAGGTTACGTGCGCTCGCGCAGCCATCCGGACGTGCGCAAGAGCCTGCGCGAGGTCGCGGTGAAGTCGATCGGCACGCCTGGCTTTTCGATGGCCGGAGGCCTGCCGCCCGGCCTCGAGCACACCGCGCATTTCACGCCCGAGCAGTCGGTCTACTCCAACGGAACGCACGTCGCCGAAGTCGAAGTCGACATCGAAACCGGCGCGGTCAGGATCCTGCGCTACACGGTGGTGCACGACTGCGGGCGCGTGATCAACCCGCTGGTCGTCGATGGGCAGGTGATCGGCGGCGTCGCGCATGGGGTCGGCAACGCGCTTTTCGAGCGCATGGTGTTCGACGAGAACGCGCAGCCGCTTTCGACGAACTTCGGCGAGTACCTGCTGCCGCTCGCGACCGACGTGCCCCGCATCGATATCGTGCACCTCGAAACGCCTTCGCCGCTCAACCCGCTTGGCATCAAGGGCGCCGGAGAAGGCGGCACGATTCCGGCGATCGCGGCGATTGCGGCGGCCGTCGAGAACGCGCTGTCGCCCTTCGGCGTGCACATCGACGAAGTGCCGATCAGCCCGCAGCGGATCGTCGAGCTGCTCGGCGAACATGCGCTTGGACGGATGGCGTGATGCTGAGCCACCATTCTGGCATGAGCGGCGGCCGCTGGAACAGCGTGTCCGCCGCGAAGTGACATTCGAAGATGCATCCGCACTCCCGTCCGAGTGAACGAGGGCTGGGGCAGAAGGAGGTCGATGCGGTCGCGCCGGATGACGAATACGAGCGAATCATCGAGACAGGAAACTAGCGGACGAAGATTAACGGAGCATCGTAGTGAACCACTTCGTGGCGGTGTCTCTTGCTGCGATCGCGCTCGGCGGCACGGCGCTCGTCTTCGCCCAGGACAAGTTTCCCAGCCGCGTCATACGCATCGTCACGGCCGCGCCCGGCAGCAATCACGACTGGGGCGCGCGGCTGACGGCGCACGAGCTCGCGCCGCGCATCGGACAGCGCGTGATCGTCGAGAACCGAGGCAGTATTTCGGTCGAGTATGTCGCGAAGGAAGCGCCGCCCGATGGCTACACGGTGCTTTTCTACGGCGCCGTCGTGTGGCTGCAGCCGCTCCTCAGTCGTGTGAACTGGGACCCGTTCGCCGATTTCGCACCGGTCACGCTCGCGATCAGCGCACCGAACCTGCTGGCCGTGCATCCGTCGCTTCCGGTGAAGTCCGTCAAGGAGCTGATCACGCTGGCGCGCTCGCGCCCGGGACAACTGAACTACGGCGCCGGCGGAGCGGGCTCGACGCCGCACATCGCGGCGGAGCTTTTCAGGCACATGGCGAAAGTCGATATCGTGCGCGTGAACTACAAGGGTTCGGGCCCGGCGCAGGTGGGCCTCCTCACCGGCGAGGTGCAGATCATGTTCGCGGGGCTCGGCCCCATCATGCCGCACGTGAAAAGCGGCAAGGCGCGCGCGCTGGCGGTCACCACGGCGAAGCGCACGAAGCTCACGCCGGAGCTCCCAACCGTCTCGGAGGTGCTGCCCGGCTATGACTCGCAGGCAGCGATCGGTTTCTTCGTTCCCCGCAGGACGCCGGCCACAGTGGTGAGCTACCTCAATGGCGAGATCGTTCAGGCGCTCAAGGCCACGGATCCGGAGAAGCTCTTCAACGCCGGCGTCGAGGTCGTTGCGAGCACGCCGGAGGAATTGACGGCGTTCATGAAGACCGAAGTGGAGCGCATGGCAGAAGTGATCAGGGGCGGTCGTTTCAGTAACTGAGTGCGTGCACGCGGCAACGCACCGCACGCAGTCATCCCGGCGCGAGGCCGGGATCCAGGCAACTAACAGCGTGGTGCGCGCCCGCTGCTTCACGCCCCCTCGTTCTGCCCCAGGCCTCGTACTGAGGATGTGAATGTAACTAACGAACGCCGGAGTGCTTCGTTCGCGGGGACCCCGCCGTTCCACGGCCCCCGCTTACCGGAACGGGGCGGTTCTACCTAAAGGTGTGCGCGCTGATCCTCCGGCACGCCGTAGCGCTCTTCGAGCTTTTGAATCTCCGGTAAGCCCGCGATGTCGGTGAACTGCTTGAAGTCGGCGACCTTGCCGCGGATGTCCGCGATGCCGCCCTTCGCTTCAACTCGCGCAGCATCGCCTGCATCGCGGGTATCGCCGCCAAGATGATCCAGTTCGGATAGATCGCGAGCTTGAAGCCGAGCCGGCCGAGCTCATCCGCGGGAAGGTCCGGCGTCTTGCCGCTCGCGGCCATGTTGTAGAGGAGCGGCACGCCTTTGAAGTGCGCGCGACGCGCTCGACTTCGGCGCGGCCGACCGGCGCTTCGATGAACAGCATGTCGGCGCCGGCTTCGCGATAGCGCTCGCCGCGCTCGAGCGCGGCTTCCAGCCCTTCCACCGCGATCGCGTCGCAGCGCGCGATGATCATGAAGTCGGCATCGCTCCGTGCGTCGCACGCCGCCGTGATTTTCGCGGCCATTTCCGCCGTCGGGATGACGCGTTTGCCGGCGAGATGCCCGCAGCGCTTCGGCCAGACCTGGTCCTCGATGTGCACGCCCGCGACCCCCGCTTTCTCGTAATCGCGGATCGTGCGGCGCATGTTGATCGGATTGCCGTAGCCAGTGTCGGCGTCCGCGATCACGGGAAGGCCCGATGCGTCGACGATGCGGCTCGCGTTATCGACCATCTCGGTCGCGGTGAGGAGGCCCACGTCCGGCGCGCCGAGCCGCGTGAGACTCGTGCCGAAGCCGGTCATGTAGACGGCGTCGAAGCCTTCCAACGCCACGAGCCGCGCCGCAAGCGCGTCGGCGACACCGGGCGCGACGATGCAGCCGGGGCGAGCAAGGAGAGCGCGCAGGCGCGCGGTGGCACGTTCTGTCATGGAGGGCTCCGGGGTCTTCGATTATAGGTCGGGACAGACGCCGATCTCTCGCTAAGGCTGCTCTACCCGCCATCCGCCTCGACGAGCGGCATGAAACGTTGCGGCAGCCCGTTCGAGATCGGCATTTGCACATCCACGACGTTCAGCGTGCCGCACAGCACGCGGAACACGCCCGAATGCGCCACGATCAGCGGAACCGGATCGTCGATCTCGGTCAGCGCCTGGAGCACGCGCGTAGCAAACACTTCCGGAGTCTCCGCGCCCGCAGGCGTCGTCCCGCGCACGTGCGCGCTGCGGGGACGTCCTTCCAGCGCGCCCCACGTGCGCTCTGCGATGCCCTGGATGATATGGAGCGGCACGCGCAGCCGCGACGCGATCGGCTCCGCGGTTTCGCGGGCACGCCTGAGAGGACTCGCATAGATGCCTGTGATCGGCTCGAGCGCGAGCACCGCGGCCACTGTGAGCGCCTGTTCGCGCCCTCGCGCGGTGAGATCCACGTCGAGCGAGCCGGCGATGAGGCCCGCTGCGTTCGTCTCGGTCTCGCCGTGCCGCACGAAATAGAACGGCCGCGTGAAGAGCGGGATGGAGCGCATCATGGATGCCATCGTGGTGTGTTTGCGCGAAACCAGACTGCAGACTTTACGATCCGCCTCAGGGGCCGCTCAGGAAGACGACGCAGGGATGGCGCGATCCGGGTCACAGGCGCACCGTCCCTTCGATGGCGACTCGCGCGGGCGCGAACGCAGTCCGCCACGCATCGAGGTGGCGCCGCTCGCCGAATGCGGGCAGCACCTGGCGCGCATGCGTGCTGCGCACGAGCGCGGCGTTATCGGAAAGACGCGGGTGAACGTTCCAACGCAGATAGGTGGCGCGGCCCGAGCGAGTGAGGCGTTCGGCAGGCGTCCCGGGCGGAAGGTAGCCGGTGAAAACAATCGCGGGCTTGCTGCGCGATTCCCAGCGCGTGACGAGCTCGGCGGCTCGCCCGCTCGTCGCGTCCGCGGCGGCGGCAAGCATTACGCCCCGCGGTTCGTCGACGTTCGGTGCACTGCGCGCGATGTCCGAGAGTGCGCTCGCGACGCCGCTATGAAGGCACTCCCGTGCACTGCCGCACAGCACTTCGAGGCTCGTTCGCATGGCGTCGTCGATCGCGGGCAGGCCACGCCCCATCCGCACGAGATGGAGCGCGATCTCGGGACCACGGCCGGCAGGCGGCACCGGAAGCAGCACGGCGCCCGAATCGAAAACAGGCTCGAATGCCTCGGCGCATTCCGCAAGCGAGACGTCGTACGCACCATACGAGGCATCGAGAATAACCGTAGCGGCTTCCGGCGGCAGGTCATACGCATACACCGCCGACTCGCCGCTGGCGTCGCCCATGTAGAGGAGACCGCCATCGATCGCGAGATGCAGCCAGACGCCGCCGGGGGCGTGGCCGCTGCGGCCCGTCGTGACGCGCACGCCGCAGACCTCGGTCTCGCCATGGAGCGGCAGTCTTTCACTGCGCGTGTCCGGCGGCAAGGTGCGCCGAACGATATCGGTGGCAAACACCAGCGGGTTTCCGACCTCGCTCAGAAGCGTCAAGGCGCCGGCATGGTCGCGATGGCCATGCGAAAGAAGAACGGCATCCACGGGCCCCGCGCGTGAAACATCCGGCCACAGCCCCGGCTGCGGACCGTAACCCAAGTCGAGGAGCAATCGCGCATCGCCGGTCTCGACGAGGAAACACGCAGGCCCCTTCGCGCCCAGCCCGGAGATCGCAGCAAGGGTCGCGCTCATTCGGGTGTCGCGTCCGGCGCTTTCACGACCCGGCTCCATTTGGCGACCACAAAGGTCAACGAAGCCGCGCTTCGCACATTCACGCCGGTTGCCAATGCCCCCTCACCCCAACCCTGTCCCCCTCACTTGGCGATCAGGTCCGCCGTTTCGCGCTGAGCCTGACTGCTCGCCGTGTAGTCGACGTTCGGCAGCGTTTCGGTGCGCCAGAGCTGCTCGAGCAGAGCGCGCGCGCCCGCTTCGCCGATCACCGGCGTCGCGAGCTCGAGAAACTTGTCGTCGACCTCTTCGTCGGTGAGCGGCATCTCGGGGTCGCCTTTGCGCGTCGGCTGGAAGTGGGCGAGCTTGCGGCCGTCGTTCGTCTCGATCTCGACCTGGGCCGCGCGCTGGTTGCGGATAGCCCTTCGAGAGCTCGGGGTCGGCGACGACTTCGATTTTCTTCATGAGCGCGCGCACGTCCGGGTCGTTCATGCGATCGGCGAGGAACGCGTTCAGCCGCACGCTGCCGTGAACCATCGCATGCGCCACCGTGTATTGGATGCTGAACTTCGCCTGATAGTCGCCTTCGGGCGTCGCGTTGTCGATGATGTCGAGACCGGCCTTGTACGACGCGAGCCGGATGCTCTTCACGTCCTTGTGCGTGAGCCCGTGCTGCGCTTTCAGCGTCGAGCACCGCGTCGATCGCGGGGAACGTGTGCCCGCAGCAGCCGTGGTTCTTGAACGTGACGTGATTGATGTGATAGTCGGTGCCGAGGCCGCGTGTGGCTTTCGTCCAGTCGGGATTGACGCTCATCGCCGCGCCGAAACCGACTTCGCCTTCGAGGATCTCGAGCGCGCCGGTCACGCCTTTCGCTGCGGCCATCGCCGCCATCGCGCCCGCGTCGGCCGCGTGTCCGCCGTGCAGCGGCTTGCGTCATCGCCTGCGAGCGGAACGCCTGCTGCAGGCCCGAGGCGAACGTGCCGACGGTGGCGAGCGCGTGCATGAACTGCTCGCGCGTGCAGCCGAGGATCGTCGCCACGGCCGCTGCGGCGCCGAAGCAGCCGACCGTTCCGGTCGTGTGCCAGAACTTGTAATGCGAAGGCATGACGGCTTCGCCGATGCGCGTGGAGACTTCGTAGCCGACGATCACGCCGCGCAGGAATCGTCTCGCCGTTCGCGCCGGTCGCCTGTGCCGCGGCGAGCGCGGCCGAGATGACCGGGCTCCCCGGGTGATAGCCCGCGTCGCGATAGATGTCGTCGAATTCGACCGAGTGCGACGCGGCGCCGTTGATGAGCGCCGCGGCCCGCAGCGTGGCGCGGCGCCCGGTCGCGAGACGCGCGCGGCCGCGATCGAGGTCCTCCGCAAACGCCTGCTCCAGCAGTATCGCGGGCGCGACACGGCTTCCCGGGAGCAGCGCCGCGTACCAGTCGATCACCGCGCGCTTCGCGTGATGGATCACGTCGTGCGGGAGCTTCGAGGTCTGTTCCTTTATCGCGTAGTCGGCGATTCTTTCGAGCAGCATGGTGTTCTCCTGCTGGTATGGTGATTCAGAAATTCGTCCTGGCGACGTCACCCCGGCGAAGCCTGCCCGGATGAAAGTGCGGGGGTCCTGCGCCGGAATGACGACTGTGGGGCGAATTTACGATTCAGGACAGTCAGTGCTCCGAATCGTCAATGTGCAGTCTCGCACGATCAGGCCATCGACCGCGACGACGCCCTCGCCTTCGGGCTTCACCATCAGCGGATTGATCTCGGCTTCCGCGATCGTCGGCGACGTGCGCGAGCTGCGAAAACGAGCTGACCGCTTTGGCGAGCGCGCCGCAATCGCCGTGCGGCATGCCGCGATAGCCGCGGATCACCGCGAGGCCTTTGACTTCGTCGATCATCTTCCGCGCCTCGCGTTCGCTCACCGGCGCGAGCCGCACGGCGAAATCCTTGTAGATCTCGGCGAGCACGCCGCCCACGCCGAGCAGCACCACGGGACCGACCTGGCGGTCGCGTTTGTAGCCGAGGATCACCTCGGCGAGGCCTTTCTCCATGCGCTGCACGAGGATGCCTTCGATCGCCGCGTCCGGATGTTCGGCTGCGCGACGCGCTCGAGGATGTCCGGGCGGCGCGGTGCGAGCGCCTCGGCAGTCGGCGATGTTCAGAACGACGCCGCCTGCATCGGTCTTGTGCAGGATGTCGGGCGAAAGAATTTTCGCCGACGACGGGGAAAGGCACGCCGCGTTGGCTGATCGGCGGTCGTCAGACCTCGGCTCGCGGCGACGGGGAATGCCGAGCGTGTCGAAAAACTCTGCCCGAACGGTATTCGTCGAGCCGTGCGCCAGCCTGCGCGAGCAGCGCCGTGGCGGCGGCGATCTGCTCGCTTCGCGCGGCGCCGGCATTTCGATCGGCGGCGTCCAGTCGCGCCAGGCGCGGATCGCATCGGCGCACGATTCGGGCGTTCTGAAACCGGCGATGCCGGCGTCGGCGAGCAGCTTGAGCGAAGTCTTCCGCATGCGGCGCGGCGAACGACGCGAGCGGCTTGCCGTGGGTATCGGCTTCGATCAGCGGCTCGATCGCGACCTGCGGCTGGAACTGCGCCGAGCTGCCGGCGACCGCAAGCACGAGATCGCAGTGATCGGAGGCGAGCAACGCGTTGAGCACCGCGCTGTAGATTTCTTGCTTCGCACCGGCGAGCGTGAGATCGGTGAGGCGTGCGTTGCTCACGCGGATGTTCTTGTCGGCGAGCGCCGAGATGACCTGCTGCGTCGGACCTACGACCTCGACCCCGAGCGTGCCGAGACGATCGACGACGCTTGCGGCGCCTCCGCCTGTCGTCGTCATCACCGCGACGCGATGCCGCTGCGAAGGCTTGTGGCCGCGTAGCAGCGCCGGCAGCTCGAACAGATTCTCGAGCGTGTCGACGCGCACGATCGAATGCGCGCGGAAGAACGCGTCTGCCATTTCGTCCGAGCCTGCCATCGCCCCGGTATGCGAGGCGGCGAGGTCCTGGCCGACTTCGGAGCGCCCGAGCTTGTAGACGATGACCTGCTTGCCCGCAGCGTAGGCGCGCCGCGCGGCGTGTGCGAGCTTGTCGCGCGTCGCGCAGCGTTTCCATGAAAAGCAGGATCGTCTGCGTGTGCGGGTCGTCGACGAGGAGATCGGCGAACTCGCCGACGCTCAGGTCCGATTCGTTGCCGACGGAGATCAGCTTCGAGAAGCCGACGCCGCGTCCGAGCCCGCGCGACATGAGGCCGCCGAGCATGCTGCCGCTCTGCGAGACGATCGCGAGCGGCCCCACCTTGATCTCCGCCATTTCGAGCACGGCATTGACGGAGATCGCGCAGCCCGGGGTCGGTGGTGACAAGGCCGATGCAGTTCGGGCCGATCAGGCGCACGCCGCCCGCCCGCGCGATCTCGAGGATGCGTTCCTGCGCCTGCCGGCCTTCCGGGCCGGTCTCGGCGAAGCCGTCGCTGTAGATCGTCGCGACCGCAACGCCCTTCGCCGCGCACTGCTCGACGGCTGCCTGCACCGCCTTCGCCGGCACCATGATGAACGCGTGATCGACGGCTCGGGGATCGACGCGATGTCGGGGTACGCCTTCTCGCCGAAGATTTCGTCACGGCCGGGATTCACGGGAACGATGCGCCCGCGGTAGCCGTGCTTGCGAAGATAGCGCTGAGGCCGCGAAGTGTTCTTCGTCGCGTCGCCCGATGCGCCGACGAGCGCGATCGAGCGCGGCTCGAACAGCGCCTGGAAGAGCTCTTTGCCTGTTGCGGGTGTGTCTCATTTCGGCGGGCGCTGCGAGAACGTGCGCTCGAAGACGCCTTCCGCGATGCGGTTCTTGAGAATCTCGATCGAGCCGCCGGCGATCATCCAGCCGCGGCACTTGCGGAAGCACCATTCGATGAGCGTGTCGCGCGTGTAGCCCATGCCGCCCATGACCTGCATCGCTTCGGACGCGATCTCGAAGCCGGCCTGGTTGCAGAACACTTTCGCGATCGCCGTTTCCTCCGCCGAAGGCATGCCGCGATCGGCGTTCAGCGCGGCGCGGTAGAGCAGGAGCTGGCCCGCGTCGAGCTTCACCTTCATGTCGGCGAACTTCCATTGCAGGCCCTGGAATTCGGCGAGCGAGCCGGCCGAACTGCTTGCGCTGCAAGGCCCACTGCCGCGCGGTCTCGTAACAGTAGCGGCCGAGTGCAAGCGAGCGGGCGGTGTTGCCGATGCGCTCGACGTTGAAGCCGGCGATCTGCTTCTTGAAGCCGCCTTCGCGCAGCAGCACGTTCTCGGGCGGCACGTAGACGTTGTCGAACCACGTGGTGACCCATTCCTCGCCGTTCACGAAGAACGAGGGCTTGCCCTGCTTCACGCCTTCGGCCTGGATGGGGATCAGCACGGAGCCGATGCCGTTCACGCCCGGGCCGTAGCGCACGTACACGACCATCACGTCGGCGTAGGGCGCGTGCGTCGTGAAGATTTTTTCGCCGGTCACGCGATAGCCTTTGCCATCCGCCGTGGCGGTGGTCTTCAGGTCGGTGACGGCGGAGCCCGCTTCGGGCTCGGTCATGCCGACGCAGATCACGCCTTCACCGGCAAGGAGGCGCTTCAGATAGCGTTCCTTCTGCTCGTCGGTGCCGTACTCCGCGAGCACGCGGATCGCCCCGAAATTGCCGGCCTGCACGACGTCCGCGCTGCGCGGACACACCAGCGCAACGGTCTCGATCGCGATGACGGCGTCCATGAGCGTGCCGCCCTGACCGCCGTCTTTTTCGGGAATCGTGATGCCGAGCAGACCCTGCTGGGCCATCAGCTTCGAAACGTCCCATGGATGCTCCGGCGCGTGCGCGCGCTCGAGCGCGCCTTCGCGCAAGATGGCGCTCGGCGAAGCCGCGAACGGCGTCGCGAAATGTCTCCTGGTCGGACGTGAGCTGGAAGTTCATGGCGGAGAACTACCGGCGGAGGAGCATGACGATTCTAATCGGTGAGCGGACGCAGCGATCTGGAAGCAGGCGCCCGTGAGAAGCAACTGGCGCTCAAATGCTCTGCTGGTCCTGGATTCTGGATCGAGCGCCTGGCGGCTGTCCAGAATGACGTCCTGGATGAGTATCGCGTCGTGCCTTCGCTGCGTTCGCGGAGAAAACAAGACGTCATTCTGGCGCGAGGCCAGAATCCAGGGCGTTCAACAACGAGCGCACGCTGGTGTCGACGCGCCGCTCTTGCTCCCAAGCGCTCCTAGGCCCTCAACAACGACCGCAGATTGCGCATGCTGGACACGTCCTCCAGCGTCCAGACGGTATCGCACAGAAGCCGCGCGCGCTTCTTGCCGAGGATCGGCGACATGAGGTGGAAGCATTTCTCGTCGACCTCCGCGCGCGTCATCGGATTGTCCGCCGTGCCGCGCACGGCTTTGACGTGGTGTCGCAGCTCGCGCCCGTTCTTCAGCGTGAGCTCGACGATGCCTTGCCGCGACGGCAGGGCTTTGGTGAGCGCGTCGTCGCCGTAGAGCTCGATGCGGCTGCGCAGGTCGAGCACCTTCTTGTCCTTCATGCGCTTCTCGTCGTGCGCCGACTCGAACGTGACGATGCCGTCGATCAGCATCACCGCGCACATGTGCTGGAGGCAGATGTCGGGCATGTCGCGGTTGTTCACGGTGTTCGCGCCCTGATGCGCCACGCGCACGACGAGCTTCTTCACGTCGTCCGCATGACCTTGTTCGTGCGGATCAGGTCGAGCAGGCCGTCGAGCGGCGCCTGGATCGGCGAGCCCACCGACCAGCGCTTGATGTTGGTGTTCATGACTTCGAAGGTCGTGCCGAGATCCTGGACCAGGCGCTCGGGCTCGGGCGCCTTGCCGGTGCGCGTCGACTCGTCGTAGGCGACGAAGAAGTTGCGCTCGCCGGAGAAGACGTCCTCCACGCCCGTGAAGCCGTGCGCGACCATGACGGCCGCCGCGACGCCGTTGCGCGCGGGCATGCCGCCGAAGTCGAACGCTTTCTCGATGTGCTCGGCGTCGCGCATCCAGCACGAGACGCCGGAGGCCTGCTGCGCGGTGTACGAGAGCAGGTGGCGCACCTGGTCGTACTTCGAGCCCCGCGAGCGACCGGCGGCGGCCGCCGCGCCGAACATCGGCCCGAAGCTGTGCGTCGAGTGGCCGACCTCGCGGAAGTCGTACGCGTGCAGCGACATGGTCATGCGCAGCCCACGTCGTAGCCGAGCGCGACCGCGCGCAGGAACGCGTTGCCGTTGCTCTGCTCGCGCTCGGCCATCGCGAGCGCGGCCGGCACGATGCCGCAGCCGGGATGCGTCAGCGAAGGCGCGTGCGAATCGTCGGTTTCGTCGGCGTGCGCGAGCATGCCGTTCGCCAGCGCGGCGTTGATGGCGCTCGTGACGATGCGCGAGCCGATCACCGTCGCTTCGGCGGTTCCGCCCTGTGTCTTGATGTACGAGATCGCCTGCTCGCCGGGCAGCAGCCTCGAGCCCGAGACCATGGCCGCGATCGTGTCGAGCACGTGATGCTTCGTCTTCTCGGCGACCGGCTTCGGCAGCGGCTTCTTACCCGCGCGCGAAATGTAGGTCGCGAGCTCGTGCATGACGGGCGAGATTTCGGTTTTTGTTTTCATGGGAGGGCTCCGAGGGTCCACTGTTGCCGAAGGGTGCGTGCGGCGAGCGCAGATGCCCGGAGCGGGGCGAGCGATTGTAGCAGATCGGCTAGAATAGCCCGCTCGCAAAAACCGGAGCAGCTTGATGGATAGCCCCCTCGTAGGCGTCGTGATGGGCAGCACGAGCGATTGGGACGTGATGCAGCACGCCGCCCGCCAGCTGAAGGATTTCGGCGTGAGTTACGAAGCGCGCGCGTTGTCGGCTCATCGCACGCCCGAGCTTCTCTTCGAGTGGATCGAGAAGATGGTTGCAGGCGGCGCCAAGTGCTTCATTGCCGGCGCGGGCGGTGCGGCTCACCTCGCCGGCGTGGTCGCAGCCAAGACGACGCTGCCGGTGCTCGCGGTGCCCATGCCGAGCAGGCATCTTGGCGGACTCGATTCACTGCTGTCGATGGTGCAGATGCCGAAAGGCATACCGGTTGCAACGTTTCGCGATCGGAGATGCCGGCTCGGCGAACGCGGGACTCTTCGCCGTTGCGATGCTCGCGATCGAGGACGCGCGGCTCGCCGAACGCCTGCGGGCGTTTCGAGCGAAGCAGGCGGAAAGCGTCGCAGCCGCGAAACTCCCCGAGCTCTCCTGAAACAAGCGGGCGAGCCCTCTTTTGACACCGACCATTGAAAAGCGGGTCTGTCCCGTTTTCGGTTTAGCCAGCACATGACCACGCCTCTCTATCAAAGCGATCTGAAGAGCCTTCCATTCCTGCATCGCGGCAAGGTCCGCGATCTCTACGCCGTGCGGCGAGGACAAGCTGCTCGTGATCCAGAGCGATCGGTTGAGCGCTTTCGACGTCGTCCTGCCCGACCCGATTCCGGGCAAAGGCGAAGTCCTGACCGAGCTATCGTTCTTCTGGTTCGAGAAGCTCGGGCACGTCATCCCGAATCATCTGACCGGCGCGACGCCGGAATCGGTGGTTGCCGCGGACGAACGTGAGCAGGTGGCCGGCCGCTCGATGGTCGTGCGCAGGTTGAAGCCGCTGCTCGTCGAGGCCGTGGTTCGCGGCTACATCATCGGCTCGGGCTGGAAGGACTATCAGGAGACCGGCGCGATCTGCGGAATCAAGCTCCCGCGGGGACTTGAAGCAGGCGCAGAAGCTCCCGCAGCCGATGTTCACGCCGGCGTCCAAAGCGCCGATGGGCGAGCACGACGAGAACATCGATTTCGAGACGATGGTGCGCACGATCGGCGACCGCCGCCTGGCGCGAACGCGTGCGCGACGTGTCCATTCAGCTCTACAGCGAAGCCGCCGACTATGCCGCGCAGCGCGGCATCATCATCGCCGATACCAAATTCGAGTTCGGCACCGATGAGAAGGGCGAGCTCGTGCTGATCGACGAAGCGTTGACGCCCGACTCCTCGCGCTTCTGGCCCGCGTCCGAATATCGCACCGGTATCAGCCCGCCGAGCTTCGACAAGCAGTTCGTGCGCGACTGGCTGGAGACGCAGCCGTGGAACAAGAAGGCGCCCGCGCCGCGATTGCCTGCCGACGTGATCCGGCAGACGTCCGAGAAGTATCGGGAAGCGCTGCGGCTGCTTACTCGTGGATCGTGACTCGTGGATCGTGGCTCGTAGTCGTGACCGGTGATCTGGAGCTCATGCAACGGGACACGCCTCCCTTCTGGATGCGCCAGGCAGGCAAGGTACGGGCGCTATGTCTGCGTGGCAATCATCGCGGGCGGCGATCCGGAGGTTTCTCGTTGCGTGTGCACTCACACCTGACGCGTCACGAGTCACGAGTCACTTAGTCACGTCACCTCGATGGATCGCGCGGCGATCGCCCATGCGGTCGACGTCCTCCGCGCCGGCGGGCTCGTCGCGTTTCCCACCGAGACCGTCTACGGGCTCGGCGGCGATGCGTCCAATGCATCCGCCATCAAGAAGATCTACAGTGCCAAGGGCCGGCCGCGCAATCACCCGCTGATCGTCCATGTACGCTCGCTCTCGCAGGTGGACGATTGGGCCCGTGAGATTCCGCCGGCTGCCGAGCGTCTGGCGCAGCGCTACTGGCCGGGGCCGCTCACGCTCGTCTTCAAGCGCGCGCCCGGCGTGAACGAGCTCGTGACAGGCGGGCAGGACACGATCGCGCTACGGGTGCCCTCGCATCCAGTCGCGCAGGCGTTGCTGGAGGCTTTCGGCGGCGGCATCGCGGCGCCTTCCGCGAACCGCTTCGGCCGCGTCTCGGCAACGACGGCGGAGCACGTGCGCAGCGAATTCGGATCGGTCGTCGATTGCGTGCTCGACGGAGGCGCGGCGGACGTCGGCATCGAATCGACCATCGTCGACGTCTCTGGAGCCCGTCCTGCGTTGCTGCGTCCCGGCTCGATCACGGCGCAGGAAATCGAATCGACGCTCGACGAACGGCTCGCCGCGCCCGGCGCGGCCTCCCCGCGCGCTCCCGGCACGCTGCCGAAACACTACGCGCCGCAAACGCCGCTCATGCTGATGGAAGCCGATCTCATGCTCGAGCTTGCTTCGAGCATGGTGCGGCAGGGCGAACGCGTTGCCGTGCTCGCGCGCTCCGCGGTGCGACCGGTGCTCGAAGGCGTCACATGGATCGCCGCGCCGAGCGATGCCGCGGCGTTACGCGCACGATCTCTACGCGCACCTGCGCGTGCTCGACCGGGCCGGCTGCAGTGCGATATTGGTCGAGCGGCCGCCGCTCGAACCGGCATGGGCCGCGATACACGACCGGCTGATGCGCGCGGCCTCGGGCTCGGCCCCTCTCGACGCGACCTGACCTGCTGCTCAAAAACAAACCCCGCCGAGGCGGGGTCTGCAAAGTTGCCTGGAACCAGCCCCTTACCGGTGAGCGGGGGCCGTGGAACGGCGGGGTCCCCGCTCACGAAGCATTCCGGCGCCGATTAGAATTTCCATCAAGATGTACGAGGCCTTGAGCAGAACGTGCAGGGCTGCGTAGGGCGGCGAGCCCGGAGCCAAGCACCCCCACGTCAACCCGTGATCACCTCGCGCCGCTTCTTGATCATCGGAAGCGCCATGATGATCAGGATCAAACCGGTCGCGATCATGAACCCGAGGCTGATCGGCCGCGTGAAGAACACCGACGGATCGCCTCGCGAGATGAGCAGGGCCCGCCGCAGGTTTTCCTCCATCAAAGGTCCGAGAACGAACCCGAGCAGCAGCGGCGCCGGCGGGCATTCGAGCTTGAGCCACAGGAAGCCGATGATGCCGAAGATCGCCGTCAGATAAATCTCGAACGCGCTGTTGTTGATGCTGTAGATCCCGATGCACGAGAACGCCATGATCGCCGGGAACAGGATGCGATACGGCACCTTGAGCAAGCTCACCCACAGCCCGATCAGCGGCAGGTTGAGCAGCACCAGCATGAGGTTACCGACCCACATGCTCGCGATCAGACCCCAGAAGAGGTCCGGCTTCTGCGTCATGACCTGCGGGCCGGGCGCGATACCCTGAATCGTGAGCGCGCCGAGCATGAGCGCCATCACCGCGCTGGCCGGAATCCCGAGCGTCAACGTCGGGATGAACTTGCACTGCGCGTCCGCATTGTTCGCCGACTCGGGCCCCGCCACGCCTTCGATCGCGCCTTTGCCGAACATCTCGGGATGCTTGGATACCTTCTTCTCGATCATGTAGGACGAGAACGAAGCGATCGCGGGACCCGTGCCGGGCAGCACGCCGAAGAAGGCGCCGATCGCGGTGCCGCGCATGATCGGCATGAAGGAGGTCTTGAGGTCCGCGGTCGTCGGCCACAGATTCTTCACCTTGGAGGTGAAGACCTGGCGCTCCTCGGGGTCGCCCAGGTTGCCGATGATCTCGCCCATCGCGAACACGCCCACCGCGACCACGACGAAGCCGATGCCGTCGGTCAACTCCGGGAACCCGAAGCTGAAGCGCGCCATCCCGGAGTTCACGTCCGTGCCGACGACGCCCAGCAGCAGCCCGAGCGCCGTCATCGCGAGCGACTTGGCCATGTCGCCGTGCGCGAGCACGGCGGCGGTGACGAGGCCCATCAGCATGAGCGAGAAGTACTCGGGCGCGCCGAACTTCAGCGCCATCTCCGCGAGCGGCGGCCCGAAGAGCGCGATCAGCAGCGTGCAGATCGTGCCGGCGATGAACGAGCCGATCGCGGCAATGCCGAGCGCGGGTCCGGCTCGTCCCTGTCGCGCCATCTGGTAGCCGTCGAAGCACGTCACCACCGCGGCTGTCTCGCCGGGCAGGTTCACGAGAATGGCCGTCGTGGAACCGCCGTACTGCGCGCCGTAGTAGATGCCCGCCAGCATGATCAGCGCGGATACCGGCGACACGTTGAACGTGATCGGCAGCAGCATGGCGATCGTCGCGAGCGGGCCGATGCCGGGCAGCACGCCGATGAGCGTTCCCAGGAACACGCCGATGAAGCAGAACCACAGATTCTGCAACGACAGCGCGACGCTGAAGCCCAGAATCAGATTATTGAAGAGTTCCATGATCAGTGCCCCGAGAACAGTGGATAGGGCAGACCGAGGCCATAGATGAAGACCCCGACCGACGCGAGCGTGATGACGACGGCGCTTATGAGCACTTCGAGAAACTTGAATTCCCTGCTTGCGGCCGCGGAGACGAAGATGAGCGCGACCAGCGCTAGGACGAACCCGAGTTTCTCCATCATGATGCCGAAGACGACCGCGGCGAGCGGCAGAATAAGAGCGCCCGGATCGACCAGTTACCCTTCACCGGATCGGACTTCATGAGCCCCAGGATGAGCTCATAGATCCCGAAGAGTCCCATGAGCCCACCGAGCACGATCGGGAAATAGCCGGGTCCCATCCGCAGCGCGCTGCCCATCGGATAGTCCTGCGCCATGAAAATCGCCACCCCGCCGATCCCCAGGAACATCAGGCCGGAGAGGAAGCGCTTGTTGTTCATCAGCTCGTTTGCGGGCGTCATGCGTACCTCCGTGCGGACAGCACACTCACAGGTCGTCTCTGCATCTCGGAACTCCTCCAGGAATGTCGCTTATAGGAAACGTTTTGCAGGGCAATGGATCATAGGGGGCCTTCTCGGGGCGCAGCCATTAGGAAAAACCCTTAGCTGCATGCGGACACCACCCGGCAGCGCACTGGAGTCGAACGCAGCGGGTCGTTCTGCCCGCGCCGTGGCGGGATACGACTGCTGTGCTAGCTCGAGCCGTCCGCGGCGAGGGTTGCGCGGACAAGTTCCGCGACACTGCTCACGTCCATCTTTTCCATGGCCCGCGCGCGGTGCGCTTCGACGGTCTTGATGCTGATTCGAAGATCGTCGGCGATCTGTTTGTTTTTGCGGCCCTGCACGACGAGATCCATCACCTCGCGCTCGCGTTGCGTCAGCGTGGCGAGTCGCGCTGCAGCGCACAAACGCTGCGCCTGCACCGCGGTGGGGATCGCCTGGCGCGCTGCGCTCTCGATGAGTCGCAGGAGCTGCTCGTCCTTGAAAGGCTTCTCGAGAAAATGGAAGGCACCGCTCTTCACCGCCTCCACCGCCATCGGCACGTCGCCATGGCCGGTGACGAAGATGATCGGAAGCGCCTCGCCACGCCGGTTGAGCTCCTGCTGGAGCTCGAGCCCGCTCAAGCCCGGCATCCGCACGTCGAGCACGAGGCATACGGCGAGTCCCGTTTTGTACGAGCGCAGGAAACACTCGGCGTTGGCATGCGTCGAGACCCGGTAGCCCGCCGATTCGAGAAGCCAGCGCAGAGAATCGCAGCATCGCGTCATCGTCATCGACGACGTAGACGAGCGGCTGCTTCTCCGGCGCGTTCATGCGTATACCGATTTCAGCGAGCAGTGGAACGTGACGCCGCGGTCGGTGTTGCGGCTCACCCACACGTGGCCGCCGTGCGCTTCGACGATCGACCGGCAGATGTGCAGGCCGAGGCCGGTGCCCTGCGGCTTCGTCGAGAAGAAGGGCGTGAAGAGATTCGCTTCGAGCTGCGGGTCGATGCCGCGGCCGCGGTCGGTGACTTCGAGGATGACCGTTTCGTCGGCGTCCGCGCGCGAGCGGATCGTGATGCGGCGGTCTTCCGGCGCCTTGTCGTGCATCGCCTCCAGCCCATTGCGCGCGAGATTGAGGACGACCTGCTCCATGAGCGGCAGGTCGGCGTGCACGTACGGAATCGTCTCCGAGAGCTCGAGCGTCACGCTCGCGCCGTGCTCGCGCGCTTCGACGCTGATCATGGGCGTCACTCCGCGCACGATGTCGTTCATGTCGCACGGCACGAGGTTTGGCGCGCGGCGCGCGACGAATGCGCGCACGCGCTGGATGACCTTGCTCGCGCGCTCGGCCTGCGCGGCGCCTTTCTCCATCGCTTCGAGCAGTTCGGATTGTTCCCAGTTGCCGGAGCGCATCCGGCGCACGCAGCCCATGCTGTAGTTCGTGATCGCGGCGAGCGGCTGGTTGAACTCGTGCGCGAGCGTCGTCGCCATCTCGCCCACGGTCACGAGGCGCGCGGTGATCTGCATCTTCTCCTGCTGCTGGCGCAACAGCGCTTCGGCGCGGCGGCGCTCGCTGATGTCGGTCGCGAGCTGCAGTCGCACGATGCGGCCGTCGACCCAGCGCATCGGACGCGAATGGACGAGATACCAGCGGCCGCGCTTCGGGTCGTGGAATTCGCCGCGGTGCGATGCCGGCACCGACGGCAGGTCGCTCCCCGCCGGGAACGTCTTGCGTGAACTGCTCGTTCGCATAGAGCACGTCGCCGGTTTTCGCATCGGACACGTACACCGCGGCGTCGAGCCCTTCCAGCACCGTCGCGAAACGCTCGTCGGCGTTGCTGAGCGCCAGGCTAAGCCTGCGGATGACGAGCGCGAACAGCACGAACATCGCGAACTGGATGGCGCCGTCCCAGACATACAGCTGCGGCTGGGTGTCGAGCCGGTGCACGTAGACGACCGAGACGTACCACGCATGAGCGAGATGATGGACATCACGAGCGCCGCGTTGAAACTGAGCGACCAGGCGGCGACGAAGATCGGCGCGAGATAGAGCAGCGTCAGGCTGACCTCGGTAGTCGGTCAGGTAGTCGGCGATGCCGATCGTGCAGACGAGCGAAAGACACAACGCGAGCAGCCGTGTACGCGACAAGCGCGAGAGCTGCTCGGTGAGCTCGCCCAGCGAGAGCTTCACGTCCCGCGAGGGGGAGCTCGCGCCGACCGAGGACAGCGTGGAAGCATTCACGCTCGTCCTGCGAATCGGAGCAGGGTCGAAGGTCTGTGGCAAAGGTAGCCGCTTGCTGGGATGCCCGGGCCGGACTCCGGATTCTACCGGCAGGCGGGATTGAAACCGAAAAACGGCAAACGACCACCAAAAGGAAAGGAGGTTACGAAGGAAAACCATGGGTTTTCCTCTGTTCGTTCATCGAGCCGCGGCTCGGGCGCTTGCGCCCGGAGGAATCTTGCCGCGGCAGAGCGCCGCCCCATCACGCGGACGCCGGCCGGCGCGACCAGAGCGCGCGCAGGCTGCGCCACCCCAGCGTGATGAGCGGCCAGAACAGCATGATCAGTGCGAGCGCGGTGATGCTCCCGACGAGCGCGTTGGACCAGAAAATCTCAAGGCTGCCTTTGGAGGCGAGCATCGTCTGCCGGAAAGCATTTTCCGCGCGATCGCCCAGGACGAGCGAGAGCACGAGCGGCGCGAGCGGGTAGGCGAGCTTCTTCATCACGTAGCCCAGCACGCCGAAAAGCACCATGAACCACACGTCGAGCATCGCACTGTGCACTGTAAAGGCGCCGATGGCGCACACCGCGATGATGATCGGAGCGATGATCGAAAACGGGATGCGCAGGATCGCCGCGAACAACGGCACCGTTGTGAGCACGATGATGAGCCCGGCGATGTTGGAGAGATACATGCTCGCGATCAGGCCCCAGACGAACTCTTTCTGCTCGACGAACAACAGCGGCCCCGGTTGCAGGCCCCACACCATGAGGCCGCCGAGCAGCACGGCAGCGGTGGCGGAACCCGGTATGCCGAGCGCGAGCATCGGCAAGAGCGCGCTCGTGCCGGCGGCGTGCGCGGCCGTCTCCGGGGCGAGCACGCCTTCGAGGTTGCCCTTGCCGAAGGTCTCCGGGTTACGCGAGAACCGCTTCGCAGTGCCGTAGCCCATGAAGGAGGCGGCAGTCGCCCCGCCGGGCGTGATCCCCAGCCAGCAGCCGATGATCGAACTGCGGATCAAAGACAGCCAGTAACGCGGGAGCTGCGCCCACGTCTCGAGCACGACCTTGAGATTGATGCGCGCGCGTTTTCCCGTGAACGCGAGTCCTTCCTCCATCGTCAGCAGGATCTCGCCCACCCCGAAGAGACCGATGACCGCGATCAGGAAATCGACGCCGCGCAGGAGCTCGGTCCAGCCGAACGTCATGCGCAGGTCGCCGCTCACGCTGTCCATGCCGATCGCGGCCAGCCCGAAACCCAGCATCATCGAGATGATCGTCTTGAACGGCTGGTCTCCGCTTCCGATGAAGCTGCAGAAGGTGAGCAGGTAGACCGCGAAGAACTCGGCAGGCCCGAAACTCAGGGCGAACTTCGCGACCAGTGGCGCGAGGAACGTGATCAGCAGGATCGCGAAGAAGGCGCCGAAGAACGATCCGGTGAAGGCGAAGGTGAGCGCTTCCGCCCCCCGGCCCTGCTGCGCCAGAGGATAACCGTCGAAGGTCGTCGCGACCGAATGCGATTCTCCGGGGATGTTGAAGAGGATCGACGTAATCGCGCCGGCGAAGAGCGTTCCCCAGTAGATGCAGGACAGCATGATGATCGCCGATGTCGGCGGCATCGTGAACGTGAGCGGCAACAGGATCGCGACGCCGTTGGGACCTCCGAGCCCGGGCAGCACGCCGATGACGATCCCCAGCAGGACGCCGATCGCCATCATGCCGACGTTGTACCACGTGAGGGCCACCGAAAAGCCGTGCAGCAGCGAGCTTAGGTCGTACACGTTCTCGTTCTCCTGCCGGCGGCGGGGGCGATCAAGGTCAGTAGCCGAAGTACATTTCGAGCGGCCCCTTCGGCAAGGGCACGAGGAACTGCACCTCGAACAGCCAGAAGAAAATCGCGTTCAGTCCGACGCTCACGGCAAGCGTCTTCACCCAGCTGTACTTATCCATCACCCGCATGAAGCCCGCGATGAAGATCGCGGAGGCGACGTAGATCCCGATCACGTGGATGGCGGCGACGTAGACGAGGGTCGGCACGAGCACGAGGAGCACGTGCTTGAACTTGGCGGACGTGACGAAGACGGCGTCTTTGTCCGTTTTGCGCAGCGTCTGAACGATGACGGCAATGCTCGCGAGGCAGATGATCGCGCCGATGCGAAATGGAAAGTAACCGGATTGCGGTCCTTCCTTAGCCCACCCGGCGCCGAGCTGCATACGTGTCGATCATCATCAAGGCGCCGACCGCGAAAAACGCGGCCGCCGTGGCGATCTCGACGGTACGTCGCGATATCCGGAAGAGTGCATCAATTTTCGAGTCCGCGGGCTTTGCGATCACGCGCACGCCGTTTTACAGTCGACGCGCGCTCGATGTCCTGGCGGTGAATCCGGCTTCCTTCATCAGGCTCTGGTGATACGCGTCGTCCTTTTCCAGGAACTTCAGGAAATCTCCGCCCGCGAGAAATGTTTCTTTCAGCGCATTGCGCTCGATGTATTCCTTCCACTCGGGCGTGGTCGTCACCTTGCGCAGGAGCTCGGTGTAATACGCCACCTGCTCTTTTGTCGTGCCGGGCGGCAGGAACAAGGCGCGCAGCATCTGATACTCGATGTTCAGGCCCTGTTCGCGGCAGGTGGGAATGTCCGCCCACGATTGATCTTTCGTGACCTGGACCTTGTAGACCATGCGCTGCGCCGAGAACACGCAGAGCGCGCGCAACTGGCCCGCACGCCACTGCGCCACGTTCTCGCTCGGATTGTTCACGTTTGCGTCGATGTGCTTGCCGACGAGCTGCGTCGCGGCCTCGCCGCCGCTCTTGTAGGGGATGTACGTGATCTTGCTGCCGGCCGCCTTCTCGACTGCGAAGGTGATGAGATGGTCTTCGCGCTTGGAGCCCGTGCCGCCCATTTTGAACTGCTCGGAGGGCGCGGCCTTGACAGCGGCGAGGAAATCCTTCGACGTCTTGTACGGCGTATCGGCGTGCACCCACAGCAGGAACTCGTCGAGCGCGATCATCGCGACCGGATTCAGCTTGCGCCAGTGGAAGGGCAGGTTCGTGCCGTAGGGCAGGGTGTAGATCAGCGAGAACGCGATGAGGCCCTTGTGGGGATTGCCCTGCGATTGCAGGACGTCCATCGCGCCTTCGGCGCCGCTCGAGCCCGACTTGATCTGGATGATCATGGGCTGCTTCATGAGCTGGTTCTTCGTGACGACGGCCGCGATCAAGCGCGCCATCTGGTCGGACGCGCCGCCCGCGCCTGCGGGATTGACGATTTCCACGGGCCTCGTGGGCTCCCACCCTGCCGCCGCCTGCGCCAACGGAGCGCCCCACAATGCATGTCCCGCCAGCGCTGCGCCCACGGCGGCTGCTTTCCAGCTTCGACAGATCATTTCGTGCCTCCTTTGGATATGCGTTATGCCACCGAGCGTTTCGTCAGCCGTGCAAGGCGCTCGAGTCGTCAGCTCCACCCGCCCTGGAAGGGAGAAGAGCGATTCTGACGTAAGAGAACGGTCATGTATTTAACGTAGACCCGAGTAAGCGGCCTTTTTCCCAACAGCGCGTCGGACTGCTGCATCGACACGCCATCCAAGGAAGGGAGGTAACGGAGGGAAACCATCGGTTGCCCTCTGTTCGTAGGGCGGCGAGGCCCGAGCCGAAGGCAAGCGCCGCCCCCTACGCCGCGTTGCGCGCGGTCTTTGTCTGTTCGGCCGTCGCTTGTTCTGTGAGATAGGCCATCGCGGCGGCGACTCCGCCCTTCCGGTGCGGGACGCCTGCGATCTCCAGACCCATCTCCACACCCGAGAGCGTCCCGAGCAGGGTGAGATCGTTGAAATCGCCGAGGTGCCCGATGCGGAACACTTTGTCCGTCACTTTGCCGAGGCCGCTGCCGAGCGACATGTTGAAGTGAGCCAGCACGACTTTGCGGAAGGCGACTTCGCTGTGCCCCGGCGGCATCAGCACGGCGGTGAGCGAGCTCGAGTATTCGGCGGGATTCTGGCAGAGAATCTCGAGTCCCCACGCGCGCACGGCGCGCCGCGTTGCTTCGGCGTGGCGGTCGTGCCGGGCGAAGACGTTCTGCAAGCCCTCTTCATCGATAAGCATATGGAGCGCCTCGCGCAGGCCATAAAGCAGGTTCGTTGCGGGCGTGTATGGGAAGAACCCATTCTTGTTCGGGCCGAGCATCTCCTCCCACGACCAGTACGAACGCGGAAGCTTCGCCTGCTTCGACGCGGCGAGCGCCTTGTCCGAAAGCGCGTTGAAGGACAAGCCCGGCGGCAGCATGAGTCCTTTCTGCGAGCCGCCGACCGTCACGTCCACACCCCACTCGTCGTGGCGATGCTCGATCGATGCGAGCGACGAGATCGTGTCGACCATGAACAGCGCCGGGTGGCGCGCCCGGTCAATCGCGCTGCGCACGTCGGCGACGCGCGTAATAGCACCCGTCGACGTTTCGTTGTGGACCACGCACACGGCCTTGATCGCGTGCGAGCGGTCCTCCGAGAGCTTCGCCTCGATTGCCGCGGCGTCCGCGCCATGGCGCCAGTCTCCCGGGATGAATTCCGGCGCGAGCCCCAGACGCTGTGCCATGCTGTGCCATAGTGTCGCGAAGTGGCCGGTCTCGTACATGAGCACCCGGTCGCCGGGGTTGAGCGTATTGACGAGCGCCGCCTCCCACGCGCCGGTGCCCGACGCGGGAAACACGATGACGGGAGATTTCGTCTGGAATACCTGCTTCAGGCCCGCGAGCACATCCTGTCCGAGTTTCTGGAACTCGGGGCCCCGATGATCGATCGTCGCGCGGTCGATCGCGCGCAGCACGCGTTCCGGCACGTTGGTCGGCCCGGGTATCTGAAGGAAGTGACGGCCGCTTGCGTATGTCATGGGAAAACTCCTCGGACGGAGAGCCTATTATAGTGGTCGGTGGAGCAGCGAAGGGTGAAAGGACGAAGGAGCGAAGGGTGAAAGTGCAAAGGAGTGAAGAGTGAGGGGTGAAAGGATGAAGTGTGAAGGCGTGGACACCGGTCACTCCCTCTCCGTGCTCGGCGGAAGGGTTGGGAGCGGAGCGGTCGGGAGGGAAAACAGTGATGGTTGATTCACCGCTAGCCGCGCGGCTCAAGCGCGAAGTTCAGGGAGAAGTGCTCTTCGACGCCGCGGCGCTCGGGCGCTATGCCACCGACGCATCGATCTACCAGATCGAGCCGGTCGGCGTCGTCGTGCCGCGCAGCGAGGGGGATGCCACTGTCGCGCTCCAGATCGCGGCCGACGCGGGCGTTCCGGTCCTGCCGCGCGGCGCGGGCACGTCTCAATGCGGCCAGACCGTGGGCGCCGCGCTCGTGATCGACGTGAGCAAGCATCTGAACGAGGTCGTCGCCTTCGACCGCGAAGCACAGACGGTCACGGTGCAGCCGGGCATCGTCCTCGATCACCTCAACGCGTTCCTGAAGCCGCATGGCCTGTGGTATCCGGTCGATGTATCGACGAGCGCGCAGGCGACGATCGGCGGCATGACCGGTAACAACTCCTGCGGGTCGCGCTCGATCCGCTACGGGAACATGGTGCACAACGTGCAGGCGGTCGAGGCAGTGCTCGCGGACGGCGCGAGCTATGAATTCGGACCGGTGCCGGAGGATCTCACCCAGCTATCCGGGCCAGAAGGCTACCGCTCGCTCGTGCGCGCGGTGCGCTCGATCGCCGTGCGCGAAGCCGAGGAGATCGAGCACCGCTATCCGAAGGTGCTGCGGCGCGTCGGCGGCTACAACCTCGACCTGATGCTTCCGGACAGCGCCGCTCGCCTGAAGGCTCGGGCCTCGGCGCCTACGAACAGAGGGAAACCTTCCACGGTTTCCCTCCGTAACCTCCCTTCCCCCATTAACACCGGCGCGATAAATATGGCGCATCTGCTCGTCGGCTCCGAAGGGACGCTGGCGTATTCGAAGCGCATCCGGTTGAAGCTCTCGCCGCTGCCGACGCACAAGACGCTCGGCGTATGCCACTTCCCCTCGTTCTATCAGGCGATGGAGGCGCCCCAGCACATCGTGCAGCTCGGGCCCGTGGCCGTGGAGCTCGTCGACAAGACGATGATCGGGCTTGCTCGCGACAATCCCGCGTTTCGTTCCATCGTCGGGCAGTTCATTCGGGGCGATCCGGAAGCAATCCTGCTGGTCGAGTTCGCCGGAGAGGATCGCGCCGAGCAGTTGAAGCGCCTGGCGGACCTCACGCAGCTCATGGGCGATTTCGGGTTTCCGGGAGGGGTCGTAGAGATCACCGATGGCGCTCTTCAACGCGACGTCTGGGAAGTGAGGAAGGCGGGGCTCAACATCATGATGTCGATGAAGGGCGACGGGAAGCCGGTTTCCTTCATCGAGGACTGCGCCGTGCCGCTCGAGCATCTCGCCGAATACACGCAGCGGCTGACCGAGTGCTTTCACAAGCACGGCACCCGCGGCACGTGGTACGCGCACGCGTCGGTGGGCTGCCTCCATGTGCGGCCGATCCTCGACATGCGGCGGGACGGCGCGGCGAAGATGCGCGCGATCGCGGAAGAAGCAGCCGCGCTCGTGAAGGAATACAAGGGTGCGTACTCCGGAGAGCATGGCGACGGCCTCGTGCGCTCGGAATGGATCGCGCCGTTCTTCGGACCGAAGCTCACGCGCGCCTTCGAAGAGGTGAAGGCGCTGTTCGATCCGAAGAGCCTGATGAATCCCGGCAAGATCGTGCGGCCCTCGAAGCAGGACGACCGCACGCTCTTTCGTTTCAAGCCCGGCTATGCGGCGCAGCCCATCCGCACCGTGCTCGACTGGAGCGAATGGGGCGGCTTCGACAAGGCCGTCGAGATGTGCAACAACAACGGCCACTGCCGCAAGTTCGATGCGGGAACGATGTGCCCGTCGTATCGCGTCACGCGCGACGAGCAGCATCTCACGCGCGGCCGCGCCAACACCCTGCGGCTCGCGATATCGGGACAGCTCGGGAAGGACGCGTTCGCGTCCGACGCGGTGGCCGAAGCATTCGATCTGTGCGTCTCGTGCAAAGGCTGCAAGCGCGAATGCCCGACGGGCGTGGACATGGCGAAGATGAAGGTGGAGTTCCTTTACCACTATCGCCAGCGCGCGGGACTCGGGTTGCAGGATCGGCTCGTCGCGTACCTGCCGCGGTATGCGCCGTGGGCGTCGCGCTTCGCGCCGCTCACGAATCTGGCAGGCGCCATGACGAAGGGACTGCTCGGATTCGCGCCCCAGCGGTCGCTGCCGAAGTGGCGGAGGGATGTGTTCCGGCGGGAGGAAGAGAAACGCGTTCCCCCTCCCCGACCGCTCCGCTCCCCCATCGCTTTCTCCCGAGGGGAGAAGGGTGTGAGTTCCCTCTCCCCCTGGGAGAGGGTTAGGGTGAGGGGAGAAACCGCATCCCACAAAGAAGTCGTCCTCTTCGTCGACACCTTCAACCGCTACTTCGAGCCGGAGAACGCACGCGCGGCCCTGGCCGTACTCGAAGCCGCGGGGTACGTCGTACACATCCCGGAGCCGCCCGGCGAGCGCCCGCTCTGCTGCGGCCGCACGTTCCTCGCGGCCGGTCTCGTGCCCGAAGCGAAGCGCGAAGCCCAGCGCATGCTGGACGTGCTGAAACCCTACGTCGATCGCGGCGTTCATGTCGTCGGCCTGGAGCCCTCATGTCTTCTCGGACTGCGCGATGAATTCCTTTCGATGCATCCTGACGGCGAGATGGCCGAGCTTGCGCTGAACGCGTTTCTGTTCGAGGAGTTCATCGCCGACGAGGTGGCCGCCGGTCGCTTCGACGCGCGCTTCAAAGCGCTTCCGCAGAAGACCGCACTGCTGCACGGCCATTGTCACCAGAAGGCGTTCGGAGCGATGCCCGCCGTCGATCGCGCGCTGCGGCTGGTGCCCGAGCTCGACGTGCAGACGATCGAGTCGAGCTGTTGTGGGATGGCGGGAAGTTTCGGCTACCAGGCGAAGCACTACGATGTGTCGATGCGCATGGGCGAGCTCACCCTCTTCCCGCGCGTGCGCGCGAGCTCGGCAGACACGCTCATCGTGGCTGACGGCACGAGCTGCCGCCACCAGATTGGCGATGGCGCCGCACGGGATGCGGTGCACGTCGCGCGCGTGCTGCACGCGGCTTTGAGCTAGAGGATAAGGATGGACCAGTCGATCGCCGCTCCGCGCTCGGGCAGCCCAATCGCGGGCGGTGGGTGGCTACTCGACGTGCAGGACCTGCACGTCCACTTCGTCACGACCCGCGGTGTCGTGCGCGCCGTCGAAGGCATCTCGTACAACGTGAGGCCGGGCGAGATCGTCGCCCTTGTCGGCGAATCCGGCTGCGGCAAGTCCGTCTCCTCCCTCGCCATCATGCGACTGCTCGCAAAGCCCGCGGGCCGCATCGTCGGCGGGCGCATCCTCTTCGAAGCGCGCGATCTCCTGATGCTCTCCGACGACGAGATGCGCGCGATCCGCGGCCGGGAGATCGCGATGATCTTCCAGGAGCCGATGACTTCCCTCAATCCGGTGCTCACGATCGGCTTTCAGGTCATGGAGCCGCTGCTTCTGCACCTGAACATGCCGATGGCGGCGGCGCGTACGCGCGCGACCGAGCTTCTGAGGATGGTGGGCATTCCGGACGCGGCACGCCGGCTGAACCAGTATCCGCACCAGTTCTCGGGCGGCATGCGTCAGCGCGTGATGATCGCGATCGCGCTCGCGTGCAATCCGAAGTTGATCATCGCCGACGAGCCGACGACCGCGCTCGACGTGACGATCCAGGCGCAGATTCTGAAGCTCATGAAGGACCTCTCCCGCGATCTCGGAATCGCGATGGTGGTCATCACGCACAATCTGGGCATCGTCGCGCGCTACGCCGATCGGGTGAACGTCATGTACGCCGCACGCATGACGGAGCAGGCGCAGGCTCCGGCGCTCTTCGGCAAGCCGCTGCATCCGTATACCGCGGGGCTCCTGCGTTCGGTGCCGCGACTCGACAGACCGCGTGGCGCGCGTCTCGAGACGATCGAAGGCGCGCCTCCGAATCTCCTCGATCCGCCGCCGGGCTGCCGCTTCGCGCCCCGCTGCGCGGCGCAGGTTCCCGAATCGCTGTGCGCTCAGCCGCCGATGCTCGAGGTCGAGCCCGCGCATTACTCCGCATGCGTGCGCGCCGCGGAGATGGCGCGCGTTGGCGCGGAAGGCCTGGGTCTCGCCCGTGCGAGCCTGGCGATCGGCGTCGATAAACTCGTCGATCGCGCGACGCCGCTCATGAGCGTGACGAACCTCAAGACCTACTTCGAAGTGAACGCCGGATTGAAAGCGCTCTCGTCGAAGCGGGCGGTGGTGCGTGCGGTCGACGGACTCTCGTTCGATGTCTTCCGCGGTGAAACGCTGGGGCTCGTGGGCGAATCCGGCTGCGGCAAGACCACCGTCGGGCGCACGCTGCTGCGCCTCGAGACGCCGACGGACGGGGAAATCAGGTTTGCGGGCAGCGACGTGACACGCGTGACCGGCGACGCGCTCAAGCGCTATCGACGCCAGATCCAGGTGATCTTCCAGGACCCGTACAGCTCGCTCAATCCGCGCATGACGATCGGCGACATCATTGCGGAGCCGATGCTCGTCTACAAGCTCGAGCCCAGTCGCGCGGCGGCGCGCGAGAAAGTGCGGGAGCTCCTGAAGCAGGTCGGTCTCTTCGACTACATGGCCGAGCGTTATCCGCACGAGCTCTCGGGCGGGCAGCGACAGCGCGTGGGCATCGCGCGTGCGCTCGCGATGCGTCCCTCGTTCATCGTATGTGACGAGCCGGTCTCCGCGCTCGACGTTTCGATCCAGGCCCAGATCATCAATCTTCTGGAAGACCTCCAGGCGAAGCTGGGCCTCACGTATCTGTTCATTGCTCACGATCTTGCGGTCGTGCGCCATATTTCCGACCGCGTGATCGTGATGTATCTCGGCAAAGCGATGGAGATGGCCGATCGCGACGCGCTGTACGCCGAGCCGCTGCACCCGTACACGCGCGCGCTGCTCGATGCGGTGCCGATACCGGACCCGATCATCGAAGCGGGCCGCGCATCGAGCGTGCTCGGCGGCGAAGTGCCGAGTCCGCTCGCGCCGCCACCCGGCTGTGTGTTCAGCACGCGCTGCCCGTGGGCGAGCGACGAATGCAGGATGCAGGTGCCGCCGTTGCGCGAGATTCGCCCGGGGCACTACGCGGCGTGCATCAAGCTGTGAACGGCGGCCGTCGAATGTAAGATGCAAGGGTCGGACTCGCGCGAGGTCCGCCGGATCTCCCTACGAGAGCGCCGCACAACGAGAGGAGGAGAGAGATGATTGTTCATACTCTGCGCGTGCTTGTTACGATCGCGCTCGCGACGCTCCCGGCATTTGCCGCAGAGCAGACGCCGCGCAGTGGAGGGCTGCTCAAGTTCGCGGTGGGGGCCGAGCCGCCGAATTACGACTGCCACGCGAACACCTCGTTCGCGTTCATCCACCCCGTTCGCCCGCACTACAACACGCTGCTCGAGTTCGACACGGCCAAGTATCCGGCCATCAAAGGCGATCTCGCGGAGTCGTGGACGATTTCGAAAGATGGCCTTACCTATACGTTCCGGCTGCGCAAAGGGGTGAAGTTCCACGACGGCTCCGCGTTCACCTCCGAGGACGTGAAGGCCACGTACGACCGCATACGCAATCCGCCGGCGGGCGTTCTGTCGTTGCGGCAGGCTGCCTATGCGGACATCGCTTCGATCGAGACGCCCGATCCGAACACCGCCGTCGTGAAGCTTTCGAAGCCGAACGCCTCGATGCTCGCGAATTTCGCGAGCCCCTGGGATTGCATCTACAGCGCGGCGCGGCTGAAGAAGGACCCGAAGTTCCCGGAGCGCAACATCATGGGCACGGGGCCTTTCACGTTCGACGAGCACGTGGCCGGATCGCACTGGCGCGGGCGCAAGTTCAAGGACTATTTCGAGAAGGGCAAGCCGCACCTCGACGGCTTCCTCGCGATGTTCATCGGCGGCGCTCCGATGGTCAACGCGCTCGCCGCGGGTGAAGTGCTCGCGGAGTTCAGAGGCCATTCGCCCGCGGACCGCGACCGTCTCGTGAAGGCGCTCGGCGACAAGGCGGTGGTGCAGGAAACACCGTGGGTGTGTTCGCTCGTCGTCACGTTCAATACGAAGAAAAAGCCGTTCGACGACGCGCGGGTGCGCCGAGCGCTTTCGCTCGCGATCGACCGCCGGGGCGGCGCCCAGGCGCTTTCGAGAATCGCGCTGGTGCGTCACGTCGGCGGCATTCTACGGCCTGGTTACGAGTTTGCCGCCTCCGAGAAGGAACTGACGGAGCTATCCCGGCTTTTCGGAGGACATCAATGCTTCGCGGGCGCAGGCGCGCAAGCTCCTGCAGGAGGCGCGGCTTCCCAATCTTACGTTCACGCTGACCAACCGCAACGTTGCCATGCCGTACACGCCCGTGGGCGTTTTCCTCATCGATCAGTGGCGGCAGATCGGCGTCAACGTGAAGCACGAGCAGCTCGAGACCAAGCTCTACCTTGCCGCGCAGCAGCGCGACAATCCGACGTTCGATGCCGCGCTCGACTTCAACTGCGACTTCATGGACGAGCCCAATCTTCAGCTCCTGAAATACCTCTCGCACGATCGATCGACCATCAACTACGCGCAGCAGACCGACCGCACGCTCGACGATCTCTTCGACAAGCAGTCCGGCGAGCTCGACAAGAAGAAGCGCTATGCGATCCTGCGGGAGTTCGAACGGCGCGCGCTGGACGAGGCGTACACGATTCCGACGATCTGGTGGCATCGCATCATCGTCACCCACAGGAACCTGAAGGGCTGGCACATCACGCCGAGTCACTATGTCGGGCAGGACCTGACGGATGTGTGGCTGGAGTAGAGGCGGCATGAGCCTTGTCGCCCCCGCACAACTCGTCCCAGGCGCCGTTGCGGTGTTTGCTCTGGATCCCGGATGCGTGTGCCGTGCACCTCCGGGATGACGCCTACTTCGTCATTCCGGCGCGATGCCGGAATCCAGGCGCTGACGACCGATAAGATTCGAAGGGCTCCCTTCTGATCATGTATCGGTACGTAGTGAATCGCGTGCTGCTCATGATCCCGACGCTCTTCGGCGTCGCGGTCCTCGTTTTCTTTCTGCTGCGTCTTGCGCCCGGCGATCCGGTGCAGATGATGTTCGAAGGCGCGAACGTGCCGCAGCACGTGATCGATTCCGAGCGTACGCGTCTGGGCCTCGATCAGCCGATGTACAGTTCAGTTCGTGAAGTGGTTCGGCGCCATCCTCAGCGGTGACTTCGGCGTGTCGATCTGGACCGGGCGTCCCGTTCTGCACGAGATCGGAATCCGCCTCGAGCTCTCGCTGCAGGTCGCGATCATGGCGACGATTCTCGCGGTCCTGATCGCGCTGCCGCTCGGGACGCTCTCGGCCGTGTTCAAGGACACGTGGATCGATCATCTCGTGCGGTTGATCTCGATCGCCGGTCTTGCCGTGCCTTCGTTCTGGCTCGGCATGATCATCATCCTGCTCCTGCTCACGTACTTCTCGTGGATCCCGCCGCTCACGTTCACGCCGTTCTTCGAAGACCCGCTGAGGAATCTCTCGCAGCTCATCTGGCCCGCGCTCGCGGTGGGATATCGCTATTCGGCCGTGGCGATGCGCATGATGCGCTCGTCGGTGCTCGAAGTGCTCCAGGAGGATTACGTGAGGACCGCGCGCGCCAAGGGCGTCTACGAGCGGCTCGTCGTCTCGCGCCACGCAATGCGCAACGCGCTGCTGCCGGTCGTCACGGTGGTGGGACTCGAGTTCGCGTTCCTGATCGGTGGACTCGTCGTAACCGAGCAGGTGTTCAACCTGAACGGCATCGGCAAGCTCTTCGTGCAGGCGGTCGCACGCGGCGACTACACGCTCATCCAGGGTCTCGTGCTGTTGGTCGCCGTTTTCTTCGTTCTCGTGAATTTCGCGATCGACATGATGTATGCACTACTCGATCCGCGGATACGGTACAGATAACCGATGAGCACGACGGCTACCGTGGTCTCGTACAGAGTGCCGAAGCGAAGGCATCCGCTGCTGCAGTTCATGATGCAGCAGCCACTCGGCGCGGCGGGCATGTTCGTGATCATCGCAATGGCGGCGGCCGCTATCTTCGCGCAATGGGTGGTGCCGTACGACCCGCTCGCCGTCGACTACGCCGCGATGCTGGCTGCGCCTTCGGCCGAGCACTGGCTGGGGACCGACTCCTTCGGGCGCGATGTGTTGTCGCGCATCATCTACGGCGCGCGCACGGCGCTGGCGGTCGGTTTCCTCGCGTCGTTTCTCGGTTCGACGATCGGCGCCGTTGTCGGCGTCATTTCGGCCTATTTCGGCGGAAAGACCGATCTCATCATCCAGCGGGTGATGGACGTGCTGTTGTCGTTTCCGATCATCATCCTCGCGATCACGGTCGTCGCGGTCCTCGGCAAGAACGTCATCCTCGGCGTGGACGTGAACCTCGTGATCGCGATCGGGTTGCCGATGGTGCCGAAGGTGGCGAGGGTCGTGCGTTCCTCGGCATTGGCAATCCGCGAGCTGCCGTATATCGACGCGGCGCGAACCGCGGGATTCTCGGACGCGCGCATCATCTTCCGGCACATGGTGCCGAACGTGGTCGCCCCTTATCTCATCATGCTCACGGCCTTCGTCGCGCAGGCGATCCTCGCGGAAGCGTCGCTCTCGTTCCTCGGGCTTGGCGTGACCGAGCCGACTGCCTCGTGGGGGCTCATGCTCTCCGGTTCCGCCGCCGACTTCTACCAGCAGGCGCCCTGGATGATCGTGTTCCCGGGTATCGCGATCAGCCTCGCGGTGTTCGCGTTCAATCTGTTCGGGGACAGCCTGCGCGACTGGCTCGATCCGAAGATCAAGGTTTGAATGAACGCCTTCCGGCGAGCGCGCATGGCCGGCTGCGCGGATCGAAAACGTTCGCGGTGAGTCTGGTCAGCGCAGCGCCGCACGCGGTGTAAGCTTCGGTCATCGCCGGCTACTCCACATCCCTGCATGAATACGTCCGACCCGTTTCAAGGCGAAGTGCACACGCTCATGTTCGATCTCTACGGCACGCTCGTGGACATGCAGAGCGGGCTCACGAACGCGGTCACGCCGTACCTTCAGCAAAAAGGCTGGCCGGGCAGGCCGGACGCGCTGGTCACGTGGTGGCGACGCACGCACTTCGAGAATTCCATGATCGACGCGCTGCTCCACCGCGATCACACGCCTTATCGGGAGATCGGAGAACGGGCGCTCGGTTATACGCTGGAGCGCGCGGGCATCGAGTATTCGGAAGAGGACGTCGAGGCGCTCGTGGCGAGGATCGAGCACCTCGAGCCGTTCCCGGAAGTGGTCGCGGCGCTGGAGAAGCTCAAAACGCGTTATCAGCTTACGATCCTGTCGAACGGCGATCCGGACATGCTGGAGGCCGCGCGGCCTCACTTGCAGGTGGAATTCGATCGCATCATCTCGGTGGCCGCCGCCGGCTCCTTCAAGCCGCACGTCGCGACCTACCGGATGGCTGCGGAAATTCTCGGCTCGCCGCCTGACGCGATTCTTTTCGTGGCCAATCACGCGTTCGACTGCGTCGGCGCGAAAGCGTACGGCATGCGCACCTGTTTCGTGGACAGGCGCAAGCGCCCGTTCGGCGACTGGCCGTATCAGCCGGATCTCACCGTCGGGGATTTCGCCGAGCTGGCGCGAAGACTGTGTGGGGCTAGCTAGTAAGTTAGAACCACCGCCGACTGGTTAGCGGGGGCCGTGGAACGGCGGGGTCCCCGCGAACGTAGCTCTCCAGCGTCGGTTGGTATTCACATCTTATGTACGAGGCCAATGCAGAATCAACGGCGCGCCGCTCATTCTGCCTCAAGCCTCGTACAATCGGACGAGAGTTCTAACGGGCGCCTGAATGTCACGTTCGCGGCGACAGCCTCGCGGAGGCGCGCCGCTCACCAAAATGGGTGAGTTCTAATGGACGAGCGTAGCGCCGACAGCCTGTCCCAGGCGCGCCGCTCACCACTGTCATTTCTTGGTATCCTCCCGCGCCAAACGCTCCACCACCGGCCCCAGGCGCTTGTGATCGGCCTCGAAAAACTTCACGAACTCCGGCGTGTCGCGATAGTCGACTTCGATGCTCACTTTCTGCATCGCCTGCTGATACAGCGGATCGTTGATCACGCGGCGGACCATGTCGCGCATCGCATTGAACGTCGGCTCCGGCACGCCCGCCGTGGTGAAGAGCCCCACCCATAGATAGGCTTCCATGTCGTAGCCGAGCTCCTTGAAGGTCGCGACGTCGGGCAGGCTCGAATGGCGCTTCCCGCCCCAGCTCGCGAGCGCTCGCAGCTTGCCTCCTTTAACGTGCGGCGCCACGGCGGCAAGTCCCTGTCCGGTTGCCACCACGTGACCACCAAGCAACTGCGTCACGGCAGGACCGCCGCCCGTCGTAGGCACGTGGCGCATGCGAAGTCCGGCGCTCTCGAGGAACATCGCGAACGGCACGTGCGTGATCGCGAACGGACCGGAGGTCGAGAACGCGAGCTGGCCGTCCTTCGCCTTCGCTTCGGCTATGAAGTCCTTGATCGACTTATGCGGGCTCTCGACCTGCACGGTGAACACGAGCGGATCGGCGCTCGTCAGCGCGATCGGCTGGAGCTGCTTCAACTGATAGGGCTGCTCGACGTTCTGCGCCTTGTTCTTTTCCACGACGAGATAGATGTTCGGCGTCGTCACGAGGATGTTGTAGCCGTCGGGTTTCTGGTTCGCGACATAAGCGGTGCCCACCGCCGCCGTGCCGCCCGGTCTGTTCACGACCGGCGCGGGCTGGCCGTAGAGCTTTTCGATCACGACGGACAGTGGCTGGGCCGTGATCTGATTCATCCCGCCCGGCGGATTCGGGACCGTGATCGCAATGGCACGCGACGGATACTTCTCCTGCGCGCCGACGGCGACGGCAGTCAAGGCGAGCGCGACCGCGCACGTAAGACGTTTCATGGCTCCTCCGATTTGTTTGGGTGCGAGAGAGCACACCGGCCGATGTGACCCGCATCGCGGACACCGTAGCGTCCGGTGCGCACAGTGTCAACGACGCTACAATATGCCGCACCTGCAATCCGTCTCCATTCGAGTCGAGCGTGGGCGGCCTGCCTTCGCGCATCCGAGGCTACCGTGTGAGCAACGCATGATGCGATTGCCGTCGTCTGTCGGCTCTTTACGAGGAACTTGCCATGGCCGGACCGCTCGCCCACATCCGCGTGCTCGACCTTTCACGCGTGCTGGCCGCGCCGTGGACAGGCCAGAATCTCGCGGATCTGGGCGCCGAAGTGATCAAGGTCGAGAGGCCGGTAAAGGGCGACGATTCGCGTGCTTTCGGTCCGCCTTGGCTCAAGGACACAGCCGGCAAGGACACCGCCGAATCCGCGTACTACGCTGCTGCGAATCGCGGGAAGAAGTCGATCACGGTCGACATCTCGAAGCCGGAAGGCCAGAGACTCGTGCGCGATCTGGCGGTGCGCTCCGACGTGCTCCTCGAGAACTACAAGTTCGGGGACCTGGCGCGCTATGGTTTGGGCTTCGAGGAATTGCACGCGATCCATCCGCGGCTCATATACTGCTCGGTGACCGGCTTCGGACACACGGGGCCGTATCGCGAGCGGCCGGGATACGACTTCATGATCCAGGGGATGGGCGGGCTCATGAGCGTGACGGGCGAACGCGACGAGCTGCCGGGTGGAGGGCCGCAGCGCGTCGGCGTGCCGATCGTGGACCTCATGACCGGGATGTATGCGACGATCGCCGTGTGCGCTGCCATTGCCCATCGCGCCGAGACAGGCGTCGGACAGCATCTCGATCTCGCGCTCTTCGACACGCAAGTCGCGTTTCTCGCGAACCAGGCGATGAACTATCTCGCGACCGGCGAGGTTCCGGGGCGTATCGGGAACGCGCATCCGAACATCGTTCCTTACCAGACCTTCCGAACTGCCGACGGCGACATCATTCTCGCGTGCGGTAACGACAACCTCTTCGGCAAGTTCTGCGAAGTGGCCGGTTGTCAGGAGCTCGTGCGCGACGAACGCTTCGCGACGAACGCGAGGCGTGTGGAAAATCGAGAAGCGATCACGGAGCTCCTCGCCGAAGTCTTCGCGCGCCGCACCACGCGTGAGTGGGTCGAGATGCTGGAGACGGCCGGCGTGCCGAACGGGCCGATCAACGACATCCGGCAAGTCTTCGAAGAGCCGCAGGCGATCGCGCGCGGGCTGCGTTTCGAATTGCCGCACCCGACGGCCGGAAGCGTGCCGCTCGTCGCGAGCCCGATGCGTTTTTCCGCAACGGCTCTCGAGCCAAAGCTGCCGCCGCCGACCCTCGGGCAGCACACGGACGAGATACTGCGTGAGATCCTCGGGCTGGATGGCGACGCCATCTCGAAGCTGCGGTCCTCGCGTATCGTGTGATGTCGGCGCCCCGCATGCGCGCACGTTCGTCGAGACCGGGACGAATCGGGGATTCGCACCGCATCGTCATCCCTGCTTTGCGCAGGGATGACGAATCTGTGACTCACCACACTCGCGAGAAGAGCATGAAGCTTCGACGAGCCTGCGCTGCCTGCTTCATGATGGCTGCGATGGCGAACGCAGATGCCGCGCAAACCGAAGCGGCGGCGTATCCGGGCAGACCGATCCGCATGATCGCGCCCTCCTCTGCCGGCGGGCCGGTAGATGTCATCGCACGCGCCGTTTCGCACGGCATCGCCGAAGTGCTCGGCCAGCAGCTCGTCATCGACAATCGAGCGGGTGCTGCCGGTCTGATAGGTACCGAGACCGTTGCGGCGGCAACCCCCGACGGCTACACGATGCTCTTCGGATTCTCCGGGCCCCTCGTCATCGCGCCGCACCTCTCGGAAAAGAAGCCGTACGACACGCGCAAGGATTTCGCTCCCGTCTCGCTGGCCGCGGAAGGTGCTTACATCCTGCTCGTTCATCCGAGCCTGCCGGCGAGTTCGGTGAAAGAACTCGTTACGCTGGCGAAAGGGCAACCGGGGAAGCTCAATTACGGATCCGGCGGCAACGGCACGGGCATTCATCTCGCGGCGGAGCTTTTCAAAATGACGGCCGCGGTCGATATCGTTCATGTTCCCTACAAGGGTGCGGGACCGGGACAGACGGCATTGCTCGCGAACGAAGTGAATATGATGTTCAACGGACTGCCGCCCGCGCTGCCTCATGTGAAATCCGGAAAGCTGAAGGGGCTCGCGGTGGCGGGTGCGAAACGCTCGCCGCTGCTGCCCGAGATGCCCACGCTGACCGAGGCGGGCACCGCCGTGGTGGCGACCGGCTGGTATGGAATCCTCGCGCCGCGCGGCACGTCGCGTGCGATCGTGTCGAAGATGCAGGCCGCGACTGCGAAGGCGTGTGCGAATCCCACCATCCGCGACCGCCTTGCGAGCCAGGGCGTCGACACGGTGGGCTCGACGCCTGAAGAGTTTGCGCGCTGGCTCGAGCAGGAATGGACGAAGTGGGAGAAGGTGATCAGGACAGCCGGCATCAAGGCCGTCCAGTAGGACGTCGAGCGCTCGAGCCGCATCTTCCGAAACGAGCTTACCGCGAGAGAACGCGCGTCGATCATGCGAACGCAAGACATTCAGGTTCCACTGCGCGACGGCGTCATGGGCGCGCATGTCGCCTACCCGGACGGGACACCGGCCGGTGCGATCATCGCAATCATGGAAATCTGGGGCGTGAACGCGACCATGCGGCGCCACGCGCAGGAGTTCGCCGAGGCGGGCTTCGTGTGCCTGGTTCCGGATCTGTTCTGGAGGCAGGAGCCGGGCGTGGAACTGTCCGATGGCGATCCCCAGGACGTGAAGAAGGCGTTCGATCTCTACTATGACTTCGACTACGACCTCGGGGTCGAAGACATGGTCGAGACGTGGAAACACCTTGCGGCGCTGCCGGAGTGCAACGGCAAGGTGGGCGCGGTCGGCTACTGCCTCGGCGGGAAGCTCTGTTATCTCATGTGCTGCCGCACGGACATCGACTGCGCCGTCGCGTACTACGGCACGTATATCGAGCACCACATCCGCGAAGCGCCGGGGCTCCACCGGCCTTTCATGCTGCACATGGCGATGAAGGACCGCTGGGTGCAGGCGGAAGTGAACGAGCTCCTCGAGCGGCGGCTTTCACCCAATCCGCTCGTCGCCATCCACAAGTATCCCGGCGCCGATCACGCGTTCGCGCGCCACGGCGGCAAGACCTACAGCAAGCCGGAAGCGGACCGCGCGCTCGCGCTCACGGTCGACTTCTTCCACCAGCATCTCGGCTGACGCAAACCCGGAAAGCGGGACAGACCCACTTTCGGCTTAAGTGGGTCTGTCCCATTTATTTCATGAGGCGTTCGGTGATGTATTTCCACTCCGCGGGATCGACCGGCGTGACGGAAAGCCGGTTGCCGCGCTGAAGGATCCGCATGTTCGCGAGCTTGTCGTGCTTCTTCAGCTCCGCGAGGCTCACCAGTGGCGTTCTCCTGACGAACTTGAACTCGACATTCAGCCAGCGCGGTTCTTCCCGCTTCGACTCCGGGTCGTAGTAGTGGCTCTTCTTGTCGAACTGCGTCTCGTCCGGGTGCGCGGGCGCGCTCACTTCGACGATGCCGACGATGCCCGGCTCATCGCAGTTCGAGTGATAGAAAAACGCACGGTCCCCGACCTTCATCTGGTCGCGCATGAAATTGCGCGCCTGAAAATTGCGCACGCCGGTCCACGGCGTCGTTTTGTCCCGCGCCATGTGGTCGATGCCGTAGGTCGTGGGTTCGGACTTGATCAGCCAGTAACGCATGGCGTGAAGGGAAGGAGTGAAGGAGTGAAGAGGTGACGAACACCGTCAGAATACCATCTGCCCTTCATAGTCGATGCGAGCGGGAGCGAGCCGAAGGAAGGAGGTTACGGAGGGGAACCTGGGTTCCCCTCTTCGTTCGACTCTACGGGGACCTGAGTCCCGACCGCGGACAAAGAAAAAGCGGCCAGAGCCGCTTTCCCTTGTCCCTCAGGTCGGGACCCCCGCCTGTGCCGTCAGGTCTGACTCTTGAACCTACGGTTCAAGATGGTCGCCTTCCGAGCCCTTCAGGCGCTTCCCAGTAGGACGCGCACACCAGGCAACGTAGTCGGCAACGCGAGTTACCCTATTGGTTCAGAGAATTAGACCTATACACGAACACCGCAGGGGAAGCTTTGACACGTCTGCGATCAGGCAGGATCAGAACAGCTTTGCTTGCTCGGACATCGCCTGATCGATGACCGTTTCCATGCGAGTCATTCTACGCTTGATCTCCCCCATGTCAAAGCCGCCGACCTTGGTGGAAAGCAGTTCGTGGGCGATGTTGAGCGCCGCCATGATCGCGATTCTTTCCAGTCCGATGACCTTGCCGGTATCGCGTATCTCGACCATTTTCTTGTTCAGATAGTCGACGGCTGCGAGCAGCCCGGATTGCTCTTCTTCGGGGCACGCGACGCGGAAATCGCGTCCCATGATCGTAATCTGCAAGCTGCGTGCTTCGCTCATGCTTCCTCTTCGGACGGGATCTGCGCGAGCAGCGTCTCGAGCCGGTTCGCGGCATTCGAGATCTTCTCTTCCAGACGCTTGCTCTGATTGACGGCAGACGCAAGTTGCTGGCGCAGTTGCTGGTTGTCGGCGCGCAGGCGCGCGCACATCTCGACGAACTGACTGATCTTTGCTTCCAGCGCCTTGAGTTCCGTGTCCATGCTCGCACTATAGTTGCAAAAATTCTGCACGGTCAACTGCTAACAACCGCATCTGAATGTGCTTTGACATTTCGGTAGCGGCGCATTGCAAGCCGACTCGCAATGAGGCCTGCCGCATTTCGCGTGATATTATCGCGCCCGCCGAAAGCCGCCGCTGTCCGTCGAGCGTAGGCCCTCGGCATCCGAGCCGGGTGCTTCGACGCGCGTCATGCGAGCGTCGGGTTAAACGGGAAACAGGTGCAAGACCTGTGCTGCCCCCGCAACGGTAAGCGATAGCGGCGCTCGATCCGTCGAGCGACGCGGCGCGCCCCACATGCCACTGGGTTTCCCGGGAAGGCGGGGCGCGTCCTTCGTGAGCCCGTATACCGGCCTCGCTCGGAGCACCGGTTGGACGAGCCGCGGGGTGTCGTGCTCTCGACGCGTGATGACCTTCACGCTTTGCCGAGCCAGCGCTCGCTCGCGCCTCGTCCTGTTGCATTGACAGGCGCGCGGCGGGCGCGCCGTGCGAGGTCCCACGTGAACTCCGTCTGGTCAGCCGGAGCGGCCTTCCTGGCCGCTGCTTCCGTTCCGGCGGCCGAACCACCCATGAGCCGCGGCGATCCCGTGATTGTCACCGCGACGCGCTTCACCGAGCGCCCGCAACAGTTTCCGATCGGCGTCGAAGTGATCGGCGAGGAGGACATCCGGCGCAGCTCTGCGACGACCTTGCCGGAGCTCCTGTCGCAACGCGCGGGCATCCGAACGCGCGATCTCTCGGGCTCGCCCGACGTGCAGGTCGACATGCGCGGCTTCGGCATCTTCGGGGATCAGAACACGCTGGTGCTGCTCGATGGCCGCCGCGTGAGCGAATACGAGCAGGCGACCGTCAACTGGTCCGCGATCCCGCTCTCGTCGATCGAGCGCATCGAGGTGGTGCGCGGCAGCGGCGCCGTGCTCTACGGGGCGGGCGCGACCGGCGGCACGATCAACATCATCACGAAAGCACCGCGCGAAGGCGAGCGCTCCGCGTACGTTCACGGTCTCGTTGCCTCATATGACACCTATGGCGTGAGTGCCGGCGGCAATCTCGGCGGCGAGCGCATCGCGCTGAATCTCCATGGGAGCTACCGCTACAGCGACAACTATCGCGATAACAATCGTCTGCGACAGGGCAACGCGGCGGCCGACGTGAGGCTCCACCGCGAGCGCGGATTCCTCGCGGTGAAGGCGGGCGTGGACGATCAGCGTCTCGAGCTTCCCGGGTCCCTCAGCGAGGCGCAGATCGCAGCGAACCCGCGGCAGGCCGCCACGCCCGGCGATTTTTCGAACAGGCGCGGCGGCTATGTCGACGTCGGCGGCGAACAAGAGCTCGGCCAGGTCAAGCTCGCCGCGAATCTCTCGTATCGCGAAAAAGACACCGACGCGTCCTTCTTCGTCGCGACGCCCTTTCGCAACAACGTCGAGAGCCGCGTCAAGGTCTGGTCGTTCACGCCTCGCATGCGCATCCCGTACGCGATCGGCGGGTCGGACAACACACTCGTTGCCGGCCTCGATTACGACGAGTGGCAGTTCGACGCGGTTGCAGGCCCCTCGATCACCGGCCGACCGACCGCCGAGCAGGACGATGCCGCGATCTACGCACAGCACACGACCTCGCTGACCACCGGCACTTCGCTCGCATTCGGCGGTCGCGTGCAACGCGCGCGCTACGGCGTGAACGATCCCACTTCAGCCACGGCTGACTTCGCGCGCAAGGAGACGCTGCGCGCGTACGAGATCGCCCTGCGGCAGCGCATCGGTGGCGGCGTTCACCTCTACGGCAAGATCGGGAGCAGCTTTCGTGTTCCCAACGTCAACGATCTCTACAGCCTCTTCACGGCCACGGTGACGCCCATCGAGCCACAGACCGCGCGCGACCGCGAAATCGGTGCGGAGGTGCGCGCGGGCGCCGGGCACTATCGGGTCGCGCTGTACCGGATCGAGCTGTCGAACGAAATCTTCTTCGATCCGCTGACGTTCACGAACCGCAATCTGCCGCCGACGCGCCGCGCCGGTGTCGAGGCCGATGCGAGATGGCAGTTCGGCGACGTGCAGGCGTTCGTGAACTACACCTGGACGAACTCGGAGTTCCGCTCCGGCACCTTCGGCGGGATTTCGATCGCCGGCAACGAGGTGCCGCTCGTGCCGCGCCATGCGGCCAACGCCGGCCTCACGTGGCGCTTCATGCCACGCACCCAGGCGCACGTCGTCGTCCAGTACGTCGGAGAGAGGCCGTTCGACGCCGACGAGACGAACACGTTCGGCCGCAGGATGCCGTCGTACAGCGTAGTGGACGTGAAGCTCACGCACGAGGAGCGGGACTGGCGCTTCGATGCGGGTGTGCGCAACCTCTTCGACGAGAAGTATTTCAGCTACGGTGTGTTCACCGGATCTCCCACCTTCGCGGCCCTGCCCGCGCCGCAGCGGGCGGTGTTCGCCTCCGCCCAGTATCGGTTTCGATAGCGTCGAGTCCGCAAAAGCCGCCGCCCGGCGGCTTTTTTGCTATTGTTCGCGACGTGCCAGCAATCTCGAGTCTCCAGCTTTACGTGCGGCTGCTGCGCTTCGTGAAGCCCTATCGCGGCGTGTTCGCGCTTGCGCTCTTCGGCATGCTGATCGTGGCGGCAACCGAGCCCGCGCTCCCCGCGCTCTTGAAGCCCCTGCTCGACGGCACGTTCGTCGACAAGGACGAGCGCATCATGCGGCTCATGCCGCTCCTCATCGTGGCGGTGTTCGTCGTCCGCGGCGCCGCCGAGTTCGTTTCCCATTACGCGATCAACTGGGTCGGCAACAAGGTCGTGATGGACCTGCGCAACGCGATGTTCGAGAAAATGCTCGTGCTGCCGACGGCCTATTACGACAACCGCCCGACGGGCAACCTTATCTCGAAGGTGACGTTCGACGTTTCGCAGGTCACCACGGCCGCGACGAACGTACTCACGATCATCTTCAAGGACGGTCTCGCTTCCATCGGACTTCTCGGCTGGATGTTGTGGCTGAACTGGAAGTTGACGCTGCTCTCGCTCGCGATGACGCCGCTCATCATCTTCATCGTGCGCACGATCAGCGTGAAGTTGCGCAGCTCGAGCCGCAACGTGCAGCGCACGATGGGCGACGTCACGCAGGTCCTCCAGGAGGCGATCGAGGGTCACAAGGTGGTGAAGCTTTTCGGCGGGCTGCGCTACGAAGCCGGACGTTTCAAGGACGAAGCCGATCGCGTGCGCCGGTTCCTCATGAAGCAGACGAAGGCGGCGGCTGCGAGCGTACCCGCGGCGCAGCTCGTGGCCGCCATCGCGCTTTCGCTGATCGTGCTGCTCGCGACATCCCAGTCGACCGCGAACGAGATCACCGTCGGCGGCTTCGTCTCCTTCATCACGGCGATGTTCATGCTCAACTCGCCGCTCAAACGTCTCATGGGCGTGAACGAGCCGCTCCAGCGCGGGCTGGCGGCGGCGGAGAGCGTGTTCGAGCTGCTCGACGAACCCGGCGAGCGCGATGAAGGCACGCTAGACATCGGTCAAGCGGCGGGTGCGATCCGGTTCGAGAACGTGCGCTTCTCCTATCCCGGCACGGACCGGCTCGCTCTGGACGACATCGACCTGTCGATCGAAGCCGGAGAAACGGTCGCGCTGGTGGGGCCGTCGGGCAGCGGCAAGACCACGCTTGCGCATCTCGTGCCCCGCTTCTATCACGCCGATCAGGGCCGCATCCGAGTCGATGGACACGCGCTGGAGGCAATCCAGGCTCGAATCGCTGCGCAGGAACATCGCGCTCGTGAGCCAGGACGTCGTGCTTTTCAACGATACCGTCGCTGCCAACATCGGTTATGGCAGCGACGGGGCCGCCGAGGCGGACATCGTCGCGGCTGCCCGCGCAGCGCATGCGGTCGAGTTCATCGAACAGATGCCCGAGGGCTTCCAGACGCTCGTCGGCGAGCATGGAGTGAAACTCTCGGGCGGCCAGCGCCAGCGCATCGCGATCGCACGCGCGCTGCTCAAGAACGCGCCGATCCTGATTCTCGACGAAGCGACCTCGGCGCTCGACTCGGAATCCGAGCGCCATATCCAGGCGGCGCTCGAGACGCTGATCCACGGACGCACGACGATCCTGATCGCGCACCGATTGTCCACTGTCGAGCGCGCCAACCGCATCGTCGTGCTCGATCAGGGCCGCATCGTCGAAACCGGAACGCACGCGGAGCTGATTGCCGCCGGTGGGCTGTATGCGCGGCTTTATCGCACGCAATTCCAGCTCGCCGGGCCTGCGGATGCCGGCGGCGCGCCCGCGCGCCTGACGGCGATTCTGCCCTAGTTAGGGGTGCCGAACTCGCGTTTGTAGCGCGGCACCTTCGTGAGCTTGCCACCAGGCCCGCGACCCGGACGCTCATCATCAGGCGTTCGCCCACGCGTCGCATCGGCCTCGCGGCTACGCGCCTTCAGGCTACGCTCTTCAGCCAGCAGCACGCCGCTTCAACATGAAGATCGTATCGCCGTATTGAAGGAGCGCGAGGCTTCGGAGCCACGGTTTATAGCGCACGTGATTGATCAACAACCGGCGCAGCCGGCTGACGCTGGGATCGCCAGGCTCCAACAAATCGAATTTCGTGTAGAAGCGATGAAATCCTGCCTCTCGCCCTCGCCTGCACAAGTCGGCATAGGTGAACCAATGCACGGCCGGGCGGGTGCTGTAGTTCGACAGTTCGGGCCTGAAGTGAATCTGCTCATGAACGTAGGCTTCTTTCACCGTATCCGGCAACAGATTGAAAAACGGGACGTGATACTCCCCCGCGTTGCCTGTAAGTGAGAACCGGCGCTTGTTCGTGGTCTGGACGTAAGCAATCCCTCCCGGTGCAAGCACGCGATACATCTCCGAGAACGATTTGGTCGGTGAATCGACGTGCTCCATGACGCTCTGGCTGATGACGACCGCCTGTGACTGATCCGCCAGCGGCAGCTCTTCGGCGCATCCAGTGAGGACCGCTTTATCGTCGCCCATGTAATCGCGGGCTGCGTCGGCAAATCCGGTGAACGGCTCGACCCCGATGGCATCGTAGCCAAGCTCGCGAAGTTCCTTGACCGCCTTCGGTTTCGGGCCGCAACCGACTATGACGACCGAGCGGGATGGCAGATCGGCGGCACGTTCGACACACCGCATGATCTCCTCGGTGCGAGTGTCTTCGGTCTGGATCTCCCTGAAAACGTCAACGGCCTTGGCTTCTAGATCGGGATAGCCATGGCCTAGCTTGCGACCTTGATACAGCGCGGCTTTTGCATTCATAGCCAAGGATTCTGGCGTCAATTCCCGGCCAGTTCAAGCGACCGCCGCGAGCGAAAAAGTCGCCCAGCTCACCGCCGGGGCCAACGCGCCAGGATCGAGAGGGAGATCAAGCGCCTTCGGAAAGTTACCGACTTTGACAGAAACGATAGGTCACGAGATGCCTTCCGGGGCGACGCGCTGATCGAGCTTCCGCGGTTTAGATATGAACTGCCGTCGGATGCGACCCCAGGTCACTACAGGGAAGCTTAGGATTCCTCGTTGCTCTTATCCTGACTGTTTCGCGTTGCATCAGGCTCTTCGTTCTTATGAAAGAACGACTTAATCTTGTGGATTATGCCTCTCCAGAAAATAGAAACGCCGATAGCTGCTGCCGCAAGCGCCTGCAACACGACGCTGCCCACGCCCGGATCCAGATAAGCATGGGCTGGTGCGGAGACGAGAAAAAGCAGGATGAGGGAATGTAGAACAACGCGTTTCATGAATCACCTCCGAATAAGCCAATAAAGCGCGCGTGTGGTGTTTTCTATCGGGTGAACTGCTCGTATCGTGAACAAGTCGGCCAGCGCTCGCTCGAATTCGGGCTGCGTATAGCCTGAGAAGATGTCTTCCCGATTCATCAGCAGTCTTTGGACCTGGAAATCGCTCTTGTCGGGGAACTCGACGATCCAATCTGGCGCAATGCTGGCCAGCATGGAAAAGATCTTTGCCCACGGGGTGTTGTTTCCGATAGCCAGATGATGCACCAACGCCAACGCGAGCCCCATATCCGGCTTGAAGCGCTCAAACAGCGAAGAACGTTCCTCCAATTGCCAGCCCAGCCGCGGGCTCGGCTGCGTCAGGTCCTGCACAATAGGCACTATCGTGTCGACGCGATCGCGCTTGCACTGCAGGTAGTTCTTTTCCACAGCGACCGGGTCGATATCGATGGCAATTACCTTTTCCGCAAACTCGGCGGCGAGACGGCTGAATGTCCCGTCATTGGCGCCCAAGTCGCAGACACAAGACGGCCCGGCCGCCCGCAACCATCCTGCGATCACGTCTTTCTTTTGCTGCAGTTGCCCTGAGGTATAGTTCGTAGCGCTATAGTAATCGCCCCATTCCGTGGAGGCGTCCGGCATGCGCAATTCGGATATGAACACGCGCAGGCCTTCAATCAGCCTGCATTGCGCCTTGAATGAAAGGCGCGCTTCTACCTTCCGCCTGGATGAACTGTATTTTTTCCGTGCATGCCCGTGCAAATGGACATGCAACAACACCCCAAGGCTGAACCAAGTGGTTCTGGGGAGTAAGGTTGACGCGAGGTCCAGGGGAATCCCATCCAGATTGCTCTGCAAAAGTTTTTGCAGGCGGAGATCTTTATAGGCCATCAAACACAACGGGGCAAGAAAGTGCATGCAGAATTGTCCATAGGCCTGCCAGGGCGCGTCTTGTTTCAAGGTCATAAAGGACAAGGTGTCAATGAAGATAGGTTTCCCCGCGTGCCACCCCACGTTAAAGGCGCTTGCATCCTTCAGAGTCATGCCGTGCCGTAGCGCGATCGTCTGAACGCTTAATGTCAGCAGCGCTGCATCCCTGAGTTGCGAAAAGCTCCATTCATAACTGTACATTCATGTCCGCCAGGATCCCGGGCCGGATGGCAAATGCGTAACCCTCCGGCAGAGCCACTTCCGCATGCCGGTGCGGCACCATGAGGCGCTCTTCTGTCAAAGCCGCATACAGTCCGCTACTCATCATCAGATCATAGTCGGCCCGATACGATGCGGCGACGGCGCGATACAGCACTCCATCAACGAAAAAGACCACCCCCGAAGGGTCTCTGAACGATGCCGGGTGTTGCCTCATGCTCTATAGGAAATCTGATCGTGGGGCGGTCAAAGAATATGGAATGGTCCAGCTGCCAAGCAGGTTCTTCTGCGCGGCGGTCGACGATTGCAGGAAAGGTAAGCTTCTGTCGGGATGGACACTTGCGGGATGTCCACGTTGATTGAGACGTGGGGCCTCGTTCAAAGCCGCGCTCATGGAAAATCGCAACGGCTTGCTCGTTGGCGTGGCGATCACCTGATTGGAGAAGTAAGAAGATGCTCCGTATGCCACGAATAATTCAAGAGAACGTCCACCCGTTTCTCGTCATTCTTGCGACGTTATACATCGCTTTTGTATTTTGCCCCGTGTTTGTTGCAAGAGCGGATTTGCGGACGCTGGACGGTACCTTATTGTCACTAGTGATACTGGCTGTCTTTCTGACATCTGCGGTTTCTTGCGCAATACTGTCCGCAGCCAAGGTGCAATACAAGTACGTGGAACCCATTCTTACGGCTACCTTATTGCTCTTCTTTATTTTCGCCACAATCATTCCTCGTCAAGCTGGCATGCTTGACGGCCAGGAAATGACAGGTAAAGCGCCTCCCGATTGGTATGGACCAATTTGCTGTGTTGGTTTGTTTTGCTCCTTGTTTCGTGGAGATACAGATACCGGCTAAG
>CAWEHH010000010.1:0-71089 GCA_963808765.1 uncultured beta proteobacterium
GTAAAGGCCCTGGATGGTCCTTCCGCCGGCGCCCGTCCATCTGCGCAACTCGTCAGGAACGTCGGCAAGGCTCCCTTCGTTGATGCACTTCAGAACGGTGCTTTTGCCGAACACACCGATGCCGACGTTGAAGCAGAACGACACCAGCGCGTCGAACTGGTTCTGCTCGAGCTCGACCGCGACTTTTTCCTGGACGGCGCTCTCGTAGCGCGCGAGATCCTGCGCGAGCAGGTCGCACACTTGCTGCTGCGTGAGCCCGGCGCGGTACTCGACCGGCACGCCGCCGATGTCGATGCATCCGCACGACAGTTCCTGCGGCGACAGCAGGTGGCCCACGCCGATCGTGGCGAGTCCCGCGGAATCCTTGTACACCTTGGGCTTGAAACCTTCCCATTCCATCAGCAGTTGCTGACCACGCTCGCTCATGTTCATCGTTTACCTCCGTCTGATACGCTCCGCGCCCGCGGCGGCTCCGAAGTGCCCGCGACGCTCTCGGCCGGCGCCGCCGAGCAACGGGCCAGCAGTTCGGCTTCGGTGGGCGTTCGTCCTTCCTTGCGTCTCCTGGCGAAGTCCGCAATGACCCACTGGCGGTGGCGTTCGCGCACCGCGTCCTCCGCTGGCTGCTGCAGCGCGGTCTCGACCAGTTTGAGGTCGGTCGAGGCGAGCTGAGCCAGCTGATTGCCGTAGAGGCTCGTGAACTCGCGGATGTTCGCGCGAAGGTCCGTCACCTGCTGCGCGCGTACTTTTCGGCCAGGCTTGAGTAGCCTGATTCCTTCGCGGTGTTTACCTGGTTCTGCCTCCTTGGAATGTCTAGCGAGTCGCGACAGAGCACCCCGAGCGTCTGTGTCGCCGCCTTCACGACCGGCTCCGGATTCGGGACTTCTTCGGTCACGATCTCCGGGTTCATCACTTTGTAGATCCAGCCGCCGGCGGCAACGACGCTTGCGATCGCAAAACCGGCCGCCAGCGTTTTCTTGGGTGCGGGCCAGCGGTAATCGCGTATCGCCTTGAGAAAAGCGCCGCAGCCGGGAAAACGGCGGTTGGGATCCTTTTCGAGCGCCCGCAGGATGATGCGGCACAGCCGTTCCGGAATCTCGCGGTTGAACGCGCGAGGATTGGGCCTCGGCGCGTTCACGATCTGCTCGGCGATCGCAAAATACGTCTGCCCGTCGAACGGCACCCGGCCGGTCAGCATCTCGAACAGCACAACGCCCGCAGAGTACCACGTCGGAGCGTTGATCGATGCTGTGCGGACTGGTCACCTGTTCGGGGCTCATGTAAACAGGTGTGCCGGCTGCGCCTCCGGTTTTCGTGAACGCGCGTCACCCATGCGGATGGCGATGCCGAAATCAGTGAGCCGCGCGCGCTCGTCGCGATCGATCATGACGTTCGACGGCTTCACGTCGCGGTGAATGATGCCGTGGCGGTGCGCGCAATCGAGCCCCTGCAGGACGCCCGATAAGATGGCCAGAGCCTGCTTCTCGGGCAGGCGCCCCTTCTCCTTGATCACGCTTTCGAGCGACTTACCCTCCACGTACGAGAGCAGCAGGCAGTACTGCTCGCCCTCCTTGAAGAAATCCAGCACCTGCACGATGTTCGGGTGATCGAGCGCGCACTGGTTTTTCGCTTCGATGTGGAACCGCTGCCGAAAATCCTCGTCGTTCGTCTTATCGGGATTAATGACCTTCAGCGCATAATGTATGTCGGGCAGATTGGTGTTCTCCGCGAAATACACGGAGCCCATCGCACCGCTGCCGAGCAGCTCACGATCCGCAGGTTCCCGCGGACAACGCTCCCTACTACCATACGTCCACCCCCGATGCGGTCGGGGCCCGGCGCTGCGCTGGGACGTTTCTGCCAGCCTGTTGCCGAATCGTGAGTCAGCGCGAAGCTTCGCCGACGAGATCCGCGTGGAACGCGAGGACCGCGCGGTGCCTGCGAGATACGCCGCGGTGCTTGCGTCAGGTCCAAGATCCTCGTTCGGCAGCAGGCCCACGCCGTTGAACTCGGTCCCCTTCGGCGTGCGCAGATACGCCGTCGTGAGAATCAGGGCCGCGCCGTCCGCGAGCTCGATCACATCCTGCCGCGTGCCCTTGCCGAACGTCTTGCGCCCGATCGTAGTCGCGCGCCCGTTCTCGGTGAGCGCCGCGACGAAGAGCTCCGCCGCGCTCGCGGTCGCCTCGTCCTGCCACAGGATCACGCGGCGCTGAGGCCGCGCACCTACGAGCGTGCTGGAATACTGCTTGGCGCCGTTCTTCATCCTCAGTGATGTGAGGATCTCGCCTTCCGGGACGAACAGCATGGCCGAGTCAACGGCTGCATGGAAGTCGCCGCCGAAATTTCCGCGCAGGTCGATCACTACAGGCCATCCGGCTTTCCAGCCGGCGAGGAGGGACGCAAGCTCGAAACGGGTTCCCGGCGTAAAGGATGGAATCTCGATGACATCGGAAGCCGCTATAGGAGCGCATTCTGGTGCGCGGCTCCGCAATGTATTCGCGCTGGATGCGCAATCGCTTCAAACGTCCGTCCGCGCCGCCAACCTCGAGCGTGACGGTCGTGTTGGCCGCGCCCCGCGCCACCGCTGCCAGTGTAGGCAGCGCGCCGATCCCGGGTGACGACGCCGTCGATCGAGAGCAGCCGGTCGCCTTTGCGGATGCCCGCCCGGGCGGCAGGGCTGTTGGGATGGGGAAGCAGCAGCACATCGCCATTCGCCCGCCGTTCGATCTCCATCCCGATGCCGCCCTGATGGCGGCGGGCGCTGCCTCTCCAGCGCATGTATTCCTCGCGTGTGAGGAAATCGCCGTACCGGTACTTTGCGGCAAGGTATTCCTTGAGCGCGGCCGCGCTGAGGTTCTCGGGGATATCGCCCGTACTGAACAGCGCCTTTCCCGGATCTCAGCGACGGCCTCACGATAGGTGGCGACCTGCACGTGCGATACGCTCGCAGCCCCTCGTTCGAGTTCGGGATTGAAGGCAACCATGGGCACGGCCAGGGCCATACAAGTCAGCACCAACAAGCCTATCCGTCGTACCCGGATACTTCTGCGCGGCGCCGTACATGACGGACGTAGGCGGCTTCCCGTGCACGACGCGTATTCGGCCACTCGCGCAAGTTCGTTTCGCTACAGACCGAGTTCGCAGTTGTTTGCGGATCTCGTTCTTCAACGCCTGGATGCGTTCCCTCTTCTTTTCATCCGAAATCGCGTTCGTCTTCTCCAGCCGAGCGATGTCGAGTTTCTGTCGCTCGACCTCCTGCTTCTGCAATGCGATCTGCCGGTCGATGTCGCGTTGCCGCGCCTTCTGCTCGTCGGACGACGCGGCAACACGCCGATTCTGCGCCTGCAACTGGTCGAGCCTCGCCTGCAGGTCCTCGAGTGTCATCTGGCGCGAATTGAGATCGCTCACGAGTGCCACCTGCCGCTGCTTGAGCGCATCGTGCTGTTGGTCGGCTTCCTTGAGCTGCGCTGCCTTCGACTCGATGCGCACTTCCCGCTGCTGAACGTCCTTGCGCATCTCCATCACCGTGCAGCCCGAAAGCGGAATTAGCACACACAGGCCTAATGTCAGGCATCTCATATCGATCCTCTCTCTTCTGGCACCCGTTCTTACAGGCGTTGCCGCACGGAAGCAAGAGCCTGCGTATCGCTGCGTGCCTGGGCGAGTAAACGCTCGTACTCTGGATCTCCGCATCCAGCTCCTTCGAAGGCTTCGGGCGGCTTGCACGGAATCGCTTCAGGTCCTGCAACTCCTTGTCGGCGAGCGCGAGCTGCGAGTTGGCTGTGCCGATCCGGTCATCCAGGTCTTTGCGCTCTTTCGCGAGTTGCGTCGCGGATTGGCGTTTCTCGTCGATTCTGGATTCGGCCTGACGCACGTCCTCGCCCAACTTGGCATTGAAGTTCACGAGATCGCTGTTCAGCCCGCGCACCTGCGTGAGCCGCGCGTCGAGATCGTTCTCGCGGCCCGCGAGCACCTGGCGCCGTTTTTCGATGCTGTTCGCAAGCGAATAGCCGACCGCGCCGCCCGCCACCGCGCCCAGGCCCACCGCGGCGATCGTCGTATCGCGATTGCAGCGCGCGAACGCGCACAGCACGCCTCCGGCCAGCGCGCCCACAGCAGCACCTTCCTGCGCGCTGCGCGTTGTCGGGTCGCTGCTGCATCCCGCGACCAGGAGGGCGCCGACCAACCCTGCTGCGACTTGTCGTTTCATGATCGTCCCCCGTAAAAAACATTGACTTACCGCCGATCGCTATCACACAAACTTGCCGCTGAGCAGTGCGATCGCGATCGCCAGCAGCGCTATGCCCGCGGCGAACCAGGCTACGCGCCGGTTCGAGGGACTTGTTACGTGGCTGCCGGCGCCCTTGCTCGACGCATTCGCCAGCCGCCGCAGAAACTCGCCGCATCCCGGTATGCGCTGACTGCGATCTTTCTCGAGCGCCGCGAGGATCAGCGCATTGATGCGCGATGGAATCGATGGATTGAGCTGGATCGGCGGAGTCGGCTGCTGCTTCAGGTGCGCGGACTGAAGTGCGAATTCCGGGTCGGACTTGCCGTCGCGCGGCGCGAGGAACGGCGGCCGTCCCGCCAGCATCTCGTAGAAGACGCAGCCGGCGCTGTAGACGTCGGTGCGGTGATCGATCTGCAGCGGTTGTTGAATCTGCTCCGGGCTCATGTACGCGGCTGTCCCCACCGGCACGCCTGCACGCGTGAGGCGGTGCTCGCCGATAGCGAGTGCGATCCCGAAATCGGCCAGATGGACATGATTGTCGCGATCGAGCAGGATGTTCGATGGCTTCACGTCACGGTGCCAGATCCCCTGCATGTGCGCGTAATTCAGCGCGCCCAACAACTCGCTCATGATGCGGCACGCGAGCGCGAGGTCGACCCGCTGCCCGCTGCTTTTGGCAATCAGCACGTCGAGCGAAGTGCCCTGAATGAGTTCCATGACCATGCAGTACGTGTCACCGGCGCGAAACGTAGCCAGCACCGGAACGATGTTAGGATGGGTAAGCCGAGAGTGCCGGCGCGCCTCGTTGCGAAAGCGTTGTTCGAAGTCCGCGATATTGATGTTCTGATCCGCAACGGCCTTGATCGCGACCTGCCGGTTTTCCTTCGTATCCAGCGCGCGCCACACCACACCCATGCCGCCGCCGCCGAGGCGGTCCTCAAGCACGTAGTTGCCGATGTGCTGTCCGGTGTTGAACGGCATGCTGCCGGTCCCCTGTCGCTGCGCCGCGCTCCGTCAATCATGGCCGCATCCTTGCGAGCGCGACCTCCATCGCTACGCGTCGGCGCCCTTAACGAACACCCGTCCCGGTGTCGCGCGGTCCCTGCTCCTTGCGCTGCGCGGGTTGCTGCGCACTCGCCCCCGCTCCCGCCGCCGACGGATCGAGTTCGAACTTCAGGAACTCGAACACAGTGTTCCCCGCCTTGATCTTCGCTCCCATCTCGAGCGGCATCGCTTGCGTGGAAACCATCTGGTCATTCAGAAACGTGCCATTGCTGCTGTTGAGATCGACCAACTCGTATCTGCCGTGGCGGCAGAGGATGAGCGCGTGTTCGGCCGACATCGTCGGATCCGCCCGCACGAGAATCTCGCAGTCCCGATGCCCCTCGTCGCTCACCGCGCCGGCACCGATCCGGTTTTTACCTTCGCGCACCGGGAACATGTCCCCGGAGGCCGACCATGAATAAGTCATGACCACGCCGCAGATGCGGCGTGTGTCGGGCGGCTGCGCCGTCGGTCCCGTGCCGTCTTCCACTTTAGTGGTGCGCCCTCCAGTCGGCGCACTGCCGCCGATGCTCGTGCGGCGGCCGGGGCTCGCGGCGGCCATCGCCTGGACGTTTTCCACGGGAGGACTCTTCTCGTGCACGCGTTTCTCTGCGTCGCAGAAGGGACAGAAGTCGCCCCATGTCGGATCCAGCACGTGGCCCGCGGCGCACGTACCCGCACCGGCCCGCGATGCGCCCTCTTCCGTTGCCTTCAGGCTGAACAGGTTCGAGATTGCTTTGAATGCCATGATTTATCTCCTGCGCTGTAAACGATGTTCATTACGGAGCGACCGCACGAGGCTTACGCGTCGGCGCGAACGCGTCAGCATAAGTGAGGTGGCACTGCGCTTCGAATCTTCAGTCATCACTTGGCGGTTTCCGCGCTCGCGCTGACCGGCCCGGCCCTCGCAGCGGCATCCGGCTTTGCCCCTGACTTCGCGTCGGACGATGCTGCCGCCGCGCTTTGACTTGCCGCGCCTGCCCCCTCCGCAGGCGCCGAGGTCTGGGATGCAGCGCCGGGCATACTCTGTGACGCACCCGGCGCGTTCTGCGTGTTTGCCGCAGCGGTTGCTGACTTGTGTGCCGAACCGACTGCCGGTGTGGCAGAAGCGCCCGATTGCGACTTGCCATCGCTCGCTTGTTTGGCGGCGCGCGAATCAGGGGCCCCTTTCGCATGGCCCGCGGCATCGCCCGAACCGCTGCGCTTGCTCGTGGGCGCAGCGCCAGGCGCACGTCCGGGGTTTTCGAGTTGCTTGACCCGCTTCGACAGCTCGTCTACCTGCGCCTTCAGCTTGTTGAAGGAAACCATGAGCTGCTCCGAGTCGGCGTTCGCGCGCGGCTGCGCTGCCGTGGGCTTCGACTGTGGCGCCGCTCCGGTAGCGGCGTCGGACTTCGACTGCGCTGGCGGCGCGGTGACCGCTTCAGACTTCGCCGGCGCCGCCCCCGAACCGACCGCGGCAGCAGACTTGTCCGTAGCAACCCGCGACCGGTTCATGTAGTCCACGCCATAAGCGGTTGCCGCTGCAACGATCGCGGCCAGCGGCAGAAATACAAGCTGGTAGGTCAGGATCTGTCGCTTACGCTCGTTCATGCCACCCTCGTATCTGATTACCTGCACAGTGACGTTGTCATGCCCCCCGCTCGCCAGCGCAAGTGCGATGAGTTCATCGGCCTTCTCGGCGGGCTTGAAGCGTTTAGCGAGGACCTTTTCGATCTGCGCGTGCTCGACATAGCTCGAGAGCCCGTCGGAACAGAGGAGTATCTCGTCTCCGTAATCGAGCTCGATCGGCTCGCTGATTTCGACTTCGACGTCCGCCTGATGGCCGATCGCGCGCTCGAGTACGCCCGAATCCGGATGCCGGTTCGCCTGCTCTTCCGTCAGAATACCCGCGTCCACCATGCGCTGCACGCGCGTATGATCCTTTGTCAGAAGGCGCAGCTTGTCATCGCGGAGGAGGTAGGAACGGCTGTCGCCGACGTGCGCGACGATGGCGGACGAGCGCAAGGTCAGCAGCAGAAGCGCAGTTGCGCCCATGCCGTGCGTCGCCGGATCCCCCGCGTAGGCCCGCCGATACACTTCGGCGTTCGCCGCGACAAACGCCTGCGTGATCGCGGCGGCGAGTTCGGCCGGGGGTTTGACGGCCGCAAGCGTGCGCTGCAGCGTATCCACCGTGATCTGCGCAGCCAGCGCACCGCCCTTGTGGCCGCCCATGCCGTCGGAAACGATATACGCATCTCCGATTTCGGTGGAGATCCGCGTCATGCGGTCCTGGTTTTCGTTCCGTTTGTACCCGGTCTCGGACCGGGCGCCGACGGACCACTCAGTCTGCCTGGGAAGTTCGATGCTCACAGTGCGATCGTCGTCGCTTACATTAGTTAAGGTGCAGCGAAATGGTGCGGGGGAGCCCTACCGAACCGAGCCTTCGATCCTGTTCTGCGCCTGGCCCTCAGGCTGCGGCGCAGCTCCCCCGGCGGCCTCCACGACGACTTCCGAGCGACCGAAACGGATCCGATCGTCGATGCTGAGCGGCATCGGCGTCTGCGAAAGCCGCGCCCCGTTCAGGAACGTGCCGTTGCGCGAGCCGCGGTCAGCAAGATACAGGCTGCCGCTGTCGTAGCGGATCGTGGCGTGATCGTTGGACACGTAGTCGTCGTTCGTCAGGCGCAGGTCGCTGTTCTCGGCCGCTCCGATCCTGCACAGCGGCTTTTCTATATTGAACGAGACATTACCGATGATGCCGCTGCGCCCCTTGAGAATGGCGGTAGGCCGGCCTGGCTCCGGCGGCGGAAACGTATGTCGCACAATGCGCGTCGAACGCTCCGCCACCGGCGCCGCCTTGACTGGCGCGTCTATCTGGGGCTCCATTGGCGGCACGGACGACGGTGGTTCCGGCTTGCGCCTTCGAAACACGGCGAACACCAGGGCGATCGCTGCCAGTGCGCCCGCAATGAGGCCAATCACGATCTTGAGATCGAGACTCCAGCCGCCCTCCTCGGACCCTGTGTCGGCGGCCACAGGGACGAAGCGTGCACGCACCGGCTGAGTGCTGCGCTCGCCGCTGGGCATAAGGAGCGCCAGCGCGGCCTGCTCCAGCGCAAGCTGATTCGGAGCGGGTTTGTACTTGAAGCCGACCTGGAACGTCCCGCCCATCTTACGTGCGCGATCGATCAGGTCCTGCAGCGCCGGGCCGACACTTGAACCGTCGGCCACCCTGACGAGCGTGCCTTGCGTGCCGCTCGTCAAAGTCTCCATCGATGCCGCGCCCCGGGACGCCATGGGGCCCGTGCCGATGACATCGACGCCGATTCCGGCGGCGCTCGCGTTGTTCACGACCTGCTCAAGTGTGAGGGCGGCGTTGCCTTCGTTCTGGCCGTCGGTGATCACGATAATTCGCTTGGCACCGGACCGGGACTTGAGCTGTGCCACCGCCCCCTGCACCGCCTCGTAGAGCGCCGTCTTGCTGTCGCGTCCCTCGAGCTGTATGCCCTCCACGAGAGCGGCGTGCCGGGCGGCGTCAGTGCCGAAGTTCGCAAGCGACTTGCTGGTGCTGCCGAAAGCGATCATCGCCATGTCGACCTTCGGCGGCGCGTTCTGAAGTACCTGCCGCACGCCCTGCTTGATCGCCGCGATCGCAGGCGCACGCATCGAGCCGCTCTTATCGATGCAGAGGACGAGCGAGAGCGGCGGCTGCTCCATGCGCTTCACCTCCGACGCAGAGACATTCGTATCGCCGACAGTCAACGAAAAGCGCGGCGAGTCCGAAGCCGACCAGCTCGGGACGACGACGAGCATCGACACCGTGCCGGACGGCTGTGCCTCCATATTGCTCACCTGGAACGCAGGCGCAGGACCGACCGCCGCTCCGCTCGCGACGGCAAAGCAGAAGAGAACGAGCCCCCACATGGCGGGCGCGAGCGCGATCGCGACAGCCGCCCCGGGGCTTCGTGGGGCCTTCGTCGCAGCGCTGGTTCTGCGCGACGAACTGCGCGAGGGTTGCTGTTCGAATGTGCACATGCGCATGACGTGCCCCCCGTGAACACTGTCGAACCTGCCGCGCGGGCCAGCCACTGGCCGGTGACCGCTCAGAACGGAGCTGCAACTGCGGTTCGCTGCAACAGCAGATCCGCACATCTAATACTGGCGCGATCCGGCTTTGTGCCCACCCCGGCACGCGCCGCCCAGCCGTCGTCGTACAGGTTGCTAAGCTAAGGCTCGTTTACCGTAAATGCAATCGGACTTACGATCGAGATCACCCCGCCGTACACGCACATGCATCGACTGGTGCTGCTCAGGGCCGGCGCACCGCCGATCATGACGGTGGGCGAGCCGGGCGCCCAGGGTCCAGGCGTATTGGGCACGCATGCCGCGGGGGTAAAGACCCCGAGCTTGGCCGCTGTTGCGGCAGCGACGATCGGATTGGCCAGAGAGTTGCACAGTGGAAACGGGCCGATATTCAGCAGCGGAACGTGATCCAGGATGTTGGCCGCGATTTGCCCCCCCGCGCGCACCCGGTTCGTCGGCAGGACGGTGAGTTGACCCGGACCGACACCCATGGTGCACATCAACGTCGCGGTCATGGACGTTTGTTGCGCCACGGTCATTGTCCTTTCAGGGCCGGCTCATTCGTTCGCACCCGGCGCCTGCCGCCCCCGCTCCATCCGTTCTCCAGATGTTTTCGATGCAAGCCGATAAGGGCAGTATACGCCCGTGCTCACCCGTCTCCGCTCCCGCTCCAGACCTTTGGCGGATTGACATCACGATCCACTTAGTATGACTTACGAGAGTTCGCTTCGGCGGTGCGCCTCGCGCTCGAAGTCGTTGAGCAGTTGCATACAGCCACTATCGGACGCACACCGGATATCCAACAGTGATCGAGCGTCGTCATGGAGCGCATGTTCATCAGGCATCTCAGTGGGTCAAAAGCGGGATCGACGGAGCAGTTCGCACTCGACAGGAACACGGTGCTGAGCATCGGACGGTCTCTCTCATGCAATGTGAAATACAGCGGACGAAGGGACCCACTCGTCAGCAGGCTTCATGCGAAGATCGAGTGCGTCGTGGGCGCCCACCGGCGCTTCCGCATCAGCGATGCAGGCAGCACGAACGGCACCTTCGTCAATAGCGCTCCGGTCCGGTCCAGCACTGAACTGCGCCCGGGCGACGTGGTCCGGCTAGGCGCGCGCGGGCCCGAATTCATCTTCGACTTACGTCCGGGACCCGCGGCAGCGGCGGTCGACATCAGACCGGGGCATACGACGGTCATCAGGGGTATGCAAACGATGGTGAAAGGCTTCTTCGAACTCGAGGAACGAAGAGGCGCCATAGGACTGTTTTTCCGCATCGTTGGCTCTCCCGTCAAAGAGACGCTGCGGACCGCGCTCCACGGCGACCGAGCGAATCCTTTCAAGTTCCTGTTGATCAGCGTTGTCGCGCTCGGATTCGTGCTCCATTGGACGAAGATCGACTATACGCTCGTGCCCCTTCTGGAGGTGCTTCTCGAACACACTCCGATGCTCAAGGAGCTCGGAGAGAGCGATAAGGAACGCGTCGAAGAGGTGGCGGTCGTGGTCGTCTTCGCCATCCTCGCATTCGTGCAATACAAGATCCTCAGAAAAGTATCTCCCGAAAGAAGGCGCTTTCGCCAGTTTCTAGTGCTGGCGGCGCTCCCGACCGGAACGCTGTACTTCCTGCTCAGCATCGCCTTGACGATTGCACATTTTCTGCCGGAAAGCGGGCTGTTTATCGTGGGTGCCACGGAGATCTACTGGAGCGTCCAATGCCTCAGGATCGGACACCGTTTTTGGCGACTCTCTTACCCGACACTGATATGGTATTACGGGATATCTGCCGTCGCCGGCTACCTGACGTACTTCGCGATCGTGATCGTCGTGGTATCCGTGACGAACTTCATCGCCGGCGCGCTCGCGCACGCTGTGTAGGCCGCCATGCCATCTGCTTTCGGCGTCGTCTGAGCGATCGTATGTCTAGAACGTCCCACTGGGCCCTGCTGGTTGCCATTGACGAATACGAAGCGCCCAGCGTTCCGACGCTGAGCGGATGCCGCAATGACATCGAAGCAATGCGGCTCTTCCTGCTCGACGCACTCAGCGTGCCCGAGCGCCAGATCCGGTCGCTTGCGAATGCCGATTCAATGCGCCAACACATCCTTGACGAGTTCGTCTCCTTTCTGATCGACAACGACGAAATCGAGTCTGGCGCACAGATCCTGTTTCATTTCAGCTGACACGGATCACACATGCCGGACCCGACCGGTCGTGAGCCCGACGGCCGCGACGAAACGGATCGTGCCGCGCGACAGCCGCCTCGATGGCGTGTTCGATATCCCCGACAAAAACGCTCGCCGCTCTGATCGAACGGCTTGCGGCGCGCCGGGGCAACAACATTACGGTCGTTCTGGACTACTGCCATTCGGGATCCGGCACCCGCGCGCTGCGGGCAGACCCACGGCTCGTCACGCGTCGCGCTCCTTTCGACGAGCGCCGCCCGCCGGCGGACCTCGACTCCGCGTATCGACTTGGCGCTCGTAGGTGAGCAGCCGGGCGCAGCGGCTGGACGGCCCCGGCGCCCAACCATGTGCTGGTCGCCGGCTGCCTGGATCGGGAAGAGGCGCACGAGCACGATGCGAACGGGGCGCCCCACGGCGCGCTTTCCTTTTCCTGCTGCAGTACTTGCGGCAGATGCTGCGAAGGCGCGACCTACGGCGAGCTGCACGAGTACGTTCGGGCCCATGTCAACGCACGCTATCCGCAGCAGACGCCGCAATGCGAAGGCCAGCGCGACCGCGCCGTTCTCGATCGCGCTCGCATCGAGCGAAGAGCGTTCATTCCGTTGCGCCTCGGGAGCGACGGGCGGGTCAGGCTCGAAGGGGGCGTGTTGCACGGCTTGTGCATCGGCGCCCGGCTCGCGATCTATCCTCCGACGCTGTCCGGCACGCAGGAGTTGCCCGCCCCGCTCGCCGAGGCACACGTCATTCAGTCAGGCGCTACGGGCGCCCTCCAGAGCTGGACACGCCGCCGCAGACGCCGCTTTCCGAAGGAAGCCGCGCGCTCCTCACGCTGGAAGCTTACGGTCAACTCGCCGCTGCGGCTCTCGCTCGACATGCTGCAACGTGCTGGCGCGGCAGACACGGCGGAGCGCATTCGCCACACCGTGGAGAATGCGCGCGGCCTGCGGCGCCGTTCGACGTCGCGCTTGGCGAAGATGCCGGCCGCGCCGGCATCTTCGACGCCGAAGGTGCATTGCTGATAAGTGCAGGCGATCTCGGCAGCGACACGGCGGAAAGAATCCTCCGCGCATTGGAAAGCATCGCCCGTTTTCGCGCTGTAAAGACATTGCAGAACACGGCTGCGAACGCGCTCGCCGGAAAGTTCATGATCAGGCTGCGGCGCTTCGACGGAGGCAGGCCGCCGTCGGCGATGACCACGCTTGTGTCGGAAAGCAGCGAGTTGACAGTGGAATACGATCCGGCCAGCGCGGGACGGAAGTAACCATCCTCCGGCAGAGCCGGAGGCTTTAATTTGTGAGCCGCTCGAAGCGGCTATACGGGGTCGCTAACGCGACCCCACGGTTGTCGGGCCACCTTATGGTGGCCCATAGCGATGGTTTCCTTTGTTGATATGGCTTAACTTGTCAAGTGGTCCGAGCATGTTCCTGCCGCCATCGAGCATTCGTTGAGACAACAATGGCCCGATAGGCGAGGCGACGGGCTCATCTGTGACGACGGTCGATCAAGCTGATATGCGCGCGTTGGATAGCGGCAAGACTGTTGTGCGTCACGGAGCTGCCTCGCTCTAGGCTCTGGGGTGTCGCAGGCTGCACGGATCCATTAACAATCGCCGAGGGTTCTCCAACCGCGAGCGCGCCACCTCGCCTATCGAGCTGTCGGGGATGTCTCTTCGGTGGTGGGGATCTCCCTTCGGTTATGCGTCAAAATGCGGAGTGGCGTTACTTGGCCGGGCCGACCTGTTGACCGGCGGCCCACACGAAACCGGCGAGCTCGCGTGCGATGGCGACCACGATCTTGTTGCGGTTCACGCCGCGGGCGGCGAGCTTACGGAAGCGTGTGCACAGCCGCAGCTGTGCTTTCCAGGCGATCAGTTACCGACTGTGGCAGCTCGGTTTGGCGTCGGGCGATGACCGAGGAGACGCGGGCGTTGTGTTGGTAAGCCCACGCCGCTTCGACGAACGCACGGCGCACGGAGCTATTGCCGGCTTTGGTAATGGAGCCCTGGTGGTGGCGCGGGCCGGAGGAGTTTTCGCTCGGCACCAGACCGACGTAACCCATGAGGCTGCGTGGGCGCGCAAAACGCCGCAAGTCGCCCAACTCTGCAATGATGCGCGTGGCGTGAATCGTCTGAATGCCGCGGAATGCTTCCAGCGCGCTCGCCACCGGCAGCCAGCGCCAATGCTCGCGCTGCGCCTGAATCGCCTGCTCGAGCCGCTCGACTCGGAGCGTTGCCTCGTTGACCGCCTGAACGTATTCCTCGAAGGCGATTTGCTGTGCCGGGTGCGGCAGGGTCAGCCGCGCGATCCAGCGCCGGTGGGCTTGAGTCCACGCGCTTTTTCCTGCATAGCGAACATCGTTTCGCAGCAGCAGTGCCGAAAGCCGCTGCCGCGCCTGGCGCTGCATGATGATCGCGTCTTCGCGCACGCGCACCAGGTCGCGCATCGCCTCATCGGCCGCGTCCGGCACATAAATCGCCGTGAGCTCGCCGGCACGCGCCAAGCGCGCCAGCTTCAGGCAGTCACGCCTGTCGGTCTTGATGCGATCGGACCCTTGGCGCGGTGTCATCGAGGGTGCAACCACCCAACAGTGGTGTCCGCGCTCGCGCAACAACCGGTAAATCACGAACCCGCATGGCCCGGCTTCATACACGAACACCAATGGCTTGCCCGATGACTCGAGCTTGCGTACCGCACGCGCCAGCGCATTCATGTCCCCGCCGATCGCGCCCTGGTGTCGAACCTCACCGTGCTCCTCAGCCACCGCCAGATCGATCGATTCCTTGTGTACGTCCATTCCCACGAACAGCTTGCTAGACTTACGCATGGCCTGCCTCCTTTCGCTGGTTGATGCCTCCGCGCTCAACGTGTGGCTCTACGTGGCTCGCCACGCAATCCACGTTAACAAGGAGGCGGGCCACCTAGGGGATGTCCCATTCGCTGTTGAACGGTGAGAGAGCGACGGCTCTGGGTTGAGCATGCTACGCGATCTTGCGTTCGATGGGTGTCGCGAGCTGCACGTGCTCTTCAAGCGTGGCGACGAGATGCTTCATATCGCGGAACCCACGCACGGCACGGAAGCCGCCGCTTGCTTCGTGCAGCGCGGTCCCGATCCAGCGCAGTACCATTTCGCCGTCGCGCCAGCGTTTCACGTTTCGCGTGTAATGTGCGATGAGTCCGTTGAGGTTCTCGATCGGATTGGTGGTTCTGAACGTTTTGTAGAGCGCACCGTCGATGCCCAGCGTCGTGAGGGTGAGCGTCTCGGCAAGGCCCTCGCGCAGGCTCGCCGCCGCGCCCGGATGAGGCTTGGCGAGCGAGTTGGCGAGTCGCTCGAGCTGTCGCTTCGCGAGCCCCGCATCTTTACTGTGCCACGCGTCCTTCAAGGCGCGCCCGACGCTCGCATGTAGGTGCTCGGGCAGATGGTCGAGCACGTTGCGACGTTTGTGCTCCTGGCAGCGCTGCACGAGCGCGGTTGCGCCGAAGACTTCCGTGATCGCGCGCCGCAACGCCTTACCGCCGTCGATGATCCACAGCCGCGGCATCTCGGCGTGAAGGCCGCGCTCGATCAGATCCGAAATGAGCGAGCGCACTACGCGCGTGTTCTCGGTGCTGCCGTCGCGGATACCCAGCACGTGCTTGCAGCCCTCTGTATCGAAGCCCAGCGCGACCAGCACGACGCGATCCTTGAAGTGAATGCCATCGATCATCACCACAGGCAGCTTCACGTGTTCGAAACCGGATGCGAGCCATTGCCCCAGCCGCTCGCTGCTCAAGGCGACGAAACGGCGCGAGACCGCGCTCTTCGAAACCGCGGCTGCCGCCGCGTCTGCCGGCAGCGGATCGAGCGTAGTGCGGTAGCGGCGCGTGGACACACCTGCTGCGATCGCGGCAATGGTCGCCGCATCCAGCGGATCACGCTCAGTGGCCCACTCGAAGCTCGGCAGCCTCACTTCTCCGGTCTCGATGTGGCGGGCGCGTGGACGCGCGATGCCGATGCGCTGTCCAGCGAGCGTCACCTGGCTGCGCGTGTGTCCACCGCGATAGGCCGAGCGCGTCGGGTTCGCAACGCCCTTTGGTCCGCACAGCGCGCCACGCTCCTCTTCCATCATGGCGCTCAGCACCGCTTTTCCGGCGTTCACGCACAGACCGAAAAACGCGCTACGCACATCGTTCAGAACGCCTGCAACCGGCAACGCGATCTCGACCTGCGCATCGGGCGCAACAATCAGTTTCTGCTTCTTCGACTTCGTGAGAGACTTCACTTCGGTGGCTCCTTTCTTTGCTTTGGCGAGCCCCTGCATACCACATGCAGGGGAAAGGAGCCGCCACCCTCTCAAACTAACCGTTCAACAGATTCCGGGACATCGCCGCCACCTACCACCAGCGATAAGCCATTGTCTAGGACAGAATTTTCGATTTTGTAAGTGAAGTCCCTGCAGTTAATGTCATGCTGCTTGTAGCCACTCGCCATTGCCGCAGTATGCGGTGTCTGGCGTTTGTCCGCCGAGGGATGAATCCGGGCGGCGGGTGTTGTAGAACTCGAAGTAGCTGGCGAGCCGTTGCTTTGCCTCGAGCACACTGTCGTAGGCGTGCAGGTAGACGTGCTCGTATTTAACGCTCTTCCACAGCCGTTCGACGAACACGTTGTCGCGCCACGCGCCACGTCCATCCATGGACAGCTTGCAGCCGTGGGCGAGCACGCTCCGGGTGAATTCCTCGGCCGTAAACTGGCTGCCCTGATCGGTGTTGAAGATCTCGGGTGGGCCATACTTCGCGATCGCCTCTTCGAGCGCCTCGACGCAAAAATCCGGAGTCATGCTAGTCGACACCCGATGCGCCAGAACCTTGCGCGTCGCCCAGTCCATGATGGCCACCAGGAAGACGAAGCCGCGCCTCATCGGGATATAGGGGTGAGTAGGCCGGGGCATCGCAGCCCCAGCCCCTCGCGGGTAGGGTCGAGGACTGGCGCGCCGGTGTAGGTCGATGTTTGTCTTCACTGTTGACTCGCCCTTTCGTCTGCGAGTGTCACAAGATCCCGACCATGCCACGTTTCCAGCCCCCGCCACGTCGAACGTAGCGTGCGGATCTCCCGCACTACGCTCTCCTGTCTGCTTCATCCCAAGGCTTATGGGACCTATCCTGCCGGAGCCGCTTTCGGCGTGGCACGCCGAACCCGGTAGCTGTTGAACAGCCCCAGAGTTTCGTAGAGCCACTGCCTACTCCACTGCTTCCAGCCGAAGCCCTTGCGTTTCCGGGCTCTCAACATATGGCGTCTGACCTTCTTGTCTACCCAGTCTTTGATGTAACTGAAGCACTCGCTGGCGTGTCCCACCGCAAAGTATTGCACCCAACCCCGCAGAATCGGATTGATGAGCTGCACGACCCGATTCACCGGTTGCGATTGGAAGCGTCGAAACACGTCTTTGAGTTTACGCAGCAGCGCCGTTCGCTTCTTCCGCTTGGGCGTGTAGTGCGCCCGCCACACACCGCGCTGACTACGCAGGCGGCGGAAATCGAATCCCAGGAATCCGAAGCTCTCGCCTCGGCCAAGGTCTACGATTCGACTCTTCTCGTCATTGATCTCGACTTGCAGCTTGGCTAACTCCTCCCGCAGTCGCTTCTCCACCGCCCCCATCAGCCAGTCATGTTGCGGGTAGGCGTCAATCAAGATCACCAGGTCATCGGCGAATCGCGCATACTCGATGTAGGTGTACCTGCCCCGCCGTGTAGTTTCTTTCGCCCGCTCCAGCATCCGATCCACCTCAGTGAGGTAGACATTACTGAGCAGCGGTGAAATGACTCCGCCTTGCGGAACGCCTTGTTTGCCGGAGGCCTTCAGCATGATCTTCAGCAGGCGCATCACGTCTGCATCATCGATTCGCCGTGCCACCTTTGCCAACAGCCGATCATGCCGAACGTTGTCGAAGTAGCTGCGCAAGTCAATGTCTATGACGCGTGTCTTCTGCTGAACAATCGCTTGAGCCACCCGGTTGACCGCTTCATGGGCTGTCCGCCTGGGACGATAGCCAAACGACCCCGGTTGGAAGTCCGCCTCGAAGATTGGCTCCAATATGAGCTTGAGCGCACCTTGCACCACGCGGTCGCGAATCGCAGGAATCGATAGGACACGGACTTTGCCCCCATCCTTCGGTATCTCCTTGCGTCGAGCCGATAGCGGCGTATAGGTGCACCGGTCCAGTTCATCCTGAATCTGCTCGAGGAATGCCGCGACGCCTTGCTCTTCGATGGCTTCGAAGGTCACTCCATCTGTTCCTGGAGCGCCATCGTTCTTCTTGGCCAGCGCATACGCCTCGCGCAGCGTTTCCATCTTGCAAACATGAACGTACAAACCCCAGAAACGCCAGGACGGTTCAGCCTTCGCCTTGACGTATAGTCTCCTTCTCAGGTCTTGCAAACTGATGGACGCCTTTATCATCTCGTCCTTGCCTTCCTTATTGTCAGAGACGCTACAAACAGCAGGGCCCCCTCGCTCCACGGACGTTACTCCGCTTCATCGCTACTACGGGCCCATCCTTCACCCCCTCGTCTTCGATCGACTTCCCGGTTGTGCCGGTTATACGATCTACCTTGCTCCGGTGATTTCTCCCCGGGACGAGAAGGGCTTCTCCAGTTGCTTAGCATGTCCTTGCCACCGTGCTGTCGCTTCCACCCCGCCGAGGTGAAGTAGCCGCTTCGGTCAGATTTCGGCTACCTATGCTGCCTTCGCCCTACGGTTGCAGGCTCGGCCCTCGGACCTTTTCATTTTCGAGGCCACATTCGCGTTCACTGTTGTTACGGCCCGGTGACTCGTAATCTCCCTCAAGGAGACCTTGTCGATAGGCTTCAGAGTGTTGGTTTCCCGCCACCCTGCTATCCAAACTACGGGGCGCCTGACTCTTACCCCGGCAGGACTGTCTCCTGCTGAACATGCCAGCCTTCGCTGGTCGCACAACCGGACGTGAACCTCTCGGCTCATCCGGCTCCCATCATCCAGCCGGTGGGACGAATCCCGCTTCCCAGTGCACGAAGGCGTCCGGAGACTGCGACGCCAAGCGCCCGACAGCGCGAAGCGCCTGACGACGATGCCTCGCCAGATGCTTGTACTTGCGTCGTAGCCACCGCGAGAGATACTCGTTGACGTTCCTCCACAGGGGACGCAGCGCCGATGCATAGAATCGTCCGTAGTAGTTCATCCAGCCACGCAGCACTGGATTGAAGATCTGCGAGAGGTCAGCCAGCGACTTGTCGCACTTCAGCTGTAGGTGCCAGCCCCGGACCGTCTGGCGCATTACCGTCAGCGCCTCGCGACTCACTGCAGGGGCGAAGTTGACGTACACGCGGCCATACTTGTCGACCGCCTTGCGCGGACGAAACGCGTAGCCGAGAAACGTAAACTGCGTCGCCGCATATGTCTGCTGCCGATTGATGTCGTGGCAGTAGACGATCCGACTCTTTCCGGATGCATTTCGAGACCGCACTCACGAAGCCTCTGCTGGATCTTGCGCATGACCAATTTCGCCTGATCCTCGCTCTTGCAGTGAATAACGCCATCGTCAGCATAGCGACAGAATGCACGCTATGCATGTTCCGCGTCAGCCACACGTCAAGCGCGTAATGAAGGAAGAGGTTCGCCAGGAGCGGTGAAACGACACCGCCTTGCGGCGTGCCGCGGGTACGCGCCTTCAGCGTTCCATCTTCCGCCATCATGGGTGCTGTCAACCATCTCTCGATGTACAGCAGCACCCATGGAGTCTGGCAGTGCCTGCGCACGGCCTTTAACAGCAGCTCATGGCAATATTGTCGAACAGGCCCTTGATGTCGTACTCGACAACCCAGTCGTACTCCCAACTGCGTCGCCTCACCAACGCTACCGCGTCGAGCGCCGTGTTCACGTGTTCGTGTCGTATCGGACGAACCAACATGTCAGCCAGAGCATGCAATGGCTCAAGGGAATCACCTCGCGTGTTCCGCCAGGACGCGAGCAGCAGATGGAGCCCGTTATCGAGCGCGTGAGGAAGGCGCTGCGCGAGCTGATCGACGGTCGGCCAATTTACGCACAGCCCGCCGAAAGGCCCTCTTCCGCCAGCCGGGAAACAAACGTCGCACGAATGACAGCCGAGGGTGTCGCTTGTGTTCCTCAATTACCGAGGCGAGCAGCGTTTCTCCATACTTGAAAGGGTCGTGTTCCAAGTTAGCGCCCGGCATGCGCAAGAGCTATGCCGCGTCCAAATGTACCGATGACAGGCGAAACACGCAAAAGTCGCTCGGGCCCGTTAGATCAAATGAAATAAGGCAACGACCGGCCGAGCTCAAACGTACCGGCAAGAAAATCACCAGCTAGTCCCCCAGGCACCAAAGCAAATAGAGAACCTCGGCGCGTCTGGGAAGAACGGGAGACAATGAAGACCTTACTGTAGTTACCGTAATCTCCGAAGTCCTCGACCGTGAACTCGGGATGTTGCTCCAGGAATTCGTCGAACGCCCGCTTCTCGCCGAGATTCTTATCCGCAAGTCCGTCTGCATGCCAATCATCGAAGAATATCGCCGCATGATCTTCAATCAGTGGGGCACAAAACGGTAGTACCGGTCTTTGTCGAAGCATAGGTATCGCAATCAACCATCAATATGCTCGCTTTGCGGATCGAGAGACTTCGCAGCAACACCTCCGTTAATGTCTCATTGAACCAGCCCTTGACAAGCCTCACGCGATTCCAGTCCACCCCTTCTTCGGTTAAGAACTTCCGGGCGAAGCGCTCGTCCATGCGGAACGCTCCCGGGCTCCACACACCATCATCATCTAAGTGCGCGTCCGGGGGTAAACCTTCGAAGGAGTCGAAACCGAAGAGTCGCACGTGCCGCGCACCCACTTGGTTGTGCGCCTTGAAGGCACAAGATAGCGACGAACCGTTATAGACGCCAAATTCCAGGTAATCACCGAGCGTTGTTGCTGAGGAGCCTTTCGCCATCAAGTACTGCAGCGCCTCGACCAATTTCTGTTCAAGCGCCGACTCGGGGACAAGCCGTTCACCTCGCTGCACAGCCGCGATGTTTCGCCTTACTTCCAACTGAGCGGCATGTCGATTCCGCTGTTCACGTAAGCGCTCGCGCAAGCGCTCCTGGATTGGCCGCGGTAACGCGGAAAAGCAGGGCTTGAAAACAGACCTGATGATTTCGTGCATGGGGGCAAGGCTCCTCGTGATGAACTTGTTTCAACCTTTACAAGACGGTAAGCAAGCATACCCCTGGTAATCAAGTTAACAGCGCGGTCGGGGTTTATCTTTTTCTGCAATTATCTTTTATCTGCATGAGCGCTTGTTACGCTGACGCGGTGCAGTTCTTGCTACACACGCGAAAGCTTGTTCATCTCGCTCAAATCTCGTTTGCCGAGGCGATGACGAACGCAGCGCGTGGCTCGCGCTCGGAAGTGCTGCAACGCGCGTACCCGGTGCCTTGACAAGGAGTGCCTGGTCGCACGTTCCGGGCCGATTCGTCTGTCGTATATGTCGGGTCAGGAGCTTGGGGAAGCGCGCTCTTCAGTGCGTCGACCCGTTGTTCGCGATGAAGCCGCCGTTCACTGAGCGGCGTTCAGAGATAGCGGTGTCGCCGACCCGCAGTTCGAGCAGCTGAAAGCACGCGGCGAACAATAGCACGAGCAACAACGCACCGACCAAGAGCGACACGAGATCCAACACGCTTCTTGAGGGATGAAGAGGTTCAAGCTCGGAGAGCATACGCGTACGCTGCCGGCTCATGCTCTAGCGAAACAGGCGATCTTTTGGCGTGCGATCATCTCACCTTGCACGCGAACTATATCTCACATTATGCTTGGCTGCGAATGCTTCGCGGATACCGCAATCGGCTCCAGAAGTCTGCATCATGTTACCGTTAGTGGGAGGATTCGCAATACTTGGAAGTGCGAACGTGTTCTGGGGAAGCATGCGCGACGCATGTCGTTCTTCGGATGGTCTAGAATACCCTGCTGCTGCGCCGGCCGGCAAAGATCGCAGCTGCTTGTGCGGGGGGAGCGGGTGTCTGAGGCAGAAGATGCAAAGATCTCTGATCATCCAGCGATGCGGGCCGAAACGCTCCTGGAGAAAGCCGCGAAGCCAGGGCGCGGAACGACAGCAGCATCATCAGCGACTCCGGAATAACTGAACGTATGCCGGGTGAAAGCGCACGCGCGGCGCGCAGCGTGCTCGTGCGAGGCGCACCCCCGAATTTAAGTTCTGGTTGTGGCCGAAAGCAGCCGTAAGTATGGCGCCGACCGAAATCCGTCGGCTTCACGGCGCTGAAGTGCTGATGATCCTCTGCACCGTTCCGACACCGAGTCCCGCCTCCTTAGCGATCGCATGGGAAATGGACCAAATAGAGCGGCCGCCGCGCGTTGGAGCGGGCGGTTCCGTCTGCCGCGGCGGCTATCTCTTCAGCCGCGCCGCTCCGCGCGGAACGAAGTGTGCAACTTTCCGTTCAGGTTGCTGTTGAGGTTGTGAAGCCTTGTTTTGCGCGAGCTTCCGATGCGCCTTTGCGAACGTCTTCCGTATGTCGGTCGCAGTGCTATGTGTACTTCCAATTCGGGTTAAGTATGCTAATTACGATGTCCAGCTTCTCGGTCACCTAGGGGCTCGGCGGCTCCGTGGGCCCACAAGATGTGCGCGAGGTGCGGTGCAGTTCAGAGGTTGGGAGAAGATTAGCCGCGCAAACGTGAGTTCCGTATAACGAGCCAGGTTGGAGCCCTTCCTTTGAATGTCACGTCCGGCTTGAAGCGGTGCCATTGCGTACCGCAGCCTCCGCACTTATAGGTCTCCACGACACCGCGCTCGCCGAGCCGAGTACCACGGAGTACGAGCGACTGAGATGGTCCGATCGTCGTCGGCTTGTCCAACAATCGGGTGCAGAGATCACAAGTCATCGCGTGATCACCGTCCTATGCTGGCCGCGCTCACAAGATGCGCTCGCCCAATATCGTTATCAGCACGATCGCCAGCACAAGCGCCACTAGGACGCCCGTAAGGTCTTCATCCGCCAATGGCCCGCGTCGCACGACTCCTCCCGCGTGTTGACGGAAGCCAGTATGGAAACTCGCGCCCGAAGGACGAATGTAGAAATGCCCCAATCGTTCGAGGCTTTGAAGACTCGAGCTTGAGCTCGACCTGGGGCGGCATATGACAGCTCCCGCGATCTTTCACCCCCCGGTGGCTCCGAAACACCTCAGTCAGCAGGCCCCGCTATGATCTACGCAGGTTCCTTTCGACCCACGGCGACCTGCGGCGAGTGGCTCGAGGACATGCGCGAGCCGGTCGCGACCCCTATTCGCCCAGCCTGCAAGGTGCTGGGCTTTTTCCTTCTGGCGCTCCATCATCTATTACGATGGGCAGACGCGGCTCGAATGTGGCGCCGCCAGATAGATCCATCGCACTTCAGCCACCGTATCCGGATTCGATGGACTGGTTGTGAACTCGACCTCGACGTAGTAGACGTTGTAGTTGAAGTTGAACCAGTTGTTTATCGTCACGTCGCGCAGCTGGAAATTATTCGACGCGGGGTAAGTTGCGCTGTCGACCGTCATGACCGTTTGAGGCGGGTTATTTGCGATCGTCAAGTCCACTGCCTTGAGGTGCACGAGGACGCGTGTCTGCGCTGAATAATCACGGTACATGGCGCCGAGCCTCAAGCATGCGTGCACGAGACCGTCGTTGTATATCGGCTGGATGGGATATCTCAGAAAGCATGACGGATGCACTGAAGAGGAACAGGTCCAGGCCGCCCTCGCGGTGGCATCCTGGTAAAAAATTACATAGGTTTCGCCCCCGTTATCCTCGTCGCCCACGAAAACACGCTCTTGTATGCCAGTGGAGCCGGGTGCCGACCAAACGACAGTAAATCCGGCAGCATCCAGGACCGAAGGAAATAGATTGGTATTCGGTACTGGTATTGGTTTTAGTGTTCGTATTCGTATTGATATTCTGTGCGACAACAGACATCGGATACGCCATTGCGAACAGCGCGCCGGCAACGATCGCGCGGCTAACTCGGCAAAACATCGGCATCTTCATAACGACCCCCCATAGTGGAACACAACACGCCCGATCGCACCGCAGGCTCCGTGAAGAACGAAAGGCGGCCTGTCGAGTGCTTTCAGGCGGCGAGACGATTTCCTTATGGCATTCGATCGGCTATCACGAGGGGCAGAAAGCGCTCGAAAGCGGCGCTGCCAGATAGAGCCATCGCAGTCCAGCCCCCATAGCCCCAGTGCCCTTCGTCATCTCGACCTCGACGTAGTAGACGTTGTAGTTGAAGTTGAACCAGCTGTTTATCGTCACGTCGCGCACCTGAAAATTTTCGGAATTGGGATACGCGTCGCTGTCGATTGTCATGACCGTTTGCGGCTGAGAGTTCGCGATCGTCATATCGACTGTCTGGAGGCGCACGATGACTTGTGCATTATGGAAGTCATTGCGGTACATGGCACCCAGCTTCAGGCATGCATGTACGAGATTGTCGTTGCGTATTGGCTGGATGGGATATCTCAAGGTTGATTGAGAGTCGCTCACAGTGGCATCCGTGCTCATGGTGTGCCCGTGCGTGACGCCAGAGGAGCCGGGCACCGTCCAGACCGCAGTAAACCCGGCCGAAACCAGGACCGACTCAAGTAGATTGCTGACATTCGTGCCGGTAACGGTATCGGTATTCGTATTAGTGTTCGTATTGGTGTTCGTACTGATATTCTGTGCAACAACAGACATCGGATACGCCATTGCGAAGAGCGCGCCGGCAACGATTACACGGCCAACTCTGCAGAACATCGGCATCTTCATAACGGCTCCCTAGAAATAGTTGGCCACAACGCGTCCGATCGTGACGCGGGCTCCGCGGAGAACGAAGGGCCGATCGAGTGCTTTGGACAGCGAGACACATTCCTTGATGACACTCGATCACCGACTACGACGGACAGAGGCTGCTCGAAAGCGGCGCCGCGAGATAGACCCATCGCACTGAAGGCTGCGCCTCCTTGGTAGGCTTCCTGAGCTCGACTTCGACGTAGTAGACGTTGCGGTCGAAGTTGAACCATTTGTTTATCGTCACATCGCGCGCCTGGAAATTGCTCGACACGGGATATGCCGCGCTGTCGAGCGTCATGACGGTTTGGGGCTGAGACTTGAAGGTAGTCAAACTGACCGCCTTGAGACGCACGATGACGCGTGCATCGCGGTACATGGCGCCGAGCTTCAAGCATGCGTGCACGAGATTGTCGTTGTGTATCGGCTCGATGGGATATCTCACGAAGCGCGGATCGTCCGCATGCACCAACTCCGATGTGGTGACGATGGCACCCATGTAATCGACCCCTCGTTCACCTCGTAGTCCAGTGGAGCCGGGTGCCGACCAAACGGCGGTAAATCCGGCCGAGTTCAGAACCGATGGAAGTGGACTGGGATCCCATGCAGCAACAGACATTGGACACGCGATTACGAACAGTGCACCCGCAACGATCGCGCGGCCAACTCGGCAAAACATCGGCATCTTCATAACGACTCCCCAGAGTTGCCTGGACAGAACCCGCCCCGCCAAGCCCGAGGTCGTGGAAGAGAAGAAGACGACCTGGGAATACCTTTAGGGCGGCAAGACATGTTGACGCGAGATGGGGAGAAAGACACTCCGCCAGAGGGCCGACGGAACAGGCAGACCGGGAATCGGTGCCCGAGCCTTTCGGGCACATCCTGGCGCACGGCCGCTATAAAACGGCCTGGCCGTAGAAGTCTGCCGGCTATGAACCCGTTTGTCTTACGACATGAGCCGGATAGCTTCGCGCGAGTGACAGTGGAACTATAAGCGCCGCTTCAGCTGGATCAGTTTCGGTCCTCATTACCGATTTCCACAAGGGAGACCCTATGCGTCGCACTGGACTCGTTCTCGCAATCCTTCTCTCATTTGCCTCGTCCGCATCGTTCGCTGCACCAGGGGACGACACAAACACTCTGGCATCGATTCGTGACCTTCAAGCATCCGTGGTCGCCCTGCTGCCGCCGCCATCGAATGTGCGGATCACGCCGCCGATGCCATCGCTGTTCTCACCGTTTCGACAGGAAAACGGAGAGTTTCCCCTGAACACGCCCGCGCCGGGCACCGCCACCGTGAGTTGTTCTGTGGTGAACGTTGCGAATGACGCCCGCCGCGTCGAGGTCCGGTTCTTCAGGAGGACGTCCAACACCGGTCAAGCCCAGACTGTTCAGGCGGGCTTGTTGGCGATTACCTTGGAGCCTGGCGAGCAGCGCGTTGCGTCTGATATCAAGGGTTTGATCGCCGCCGACCTCTCGAGCGTCTATTGCCGCATGACGGTGCTCGACGGCACGCGAAATGACATTCGCGGCGCCATTGCGCTGCGTCTTAACGATCAGGTCATAGCGGCGTTGCCCGCCGAGTAGTTTTCCGCCATTCGATGGAAATTACACGTCCTGCACTGGCACGTTGAACGCCGGCCAAACGCCCGCTTCTCTCTGCGCGAGCGTCGGCATACTCGCGCCTTCCGTTCAACTTCCTCCGAAGCGATCCTGTCGCCTCGAGTAACAGGTCGGCCGAGCCTTCGACACCCCCTCCCGTCGTCGACTCGGCTTTGTCGTTCTCTCACTCAGCATCGTCGTCGCCCCTCGTGGTCGGGATCGCTCTCCAGTTGATGCTTGGGCGCATCTCCGAAGTGTTCACGTCGCGAAGGCAATGCACATAACCGCCAAAGGTGGAGCGATCTGAGCGGCTCAGAGAAGATAGCGTTCGCTCCGCGCACGGTGTTCGCGTATGGCCTCCATAAAATGAAGAAGTGGAACGGCAATAAGATCGAAGAGATGGAGGACGACTGGGAAAGCTTCAACTGAGACAGACGTGCAGTTAGGATGCTGACGAATCGGCGTTGGGGGCAGTAACGCTCTGCCGGGCGACTCCGAGCTCACTTGTCGTAGACGACGGACCAGCCTTCACCCGGATCGAAGCGCTCCATGCCTTCGGCCCTCGCCTTTGTTCCCGGCCCGAGATTCGCCTGATAAATTTCGCCGTTCTGATTGACGATGAAAGTCATGATGCCGGAATTGCCGTACTTCGCCGGATAGGCAACGACGGCAAAACCCGCGATCCCTCTCCCGCGTACCACGTACTCGAATGCGCCCGATTCGGCATTCTTACCCTGGCCCTTCAGCATCCGGTAGAAGTAGCCATGGTAAGGGGTGGGCGGCGTTTCGCTTCGCTTATACCCCTCGCTCGCCGCCCGTGCCACGAGCAGGCCGAGGGGGCTCTCCGGCTCACCGGCTTTCGCGGGCCAATACAGTCCGTCGCGCTTGCCGGATCGACTCGCCAACCTCTGCGCGTACGCGAGGACGCCATCGCCAAGACGGTCCTCCGAAGCGTATTCCTGTTCCGCATCGACGATCGCCTGCAGTGACTTTGATCGCGGAGAGCTCGTTGGCCCCAATGCGCCGGGCGAGCAGTTCTTCCTTTCCCGACGCGGTGTCGAAGCGCCATCGGTCCCCTCTCTTCACGAGCGGGAAGGCAAACGGGAATTCGTCGCTTCCGATCATCAGCTTTGCCTTGTCGCCGTCGCGGACGATGGTGTGCATCCCTTCGTAGTCCGACAGGAAGCGCTCAACCGTCGCCCTGTCAGCGGTAGCGTCGCCTGAGGAAAGCCAGTCTCCGGCGTCACCAAGCACTGAAAGTGTCGCGGTGCGGTTGCGTGTCTTGACCGCCTGCACCAGCGCGTTCACGGCGTCTTCGGGCGTCACGAACGACTTCGGCGCCGGAGCAGCGGCGAGACCTTCGGTTACGACGGGCACACCGAAAAGGAATACAAGCAGCAACCGCGCAAGCTGGCACCCCGCTATACGCGCGAATCGGCGGTGCATATCAGCGGCGACCGCCACGTCCACCTCCGCCCCCGCGCCCCCCGCCTCCTCCTCCGCCGATGTTGCCTGAAGAGCGTGCCAACCCGATGCTCGACGATCCACGGCTGCCGACGTCACGCGTCTGCGCACCGCGGCCGGTGTCGAACGCTGTCGGAGTGCGCATGCCGCGAGTGTCGCGCCCGCCGACGTCACGATTGGCTGCCCCACCACCTGCTCTGCCCGCGTCGCGACTACCGAGATCGCGCCCCGCGAGGTCGCGTGACGGTACCTCGCCGCGCTGGATCGATTGACGACCCGCCTCCGCGCGGCCGCGAAACGCCTCCCGCGAAGCAGCATCGCCGGACTGTCTGCGCCCGTACTGTTGCGCGACGCCCTTGTCGCGATACGGCACCGCCCCGCGGTGGTTGACGTTGTGCTTCCAGTTGCCGTCCGAGATGTTGCTGCGGTTGAAGTTGTTGTAGCGATTGACATTGATGTTGACGTCCCCACCGCCCCAGTTGCAATTGCCCCACAGGGCGCCGCCAATGATGACGCCCGCAGTGAAGCTAAATAGCGCGCCTCCGTAGTAATAGCCCGGTGGATACCAGTAATACGGCGGATACGCCGGGTAAGGCCACGCGCCGTACACGACCGTCGGGTTGTACGTTGGCACGTAGACGACTTCGGGATTGGCTGGCTCGATCTTGATGATCGTGGTGTCGTTCTGCGCTTCTGTTGTGACCTTCTGCTCCTTGGAATCTTTGAGCGTGCCTTGCGTGACGGCCTTGGTGCGCAACGCCTGAGCGGTGGCCATCACATCCTTCTGCTGCGCGAGGAAAGCGTCGCCAAGCTTCTGCGTCCAGTCGAGCTTCTCACTCATCATCGTCAGAACCTGCGGGAGCACGGTAAGCGACTTGATGGCCGGATCCCAAGTCTGGCTCTGCAGCGCGTCCTCGAGCGCCTTACCCTTCAAGCTTGGATTCGCCTTCACCCAGCGCTCGGCGTAGACGATCTCGAGCGGATACGTCGACGCCATCAGCACCTGCGCCAGCAGTGCATCCGGATAGAGCGCGATCGGCGCGAGCAACTGGTCGAGTTCCTGCTGCGAGAACGACTTGGTGTCCGCGGGTACCGCCGCACGGGGAGACCCTGCCGGACCCGATGGCGGTGTCTGGGCTACCACCGGCATCGCTATACTGAAACAGAGCACGCTTGCGATCATCGAGCTGAGATCTTTCACGAGATGCCCTCTCAATTCAATCGCACGATGCGAGACGATATCATGCGACGAGCGAACCGAATGCGCAGCCGCGCTTGTTCAGGTGTGTGTCAGGACCATTCCCGTCGTGCGCCCGATCATTGACGCAGACGCGGTGCCGGCGTCGTCGCTAAGGCACGATGCGCAAAAGTCTCAGTGCTGCGGGGATCGCGCCGCAGCCCCAGTTGCACCCACCAATCCGCGCGGATGATAGACCTTATCCCGGGGACGCTATATTTCACTCGACATTGTTCACTTCAAAGAACGATGCCGTTCGGGATGTTCCAAATCGTGTCGCAGTATGGACCTCGGCTGGGTCGTCGATACCGATGCGACAGTGATAACGGACGCTTCGCGTCATCGAGCGACTTGCTGACCGCGTTCGGCGCCGCTAATCCGTCTTCCGCGCCGCTGACGCAATTCATGCTCACCGCCGCAAATGGGGCGTAAGGACCATCAGCCGAGAAATGAGCCTACGGGTAGACTCGCCACAGGACATTGAGCCTTCCGCAAGACCCGCTCGGAAGTGCTCCCGCGCAAGCCGTCCAGAAACCCATTCGGACCTTCCGTCGTCATGATGATGAGGTCTGCGGCCACCGCGGAGGCGGTCTCCAGGATCATCTCCACCGGATCGCCGGTTGCGTTGCTGCGGGTCCATTGCCAGTCCGAGCCATCAGGAAGCCTCAGCGCCGGCGCATCGCCCTCCGCGCCCACATGCAGCAGCGTCACGACACCGGGCGGCAGCTTGAGATTTCGAATCAGTCGCGCAGCGGCTTCGACCGCGGGCTGCGGCCGCGGCCGTTGGGTGACCGGGACGAGAATGCTCTTGAGCGATACCGAACCGTCGTCTCGCGACACGAAGCCCTTCACGCCGTGAGGGATGAAGAGCGTCATCTCGCCAGCGCCTCGTGCGATCGGTTCGCCGACAGCTTTGCCGAGCCAGCGCATGCGCTGTCCGTGCTGGCGCACCGCGAGAACGATCAGGTCGGCGGGACGCCGGCTGAGGTATTCGAGGCAGGCTTTCACCGGGTCGGAACTGGACTCCACCACTTTGCGAACGTTGATTCCGAGGTCTGCGACGGCGCTGCTGCGACTTCCTTTCGGAAGGAGCTGCCAGCGCTCCAGCGTCTCCCGCACACCGGGAAAGTCCATCCAATCGATGTTTCCGTGCGCCGCTACGTGCAGCACGCGCAGGCTGGCTTGCGTTACCAGGGCAATTTTCAGCGCATGTGCAAAGGCGACTTCGCTCGCGGCCGAGAAATCGGACGGATGAAAGATCGCCTGAATCCCCGGTGGTGAAGGCGGAGGGCTCTGACTCATGCGTACACCCTGCTTTCGTGGTTCGGTATGCCGCCGCACGAGCTGAGGGGGCATGAGCCGGCTTCAATCGATAATCTTCCGCAATTCATGTCGACTTTTCCTTTCGTAATCGGGCGAATGGGTCAGGCCTCGCTACGGAGATGTGTAGCTGCGAACTTTTCCGAGCCAGTCGGAGGGGCCGCGCGGTTCCACACGTTCCCACTGACCTCCCGGGCGATCTTTCACGTACGGAAAAAAAGCCTGCGATGCCGCACAGTAGTACCAGTAACCCGTCACTGGTGGTGCAGGTCGTGGCGCTCTTGTCGTTAGAAGCCGAGCTCACCGCTTTCAATTTTTTCTGTGAGCAGGCCCCGTTTTCTTCATCAATAGCACCGGCACTGAGGAGAGCGGTAACACCTTGCTCGCGATAGCAGATCGAAGGCGAAGAGGGCAGCCGGATCACGCACGGCCGCGCGCTGAATCCGGAACTGATCCCAGATCGCGTGGCGCCTGTGCAGCCGATTCCATTGCGGACGGCCCTGATCGTCCAGGACGACGAGCTCGGCATCGACCACAAAGTCATGCGCGATCGGCTGGATCTCGGCGACGAGCTCGGGGAACTTGGCTGCTCATGTCCGGCCCGAAGCGGGATTCGAGGCGCACAACGTCGCCGTGCTTGCAAACCAGGCACCGGAAACCGTCGTACCTTGAGCTCATAGATCCAGCCGGCGGCCGAGAAGAGCTTGCCGGGGGTCGCAAGCATTAAGTCGCGATGGCAGATCGAGTGTGGAAGGTCGCGAAGATTCGACATCGTAAGAATTCGATCTCGCCGATCTAAGGCGCGAGGCTCGAGCTAACTGGCACCGAATGGGCACCGGAAGAGAAGCGGGTCCGATGTTCACGCCGCATGACGTAGGCAAGTGTTTGATCTAATTGGCTCCCCGACCAGGGCTCGAACCTGGGACCTGCGGATTAACAGTCCGTCGCTCTACCGACTGAGCTATCGGGGATCGGGCCTGACGAAGCGGCTCAAGACCTACGAAGGTGCCGTTTCGGAAAGGGCGGTAGTGTAAAGCCCCATCCCTGACCGGTCAACGTTCCGCGGTGATTTGCTCAGCGCGATGAATGAGTTAACGCGGTATGCCGCGTCAGTCGGCGAGTTCGCGTTCGCAGGCCCGCGCCATTGGTTCGAGTCTTCCCGCTCACCATCACGAGCGCAACAACAACGTTCGGGCCAACGCGTCGTGCCCGCCATGGTATGACATATGTGCCGCGCCCTGCTGTGCCGGTTCGAACATCGGCATTCGAGTGATCACGTCGCCTCGCACACTTGACAAGTGACAAGCAAAGCGTGCATGAACGGTGCGGTCTTTTTCTTGCTTTTTGATCCTCAAGGCAAGCTGATACGATAGCGCCGGGGCGACCGTATTCGGGGGTCGGCGCAGGAATGGTATACGTGGCTACCGAAGCGGTTGCGCCTTGAACGTGTTTTCGAATCCCGCGCTTCACCTTGCGGGCCCGGATCGGTAAGAGCGCGGTCTGAAGGCAGGTGGCTGGCGTTTTTGATTTGCGCATTGAAACAGACGAGCCCATGAGCATATCCACTCCATTGAAGTTCTGCTATCACGGCCAGCACTATCGCCCGCGCGAGCAGTTCAAATCCTTGCCCGGCAGCACTCACCGGCGCGAGGTTTGCGCGGATTGTTACGCCAAGATCATGGCTGACCGGAAGCAGAAGCGTAAAAAGATGGGCTCTCTCTCGCGGTCCTGAGGGGTGGCGCTCACCACCCTACGGCCAGAGGAAAACCCGGGTTTTCCTCCGTGCTCCATTCCTTCGTCGCGTGTCGGACCGCAAGTCCGACTCGCTGCTAGGATTCGAGCAACTCCAGCGCAGCGCCAGACTCCCGAACGACCTGCCGCATCGTGCACTGTCGCACCGCTTTGTCTGGACGCCACCGCAGGAACTTCGTGCCGTGCCGGAAACGGCCGCCGCTGAAGTGATCGTACTGCACCTCCGCGACAAGCCTGGGCGCGAGCGGCTCCCACTCGCCGCTGCGTTCGGTGCTCCAACGACTCGGTCCGCCCGGTTTGTTGCCGGTGAAGCCGGGTTGTTCCACGAGTGGTTCGAGCTCGCGTGTCAGAGCAGGTTTATCGCCGGCCTTGATATTCGCGCTGAAACCCACGTGATCGAGCAAGCCTGCGTCGTTGTAGAGGCCAAGCAGCAATGAGCCGACGAGCCGCTCCCTGGAGCCGTAGCGAAAGCCTCCCACGACACAATCCGCGGTGCGCATGTGTTTGAATTTCTGCATTCCGGTGCGCTCGCCGGATTGATAGGGCAAATCGCGGCGCTTGGCGATGAGCCCATCAAGGCCACTTCCAAGCGATTGCAACCACGCGTCCGCCTCGCTTCGGCGCGTCGTATGCGGTGCCAGTCGAAGCAGACCGGCCTGACCGGTAAGACCCTCGTAGAAGCGCTCCAGTGCGAGCCTGCGCTCGGAAAGCGGGTGTTCAGTGAGTGCCGTGCCCTCGGTGTCGACCAGCAGATCGAACACGATGAAAAGCGCGGGATGCTCGCGGGCGAGCTTTGTCACACGGCTTTGCGCCGGATGGATGCGCATCAGCAACTGATCGAACGACAGCGATGCGCCTTCGGGCACCACGAGCTCGCCGTCGAGCACGAAGGACTTCGCGTCGATCGCTTCCAGGGCCGCCACGATCTCGGGGAAATATCGGTTGAAGGGCTGTCCCGCCTTCGAGCGAAGATCGACTTCGCCGCTGTCCTTGAAAGCGACGCAGCGGAACCCGTCGAACTTGGGCTCGTAGTGCCACTCTATTCCCGCCGGCAACTCGGCGACGAGCCGAGCCTCCATCGGCGCATAAGACGTCGGAATCGGCAGCGCCATCGGCTTCAGATAAAGCGCCGCAGCTCGCAGCGTCCGCCCATGTCGAGCAGCGGCGACCAGAGATCTCCGACGCTGGCGATCCGCGAAGGCATGTTGTCGATCCTGAAATCCGCGATTCCGGCGCCCTGCTCGAGCTCTTCCCACGTGACCGGCGCTGAAACGGTTGCCTGCGGCGTCGGACGCGGTGAGTAGAGAGAAGCGAGCGTGCGTCCCCAGGCATTCTGGTTGTAGTCGACGAGCACGCGGCCGGCGGGCCGCTTTGCGATCCGATACTCGGCCGTGATAAGCCCGGGCTTCAGCTTTGCGAGATCCAGGGCAAAGCGCTTCGCGAAGCTCCAGACTTCCTTCTGCGTCGGGCCCCGCACGATCGGAACGTAAACGTGGATGCCGCGCGACCCGGTCGTCTTCGCGAGCGGCTGCATCCCGAGTCCTTCGAGGCCCTGGCGCACGACAAGCGCCGTTTCACGGACGGTTTCGAAGTCTGCTCCGGGAACGGGATCGAGATCGAAGTGCAGATAGTCGGGTCGATCGACATCGTCGCAGCGTGCATACCACGGATTCAGATCGATGCATCCGAGGTTGATGAGCCACAGGAGGGAAGGAAGGGTCCTGCACCATGGGGAAGTCGATGATGTTGCCCGAGGCATGCGCGATCGAGCAGGTCTCGATCCACTCCGGCCGTGGAGTCGGAGCGCGCTTCATGAAAAAGCACTTGCCCGCCGCCCCGTTCGGATAGCGCTTCATCACCATCGCGCGGTCGACGAGGTGCGGCAGCAGTACCGCCGACACGTCGGCGTAGTACTGCAGGAGATCTCGCTTCGTGAGACCGAGCTCCGCCCAGAAGATCTTGTCTAGATTCGTCAATCGCACCGACCGGCCGCCGATCTCGAGCTCGACGTCCCGCTTCCCGGGCGGAATCACGGCCCGCGCAGGATCGCGGCCGGCGCGTGTAGCCCCTGCCGCCCGACCTAGCCGTGATGGATGGTGGTTCCGCGTTGCGCGCGGAGGAGCGGCGGCGTGCATGGCGCGCTCGAAAGCAATGACCAGACCCGGTGCGACCGGGCTCTTCCGCTCGAGGGAAAGAGAGCCGGTGCCGCAGCGAGCACGCCGAACCACTGGGTCGCCTCATACCGGGAAGGCCCGCCTGGGCGATCGTCGGCATGTCCGGGAGCGCCTTCGAGCGCGTGGAAGTCGTAACGCCAGGTCCACGCGCCTTCGACGACGCGTGCGATGCGATTCCGCCGCCGCGTTATACGGTAGCCGGTGTCGCGCTCGATCCGATGGAACCGATCGCCGAAAACAGGTTCTCCACCACCTGCCGCTCGATGCCGCGCGTGATGAACACGATGCGTGTCGCGCGGTCTTCACTCGGCCACGCCGCGAGCTCGATCGGCGGATGAAAGAGGTGCTGGACCCCCTGCACGACGAGCGGCCCTTCGCGGCCTTCGACATTCACGAGCCCCTTCACCCGCAGGAGATCGGGGCCGCGCAAGGCGGTCAGGACCTCCAGCGACTGTGAAAACGTCGCCCACGTGAACGGCTTGTCGTAGCGCAGGCTGAACGACTTCACCGTCGTGTCGTGCCGATGCGCATGATCGTGCTCGTCATGGCCATACGGTGTTTCGGCGCCCATCCAGCGCTCCACGTCCTCGAGCCGCGAGCGCGCGTTCGAAAGCCCCACGTCGATGAGGAATGCAAGGTCGATCTCGCCGTTCACCGCGCGCTTGATCGGTGCCTGCGGATTCAATTCGCGCACGCGCGCTTCGACTGCCTGCACCGTTTTCTCGTCCGTGAGATCGGATTTCGTGATGACGATGCGATCGGCCAGCGCGGACTGTTTGACGGGCTCGGACATCGTTTCGATCTGCTGAAGTCCGTTGACCGCATCGACCAGCGTGACGACGCAGTCGAGCCGATACTGGCCTTGCAGCATCGTATCGGACATGAGCGTCTGCATGACGGGCGCAGGATCGGCGAGGCCGGTGGTCTCGATGATCACGCGCTCGAAATCGGTGATCTCGCCCATGCGCCGCTTGACGAAGAGATCCCGCAACGTCTCCTGAAGGTCGCCGCGAAGCACGCAGCACAGGCACCCGTTGTTCAGCAGCATCATCTGCTCCGACGAGACCTGGATCAGAGTCGTGGTCGATGCTTTGCTCGCCGAACTCGTTCACGATGACCGCGACCTTGTTCATGTCCGGACGCGTGAGGAGCTTGTTGATGAGCGTCGATTTTCCGCTGCCCAGAAAGCCGGTGACGATGCTCACGGGGATGCGGCCGGCGAGCGGATCGCGTCCGGAGACTACAGGTTCATTTTGCAGATTCACGATGGAGCTCTCATGTGCGAAGTGGATGCTGCTTGGAAGGGAAGCAAAGCGCCGGCCGTGGTTCCGCGCAGGCGCGATCGAGGCCCCCGTCGGCTACGCGCGCTTGTCTCTTGCTCGCGTTGTCGTCTTGCCTGCGGAAGCGCGTCTGCGTCCTCGGCCCGGCTCGGGTACCCGGACGATTCCAGCCATGTTCTCGAGGACCGCGCAAATCGCCGCGGTGTCCTGCTTTCCATACCCTTGCGCGTAAGCCCCCGAGTAGTAGGCCTTCGCGGCATCGAACAGCGGCGTGGGGCACTGAAGGGCGGCGGAGAACGCGCTGATGATATCGATGTCCTTCTGGTAGACCTCGACCTTCATGGTGGGCTCACTGTAATCGTTGCGGATCATGAGCGGCCCCCGCACTTCGAACATGCGGGACGTCCCCGCGCCGTCCCGGATGACTTTGTACAGGAGATCGAGGTCCAGTCCCGCACGTTCCCCGAGCACGATCGCTTCGGCGGCGGCCAGGTTGTGAATCGTCACGAGCAGGTTCGCGATGAACTTGAGCTTGGAACCGTTGCCGAAAACGCCGCAGTAATGCGTGCTGCGCGCGAAGCCCTCGAAGACACGCCCGCATCGCGCGACCGCATCCTCCGGACCGCTCGCGTACACCGAGATGTCTTTCGCGGCCGCCTGGGCGCCGGTCCCGCTGATGGGGCAATCCAGAACGGTGATCTTGTGTGCAGCGCAACGGTCGCGTACGTCCAGTTTCGTCTCCAGCGGGAGCGTGCTCGCTTCGATGACGACCGTGCCTTCGCGCGCGCCGCGGAGGATGCCGTCCTTTCCGAAGAACGCGGCTTCCACGGCAGGCAGGCTCGCAAGCGAGGTGATGAGCAGGGGCGCCGCGCGCGCAACGGCAGCGACGCTCGTTTCCACCCGGCCGCCGATCGCGTCGAGCTCGCTGCAGCGATCCGGGTCGATGTCGAAGCCGTGCACGTCGAACCCCGCCGCTCTGAGATGTCTCGCGAAGGCTCCACCCATGATGCCGAGCCCGACCTGCCCGACTTTTTCGGCGTCCGGGCGCGCTTTCTTCGATTCGCGCTTCCTGGGACTGTTCCTGCTCATCTTCACTCCCTCGGTACAAGTCAGCCGACTATAGCCGCGCGCAGCGCCAGCGTGCAAATGCCGGCTTGCGCGCCGCGCTCATGCGGCGAAACGAAGGGCCATCGGGGATGTCGGCCAGGTCTTCGTCGAGCAACAGGATGCCGGCATGGTTCTGGCTCGCCCCCGAGGGACGGGGCAGGCGTCGAAGCGGTGAACCGGCGCGCTTCGGGTGCGCCGTGGACCCGGCCGAGGCGCCATGCTGCATCGGCATGGTGGATGACGGTAATTTGTCAAAACGTGTGTTGCCTCGCTAACATGCAAGCCGAGTGAATCGTCCATCCCACGACCGGCCACCCGCCGGCGCCTGAAGGATTTCCATGAAACAGATCAATGTCGGCATCGTCGGCACCGGCTGGTGCGGCGGCATACGCGCGGAAACCTGCGCGTCGAATCCCCTGGTAAAAGACCTGCACATCGCGGAGACGCGGCCGGAACGCTTGACCGAGGTTCAGCAGAAGACGACTCCGGTCTCGGCCGTGAGCGACTGGCGCAAGCTGCTCGAGGTGAAGGACATCGACGCGATGATCATCTCGGCGACGCCCGAGACGACTCACTACCCTATGGCGCGCGATTGCCTGCTGGCGGGCAAGCACGTCTTCCTCGAAAAGCCGATCGCGCTCGAGTTGCATGAAGCCGATGAGCTCATCGCGATCTCGCGCCGCAACAAAGTGAAGTTCACGATCGGTTACTCGCAGCGCTTCAATCCGAAGTTCGCGTATGTGAAGCGCTGCATCGAAGACGGGACGCTCGGCCGACCGGTGAGTGCGCTTGTGAGCCGCCATATCACGCGCGGCCTCGGCAGCAAGATCACCGGACGCACGAAGCTTTCGCCCGCGGCGATGGAATCGACACACGACCTCGACTTCGTGCTGTGGTGTCTCGAGCCGGCGAAGCCCGTGCGCGTTTACTCGCAGGTGAACTACGGCGCGATGAAAGAAGCGACCGGCGCCGACGTGCCGGATTCCCAGTGGATCACCGTTACGCTGGACAGCGGCCTTTCGTTCGTGGTGGGCGGCGGTTGGAGCCTGCCGCCCGGGTATCCGAATTTTTCGACGACGTGGATCGAGATGATCGGCACGACCGGCGCCGTTATCGTCGACGACAGCCATCGCGACGTGATCGTCAACACGATGAAGGACGGCATGAGGCTGCCGATGTCGTCCATGCCCGGCGAATTCGTGAACCACACCTACGCGGGGCCGATGGAGCGGGAGACGGTGCACTTTCTCGAAGCGGTGGCCTGCGACCGGCCGGTTCTCGTGACCGGAGAGCAGGCACGCCAGGTGATGGAGGTTTACATCGCGGCCGATCTCTCCGCCGAACGGGGCGAACCGGTCAGTCTTCCCCTTCCCGAATCGCGCAGGGCCGCCGCATGAACAAACAACCGAAACGCATAGGGCTCGCGATCGTCGGCGCCGGTCGCGTCGGATTGATCCGCGGCGAGCTCGCCACCCGCTATCCGCAGGTCGACTGGATCGGTATTGCGGAGAAGAACCCGGACCGCGCGAAGCTCGTTGCCGAGAAGGTCGGCGCGAATTTCGTCACGCACGATTTCCGCGAGTTGCTCAAGCAACCGGAAGTAACGGCGGTCGTCGTTTCGACGGACGAGCACCTCCACGTCAACCCGATCATGGCCGCGATCGAGCGCAAGCTCCCGATGCTGATCGAGAAGCCGCTGGCCACCGATCTCGCGGAATCGGCCTCGGTTCTCACGGCGATCGAGAAAGCCGGCGTGGACGCCGTCATCGGCTACACGCAGCGGTTTCGCCGGCGCTGGCTTGTCGCCAAAGAGAAAGTGCGCACGGGCGCGCTCGGCGACGTCACGATGGTCACGTCGCGGGCGTTCATGAATCGCCTGGTCGCCATCGACAATTACAAGCGCACCGACAATCCCGCCGAGATCTCGCCGATGGTGATCTCCGGCACGCATGCGCTCGACATGGTCATGTGGCTGATGGAATCGAAGAAAGCCGTCGAAGTTTATGCGCGTTCGGTGGACAAGGCGCTCGGGCCCGAGTGGAAAGGCATCGACGGCACCGGTTACCTCATCAGCTTCGAAGATGGTGCGATCTACCATGGCGCGATTTCGTGGGCGCTGCCGGAGGTCTGGCCGGGCGCTGTGTACAGTCTCGAGGTGGGCGCCGTCGGGACCGAAGGCGTGCTCACGATCGACGACACGCATCGCGACATCGTGCTGGCGGTCAACAAGGCGCAGGGCGAAGGCTACGCGCCGCACGAATCGCGCCGCGTCGATTTCCTGACGAGCTATCCCGTGGGCGACATCGCGCTCGGAGAATTGCGCGGCCCGATGCGCGAAGAGACGAACTCGTGGTTGACGCGCCTTTCATTGGGTGTGAAGACGCAGCATGCGACCGCAGCCGAGGGCCATAATCGCCTCATGCTCACGAAGGCCATCGATCTTTCTGCCCGCACCAAGCAGCCCGTCAAGCTCCCGATCAGTCCGGGCGACGAAAGATCGGGCCTGTGACGCGGCCGGGTATGGCTTAGAAACCAGGACTGCACTCCCCGGTAACGCCCGGTGACCGCTGCAGATCCATAAACCGAGGAGGAAGCGATGCGCATAGAGGGAATGTTTCGTACTCTGCTAATGTCGGGTGTCGCGGTCGTGCTGGCTGGCCCGCTCGTCGCCGCGGAGAAATCGGGCGGATTCCCCAACCGGCCCGTCCGGTTGATCGTTCCGTATGCACCGGGCGGTGCCACCGATACCGTCGCACGGCCTCTCGCCGAGAAGCTGCGGGAGCGCTGGGGCGAGGCGGTGATCGTGGACAATCGCGCCGGCGCCTCGGGCAACATCGCGCTGGAGATCGCCGCCAATGCGGCCCCGGACGGCCATACGCTGATGGTGGGCAACGTCTCGACCAACGCGATCAACGAGTCGATCTTCAAGACAGCGGTCAAGGGCACGCGCGATCTTCACGGAGTGACCAACCTGATCGAGCTCCCGCATATCTGGGCGGTGAGCACCGCGATCCCCGCCGGCACGATGCGCGAGTTCGTCGATTACGCGAAGAAAAGCGGGAAGCCGCTGAACTACGCTTCTTCCGGCGTCGGCTCCTATCCGCACCTCGACGCACTCGTGTTCCTCAAGCACGCGGGCCTGCAGATGACGCACGTGCCATACAAAGGGGGCGCGGGACAAATGATTCCCGCGATCATGGGCAATGAAATACAGTTCATGTTCATCAATCTCGGGAACACGATCTCGCATGTCAAAGCCGGCCGCATCAAAGCGCTCGCGACGAGTTGGCCCACGCGCCGGCCAGAGTTACCCGATCTGCCCACCGTCGCGGAAGGCGGCTACCCCGGCATGGGTACCAACGCATGGAACGGGCTCTTCGCCCCCGCCAAGATGCCGCCTGCCCTGCTCAACCGCATACACGCTGATGTCGTGCACGTGATGCAGTTGCCGGAGACGAAGGAAATCCTCGCGAAGTCGCTCATGTCGGTCGTCGTGAACAAGACGCCCGCCGAGTATCAGAAGTTCGTCGAAGCGCAGGCCGACAAGTGGCGCAAGGTCGTTCAGGAAAACAACGTGAAGGTCGAATGACGCTGACGAGCGCTGCCCGGCCGCAGCACGATCTCACCGTCGACAAAGACGTCGAGATCCCGCTGCGGGACGGCGTGCGGCTGCGCGCCGATGTCTTCAGGCCAAAGGCGGCGGGCAAGTACCCCGCGCTCATCAATATCGGCCCCTACCAGAAAGACAAAGTCTGGGTGCCGCCGCCCGACCTGGAAGAGCCGGCGAATCCCTACATGAACTGGGAGACGGTGAACCCGCTGTGGTGGGTGCCCCGCGGGTACGCGGCCGTGCGTGTGGACACGCGTGGATCGGGCAAGTCCCCGGGGTATACCGATCCGTTTTCGCTGCAGGAGGCGCTCGATTTCTACGACGCGATCGAATGGGCCGCGCGGCAATCCTGGTGCACCGGCAACGTGGGCGCGATCGGGATCTCCTACTTCGCGATGACGCAGTGGCTGGTCGCGAATCTGAAGCCGCCCTCGCTCAAGGCGATGGTGCCGTGGGAAGGTGCGGCGGACATGTATCGCGATCTTGCGTACCACGGCGGAATCTTCTGCCTGGGCTTCATCGCGAACTGGTACAACAACCACATGGCCCATCACCTGCTGGGACGCCGGGAGAATACGAGTCCCGACGCGTTCTCGAAGAACTGGCTCTGGGACTACATGCGACACGGCCTCCAGAGCGAGCACTATCGGGGCCGGCAGGCGCGATGGGACGAGATCGACATCCCGCTCTATACCGTCGGAAACTGGAGCGGGATGGGCCTGCATCTGCGCGGCAATACCGAGGCGTTCATGCGTGCACGCTCGAAACACAAGAAGCTGCGCATCCACGCCGGCACCCACTATCACCCGTTCTACGCGGAGGAAGCGCGTGCGGATCAGCTCCGCTTCCTCGATCATTGGCTGAAGGGCAGGGACACCGGCATCATGGCTGAGCCGCCGGTGAAGCTCTTGATCCGCACGGGCCGCGGAAAAGGCTATGCGTGGCGCCAGGAGAACGAGTGGCCGCTCGCGCGTACGGAGTGGACGCGCTTCTATCTGGCTCCTGCAACGAAAGCCGGAAGCGCGGATGTGGAAGGCGTGCTCGATCCTTCCGCGCCGGGCAAGTCGAACGCGATCGAGTATTCGGCGAGCGGCATGTCGAAGGCCGGCGTCGCATCGGCGTCCTGGACGTCCACCGTGCTGGCCGGTAGCGTGCCGCGCCTGGGTGTGTCCTTCGAGACCGAGCCCCTGCGCGAGGAGATCGAGATCACGGGCCCGGTCGTGCTCAACCTGTGGGTTTCCTGCACCACGGAAGACATGGACGTCTTCGCGACGATCCGTAACATCGATCCCACCGGTCAGGACGTCTGGGAAATCGGACAGCAGCAGCAGCCGGTGCCCATCGCCAAGGGTTGGCTGCGGGCGTCCCATCGGAAGCTCGATCCCACGCTCACCCTGCCCTATCGGCCTTATCACGCCCATGACGAGCGGCAGTGGCTCACGCCCGGCGAGAGGGTGGAGTTGCACGTCGAGATCTGGCCTACGTGCATGGTATTCGGGAAGGGTCACCGCATCCGCCTCGACATCCAGCCCAGAGATGGCGTGGGCAGCGCGCCATATACTCACTACAGCGCCGACTACAACACGGGGCAGAACACGATTTTGACGGGCGGGACGACGCCTTCGCATCTCTTGATGCCCGTTATTCCGCGCACCTGACGGTTATGTTTTCATGAGGAGATCGACCATGATCAAACGCAGGATTTTGCTCTTGTCCGCGATTGCTGCCGCTACGGCGCCGGTTGCGGTATTCGGCGCGGACGGGAAGACCGACTATCCCAGCCGCACGGTGCGCATGGTCGTGCCTTTCGCCCCGGGCGGCGCATCGGATCACGTCGCGCGCATCATCCAGCCGCGTATGGCCGAGTTGCTCGGCCAGCAACTCGTCGTCGACAATCGCTCCGGCGCGGCCGGCAATATCGGCGTCGAGGTGTCGGCGCGCGCTAACCCGGACGGCTACACGATTCTGCTGGGTAACGTCGGTACGATGGCGATCAATCCGAACGTCTACGTCAAGTTCCCGGTAAAACCTCTCCAGGATCTGGAGCCCGTCACACAGGTGGTGGACGTGCCCGGCTGTCTTGTCGTGCATCCGTCGCTGCCGCCGAAAAACCTGAAAGAGCTGGTCGCGTATCTGAAGTCGAACCCGAACAAGCTCAATTACGGCTCGCCCGCGCCGAGCAGCGCCAATCGCCTCGAGATGGAAATGTTCCTCATGAAGACGGGAACGAAGGCGACACACGTCAATTACAAGGGCGGCGCCGGCCCCGCGATGATCGGTCTGCTCGGCGGAGAAGTGCAGATGATGTTCGTGACGGTTTCGTCCGCCGTGAATTTCGTCAAGCAAGGCAAGATCCGGATGCTCGCCGTCATCTCGCCCGAGCGTGTCTCGGCCGTGTCCGACATTCCGACCATGCGCGAGCAGGGGTTCGATATGGTCGTCGGCTCATGGCAGGGCATCTATGCGCCCAAGGGCACGCCGAAACCGATCATCGACAAGCTCTTCCAGATCTCGCACGAGACCATGAAGAACGCCGACGTACTGAAGCGGTTGAACGAAGGCGGCGTTGCCCCCGTCGTCAGCAAGTCCCCCGCCGAGTTCAGGAAGTTCTGGGAAGCGGAGGATCAGCGCTTCGGCAAGATCATCAAGGACGCCAAGATCGAAACGGAATAGTCGAGCCGGGCGTTATAATCGGCGGCTTCGCAGGGTTCCCGGCGACAGACATCCGCACACGCGATCAGAAGACAACAAGAGCCTCAACTCAACCACCGACCTGGAGAAAACGATGGCGAACTTCGGCATAGCCGGTCTGGACTGGCAGGAGCGTATCAACTGGGACAGGCTGCGCACGTATCGCACCGAGCGCGCACGCGAGCGCATGAAGGCTCACGGCCTGGGCGCGATGCTTCTCATGTACGACGAGAACGTGCGTTACGTGACCGGAACGCTGACCCCGGGATGGAACCGGCTGAAACCCGGTTTGCGCTACGCGATGATCTGCGGCGACGATCCGCCCGTCCTGTTCGAGCAGGGCGACATCGGCATTCAGATCGAGCGTCACTCGCCGTGGATCCCGAAGGAGAACGTGCGCTGGTCATACGCCTGGATCAAGGGGGCCTCGGGCCCGGGGTCCATTGCCCAGGTGCGCAAGTTTACGAACGCCATTAAGCAGGAGATGAAGAAGAGCAACGTCGAAGGCATGAAGCTCGGCGTCGACTTCGTCGACATCAACATGATCCAGATCTTCCAGGAAGAGAAGATCGAGTGGACCGACGGCATGACGGCGATGATGGAAGCGCGAGCCGTCAAGAACAAGGACGAGCAGGAATGCGCGCGCATGGTGGGCGCGATCGGCGACGGCGCGCATTGGGAGTTCATGAAATTCCTGAAGCCGGGCCGCACCGAGAATCAGATGACCGCGCACATCATGGAGTATCTGTATTCGATCCCCGGCATCGAGGATGTCGAAGACGTGATCGTCTCGTCCGGTCCGAACACGTGGCCGAACTGGCGCAACTTCTCGGATCGGATCATCAAGCCCGGTGAGATCGTGTTCATGGATCTCGCGGCTCTGACGTGGAATGGCTACAAGTCCTGCTACTACCGCACGTATTGCGTCGGCAAGGAGCCCACGCAGGAGCAGAAGGACTACTATGCGATCGCACTGAAGTGGCTTTACGACGCGATCAAGGAAGTGAAAGTCGGGACAACCACCAGGGAGATCGCCTCGAAGTGGCCGTCCGCGAAGGAAGCGTGGGGATACGCTGAAGAAGATCAGGCCGCGGCGAACCTGTGGGGACATGGGCTTGGCCTCGCTCAGTACGACCAGCCTGTCATCTCGCGCATCTGGTCGCTCGACCACCCGGTCGAGATCAAGGAAGGCATGGTTTTCGCGCTCGAGACGCAGCACGGCAAGAACTATCAATGGGGCGTGCGGATTGAAGAGCAGTTGATCGTGCACAAGGATCACGTCGAGATCACGTCCCACTTCCCGGTGGAGCAGATCACGGTGGTCGATCCGATGCCGGGTTATTCGTCACTGCGTTGAAGTGAGCGGTAGATTGAGGGCGGGTGAGGCCGCTCACCCGCCCTGTTATTTTGAGATCGGACACGAGCATGAGCGGACTCATCATTCCTATCAACGACCCCGCGGCGACGGACGCCAACCGGTTTGGACCCAAGGCGGCGAACGTGGCCGTGCTGGGCCGCGCGGGCCTACCGATTCCAGATGGCTACTGCCTGGGCGCCGACGCGTACCGGCGGCAGCTTGCCTTCCTCGGACTGGAAGAAACGGCGCGCGGTGTATTCGGGAGCGAAGAGAGCCCCAAGGCGCGCCGTCACGCACTCGACATGAAACTCGGGCTGATGGACAAGCCGATCTGTCCCGAGATTCTCGAGCCGCTGCTTGCCGCCCGGCGATCGCTCATCGAGCGCACCGACGCGCTGATGGTCGTTCGCTCTTCCGCGCTGGTCGAAGACCGCTACGGCTCGAGCTTCGCCGGACAGTTCGAAAGCTACGTCGGGCTCGAGACCGAGGAGGATTTCATCACGGCGGTGCGGTCGTGCTGGGCTGCGCTCTGGGCGGCGCGCGCATTGCGCTACATGGCGACTCACGGCGGCGACCCTGCGGACACGGCGATGGGCGTGCTCCTGCAGCCGCTTGTCTCCGCGCATCGCGTCAGGCGGTGGCTTGAGTCAGACAGCAGACGGCGGCATGCTGCTGTCGGCGACGTGGGGCCTCGGATCCTCGATCGCGCAGGGCGAAGTCACCCCCGATCGCTACGAGCTCACGGCCGACGGTGCGCTCACGAACGTCGCGATCGGCCGCAAAGATCATCGCGTCGGGTGTGTCCACAACGCCGAGCCCGAGACACAGGTCGTTTCGCAGGCGCTCATGGAACAGCGTTGCCTCGATGACGCGCAGGTGGAAGCGCTTGCGCGGCTGCTGCGGCGCACGTCCGAGGTGATGGGCATTCCCGTCGAGATCGAGTGGGCGCTCGACGAGCGCGGATTCAAGCTGCTCCAGGGACGGCCGCTGCACATGCAGGAGGCGACGGTGCCGGACAACATCTGGCTCCATCACCCGCGGCTGAACGGTCACCCGGCCGGGGTCGGCTGGGGCTCGGGCCCTGCGCGCATCGTCACCTGCGAGTGCGAGCTCGAACGGGTCGCGCCGGGCGACGTGCTGGTCACCAAATCGGCAGGTCCCGCGCTGGCGCATATCCTGCCGCGTGTGGCCGGTGTAGTGGCCGAACGCGGCGGCAGCACGTCTCACCTCGCGTCGCTCGCGCGCGAGCGTGGCATCCCGATGGTTCTGGGCGTGCAAGACGCGACCGCGAAAATTCCCGACGGTGCGATGATCGCCGTCGATGGCGTCGCAGGGATCGGTACGCTGGATGCATTGAAGCACCGGGTCTTCATCACACAACCGGTGCACGCGGGCGCGATCGAACGCCTGCGTGAGGTCGCGGAAGTCGGCTTGAATCCCGACCCGCTCCACATCATGACGAAGGACGAGCTTACCGCGGCGGTGCGCGAATGCGACGTCCTCTACTGCCTGCTTCACGACAGGGTCGATGCGGACGTGATCGACGCGGGCAAGCGCTTGATCGGCATCGCCTCGACGGCGGTCACGCCGGCGGACATCGACGTTGCGGCCGCCACGGCGCGCGGTATCCCGGTCACGGTCGTTCCCGCGGCGTTGCTCGACGACGCGACGGCCGATCTCGCCTGGGCGCTCATGCTCGCCGTCGCCCGCCGCGTGGCCGAAGGTGACCGTCTGATGCGAAGCGGTATATTGCCGGGCTCGCAGTCCTGTTTCCTGGAGGGCGCGGCGATCACGGGCGCCACCCTGGGATTGATCGGTATGGGCGGCGTCGGACGCGCCGCTGCGAAGCGCGCATCCGGCTTTTCCATGCGCGTGCTCTATTACGACCCGCGCCGGCTCGATCCCTCGCAGGAACAGGCTCTGGGAGTCACGTGGGTGCCGTTCGACCAACTCCTCGCCGAATCGGATTTCGTCTCGCTGCACGCGCGCCTCACGTTGCAGACGCGGCACATGATCGCCGAAGACCAGTTCGCTCGAATGAAGCCGACGGCGTTCTTCGTGAACACCGCCCGCGGGCCGCTCGTCGACGAGGAAGCGCTCGTGCGCGCGCTCGAGCAGCAGCGCATCGCCGGCGCGGCTCTGGACGTCTTCGAGCACGAGCCGCGGCCCCATCCGGCGCTTCTGGACATGCCGAACGTGGTCGTGACGCCGCACGTCGGGAGCGGCGTGACCGAAGTCCGCGCGCGAATGGCCGAAGTCGCCGTCCGTAATATCATTGCCATTCTCGACGGGACCGAACCTCCCAACTGCTGGAACCCGGAGATCTATGCCGCGCGCCGCAAATAGGAGAACCCGGCTCTTCGGCGTCGTGCGCACGAACTCTGGGCGCGTGTCGACTCTTGCATCCGACACGCGACAAGAGGAAAGTCCCTCTGTTCCGTAAGGCGGCGAGGCCCGAGCCGAAGGCAAGCGCCGCCCCCTCCACACCCCACGCCATTCACATGGAAGGATCAGCCATGACGGCCAAAGTCGTGCTCACCGATTACGTCTGGGACTCGCTCGACGTCGAGAAGAAGACACTCGAGGGCCTTGCGGAGCTCGTACCCCTCAAGACCAAGACGCCGGCCGAATTCATCGATCAGGCCCGGGACTGCGATGCGCTGCTGAACACGTACGCGGGCCCGATCACCGGTGACGTCATGGCGCAGATGCCGAAGTGCAGGATCATCGCGCGCTACGGCATCGGCGTGGACACGATCGACCTCGAAGCCGCCACGGCGGCGGGCATCATCGTGACCAACAATCCGACGTACTGCATCGAGGAGGTCGCCGAGCACACGATGGCCCTGCTCCTCTCCGCCGCCCGCAAGGTCCCCTTTTATGATCGCCTGGTGCGCGCGGGCCGCTGGGAAGTGCCGCCCGGCAAGCCCCTCTTCCGTATGGCCGGAAGCACACTGGGCCTGATCGGCTTCGGCAACATCGCCCGGCAGGTCGCGGTGCGCGCGGCGGCCTTCGGCATGAACGTGCTCTACAGCGATCCCTACGTGAAGGACGGGCAGTTCGACGCGCCGGGGCGCTCCGCCGAGCTCGGCACGCTGCTTGCCCAGTCGGATTTTGTCTCCTTACACGCCCCGGCTACGCCGCAGACCCGCGGCATGGTCGGCGACGATGCCTTCGACAAGATGAAGCGCACGGCATGGGTCATCAACTGTTCGCGTGGGCCACTGATCGACACGGACGCGCTCGTGCGGGCGCTCGACGCGAAGAAGATCGCCGGCTGCGCGCTCGACACCACCGATCCGGAGCCGCTGCCGAATCCGCATCCGCTGCGTGACCGCGACAACGTGATCATCAATCCACACGCCGCGTGGTACAGCGAACAGGCGATGGCAGGTCTCCAGGCAGGCGCCCCCGGTGAGGTACGGCGCGTGCTGACCGGCGAGTGGCCCATCAACGTGGTAAACCGTGCGGTGAAAGGAAAGAACCGCGCCGGCTTGTGAACGACGAGTCGGAGGCGGATGCAACGAAGATGAAACTCTGCAGACACGGTGCGCCAGGTCAGGAGAAGCCCGGAATCGTCGATGCGAGCGGCGCCCTTCGCGATCTGTCGGCGGTAATGGACGATATCGAGGCCGATCGGCTCGATCCGCAGAAGCTGCGTGCGCTGGCCTCCGCGATCAAGGTCGAAACCCTGCCGCTCGTGCCCGGGAATCCGCGCCTCGGCGTGCCGTTCACCGGGACGTCCAAGTACATCGGCATCGGGTTGAACTACTCCGATCACGCGCTCGAGGCCAACCTGCCGATTCCCGACGAGCCCATCATTTTCAACAAGGCGACGAGCAGCATTTGCGGGCCGTACGATGACATCGTGCAGCCGAGGAATTCCACGATGCTCGACTGGGAATGCGAGCTCGCCGTCATCATCGGCAGCAGGGCGCAGTATGTTTCAGAAGAGGACGCGCTCGGCCACGTCGCGGGATACTGCATCGCCAACGACGTTTCCGAGCGCGCCTTCCAGTTCCAGTCGAGCCAGTGGAAGAAGGGGAAGAGCTGCGATACCTTCGGACCGCTGGGGCCCTGGCTCGTCACGACCGACGAGATTCCCGATCCGCAGAACCTCTGCATGTGGCTCGACGTGAATGGCGAACGCATGCAGGAGGGCAACACGCGCACGATGATCTTTCCGGTGAGGAAGATCATCTCCTACGTGAGCGAATACATGACGCTGCTCCCCGGCGACATCATCGCGACCGGCACACCGCCCGGCGTCGGCATGGGTAAACGTCCGCGGCCGGTTTATCTCGAGCCCGGAGATATCGTCACGCTCGGCATCGACGGGCTCGGCGAGCAGCGCCAGCGCGTCGTTCCCTTCGCGCAGCAATAACTCAGAAAAGTCGGTCGCCCTTTGCCGCGCCTGCGCGACGGCGCACACACGAAAAAGCCCACGAAGAGGGATCCCCCGTGGGCCTTTGCGTGCTGGGACAGCGGCGTTCAGCCGCTGCCGATTACTTCGCGGGGACTGCCGCGCGTTCGCTGAGGACCTCCTCCGCGATCTGGCGGAACTCGGATTCGGTCAGCAGGCGCTTGTGCTTCAGTGAGAACGACTTCACCTGCGCCGTCATCTTGAGCGCTTCATCCTCGCTCGCCTCGATTCCGAACTGCTCGCACCAGGTCTTCACCGAGTCGATGCCGCTGCCTTTGCCCATGACGACTTCGGCCGGCGGCTGTCCGACGAAATCCCAGCGCACCGGGAAGAGCTCGGTCGCGTACTTGTCGCCGCAGTTCTTGAACCAGCTCGCGATGATGCCGGACTCGATCTGATAGAGCTGGCGCCCGACCACCGGCTTGTTCGAAGGCACTACGACGCCCGTGAGCTTCTGCACGAGATTCGCGAGCGGCGTCAGCTTGCTGTAGTTCAGGCCGCAGTCGATGCCGTACATCGTGAGCAGCGCCATGACGGTCTCTTCCATCGGCGTGTTGCCCGCGCGCTCACCGACGCCGAGCACGGTCGTGTGCAGGACTTCCACGCCCTCTGCCGCGGCCATGATCGTGTTCGCGACACCCATGCCGAAATCCTGATGGAAGTGGGCCTCCAGGCGCTTGTTGATCCGCTTCTTCACTTCGCGCACGAAATAGCGCATGGCGTGCGGAGAGACCACGCCGAACGTGTCGACCAGCGCGAGCGCGTCCATGTGTCCTTCCTTGCCCACGCGTTCGATCAGGTTCAGCACCCAGTTCATCTCGGAGCGGGAGAAATCGATCGGGAAGAAGACGACCTCGAGCCCGTTGTCGTGCGCGAACCGCGTCGCTTCGATCGAGGTCTCGATCGCCTTCTCCATCGGCCACTTGTAGGCGAGGTCGACCATGTGCTGGCTGGATGGAATCTCCATCACCACGCCGTTTACGCCCGTATCGAGCGCGCGTTTCACGTCTTCGACCATGCAGCGCGAGAACGCGAAAATCTGCGGGCCGAGATTGCGCCTGGCGATTTCCTTGATCGCTTCCGCGTCCGACGGCGACACGATCGGCATGCCGGCCTCGATGCGATGGACACCGGCTTCGGCCAGGCCCTCGGCGATCCGGATCTTGTCGTCCTTGCTCAGGATGACGCCGGTCTGCTGCTCGCCGTCGCGCAGGGTAATGTCATGAATCTTGATCTGTTTCGGAAAGTGCAGATCCTTGAGTACTTCCTCGTGGAAATTCCAGGGGCTGACAAACCAGTTCTGTGTTTTCCAGGGTTCTGCGGCCATCAGGGTTGCTCCTCTAGTTGATCTCGATACGTCGCTCGTCAGGGTGTGAAATCCTGCACGGTTTGTATGGTACAGGCTTACGGCGGATGCCGGCTGTGGAAGCCTCGCACGATTGACCTATCTCAAATGCCGGTGGCGCCAATGCTAGCATCTATACGGCCCCGGGTAAGCCTCCGCGGTGAAGTGTCCAGGCCCGGCCCCGCCATGTCGGCTGTCGGGAGTGCCCGTAGCCGGCCGCCGCGGGTTCGTAGACTTTGCCGACCCGCTCTCTTAGCATCGGCGGTGCGGCAGATGCTGCCAGCGAGGTTTCGTCATGGCTTCCGATCCCACACCCTGCGCCGATGCGTGCGCGCGCGCACGCCAGTTGATACCCACGTTCACGGGTCGGGCAAACCGGACCGAACGGGAGCGGCGTCTCTCGCAGGAGACCATCGCGGACCTGCACGCGAGCGGGCTGCTGCGCATTCTCCAGCCGCGGGCGGTTGGCGGCGCCGAGCTGCCCTACGAGTGTCTCTCGCGTGTGACAGCGACCCTCGCACGCGGCTGCGGGTCGACTGCCTGGGTCTATGCGAATCTCGCAAATCACCATTTCATGCTGGCCCTGTGGCCGGCCGAAGCGCAGCAGGAGATCTGGGGCGCCGACGCGAATGCGCTGATCGCTTCCGCGCTCATGTTCCCGCCCGGGCAAGCGACGGTTGTTCCGGGCGGTTATCGACTGAGCGGCCGGTGGAAGTTCTCGAGCGGCATCGACGCGTGCACATGGACGATGGTCGGCGGCATCGCCTCGGCCGATGGCGAGCTGCCCGACTATCGCGTTTTCCTGCTGCCGGCGGCCGACTATCGCGTGATCGATACCTGGTATGCAGCCGGATTGCGCGGCACGGGCAGCAACGACGTCGAGGTCTCCGACGTGTTCGTTCCCGAGCATCGGACCCTCGCGGTGCGTCTCATGAAGGGGTGTGCCGCGCCCGGCGCTGCGCTCCATCCTGGTGCGCTCTACCGCCTGCCCGTCTTCGACATGTTCCCGTACGTCGTCGCATCCGTGGCGCTGGGCGTCGCTCAAGGCGCGGTGGAGTGCTTCACCGAAGAGACGCGCCACCGGGTGACGTCCTACAGCACCACCCTGCTCGCCGATCACGCGACGACTCAGGCACGGCTGGGCGAAGCGGCTGCCGCCGTGGACGCGGCTGAGCGGCTGCTGATCGGCAACTGCCAGCATGCGATGAGCCTCGCTGAACGCACGGAGGTGCCGTCGGTCGCCGACAAGATCAAGCTCAGGCGTGACGGTGCCTATGCGGCGCGGCTTTGCACGCGGGCGGTCGACGTGCTGTTCGAAGTGGGCGGCGCGGAATACTTGTACGACGACAAGCCGATGCAACGCTTCTTTCGCGACATTCACGCGGCGCAAAGCCATTACGCGCTCGCATGGGACGTCGCGGCGGCGACGACCGGCAAGCACATGCTGGGCATCGCGCCCGACCTTCCTACGCTGTGAGCGACGACGCTGCTGCAAGCGGGGGCGCCGCGCTCCCCGCGTTCGACCCGCGCGATCTGCGCAATGCGCTGGGGACGTTCGCGACCGGCGTCACGATCGTGACGACGAACGGGCCCGAGGGCGTGCCGATCGGCTTCACGTGCAACTCGTTCAGCTCGGTGTCACTCTCCCCGGCGCTGGTGCTATGGAGTCTTTCGCTGCGTTCGCCCAACCTGAGCAGGTTCCTGCAGGCGCCCAATTTCGCGATCAACGTGCTGGCCGCCGAGCAGCAAGCACTCTCGCAGCGCTTCGCGCAATCGATCGCGAACAAGTTCGAAGGCGTGCGCTACACGCAGGGTAAGCTCGGGCTGCCGCTCATCTTCGATGCGGCCGCGCATCTCGAATGCCGCAACGAGACGCGCTATTACAGCGGGGACCACGTGATCTTCATCGGACACGTCCTGCACTATTCGTATCGCGATTGCGCTCCCCTCCTCTTCCATCGCGGACGCTACGCCGGACTTGCCGACCCGGAGCCGGACCAGTAAGTCAGCCGCCGCGCTGTCGATCAGCACGCAGGAGCGACCCTGCGCATCGTTGCCGTCATGACGCGAATGGAGGCGGATACCGTCGGCTGTCATGTAAGACCCCCGGTGTCGTTCGGAGCGCGCGGCGCTCGGAATCACTCTACGCGAACGCCGGACTCCTTGATGACTTTGGCCCAGCGCGCGATGTCATTCCTGACGAACTCGCCGAACGCCTCCGGCGTGCCGCCCGCGCGTTCCAGCCCGAGCGCAGACATGCGCTCGTTCACGTCAGGAAAATTCAGCGCGCGATTGAAGTCGGCATTCAACTTTCCGATGAGCGCTTTCGGCGTGCCCTTGCGCACGTGAACGCCGTTCCATGAAATGAAATCCGCGCCCGGATAGCCGGTCTCGGTGATGGTCGGCACGTCCGGCAGACTCGTCGCGCGCGTCGCTCCCGTGATCGCCACTGCACGCAGCTTGCCCGCCTGGACGTGCGGAAGACCGCCTTGCATCACGGCGAACATGAGTTGCGCCTGTCCGCTGATCACGTCGACAAGTGCCGGCGCAACGCCCTTGTAAGGCACCGGAACGATGTTGATGCCGGCGCTGCTCTTCAGCATCTCGCAGCCGAGGTGCGCTGTCGTGCCGGGACCCGCATGAGCGCAGTTGAGCTGTCCCGGCTTTGTTTTGGCGAGTTGTACCAGTTCCTGCATCGACCTGACCGGCAGCGATGGAGGAACGACGACCAGGAACGAGATTGTCGCAAGCAGTCCGACCGGCGCGAGATCCCGCTCGAGGTCGTATGGAAGCTTCTGATAGAGCGATGCGTTGATCGTATACGCGCCGGTCGTGAGCAGCAGCGTGTAACCATCGGGCGCTGATTTCGCAACCGTGTCCGCCGCGATGATGCCGCCGGCGCCGGGCCGTTGATCGACGACGACCTGATGGCCCCAGCTTTCGGTCAGCTTCTGTCCCAGGAGCCGGGGCAGCACGTCGGGGCCGGGACCGACGATGAAACGCACCGGCTTGGCAGGGTAAGTCTGAGCGGGCGCCGCGCACGGCACGCATGTGGCCGCCGCGGCTCACGATCATGCTCGAGAGCAGGCGCAGCCGACTCCGAGCCGTGCCGCTCATGCGCCCGTTTTCTGATACGAGTGGAAGTCGCGTCCCGTCGCTGTCCAGGGATGCGGTGCGATCGCGTAGGTATCCGTTACGACGTCGACGACCACGGGCTTTTCCATCGCGATGGCGGACTTCAAGGCATCGTTCAGATCCCCCGGCTTGTCCACGCGCATGCCGGCGCATCCGAAGGCTCGAGCGATCTTCGCGAAATCGATATCGGGGAAGCGCCACATCTCTTCGGCGCGCCCGCGCTGCTTTCCGCCGTAGGCGATGTCGTTCAGCTTGATTTCCTGGTTCAAGCCGCTGTTGTTGTTGACGACGATGACGGCGTTGATGCCGTGCCTGTGCGCGGTTTCGAGCTCGGCAATGTGGTAGTAAAAGCCGCCGTCTCCGGTGAAGCACACGACCGGGCGATCGGGCATCGCGCACTTCACGCCGAGCGCGGCCGGAAAGCCCCAGCCGAGCGAACCCGCAGTGCGGTAATAACTTTGCTGCGCCGACTTGAGCTCGATCATGCGCGCCGTCCAGATGCCCGCATGGCCCGTATCGGACACCACAATGCCGTCGCGCGGCAGCACGTCCGAGATTGCCTTGCAGATCCGCTCAGGCCTGATGGGTGCGGCATCGGAATTACGCATCGGCGCATTCTCGGCACGCCAGTCTGCAACGAAGCGCCGCACGCGCTCCAGCCACGCCGCGCGAGTCGGCTGTGTTTGCGCGGACGCCGCGTCGACCATGCGTTGCAGCGACACCTTCGCATCACCGAGTATCGAAACGGCATTCGGGTAGTTTCTGCCGAGCTCCTGCGGATCGATGTCGAGCTGGATCACCCGCGTGCCGGGCGGCGGGAACATCCAGTTGTTCGTAACCTGTCCGCCGGCGTGGCTTCCGATGAAGAGCACGAGGTCGGCTTCGGCAAGCGTGCGGTTCGCGCAGTCGCGTGAGTAGGCACCCGGAACGCCCACCGCAAGGCGATGACTGTCCGCAATGGCAGCCTTGGCATTGAGCGAGGTCGCGACGGGTATGTCGAGCTTCTCGGCCAATGCGACGAGCTCGGCCTGCGCGCGCGAGGACACGACGCCGCCGCCCGCCACGATCACCGGGACGCTCTGCGGCGGCAAGCGCTGCAAGCGCGTCACGAATCCGCTGCATCTCCGGTTCGGGACGATGCGGCGGCACGCGCCGATACAGCGGTTCCACCAGCGGATCGAGATCGGCCTCGGCCTCCGTGATCTGCCCCAGGTGACTCTGGATCCGTAGGTGCACGGGCCCGGGCGCGCCGGAGGTCGCGACGCGGAATGCCTGGCGCACGAGATCCGGCAGGCGCGCGACCGTGTCGACCTGAGCATTGAACTTCGTCACCGCGTCGAACTGCGACACGTCATCGACTTCCTGATACGCGTGGCGGTAGCGCGACTGCGGCGTGGGTCCGCCGGTAATCGCGATGATGGGCGAGCCCGCCATGAAACCGTCGCGGAGTCCCGCTGCGAGGTTGGAGGCGCCGATCATCTGCGCCATGCAGACGCCCGGCTTCCCGCTCGCACGCGCGTAACCATCGGCCATGTAGGCGGCTGCCTTCTCGCCATGCACCATGAGGCGCTTGATCGGCATGTCCTCCATTTCGGCGAACGCTTTTAGCATGAACGCGGGCACGAAGAAGATATGCGAGACTTCATAGCCTCGCATCATTTCCGCAAACAGACGCGCGCCGGTCATCGTCGGCATGAATCTCCTCCCGGGAAGTGCGGCGGACTCGCTCCGCTCGAGTGGCCGAATCATAGCAAGCTCGCACCGGCGCCACCATTCGCAACCTGCGCCGCTGCATGCCGATCGATTTCAGGAATCGCCATAGCGCAGGCATAATGAAGCGGCTCGCATGCGATCAACAGGACATTAATGGCCGGAGGAGTACGCGTGAATCATTTCGCCTGTCGCTGGCTTCTGGCCGGCACAGTGGCGTGCCTGGGCCTTGCCGCCGCGCACGCCCAAAACTATCCGGGGCGGCCCGTGCGCATGGTCGTCCCGTTTCCTCCGGGTTCCGCGAGCGATTTTCTCGCGACCCTCATCACGCAGGTCAACGCGGACACCGTGAAATACCTCAGGACGGACGACGTTCGTCAGCGGTATCAGCAGAACGGCGCCGATCCCATGCCGACCACACCGGCGGAATTCGGGAAAGTTCAGAGAGCGAGTTCGTGCGCGTCAAACGCGTCATTCAGGACATCGATCTGAAGCCGCAGTTCTGACGATCCGATTGACATGCTCGTCTGGTTTCGCACGTTCGCACAGGAATCTTCATGATCGAAGCGGGTATCGTAGGTCTCGGCTGGTGGGGTAAGAACATCGTCAACGCGGTCCAGGGCAAGACGCAGAAGCTCGGATTCGTGCACGGCGTCAGCAAGGAGGTCGATGCCGCGCTGCCGTTCGCGGAGAAGCACCGTTTCCGTCTGAGCACGGAGCTCGACGCAGTGCTCGATGATCCACGCGTAAAAGCGGTGGTGCTCGCGACGCCGCATTCGCTGCATGCCGAGCAGATCGTTCGCATCGCCCGCGCTGGAAAGCCGGTCATGTGCGAGAAACCGCTCGCGCTGAAGCGCAGCGACGCGGCGCGCGCAGTCGAGGCCTGCGCACAAGCTGGCGTGCCCATCGGCGTAGGCCAGAACAAGCGTTTCTGGCCCTCGATGGAGGCGCTGCGTGCGGTCGTCGGCGAGCGGCGCGCTCGGGAAGCTCATGCATATCGAGGGTCACTACAGCAACGAGAACTCGACTTCGAATTTCGCGAGCTGGCGCGCGCTGCAGACCGAAACACCCGGCGCCGGCATGACCGGGACCGGCATTCATCTCCTCGATGCATTCGTGAATCTGGCGGGGCCGGTGGCGGACGTTCAGGCGCAGTTCGTGTCGATGCGGCCCGACCCCGATCCGCGCGACACCGTCTCCGCCCTCTTCCGCTTCGAGAACGGTATCAGCGGCTTCCTGGGTGCCGTGCGTGCATCGCCGGTCTATTGGCGCGTCCACGTGTTCGGCGACGAGGCTTCCGTGGAAGCGATCGGCGAGACGCAGCTCGTCGTTAGAACGCGCGGAGGCAAGGTGGACGCGAAGAACTTCGCTCCACGTGACTCTCTGCTCGCGGAATTCGAGGCGTTCGCGGATGCCGTCGCCGGCCGCGCGGCCTACCCGATCACTCCGGGTGAAATGGTGGATACGATCGGTGCGCTCGAAGCGGTGAACCGGTCGATCGAGACCGGTTCACGGGTGAGAGTGGCGGATCTGTAGAAATGCGAGGCGCCGGGGGCGGCCAAGGCCCGATCCTGCCCGAGCCCTCGTGCAAATGATGAGGATACGAACGCGCGCCGGAATGCTTCGTGAGCGGGGACCCCGCGGCTCCGCGAGCCCCCGCTCAGTCGTTCTACTCTAGCCCTCGTACACTCGGACGGGAGTACTAATCGGCGTCTGAAAGATACGTTCGCGGGGACCGCGCTGCTCCGCAGCGCCCGCTCACCGAACGAGGGGTGGTTCTAACGGATCGACTGCTCGAGCTCCTGTCGCTTCTCGCTCAAGCTCGTGCGGGAGCCGGCTCTTCAGCTCGTCGAACAGCCGCGCATGATCCTTCACTTCCTCCTGCCAGGCGTCGCGGTCCACGGCGGTCAACTTCTCGTAGGTTTCGCGCGTAACGTTCAGGCCTTCCCAGTCGAGATCCTCGTAACGCGGCATACGTCCGATCGGCGTGTCCGTCGCGTCCACGCTGCCCTGGCAGCGCTCGACCACCCACTTCAGAACGCGCATGTTCTCGCCGTATCCCGGCCAGATGAACTTCCCGTTCTCGTCGCGCCTGAACCAGTTCACGCTGAAGATCTTCGGCTTGTGTGCGAGCTTGCGGCCCAGTTTCAGCCAGTGCTGGAAGTAGTCGCCGAAGTGATAACCGCAGAACGGCAGCATCGCAAACGGGTCGCGACGCACGACGCCGACTTTGCCGACGTTCGCGGCGGTCGTCTCCGATGCCATGGTGGCCGCCATATAGACGCCGTGGGTCCAATCGTACGCTTCGGCGACGAGCGGGACGGTCTTCGTGCGGCGTCCTCCGAACAGGAACGCGCTGATCGGCACGCCGGCCGGGTTGTCCCAGTCCGGATCGAGTGAAGGGAGTTGCTCGGCCGCGACGGTGAAACGCGCATTGGCATGGGCCGCGGGCTTCCCGCTCTCCGGCTTCCAGACATTGCCCTGCCAATCGATGAGATCTTTCGGCGGCTCTTTCGTAAGCCCTTCCCACCAGACGTCACCATCGGGCGTCAGCGCGACGTTCGTGAAGATCGTATCTTTCGTGGAGCGCCGCCAGACAGTTCGGATTTGTCTGTTCGGAGGTGCCGGGCGCTACACCGAATGCGCCGGCTTCCGGATTGATCGCGTATAGGCGTCCGTCCTCGCCCGGTTTGATCCACGCGATGTCCTCTCCGATGGTCGTGACCTTCCAGCCTTTCAACGCCTTGGGCGGAATCAGCATCGCGAGATTAGTCTTGCCGCACGCACTCGGAAATGCCGCGGCGATGTAGTGCTTGGGGCCGTTCGGCGGTTGGATGCCCAGAATCAGCATATGCTCCGCGAGCCAACCCTGTTCGCGCGCCATGATGGAGGCGATCCGCAGAGCGAAGCACTTCTTGCCGAGCAGCGCGTTGCCGCCGTAACCGCTGCCGAACGACCAGATCGATTTGTCTTCCGGGAAATGAACGATGTACTTGTGTTCCTTGTTGCTCGGCCATCGGGCGTCCTTCTCGTCCCGGCGCGAGCGGAGCGCCGACGGAATGCAGGCACGGCACGAAGTAACCGTCGGGACCGAGCACGTCGAGGACTTTGCGTCCGATGCGCGTCATGATGCGCATGCTCACGACGACATACGGAGAGTCGGTGATTTCCACTCCGATATGCGCGATATGCGAACCGAGTGGGCCCATGCTGTAGGGGATCACGTACATCGTGCGACCACGCATGCACCCGTCGAAAAGGCCGTCGAGCTTCGCGCGCATCTCGGTGGGATCGACCCAGTTGTTGTTGGGCCCCGCATCTTCCTTGTTGCGGCTGCAGACGAACGTGCGTTCCTCCATCCGCGCGACATCGTCGGGATCGGAGCGCGCGAGGAAACATCCGGGGCGTTTCTGCTGGTTCAGTTCGATCATCATCCCGGAGTCGACCATCTCCCGGGCGAGGCGGTCGTATTCCTCCTGCGTGCCGTCGCACCAGGTACACGCGGTCCGGCCGCGTGAGCCCTGCGACTTCCGTGACCCAGGCCCTCAGTTTCTGGTTCGTTACGTAGTCCGGGAACTCGACGGCAGGCGCCATCTGCGCCGCTCTAGCGGGCTGGTTCATGAATGTCCTCGTACGATGCGGTGCGCTAGGGTTTCGCATGCAAAAAGCAACGGCAAAGTAAGCGCCCTGCCTACTCTGCCGAAAGGAGCCAGAGTTTACTCCAAATCACCGCGTCCGGCAGGCTCCACCTCGGTTGACATTGGGATACAGGGCGGTGCTCGCGCGGCTGTAAGCATGTGGAGTGCCGTAGTTTTACCGCTTTGCCTGGCTTGGGGCTTGCAGAGTAAGCTGGCGACTTCATGGAGCTCGCGGGAAGTCGCGGGGCGAACGCCGAAGTCATGCAACCAACGCCGTCTTTTACGCCTATGAACGACTTTCTGAGATTCGTATCAACCCTCGTCATGGCGCTCGCCGCCTTCAGTGCAGACGTCGCGGGCGCGGCAGATCTATCGACCGAGCGCACGTCGATGCCCGACTTCTGCTCCAACCGGAACGTGAATTGCGTGCTGCCGGACGGCCCACCGATCACGCGAGGTGGGGCGCCCCGAGGCATACTGCCCGGCGGGAATCCTGTGACGCCGCCGACGACCCCGCCGCCGCAGGCGTCTTTGACCCCTGGCGGTACGCCTACCACGCCAACCACCGGCACGACGGGCACTGGCACTACAACAACCGGCACCACAGCCACCGGCACGACAGCCACCGTGACGACGGTCGTCACTCCATCGGTTGGCAATGCGTTCACCACATCGACCAGTGGCACTTCGGCCACAACGGGCACGACCGCGACGGCCACGACCGGCAGCACCGCATCGGGCACGACGAGCACCACGTCGGCTACGACGACCACGGCAGGCACCACGACGAGCGGGAGCTCGGCCGCCACGACAGCGACGGGCGCGGCTGGATTCGGTGGACGCGTGACTGGGGGGATCGGCGCAAGAAGCGCACGCTAGAACACGTCAGCGCGAGGACGTATCTGCGTGGACACGCGGCTTGTAACCGGCTTCCTGCAGTTCGCGAACGATCTCGCGAACGTGATCGTGATTGCGTGTCTGGACGACGAACTCGACCTCGGCCGTCTGCAACGGTAGCTGCGTGAACGTGCGCTGGTGATGCACTTCTTCGATGTTGGCGCCGAGTGAGGCCAGCGTCGAAGTCACCTGGGCGAGCGAACCGGGGAGATCGCGCAGCTCGACCGTCAGGCGCGCGAGGCGGCCCGAGCGCGCGAGCCCCCTTTCCATAATGAATGCCAGGGTGAGCGGATCGATGTTTCCGCCCGTCAGCACCAGCCCCACTTTCCGCTTCCTGAAGCGCTGGGCATGCATGACGAGCGCGGCGAGTCCGGCGGCGGCGGCGCCCTCGGCGACCGTCTTTTCGATCTCGAGGAGCATCACGATGGCCTGCTCGATCGCACCCTCTTCCACGAGCAGGACATCGTCGATCAGCTCACGCGCGCCCGCAAGCAGCATGCGCCCCGGCTCGCGCACCGCGATGCCGTCGGCGATCGTGCTCGGGCCGAACTCGGGTGATCCCCCTTTGAACGCACAGTAGGCCGCCGGATAACGCGCCGCCTGCACCCCGATCATCTCTATCGAAGGGTTCAAGGCTTTCGCCGCCACCGCCATGCCGGCGATCAGTCCGCCTCCCCCGATCGGCACGACGAACGTTTCCAATCCCGGCTCCGCCGCGAGCATTTCGAGGGCGATCGTTCCCTGCCCCGCGACGACCCGCTCGTCGTCATAAGCGTGGATGAACTCGTGTCCGAGACTGGGTGCGAGGTCCGCGGCGTGCGCACGTGCTTCATCGAAGCCGTCGCCCGCCAGCAGAACTTCCGCCCCGAACGCGCGTGTGCGCTCGACTTTGACCGAAGGCGTGAAGCGCGGCATGACGATGATCGCCGGGATACCGAGCCGGCGCGCGTGATACGCGACACCCTGTGCATGGTTGCCGGCGGAGGCTGCGATTACACCTTTCGCCCGCTGCTCCTGCGTGAGCGAGGCGAGCTTCACGAGCGCACCCCGTTCCTTGAAGGAAGCGGTGAACTGCAGATTCTCGAACTTGAGCCAGACACTCGCCCCGACGAGCTCCGAAACGGTGCGCGAGTGCAGGCACGGGGTGTTGACGATGTGACCTTCCAGGATTTCGGCTGCGGCGCGGACGTCCTGGAGGCTAATCATCGAGCACCATCGGCCAATCGACTCCCACGACCTCGCTCGCACGGCACAGCACCGGATTCAGGTCGAGTTCTTTCGGGCGCGCTTTGAGCGCGCGCCCATTGAGCTTCTGGAAGTCCGCGGACGCACCGAGAATGGCGATCGATCGAGGACGCAGGAGTGCTTCGATGGCTGCGTTCATCTCACAAGAGGAATTCGCGGGGAAGCGCCGCACGATAGCGGAAGCGCCCGAAGGGGTCAACGCGGCTGAATCCGTCAGATCAGACGCTGTTTCGGAGCCGTCTGCGTCGATCCGGCGCAGGAGCAGTGAACGCCGCAACGCAGCGGACCGCGCGCCCCGTTCCGCGGCAGGACCGTCCAGCGTCCGGTCAGCAGCGGCTACCCGTCTTCCGGGAACCCATCCGCGGGGCTGGTGTCAGCCGCCGCGGCACGAGACCAGTGCAGCAGCACCCGCATTCGCCTGAATTCCTGCTCGTCGATGTTGCCGCGAACCAACAGGACATGGCGCGTCAGCCGTTCGCCCGTGACCCGTAGATTCAGGATCGTGAGCGGCGCTGTGACATAGCTCGTGCCGAGTATCCGCACATCGCGCCAGGCGTGGTCCCGACCCTGGACGGCAGCCCTGTGCTGATCCGTCACTTCGATGCGGGTCGATCACGTTGCTTTGGCCGTAAGTATCGCCGCGGCAGCATGTGCCGGCCATGACTTCCGTCAAGGTGGCCCTTCGTTTGCCTGAACGCCGTTGAAGCTTCAGCATAGCCAAGCTCCAAACAGGTACAAGTCATCTCGCGGACAGAACACTAGATGCGCTCAAGCACCGCCGCGAGGCCCTGGCCGCCGCCGATACAAAGGCTCACAAGCGCGTAACGCCCACCACCGCGTTGCAGTTGCCTTGCCGCAGTCAACAACAGCCGGGCACCCGAGGCGCCGAGCGGATGGCCGACCGCAATCGCCCCGCCGTTCGGGTTCACGCGACTGTCGTCGAAAGCCACGCCCAGGCCTTTCAGGCATGACAGCACTTGCGCCGCGAAGGCCTCGTTGATCTCGATGACGTCCATGTCGGCCACGGAAATTCCTGCACGCGCGAGCGCTTTCTTCGACGCGGGGACCGGCCCGATTCCCATGATCTGAGGCGGCACGCCGGCAGCGCCGCTCGCGACGATACGGGCGATCGGTTTCACTCCGGCTTGCTCTCCGGCCGATCTCGATCCGATGAACATGGCGACCGCGCCGTCGTTAACGCCGGAGGCGTTGCCCGCGGTCGTGACGCCGCCCTCGTACAGCGCCTTCATCTTCGCAAGGGCGTCGAAGGACGAGTCGGGACGAGGATGCTCGTCGTCCGCCACGGCCGGCACCGGGCCTTTGCGCGATGCCGGCATCTCGACAGGCGCGATCTCTCCCGAGAAGAAACCCTCACCTTTCGCGATCGCATAGCGCTGCTGCGAGCGCGCCGCGAACCGATCGGCCTCCTCGCGGCTGATGCTGTATCGCGTGCGAGATTGTCTGCCGTCTGCGGCATCTGATCGTCGCCGAAGCGCTTGACGAGCCTGGGATTCGAAAAGCGCGGGCCGATCGTGCTGTCGAAGAGTCTCACGTCCCTGCCGAACGCCGATTCCGGCTTGTTCATGACTAGCGGCGCGCGGCTCATGCTCTCGACGCCGCCGACCAGGAAGACTTCGCCTTCGCCCGCAGTAATTGCGTGGGCCGCATGAATCGCAGCGTCCAGGCCGCTCGCGCAGTTTCTTTGAAGAACGGTCCCGGACGTCTCGATCGGCAGCCCGGCCACGAGGCTCGCGTGACGAGCCACGCAGCGGCTGTCCTCACCGCCCTGGTTGGCGCAGCCGACCACCACGTCTTCGATCTGCTCCGGCTTGAAGGCCGACTTCTGCAGTAGATTCCTCATGACATCGCCGAGCAGGTCGTCCGGCCGTACTTTGGCGAGCGTGCCGGCATAGCGGCCGAATGGAGTGCGCAGGCCTTCGTAGATATATGCGTCCAGCATCGAAGCTCCTCTCGGGAACGAGCCCCCAAAAGACCCGGGGGCGAATGGTTAGGGCTCGGGAGTCAGCAAGGATACGCCCAACTTCGCGCGGCGCGTAAGCCAGATGTTCGGCCGGTAGCGCGGATCGCCGTAGATCGCGTGCATGGACGAGAGCACCTGATGGACGCGCCGCACGCCCAGCACATCGCCGAACCTGAACGGGCCGTTCGGGTAGTTCAGTCCCAGCGTGACGGCCTTGTCGATGTCCGCGGGACTCGGCCGTGCGGCTCTGTGCGATCGAACATCCGATATTCACGATCATCGCGACGATGCGCTGAGCGATGAAGCCGGGACTGTCCCGACACACCGTAACCGGCACGCCATCGGACGCGAGAAGGGCGTGCGCGGCCAGCCGGAATGCTGCTCCGGTAACGGGGGTGCACATGATCGTGCGTCGCTTCGCCATCGGAAAGAGCGTATCCACCGCAACCGTTCGCTGCGGATCGAGTCCCTGCTCCGTTGCACACGTGGTCGCATCTTCGCCCACCGGCGTGACCAGGAGGAGCGCCTCCGGGCTCGGACTCGCTCCCGTTTCGAACGGCACACCGGCCTTCGCCACGATCTCGCTCAACCTGGTGTGTCCCTGTTCGTCGGCGCGGCTCACCCACACACTGGCCGGCAATGACGAGGGCGCCGGCGGCTCAGGAGGAACGATCGGCTTCATCTCCGCGTCGTACTCGTAGAAGCCTCTCTTCGTCTTACGACCCAGCACGCCGGCTTCGTAGCGGGAACGCATGATCAGATTCGGCCGGTAGCGCGGCTCCTGGAAGAACTGGTTGTAGATGAGCTCGGATGCGGGCTGCGTCACGTCGAGACCGGTGAGCTCCATCAGCTCGAACGGACCCATGCGAAAGCCGCCGACATCGCGCATCACGCGATCGACATCGGCGAATGTCGCGACACCCTCGGAGACGAGATGTGAGGCCTCCAGCGTGAAGCCGCGCCCGACCTGGTTCACGAGAAAGCCGGGGGCGTCCGTGAGCCGCACGGGCTCGCGCGTCATGCGCTTGCCGATGACCATCAGCGCATCGCTGACCCAACTCTGCGTCTGCAGGCCCTCGATCACTTCCACGAGCCGCATGAGCGGCACCGGATTGAAAAAATGAAAGCCCGGCAAATCGCTCCGGCGCACGCAACTGCGCCGCGATCGTCGTGACCGACAGCGAAGACGTGTTCGTCGCCAGAATACAGTCCGGCGCGACGATATCCTCGAGCTCGCCGAAGAGCTCGCGCTTCGCGTCGAGGTTTTCGACGATGGCCTCGATCACGACGTGGCACTGCTTGAAAGCCGAAAGGTCTTCGGCGATCCGGATGCGACCGACTGCCCGCTCCGCCTCCTCCTGGCTGATGCCGCCCTTCTCCGCCGCGCGCGCGAGCATTTTGCCGACAAAACCGCGCGCTTCTTCCGCGGCCCCGGGCCGCGCATCCGTCATGAGCACGTTCACGCCGCCGGCGGCTGCGACCTGCACGATTCCTCGCCCCATGGCGCCGGTACCGATTACACCCACGACCAGGTCTGGGCGATGAGCGTCGAGTGGCATGTCCCTCCGATGTTCTTTCAGCCCACCCGGCGGAGCGGGTGAGGCGGTGTCAGTCTATAAAGCGCGCGGGTCGGTGTATGTCATGACGCGCGCACGTAAAGTCGCCGGAATCATAGTGTACGCCGATCGGGGAGCGCGCGCTCGCGAGCCGTCGTGGCTGTCACTCTCACCACTCCGCGTACGCAGTACCGTCCAAACCTTTGCCCGACGCGCCGCTGTGCAAGTCGTACACGCCGCCTTTCTCGGATTCCTTCGGCGGCACGATGACCCACGTCTCGCTGCTCGAGGTCATCGGATCCACGGGGATTCTGCGCAAGTACTTCGGCCGCAGCGAGCTCCTCCAGCCGTTCGGGATACTTCCCCTTGTCGCCGTAGTACTTCTGAACGGCGTCGCGCATGACCGCCAGATTCTCCTTCAGGACCGCTTCCTTCGACCGCTCGACGCTGGCGAAATAGCGCGGCACCGCGATCGTGAGCAGCGTGGCGACGATCGCGATGACGACCAGAAGTTCGACCAGAGTGAATCCCGGGCGGCCCAGGCGCGTTTCCAGACGCTGTCGGAAAGCGATCATCCTGTTGAACGACCTTGCGCGCACATATCCCCGCCGCGGCTCTGATGGACCCAGCACACGCATGCTTGGCTCTGCTCGCTACTTGATGGGCGCAGGGCTCCTCACAGGCGGCACGCCTGGCGCGGGCGCGCCGGACGGGACCGCGAGCGGTTCGCGTGGCACGCCCGGCCCCGGCGCCGGCCCGCCGCGAGTCGCCCCGGGCACCATGGGTATCGCCGCCGGATCCAACCGTCTTGTGCTCAATGCCGATCCGATGCTCGAGCCCTCGGTGCCGGAAGTGAATTCCAGGGATGCGGCACCCGGCCGCGCGAGATTGCGTACGATGTGCGGCGTGATGAGGAGGATCACTTCGGTTTTCGATCCGTCCTTGCGCTCGGTCGCGAAGAGCCGGCCGACGATGGGCAGATCGCCCAGGCCCGGAACCCTTTGCGCGCTCTTGCGATCTTCGTCGTTGATGAGGCCAGCCAGCACCTGTGTCTCTCCGTCGCGCAGACGCAGGTTCGTCGCTGCGCTGCGCGTCCCGATTTGATACGTGAGCGTGCCGCTGCGGCTCGTGATCTCCCGCACGATGCTGCTCACCTCCAACCCGACCCTGATGCCGACCTCCTCGTCGAGGCTGATGTTCGGCTCGACCTCGAGCCTCAAGCCGACGTCCAGATAGTTCACGGATTCCGTCACGCCTACGTTCGCCGTAGAGGTCGCCGTAATGACCGGGACGCGATCGCCGATGTGCACGCGCGCCTTGTCCTTGTTCTTGACGCGGATGCGCGGATTCGCGAGCAGGTTGGTGTCGCTGCTTTCGTTGCGCAGGTTGAGGATGACGGGAGAGATGCCGATCTGCGCGGCAGTGAGATTCCTCAGCGTGTCGAGCGTAAGGGGGTTGGTCACCACGGCCGATGTGGCGAACGTGGAGCCACCGGAAGCATTGGTTGTCGCCGTGTTCTGCGTGCTCAGATTGAGAACTGTGAACGTGCTGGGAAACTGGATGCCGATGTCGGTCAACTTCGTGCGCTTCACTTCCGCGACTTCCAGCTCGAGCATGACCTCGGGTTCGGCGAGGTCGTGATTCGCAATGAGCTTCTCCGCCAGACGCACGTTGTCGTGCGTGTCACGCATGACGAGGAAATTCAGCTTTTCATCGATGTAGATGTCGCGGGTCTTGATGATCGTGCGGATGAGGTTCAACGCCTGCTTCGCGTCGCTGTTCGCGAGATAGAAGCTCTTCACGATCAATTCCTGATAGTCCCGCGCCTTGGCCGGCGTGTTCGGGTAGATGAGGATCGTGTTCTCGTTGACGACTTTCTTCTCGAGCTGGTTCGTGAGCAGCAGCGTATTGATGATGTCTTCGATCGACGTGTTCTTCACGAAGATGCTCGCGCGCAGATCGGGCCGCACGTCGCGATCGAAGATGAAGTTGATCTCGGCCAGGCGCGAGATCACTTCGAAAATCGAGCGCATGTTCGCTTCGCGAAACTCCAGCGTAACGGGTTTGCGGAACGCCGATTTCATCATCGGACTCGCAAGGGTCGTTCTTACCCGCTGTTCGTCCAGGACGCGTTGCAGAATACGCGCCTCCCGATGCGCCGGATTCTCCGTAAGAATGATCTGGAGTTCGCGCCGATTGCCTCATCGAAGTTTCGCGCATTGATTGCGGCCTCCACGTCGCCCAGCAGCGCGCGGTGCCGGCGGTCCAGTGCAACACGTTCGAGCCCGGCTCGGGCCCGCGCGCTCGCGGGATCGATCGCAAGCACTCGGCGATAGTGCGCCTCGGCGCCTGCCCAATCGTTCGCGATGCGGGCCTCTTCCCCACGGAACAGAAGCTGATTGATGATCGTTTCGCGCTGCCGGAAGTAGTAGGAGCGATAATCCTGGTTGCGCGGCTCTTCCTCCATCGCACGCTGAAGCGTCTCCAGGCCCTCCTCGATCTTGCCTTCGGCAAGCAACTGCTGCCCAGTCGTAAACGTGGTCTGCGTGGTGTAGGAGCAGCTCGATAACATCATCAGCGCCGCGAGCAACACGGCGCAACGGCGGGAGCGATTATTGATTTTTGGCATGGGCACCCTCGAAGATGTCATCGGTTGCGCAGAAAGAACGTCAGCCGCAGCCGCGCATCGACCATGCTGTCGGCCGTGCGCTGCCTCTCGAGGCGCACATCATCCAGAGCGACGATCGGTATTTCCTCGAGTATGCCGGCGATGAACGCCCGCAACTGGGGATATCTGCCGCGCAGTGCGAAAACAGCTTCATACGTCGCGATGGGCTCGCCGGCGGGTGAAGCAAGGCGATATTCTCCCCGCGGGAGGTCGAGCCGCTCCTTTTCGGCGACAGCATAGACCTTCCCCAGCCACTGTGCACTCGTCTCCGCAGGCGGGAAGAAGTCGTAGAAGTCCGCGAGTGGGTCCTGCGAAACAGGTGCGGTTTTCTGCGTGCCCGTCCCCTGTTCATCCAGGGCCAGCACCTGCCGCTGAATCGCGCTCACCTCTGAGCGCGTGGGCAATACCCAGCCCAGGAACACGGCCGCGGCACAGATCAATAAACCGACTCCGAGGACCCCCAGCGGTCCGATCGTGAGCACTGCTCTTTGTAGGTACAGCCTAATTCTGTTCACGTTTGCTGGAGTCTGCCCAGGAAGCCTGGACCGAGAAACGCACGGGCTCGCCAGGGGTCTGCGCCTGGAGCTGATGGTCCATCAAATGCACGTTGAGAAGCCTCGAATCCTCACTCAGCCGCCCCACGTACGCCAGCATATCAGCCTTGTTCTTTGCCTCGGCCGTGATACGCAACACCCGTTTGGGCAGATCGGGCTCGAGCGCGAGGAGCGCAACGGTGTTATTGCTGCTCGATTCCAGGGCGTCAAACAAATCCCCCCAGGGCAAAGTCAGTCTGCCGGCAATGGAGTCCGCAATCTTCATTTCTTCGGCCGTGCGCTTCGTGTCGCGCTCGGCTCCGCGCACGACGGGAACGCGCTTACGGTCCCCTCGGGTGAGCATCGACTCTGATTCGGTCTTCTCCCGGTTCGCTTCGACCGCCAGATCGGCCACGACAAGCACCGCAATCAAGCCAAGCAGCAGCACCAGCAAGCCCAGCCGGCTTCCCCGCCTCGGCTTCCGTTCGTAGTCGAGTGACAGCGCCTGCATGCTACAGCACCAGGAGAGCACTGCGATACACGGGGTCGACCGATGTCGCGATGCCGCCCTCCTCCCGCAGTTCGTGCAAGGCGCCGCGCCACGGTTCCGGCAGGCTCAGCTCGACGCCGGACGCGTCCACCGCATAGAGAAAGAGCGCCGGTCGCTCTTCCAGTCCCGAGCGCATGAACTCACGATCGAGGATCACGGGCAACGCCTCATTTAACGGTCCAGTCATTGCCCCCGCGCGGACCGCTTCGCAGCGCCCGCGCACCACTACCATACAGGTGTAGAACTGGTCGTCGACGACGATGAATAACGAGGCGCGTCCGTCGACCTTGTTACGCCACTTGTTGAATGCCGCCATGAGCTGCGGCTGTATCGAATGAATCTTGAGCCGGCTTCGCGCGAATTCCTGGCGAATGGCTTCGAGGAACTCCACATCCACGGCGCTGGCGACCCGCGGCTGACCAATGGGTGCCGAGCTTACCCGCACGTCCCAGTCGTCGGCAGCCGCACCGTAGGCTTCCCGGAAGCAATGGCGTGCAAACGCGGTTTCCATCTCCGCGCCCGCAAGTTGGTCCTGCCAGGGCGCAACAATGTAGCGGACGAAACGGTTCGAGAGAGCGATAGCGACTTTGCCCGATCGGCCTTCGAGCCTCGCGAGCATGGCTGCCAACGCACCCACGGTCGCTTTCCAGGATCGCTCTCCAGGGACGCTTTCACAGCTCACGCTGTATTGGTCCTTTACGCTACGCGGCCATCCACGCCCGACAGTCACCGCCGAGACGTGCTGCGAAGTCACTGCGAATCCAACGGCCTCACTCAAAAAGGCATTCACGCTCGTGCACCTGTGCGAGTCCCTCTCGACGGGTCTTCGTCGACTCGGCTGCGCTCAAGACTTTCACGCTGGTCGCACACCCGATCCTGCGGCAAGACCCCTGACGCGCGAAGGCGAGAGCCGAGCTGATAGGACCCAGTGGTTCGCGAAGGGCGGCCAAATTCAGGTCACTGCGCCGGCGGGTTGCCGTTGGGACGCAAACTCGAGGGGCGCCAGCCGCACCGACGAAAGTCTACATAGCATGCCGTCGTCACATGCGGCCCGGCGATGCCGCGCTCGGCGCCGTCGCGCCGGAGGGTGCCGGAGCCGGCGACGTTGCGCCTGCGGGTGGCGCCTCGGAAGGTGGCTTCGCGCCGAACGCCGATAACGTCGGAGGTGAGACCACAACCGGGCTTGGACTGAGCGAAGGCGGAGCCGCAGCGGAGGCAGGATTCGCCGCCGGGCTTGCGCCTGTGGGCGGCGCGGCGCCCGTCTGTTGCTGTCCGGCGCTGCCACGATTGACGGGCGCCTGCTCGGGATTGTTCTGGCGCTGCGAACTGCGTGACGTGTCAACGGGAGCCGACTGTGTCCTCGGGGCGATGACCCTCGAGGGTTCCGACACCGAGGGCGGTATCGGCACGGTCGTGGGTGCCACGATCGAAGGCGTGTCGGACGCCCTGCTTGCCTGCCGTCCCACCGTTGGGACGATGCTGGAGAAGGCAATCTGCTGCTTCATGTTCAATGGAAGGTAGGTGACCTCCATCGATTCCGGTGTCACGTCGACGACCCGATAAGTGCCTTCGATAACCTCGCCCGGCGCGACGGAATAGACTTGATTGTCCTTCGTCAGATAAATCGTTCTGGGCTTACCGTCGGTTTCCAGCCGCCCCAGAAACTGATACGGGAATGGGGGCGGCGTCGGCGGTTCCGGCGCCCGAGCGACAGGCCGACGGGGTAGCGGCGGCTCTGGTAACCAGCTTCTAGTCTCGAACAGCGCGTTTGCCTGAGCCGCTGCGGGAGAACGGCGCAGTTTTTCGCGCCACTCGCGCTGGAGGGCCTCGTTCGACGGTGCGGCGTTGGCGCTCGCCGATTCCCGCGTCGAGGCGGATCCCTCAGCGGCATGAACACTGGCTACGCCGATGACCCACGGAGAGCCGACGCAGAGGAGTACTTGCAAGGCTCTTCTGATTTTATCCATCTGCAACCGCCGCTGTCTATTGGTATCTGCCCCCGCTCTCTTGCGGACTTTGTGGTAAGGCCGCATTCGCGCGGGCGCTCTATCGAATTGCCGTCGTGCTGTTCCGGTTTGAGCTTGCAGCAAGAGACCACGGCAGACGTGGTTGCACGCGTCCCCAGGAAGCATTTGTTTCTGGGCCATATTATAGCGGCCGCAGGATCGATTTCGCACATGTTCTCGGCTCGCCATCGACGGAAAAGGCACGCCGTCGCCGTAGGCGTGAGCCAATCGCATGTGTGACCCTCCCGTTGAACGGCCCTTTGAAGCAGGCGATGGCAGGGAATCTAGCGTTCCGGGGAACAGCCGCGATGGAATAAACGACCGCGAGACAGTGTTACTCCGCTACGGATCAGTGGAGGAATCCCACGGACCCTGGATAGCCAGTGGCTCCTGGCGTACATAAAGGAGTGTCCTCTCAACCACAGGTGAGGTAACCATGAATACAAACGCAGCTCGCCGGTTCCCGATGGTATTGTCCGTGCTCGCAGTTGGCTCACTCATGGCGGCAGTGCCGTCTTTCGCCCGCGACGAAGATCACCGCGACCATGGCCGCGGGTTTGCGGCGGAGCTCTCCGGCTACAACGAGGTTCACTTTGTCGTCGGTCCGCCTTCAGCATTGCGGGGCGCTATCTCTACCGGGGCCTCTGGGAAGTTCCATGCGAGGATCGACAAGGATAGCCAAACGATTTGTACAAGTTGGAGTATCGGAACCTCGTCGGAGACGTCACCCAGGCCCACATTGATTTCGGCCAGAACCACACGGTCGGCGGCATCGTAGTGTGGCTTTGTCAGACGGCCGGCACGCCGGCTCCAGCCGATGTGATAACCGTGACACCCGCCTGCCCGACGGAAGGCAAGGTCACCGGAACGATCCAGCCGTTCCAGGTCCTCGCGCAAACCGCGCAGGGCTTCGCCGCCGGAGATTTCGACGCACTGGTTCGCGCGATTCGCGCAGGTGCGACTTACGCAAACGTCCACTCGACTACGTTCGGTCCCGGTGAAATCCGCGGCCAGATCGAGAAGAGCGAGCATCACAGGCATTGAGCGACTGCTCGCGCGAAGCAGGCATCGTTGCGTCGTCAGACGCGCGGTGCCTGGTCGGATCCGGGCCGGCCTGGCCGGTGGCGCTTGTCAGTCCGGCCCTGCGGGTCGGTCGACGGGATGTTGGCTCGGCTTTGACGTGGGTTTGACTCCCTACGGTCGCGGTGCAGCCGGCTGTGGCACGCCGCCAAGGCCGGCCGGGGATGTTTGGGAGGCCCCGCCGCCGGGTGTGCCGAAAGGTGTTGCCGCGCCCGGGGTTCCTTGAGTTGGCTGGCTGCCGGGGGTTGCCGTCCCAGTTGGCGCTCGGGGCCACGCCGTGCCGGAGGCACCGGATGTGGAGGCGCCTGGTGTCCCTTGCGGCGCAGCTGCCCCAGGTGCCCCTTGCGGCGCAGCTGCCCCAGGTGCCCCTTGCGGCG
>CAWEHH010000011.1:0-31349 GCA_963808765.1 uncultured beta proteobacterium
CGAAGGCCACAAATTGCTGGCCCTTGGCGAGGATCTCGACGTGGTCCGAGTTGCCGTCGATATTGAATGATGCCGTCTTCTTCTTGCGAAGGCGTCGGCAGTGCGAACAACGTGCAGGCGCTTCGGGTAATTGTCCCACGCGAACCGGAGAAGCGCCGAGGCGTTGCCTGACAAGATCTGAAACTTCGCTCGGCGGCATCCTCATTCATGACATCGATGTCGATGCCGATCGTCTCGCCGGTGAGCAGCCCCACGCCAGCGCCCGGCCAGCGCTGCCTCGTCACCCGCCGTGAACTGATAGCGCTGCCACCCGGACATAACCGGCTCTCTTCCTCCCGCGCCGCAGCGGCACGGGCGCATAGCCATTGCGCGCGAGGACCGGGAGCGAGCGTGGCGAAGGTGTCGCTCATATCAGGCTCCCCGACCGATTGCGCCACGATGCCGTCCTGCGCCGCGCGCAGCACCTCGATCTTCGCGAGCGGGGCTTCGATCCCCGGTGCGCTTCTCCTCGGCCCAGGCTTGGGCGTGCGGGATCGGGCCGTCAACGGCAACCCAGCATTCGCGGCAATAGTGGCGGTATTGGACGCCACCCGCGCCGCAGTCGAGCCGCAGGAGGTCCGTAAGTTCCACGCTTTGGTCACTCGGATATATATCCCTCATGGTTCGTTCTTCCCCTTCCACGGGACACTCGCGTCCGACCGATGCCACTGAGCTTCGGTCGGCGTTTTTCTAATGCTTCAGCAGCGTCGGCCTCTCGCCCACGAATTCCATCGCAACTTCGATCAGCTTCAAGATCAAGGCGTGAGCATCAGCGGCAAGCGCGTGTTCGTGAACGTCATCCAATGCGTAAAAGAGCGCCTCCAGCGCCCGATACGCTTTGTCACACTTCATCTCGGCGTAATGGCGCGGATCGGTGCACAGGTGCGGCTTCTCGCCCCGCGCCTCCAGCCATACGCGCACTTCCTCCGCCCGGGCGCGCACTTCCGGCGTCATGGCCTTCCCTTCAGTCAGCTCATCCATTTGCCTCTCCTTAGGTTGAAACCCGCGCGGGCTGCGCGGCTACTGCTCTTTGGGCACCTAGCGCCGCCCCGCCCCCGACATAGGCCTGCAGGGCATCAGCCTCGGCCAGACGTCGCTTGGCTTCGGCACGCAGTTCGGCGGCATGCCGCCTGTGCTCCTTCGGCATCATGGCTACGTCCATGGGGGCGGAAACCCGAGCCGGACGCGCGGAGGTGGTGCGCTCTGAGGTTTTGTGCGGCGGGTCTTCATGCGGGGCGTCCTCATGCGCCCCTCCCCCTGCGCCTGCGCGTGCTGATCGCGAGCAGGGATCAGTTCGCGGTGGCGGAGGTCGCCGCGAGCCGCGATCAGTTCGCGGACGAGTGCGCGGATTTCATCATCTGTCTTGCCAGCGCCGCGAGCCGCGTTGATCGCGTCGCTCTCGTGCTCGAAATTCGCCTTCGCGCGAGGTCCGATTGAAAATGGCGGCGGGAACAGCCCTTCTCAATGTCCTCGTAGAACGCGCTGCGTCCCTTGCCGCTGCGCTGCTGCGATTTCTTAGACGCGCTGGAGGACGAGTTTTCTTTCAGCTATGCCCAACTCCTATCCGGACGCTCCGGTGTTACGCGGAGCCATGGCTAGCCTTTATAGACGCACGAACGTCTATAGCCAGACGCTATGGGAGCGGGCGTATGCAATTGCATAGGTCGGTTCTGCAATTGCAAAACACGGCGGCTACTTCGAGCGCCGCTTTTTTGCTTCGGAGAGGGAGGCAGGGATTCGCTTCAGAAGGTCAAAAATAGTGCGGGAGGCCACAGGCGCGCCGTTCTCATTGGTCAGTCGATGCAATGATTTCGGCATTCCTCGATGTCTGCGACTTGTCGAATCCCGACGCCATGAGGCGCATCGATGACCACGAGGAGCGTGTCGCGCTCCCTCTGCTCCAACGGCTTGTCGTCCTGCGGTGCCGCCTTCCAGGTGCCGCTTTCGCGGGTTCAACTGCGAGATCGGCGAACCCCCGGGGGATCGGCCACCCGAGCGATACGGCGAACGCGGCGAAAGACGCGAGGCGCGTTTGCGAGTGCCGGGGGTGAGTTGAGAACGTCACCGCCTCCAGTTTCCCGCCCAAATTCGACGCGGCAATCGTGAGTCGGTCCCGATACTCGCGCGCTGCTCATACTCAGACAGAAGCTCCCCGTCGTTGCGACGGGGATCGATGTCGAGCGAAAGGAAAACAGCCTCCCCGAGTTCAACGTCAACGATGTTGCGCCAGAACTCCCAGTCGGGCTTTTTCGGGCGTTGCGAGGCCATCAATCAAGGTTACCCTCGCGCTCGTGGCGTGCAACTACGCGCGCATTCGTGCCGGGATGTTCCCTGATCGAATGAATGGGGTAGGTCTGGGGTAGCTGGAGATGAGGTTTACTTAACTTGTTGATATAAAAATATATTTGGTATATTTGCGTCGGATAGCAAGTCCGACACACGGCGGCCAGGCGGGAACGGCGCCTACACTCGCGTAAAGCCGCGATGGCGGCGATCATGTTTGTTCGCAGAAGAGGAGAGCAGTGATGGCAGTCTCGAGATGTCTGGGTTGGATCCTGGCGGTCCTTGTCGTGGCGGCGGCACCGGTGCAGGCGCAAACGTATCCGGCGAAGACGGTGCGTCTGATTCTTCCGTTTCCGCCCGGTGGGCCGAGCGATATTCTCGGGCGCGCGCTGTCGCAGAAACTTTCCGAACAGCTCGGGCAGCAGGTCATCGCCGACAATCGGCCCGGCGCGGGTGGCAATCTGGGCCTGGAGTTGACTGCGAAGGCGCCGCCTGACGGGTATACCGTCGTGTTGAGCTCGCCGTTGATCTCGCTGAGTCCGTCGCTCTACTCGAAGCTGAACTACCGGCAGGAAGATCTCACGGCAATCTCGCTGGTCGCGATCATTCAGAACGTGCTGCTGGTGCATCCATCCGTGCCTGCGAAGACGCTGAAAGAGCTGGTGCAGGTGGCGCGCGCGAGCCCCGGCAAGTTGAATTACGGGTCGGGCGGCGTGGGCACGACGACCCACCTCGCGCCGGAGCTCTTCATGAGCATGACGAAAACGAAGATGGTGCACGTGCCGTTCAAGGGCTCGGGCATTGCGCTGATCGGGCTCATCGGCGGCCAGGTCGACGTGCTCGTCATGGCAGTGCCAGCGGCGGAGCAGCAGGTGAAAGCGGGCAAGGCGCGGGCGCTTGCGATCGTGTCCGAGAAACGCGCGGCGCCCCTGCCGGATGTGCCGACCGCGAAGGAAGCCGGCATCGACAACTTCGTCGTCGACATCTGGTACGGCATCCTCGGGCCCGCGGGCTTGCCGTCCAACCTGGTTACCCGGCTCAACACGGAGATCAACAAGGCGCTCGCCGCGCCGGATATGAAGGACAAGCTGCTCGCCGCGGGAATCCAGCCGGTCGGCAACTCGCCGGAACAGTTCGCGGGCTTCATCAGGAGCGAGACGGTGCGCTTTGCGAAAGTGATCCAGGATGCGGGGATCAAGCCTGAATAAGGCAGTGAAGGAGTAAAGGGTGAAACGTGAAACGTGGCCGATGCTTGAGAAACGAACGCTATGCGCGTGCGCCGTGGGATTGCTGTTGGTTGCCGAAGTCTCAGGCGCGTGTGCGGCGGACGCGGGATATCCGTCACGCCCCGTGCGCATGATCGTGCCGTTCGCGCCGGCAGGGCCGACGGACGTGATTGCGCGCGTGATCGCACAGAATTTGGGCGAGCTCTGGGGCCATCAGGTCATCGTCGACAATCGTGCGGGCGCCGGCGGGAACATCGGCATGGGGATCGCCGCCAATGCGCCGCCGGATGGCTACACCGTCCTCGTCGTCAGCTCGAGCTTCGTCGTGAATCCTTCTCTGTATGCGAAGATTCCATACGATCCGTACAAGAGCTTCGTTCCCGTCACGAACGCTGCTGCATCGCCGAACGTCTTCACCGTGAATCCTTCGACGGCGGCCAAGACCATGCAGGAGATCATCGCGGCCGCGAAGAACAACCCGCGCAAATACAGCATCGCGACACCCGGTGTGGGAACGACACCCGACCTCGGCGCCGAGCTGCTGAAGATGACGACGGGCGCCGACATCGTGCGCGTCCCCTACGGCGGCGCGGGGCCCGCGGTCGCGGCCGTCGTGGGTAACCAGGTGCAGATCGGGTCGACCGCATTGCCGCCGACGACGCCTCACATCCAGGCCGGCCGGCTGCGGGCGCTCGCCGTAACCGGTGCGAAACGGTCCGCTGCTCTGCCCGACGTGCCGACGACGGCCGAGGCGGGCCTCAAAGGGCAGGAAGCCGACACGTTGCAGGGCATCCTTGTTCCCGCCGGGACGCCGAACGCCATCGTCGCGAAGATTCGTTCCGACGTCGCGAAAGTACTCGGGCGGGCGGACCAAAGGAACGCGTGGCGAGCCTCGGCTTCGACATCGTGGCGAGCACGCCCGAGCAGTTCGCCGAAGCACAGATCAAGGGCGAAGATCGTCAAATGGGGGAAGGATTCAAGGTCAAGAGCTGAGAGCGGGCATCGAAGGGCCGAACTGACCACATCCATTCCATGCGCATCCTCGGAATAATCAAGGAAGCTGCCTGTCCCGCTCGGGACGAACATGCGAAACGCAGCGTTCGACTTCAGCGAGATGACGACGTCCATCGTCGCCGTCGTGACGGACGTCATGCGCGCCGGAAAGCGCGATCGTGGGCTATGCGTTCAACTCGACGGGCCGCTATGCATGCGGCGCTCAGATGCGGGCGCGTTTCATTCCGCGCGTGCTCAAGGCCGATCCCGTTTCGCTCCTGAACGCCAACGGAACGAACCTCGATCCGGAGAAGATTCTCGCCGTCATGATGCAGCGGGAGAAGCCCGGCGGGCACACCGAGCGCTCGATCGCCATCGGTACGATCGAAGTCGCGTGCTGGGATGCCGTTGCGAAGATCGAAGACAAGCCGCTGCATCGCGTGCTCGCCGAGCGCTACAGCGCGGGGCGCGCGATCGAGAAGGTTCGGTGTTACGTCGGTGGAGGCTGGTATCACGCCCGGCAAAGGGACGAAAGACCTGCAGGACGAGATCCGTCGCCGCCTCGGCGAGGGCTACACCACGATGAAGATCAAGGTCGGCGGCGCGACGATCCCTGAAGACTGCGAACGCGTGGAAGCGTCACTGGAAGTTCTCGGCAAAGGAGACCGACTCGCGGTCGATGCCAACGGCGCCTTCACGCGGGAGCGTGCGCTCGCCTACGCACAGGCGCTCGCTCCGTTCGGCCTGCGCTGGTTCGAAGAGCCGACCGATCCACTCGACTATGCACTGCTTTCCGAGGTCGCGCAGGAGTACGCGCCTCCGATCGGCACCGGTGAGAATCTATTTTCCACACAGGACGTGGAGAACCTGGTGCGCTTCGGCGGGCTGCGCTCCGATCGCGACATCCTGCAGATCGACGTTCCGCAGTCTTACGGCATCGTGCAGTTCGCGCGCACGCTTGCAATGCTCGAGCGGCACGGCTGGGGGCGCGCGTCGATATTTCCCCACGGTGGGAACCAGATGACGCTCCACATCGTCGGCGGATTCGCGCTCGGCGGCTGCGAAGCCTATCCCGACGTGTTCGGCCCGTTCGCGGGCTTCGCCGACGATGCGAAAGTCGATGACGGCTGGCTGCGGCTGCCTGACCGGCCGGGGATTGGCTTCGAAACGCAAAACGCGTTGTATGCGTTCATGAAACGGATCGGTTGAGCGCATCGTCTGAAGTCTCGACCTTCCCCCGACGTGGACACCTGGACGGTTTGCCGTTCCGCACCGCTCACGCAGGGGTTACCGAGAGCTCTGACTCGCTTTGGCCCGCGGTGCCTGCGGTTTCCAGCGCGTTCTTCAGCCGCATCAGGTCCTCGTCCATCTCCGACTTCGGGTCGGCCCCGAAAAACTTCGCCACCGCGTGCCCGACCGGGCCGGCCGGCGGGTTATAGCTCATGCGGACTTGCACGCGCGTAGTCGCCTCGCCCTCGGAATCCAGCCGGATCGTGCCGGCATGCTCGACGGGACTGCCCACGATCGTGCTCCATTCGATCAGCCGATCGCGTTCCGTGCGCGTCGTCACCGCATCCCATTCCACGTTCGCGCCAAGCGGGCCGGCGACGATCCAGTGGGAGCGACCGTCCGGGTAGATCTGCACGCTGCGAATGTTGCGCATGAACTGCGGGAAGTTCTCGTAATTCGAGAGAAACTCGTACACGTCATGGACCGGGGCGTTCACGTGCACCGTCTTCTGGATGTCGATGCCGTGCGGCCCTGACGTGCCGGCAAGCGTGCGAAGCGGCTTGTTGGTTGCCGTGCGCACGAGCAGTGCCGTTCCGGCGGCGATGGTCGCGAGGCGCACGATCCCGTGCCAGCGCAATGCGTAGAGCGCAAGCGTCATGGCGCCGGCGCCGGCGAGAAGCCGCGGTCCGGGCGCCCAGTTCTCGTCCATGAATTCCGAACCCTGGCTGCGGCGGCGCGGCTCGCCCTGGAGTTGCGAAATACCCTGCGCCGTTTCGTACACCGAGAGCTCGTCCCTCACGTGCTTCACGCCCGGTACTTCTTGGACCACGTCCAGGAAGTCGGCGTGCTCGTGAGCGAGTATCGAGCCCTTCAAAGTGACCTCTCCGCCGATGGCCGTAACTTCAACGGCGCCGGGATGCGCGACGTAGCGGCCCATCCTCGCGCGCACGCGCTCGGCGAGCACCGCGTCCGTCGGTTTCTGGCGCGTGACGAGCGAGCGCGTGCGGCCCAGCAGCACCGTTCCGCGGTTCTTGAGGTCACGGGTGCCGGCGTCCACGAAGTCCCGCACGTTCGATTGGGCTCGCACGGCCTGGTCGCGCACGAGGGCGCGGCGGCGCCGGCCGCGGTCCGGATCGAAGTAATACATGGCTGCGCCTCCGATGGCGGCGCCGATGAAGAGCAATGGAGTCATGTCGTCGCTCCTTCCTTGGGAATTGCAAAACCGGTGCAATGGGCGTTCCCGATGCGCGAGGACTGACGCGTGCGCAGCGTCCCTAACTCCTTGCCGTTTCGATTAAATTACGTTTGCCTCCCGTAAGCGGGCGATCTCGTCCGGCGTTTTGCCGAGCAGGTCCCGCAGCACTTCCTCGGTGTGTTCCCCCAGCAGCGGCGGCGGCACGCCATAAGAAAGCGGCGTGCGCGACAAGCGAATCGGATTGGCGGCGAGCGGGACCGTTCCTGACAGGGGATGCGGCACGTCGATCCTCAGCCCGCGATGCTTCACCTGCGGATCGGCGTAGACCTGATCGAGCCGATTGATCGGGCCGCAGGGCACGCCGACCGGCTCGAGCACCGCGATCCATTCCGTAGTGGTTTTCTCGCGCATGCGGGCGGCGATCGCGTCGATGCAAGCGGTCCGGTTGAGGATGCGCGACGTGTTGGTGACGAAGCGAGGATCCGACGCGAGCTCGGGCAGACCCGCGGCCGCGCAGAATTTCGCGAACTGCGTGTCGTTGCCGACCGCGAGGATGAGATCGCCGTCCCGGGTGCTGAACGTCTGATACGGAACGACGTTCGGATGGGCGTTGCCCATGCGCACGGGAGGCGCGCCCCCGATGAGATAGTTCGCGTTCTGATTGGCGAGCCACGCAACCTGCGTGTCGAGAAGCGCCATGTCGATGTATTGCCCGAGTCCGCTCGTGTTGCGCTCATGAAGCGCGGCGAGGATCGCCACCGTCGAGTACATGCCCGTCATCAGGTCGGCGATCGCAACGCCGACTTTCTGCGGGCCGCCGCCGGGTGCCTCGTCGCGCTCACCGGTTACGCTCATGATTCCGCCCATGCCCTGGATCATGAAGTCGTACCCGGCGCGGTCGCGATACGGTCCACTCTGCCCGAAGCCGGTGATCGAGCAATAGACGAGCGCCGGGTTGTCCGCGCTCAGGTCGTCATAGCCCAGATGGTAGCGGCCGAGATCGCCGACTTTGTAGTTCTCGAGCAGAACGTCGGCGACGTCTCGCGAGCTGGCGGCAGATCGCCTGGCCCTGCGGCTTGGCGATATCGAGCGTGATCGATTTCTTGCCCCGGTTGGCGGACAGGAAGTACGCGGCTTCCCGCGTGTCTCTGCCTTCGCGATCCTTCAGAAACGGCGGGCCCCAACCGCGCGTGTCGTCGCCCGTGCCGGGCCGCTCCACCTTGATCACTTCGGCGCCGAGGTCCGCAAGAACCTGTGCGCACCACGGGCCGGCGAGCACGCGGCTCATGTCGAGGACGCGGATGTTCGCGAGCGGCGGTCGTGGCTTGTCGGACTCGGACATCGGCGCCGGGCTCAGATCGGAAGATCCATTCCAATCTTGCGCTCGCGCGCCAGGGCGACCAGACGTTCGGCGACGTACAGATCCTGTATGCCCATCCCGTGCGATTCATAGAGCGTGATCTCGGTCGCCGAGGTGCGGCCGGGCGCGCGGCCGGCGATCACTTCACCCAAGTCCGGCAGCCTGTCCCAGTCGAGGAATCCGGTTTCGACCGCCGGCAGCAGGTCGCCGCATTCGTTGCGCGCCGTGCCGCGCGAGTCGACGACGATGCGCTCGCAGCGTTTGACCGCGGCGAGGTCGATCTCACGACGGGCAAGCGCGTTCGAGCCGGCAGCATTGATGTGCTGTCCGGGCTCCAGCCATTCGCCGCGCAGAACCGGCTCGGCGGCTTTGGTGATGACGTTGATGATGTGCGCGCCCTTCACCGCCTCGCCCGCGCCGTCGACGGCGTGCATCGCGATGCTCAACCGCGCAGACATCTCTTCGATGAACGCTCTGGACGTTTCGCGCTTGCGGCTCCACACGCGCACCTCGCGTATGTTGCGCACCGCGCAGACGGCTTCGAGCTGGCCATGCGCCTGCTTGCCTGCGCCCAGCATCGCGACGACGGATGCGTCCTCGCGCGCGAGATAACGGGAGGCGACGCCGCTCGCGGCGCCCGTGCGAACCATGCCGAGATGACTCGCTTCGACGATCGCGTCGAGCGGTCCCTTCGCGATGTCGTACAGGTGCACGTGATAGCGCGTTCCGGTCGTGCGGTGGGCGTAGTAGGCCTTGTAGCCGATGCGATTCAACTCCGGCGCAGCGGCCTCCATCACGTGCAGCGTGCCTTCGGGGATATGAGTACGGACGCGCGGCACGTCCACGGCGCGTCCCTCTGCGCGTGCTTTGAGCGCGGCTTCGACGCGCTCGATCGCGAGCGGCATCGTGAGGAGCGTCTTTACGTCGGCTTCGTTGAGGAATCGAATCATTGTTTCCGTTGTTCTTGTTTCTTCAGCGCCTCGGCGCGAATCGCGGAGAGCGTCGTTCGTGGATTGATCGCATCGGGATCGATCCGCACTTCGATCAGCGCCGCGGTCCTGGCGCTCTGCGCGCGTTCGAACGCGGCTTCGAAGTCGGCGGTCGCTTCGACTGTTTCGCCGTGAAAACCGTACGCACGCGCGAGCGCGGCGAAGTCGGGATTCTTCAGCTCCGTCCCGCTGACGCGTCCCGGGAAACTCGCGCTCCTGGTGCATGCGGATCGTGCCGTACATGCCGTTGTTGACGACGACGAACGTGATCTTGAGATCGTATTGCGCCGCCGTTGCGAGCTCCTGTCCGGTCATCATGAAGTCGCCATCTCCCGCGAACGAGATGACCGTGCGCTCGGGATGCACGAGCTTCGCCGCGACCGCGGCCGGAACGCCATAGCCCATCGCGCCGCTGGTGGGTGCGAGCTGCGTGCGAAACGGCCCGTAGTGATAGAAGCGGTGCGCCCAGAGCGAGAAGTTACCCGCGCCGTTCGTGATGATCGCGTCGCGCGGCAGGCGACTGCGCAGGAACTGCATCACTTCGCTCATGTTCACGCGTCCCGGCACCTGCACCGGCTGCTGCCAGGCTTCGAGCTCCGCGCGTGCCCCGCCCGTCCATTCGGCCCATCGCTCGCGGATCGGCTCCAATGCACGCGCCGCGGCTGCAAACTCGGGCATGCCGGAGTTGATCAGCAGATCGCCCTGATACACGCGGCCGAGCTCTTCCGCGCCTGCATGGACGTGAATGAGCTTCTGCTTCGGACGCGGAATGTCGATCAGCGTGTAGTTCACCGTCGTCCATTCGCCCAGACGCGCGCCGACGACGAGCAGCACGTCGCTCGACTTGATGCGCTCGGCGATCTTCGGATTGAGTCCGACCGCGATGTCGCCGACGTAGTGAGGATCGCGATTGTCGATGAGATCCTGACAGCGGTAAGCGCAGCCGACCGGCAGGTTGAAGGTGCTCACGAACGCCTTGAAGTCTTCGCACGCCTGCGCGCTCCAGCCGCCGCCGCCGACGATGACGAAGGGCCGCTGCGCGTCCGCGAGCATCTCGCGGAGCTTGCGCATGTTCTCGGGACCCGGATGCGAGGCGACGCGCTGATAGCGGGCCGGCATCCGGCACCGTCGCCATGTCCGTCTGCATGTCTTCCGGCAGCGCGAGCACGACCGGTCCGGGGCGCCCCGAGACGGCGGTGTGGAAGGCATGACTCAGATACTCGGGCACGCGGTCGGCGCGATCGATCTGCGCGACCCACTTCGCCATCTGCCCGTACATGCGCCGGTAATCCATCTCCTGAAACGCTTCGCGCTCGACGACGTGGCTGCCGACCTGGCCGATGAACAGGATGACAGGCGTGGAATCCTGATGCGCGGTATGGATGCCGAGCGACGCATTGGTCGCGCCGGGACCGCGCGTCACGAAGCAGATGCCGGGACGCCCCGTGAGCTTGCCGTACGCGTCGGCCATGTTCGCCGCGCCGCCTTCCTGCCGGCAGATCACGAACTTGATCCGGTCGCGCGTGTCGTAGAGCGCATCGAGCACGGCCAGATAGGACTCGCCGGGAACGCCGAAGGCCATGTCGACGCCGTGTATCTTCAGTGCATCGACAAGGATTTGCGCGCCGGAGCGGGGGCGCAGCTCAGTAGTCGTATTCATGCGTTGTTCGTCCGAGCTCCAAGGGATCTCAGGCTATCACACCTACCACGCCGTCCAGCCGCCGTCGATCGTGAGACTGGCCCCGGTGACCATCGCGGCGGCGGGGGAGGCGAGAAACACGACGGCGCCCATGATGTCTTCGAGCTCCGCGAGCCGGCCGATGGGAATTCTCGCGAGCGTGTCATCGCGAAACGCCTTGCGCTCGAAGAATGGCCGCGTCAGCGGCGTCAGCACGAACGTCGGACCGATCGTGTTCACGCGTATGCGATGCGGCGCGAGCTCGACCGCCATCGCCTTGCTCAAGCCCTCGATCGCGTGTTTGGTCATGCAGTAGACCGTGCGATTCGGCGCGCCGACGTGTCCCATCTGCGACGACATGTGAATGATCGAGCCGCCGCGTCCTCCGGCGATCATGCGGCGTGCCGCGGACTGCGCGACGAGAAACGCCGACCGCACGTTGAGCGTGAGGATACGATCGAGGTGCTCTTCCGATGACTTCGACGAACGGCTCGGGAATGTTGCCGCCCGCGTTGTTGACCAGGATATCGATGCGCTGGAGCGCTTCGATCCGCTCCGTGATCTCTCCCGCCTCGAGGATGTCGCACGCAAGCGGGCGCGCCTTCCCGCCGTGCGCTGCGATCTCCTCGGCCAACGCTTCGAGCTCGGACAGCGTTCTGCTCACCAGGACGACTTCGGCTCCGGCATCGGCGAGCGCAATGGCGCACGCGCGACCCAGGCCGCGTCCGGCGCCTGTCACAACGGCCGTAAGACCGTCGAGCCGCATCGACGGCGTGCGCGGCAGATCAGTATCCGATTCGCCCATGTGAATGCTCCCGTGGCCGATGCTACACGAAGGTGCCCGTCCTTCGCCCGGGCTACAATCGCTGCATTCGTTTGCGGAGGAGGACCGGATGAAGGCCGCGAGAAAGTATACGAAGCAGGACGTGCTCGACATGGCGGAGCGGTGCTCGAACTGGGGCCGCTGGGGCCCCGATGACGAGCTCGGCGTGCTGAATTTCATCACGCCCGAAGACATCGCGAACGCGGCCAAACTCGTTCGGCGTGGCAAGGTGTTTGCGCTCGGTCTCGCGCTCGACGAGAAGGGCCCGCAGCGCGGCCTGTTCGGCGGCCGCTGGAATCCGCTGCACCAGATGCTCGCTACGGGCACCGACGCCGTCGCGGGCGTCCAGGATGAAACAGTTGGCTTGCGCTACGCCGACGACGCCATCCATCTGCCGACGCAGTGCGCGACGCAATGGGACGCGCTCGCGCACGTCTTTCTCGGCGACAAGATGTGGAACGGCTATCCCGCGACGCTCGTCGATTCGCGCGGCGCGAAGAAGTGCGGCATCCAGCATTTCCGCGACAAGATGGTCGGGCGCGGCGTGCTGCTCGATGTCGCGCGCTACAAGGGCGTCGCCGCGCTCGAGGACGGCTATCCGATCACGATTGCCGAGCTCGAGGAAACGGCGGCGCGGCAGAAGGTCCAGGTGCGTCGCGGCGACTTCGTCATCATCCGCACGGGCCAGATGGAAGACTGTCTTCAGAAGAACGACTGGGGCGGCTACGCGGGCGGAGACGCGCCGGGGCTCGCGTTCGAGACGTGCGAATGGATCTACAAGAAGGAGATCGCCGCGATCTGCTCGGACACCTGGGGCATCGAGGTCCGGCCCAACGAGTCGCCCGAGAACGTGAACCAGCCTTTCCATTGGGTGACGATTCCGGCGATCGGGATCGTGCACGGCGAAATCATGTACCTGAAGGACCTCGCGGACGACTGTGCCGCCGACGGGCGCTACGAGTTCTTCTTCAGCGCGCCGCCACTCAACATCACGTACGGCACGGGCTCGCCGATCAATCCGCAGGCGATCAAGTGACGAACCCGCGCGCGAGGTGTCGATGGGTGTCGGCGCGCCGGGTTCGTCATCCCGGACGTGCCGCAGGCACACAAATCCGGGATCCAGGCGACATCGATCAGGTGGACGCCTGGATTGCTGGCTTCGCGCCCAGAATGACGACGTTTGTGTCATCGCGGACTTGCCTCGCGGTGACGAAACACGATGGGACACTCGCATGGCTAAGCACATCAAACGCGGCATCTCGACCGAGGCGGTCGACGAGGCCGACCGCAAGGTCCGGCAGACGGTCGAACAGATACTTTCGGACATCGGCACGCGCGGCGACGCGGCGGTGCGCGAGCTTTCGAACAAATTCGACAAATGGTCGCCGCCCTCATTCCGTCTGACGAAGGACGACATCGCCGCGATCGTCCGGAAAGTCCCCGAAGCGACGCTCTCCGACATCCAGTTCGCACAGCATCAGATCCGCAACTTCGCGCAGGCGCAGCGCGACGCGCTGAAGGACATCGAGATCGAAACGCTGCCGGGCGTGACGCTCGGCCACAAGAACATCCCGGTCGGCAGCGTCGGCTGCTACGTTCCGGGCGGACGCTATCCGATGGTCGCGTCGGCGCACATGAGCATCGTCACCGCAAAGGTGGCCGGCGTGCCGCGGGTGATCGCGTGCACGCCGCCTAACCAGGGCGAACCGCATCCGGCGACAATCGCGGCGATGCATCTGGGCGGCGCGGACGAGATCTACGTCCTCGGCGGTGTGCAGGCGGTGGCGGCCATGGCGCTCGGCACGGAGACGATCTCTCCCGTCGACATGCTGGTCGGCCCCGGCAACGCCTACGTGGCTGAAGCGAAGCGTCAGCTCTACGGTCGGGTGGGCATCGATCTCTTTGCGGGGCCGACGGAGATTCTCGTCGTCGCCGACGACAGCGCCGACGTGAAGATGGTCGCCGTCGATCTGCTGGGGCAGGCCGAACACGGCCCGACTTCGCCGGCGATCCTCATCACGACCTCGAAGGCGCTGGCGGAGGCATTGCCCGGCGAGATCGAACGTCAGCTCGCCGTATTGCCGACCGCCGATGTCGCGGGACAGGCGTGGCGCGACTACGGTCAGATCATCCTCGTAGACACGCTCGACGAAGCGGTAATCGAAGCCGATCGCTGCGCAGCCGAGCACGTCGAGATCCTCACGCGCGAGCCGCGTTACTTCCTCGAGCGCATGCGCAACTACGGCTCGATGTTCCTCGGCCCCGAGACGAACGTCGCATACGGCGACAAGGTGATCGGCACCAACCACACGCTGCCCACGCGCGGCGCTGCCCGCTACACCGGAGGCTTATGGGTGGGCAAGTTCCTGAAGACCGTCACCTACCAGGAATGCACGCCCGAAGCGAGCGTGGTGATCGGCGAGTACTGCTCGCGCCTGTGCGAGATCGAGCGCTTCTGGGGACACAAGGAGCAGGCGGACTTGCGGCTCCGCGTCTACGGCGGGCGGATATGGGGCTGCATAAGTAGGCGAAGAACCGGACGTTACGCCTGAGCGTCTACGGCAGGCGCGATATCCTGCATGATTAAGGCCGCCCGCGCGACTTCGCCGATCACCATGATCGCCGGGCTCGCGATGTCATGCGCGGAGATATCCTGCGCCAGGCGATCGATGCGCGTGCACATGCGGCCGCTCGCGAGGCACGGAAGCGTTCTCGACGACCGCGACCGGCGTCGACGCGGCAGCCCTGCGGCAAGCAGAGATTCCTGGAGCGCGGCGCAGCGCGCAATGCCCATGTAGACCACCAGCGTCGTGCCGCTTTTCACGAGCGCCGCCCAGTCGGGCTCGTTCTCGGCCGCATGCGCGGTCACGAACGTGACGCTCTGCGTGAAGGCGCGATGGGTGAGCGGAACACCCGCGGCGCTTGCCGCGGCAAGTCCCGCGGTAATGCCGTTGACGACTTCATACTCGACGCCCGCCTGCGTCAACGCTTCGATTTCTTCGCCCGCTCGGCCGAAGATGAACGGGTCGCCGCCTTTCAGTCTCACGACCATGTGTCCGGCCTTGGCTTCGGAGATCATCAGCCGCTCGATGAACGACTGCGGCGTCGATTTGCAGCCGCCTCGTTTGCCCACCTTGATGACGCGCGCGTCTTCCCGGACGTGCACGAGGATCGCGCGGTTCACGAGATCGTCGACGAGCACGACGTCGGCGCGCCCGAGCACGCGCACGGCCTTCAGCGTAATGAGCTCCGGATCGCCCGGACCCGCGCCGACGAGGTAGACCTTTCCTTTCACGTGCGCGCTTCCGTCGGGTTTGTCCATCGCGGCAAGCGCACGCCGGCAGCACTCGACCTGGTGTTCGATCGCGCGCGGCACCGGGCGCCTGCCCGACAAGTACGGATTCGATCCAGCGGGCGGTCATCGCCGCATCGCGGTCCTGCGGAAGTTCCGGCGCGGCGCGATCGCCTGCTTCCTCTCTCCAGACCTCCGCCTTGCCTTCGAACAGCCATTCGATCGAAGGGTCGCGCCGGGGGTGCGCCACGGCTTCGCCCTCCGCCCCGCGGAGCAGAAGCGCCGCCGTGTCCATCTTCGTGAAGTACTCGCGCATCCGCGCGAGGTAATCGGGATGCGTGACGCTCACGATGCGCAGCGCGGCGCCCGCGAACGGCTGGAGCATCTTGACCACCGTATGCGTGGAATTGCGCACGCCCAGCTTCGCGCGCAACGCGAGCATGACCGCGATCTCCGGCGCGAGCGCTTCGATGGACATGAAAGCCACACCGCGCGTGTCGAGGATCTTGCGCACGTCGCTGGCGGAGAACGACGCCTCGATGCCGAGCGCAGCGAGCACTTCCCGCGTCGTGATGCGTCCCGGATCGCTCGTGACGCCGTGAATCAGCACGGGAATGCCCTCACGCGCGAGGAGCAGCGCGAGCAGCGGCACCAGGTTGGGCAATTGACGCGCGCCGTTATACGAGGGAATCACGACCGGCGTTCCGGAGGACGGGAGCGGCAAATGGTTGTAGCTCGCCTCGGCGGCGGCGACGAAGCCCGCCAGCTCGTCGAGCGCTTCGCCTTTGACCCGCATCGCGAGCAGGATCGCGCCGAGCTGAAGATCGGGCACGATCCCGCCCAGCATCGCCGAATAAAGCGAACGCGCGTCGTTGCGCGAGAGGTCGCCTGCGGACTTCGCGCCGCGGCCGATCTCCCGGATATAGCGGGCCAGTGTTCTGTCGTCCATATCGCATTGTCGAACCAAAACCGCGGGATTTGAACCGGCTGCGCTGGATTCGTATCGTGTAGGCATTCCGATCCCGAAATTCACGCTCTGTCTATCCCGTCCGCTTACCGAATCCGGTGCATGCGGTCGATGTCCCACGAAGGCGTGGCCGGGCGGCGGAGGTCGTCGAGCGGCAGATCCACATACACGACCCCTTTCTCGACTTTGACCGTGAAGGTTTGCACACAGCCTTTGTCGGGTGCGATCGCATTGCCGGATGCGAGCTCGACATTGGTCTGGTGCAATGGACATGCGACGGTCTCGCCGGAGATGACGCCCTGCGACAGCGGAGCGCCGCGATGCGGGCAGCGATCGAGCAAGGCGAACAGTCGATCTTCCTCGGTGCGGAACACGGCGACGTTCGGCGCGTTGTCCCGGCGGACGACATGCGCGCCCGGGCGCGGAATGTCCTCGAGGAGGCAGATGCGGGTCCAGCGGGCCATGTCGCCTCTATGCCTCGATCCAGACCACATCGCCGTCCAGCCGCACGCGAAAAACGGAGACGCTCACGGCGGGGTCTTCGAGACACTGCCCCGAGGCGAGACTGAAATGCTGTTTGTAGACCGGGGATGCGACGACAACCTCGCCTTTGAGATCACCGACGATGCCGCGTGAGAGCACGTTCGCTCGCGAAAAGGGATCGTAGTTATCGATCGCATAGAGCGAGTCGTCGCCCAGCCGGAATACCGCGATCTGGCGGCCGTCGACGAGCGCGCACACGCCGGTGTACGGCACGATGTCGTCGAGACGACAGACTGGAGTGGACGCGCTCATGGGTCAGCACAACCCTGAATGAGCCTTCCTGCCGTGCGCGAGCGCAGGACGAAGGGAAAGCGAGCGTTCTTCCATACGGCTTGCGGCCTCACGCCGGCTCGGTCTCCACTTCGGCTTCGCGCTCTTCCGGACGCGCCGGCCGGATCTGACCGCGCTCTTTCACGAACACGATATCGCGATCGGGCTCGTCGCTGTTCACGAAGTGACGGAAGCGCTTGAGAATCTGCGGATCGTCGATCGCCTTCTTCCATTCGCACTCGTAGCTCTCCACGAGCTTCTGCATGTCGGCCTCGAGCTCGGCGCCGAGACCGAGCGAATCTTCGCAGACCACCTGGCGCACGTAGTCGATGCCGCCTTCCAGGTTTTCCAGCCAGGTGCTGGTGCGCTGGAGCCGATCGGCGGTCCGGATGTAGAACATGAGCAGTCGGTCGATGAACTGGATCAGCGTCCGGTCGTCGAGATCGCGTGCAAGCAGGTCCGCGTGGCGCGGCTTCATGCCGCCATTGCCGCAGACGTAGAGGTTCCAGCCTTTCTCCGTAGCGATGACGCCGACGTCCTTGCCCTGCGCTTCGGCACACTCCCGCGTGCAGCCGGACACCGCCATCTTCAGCTTGTGGGGCGAGCGGATGCCGCGGTAGCGGTGTTCGATCGCGATCGCCATCGACACCGAGTCCTGCACGCCGTAGCGGCACCACGTGCTTCCCACGCACGACTTCACCGTGCGGAGCGCCTTCCCGTAGGCGTGGCCCGATTCGAAGCCGGCGTCCACCAGCTCTCTCCAGATGAGCGGAAGCTGGTCGAGACGCGCGCCGAAGAGATCGATGCGCTGCGCGCCGGTGATCTTCGTGTAGAGGCCGAATTTCCGGGCTACTTTCCCCAGCACCATGAGCTTCTCGGGAGTGATCTCGCCGCCCGGCACGCGCGGAACGACCGAATACGTGCCGTCCTTCTGCAGGTTGGCGAGAAAGCGGTCGTTGGTATCCTGGAGCGGCGTGTGGCGCGGCTTCAGGATCATCTCGTTCCAGCACGAGGCGAAGATCGAAGCCACCGCCGGCTTGCAGATGTCGCAGCCCAGGCCGGTGCCGTGTTTTTCGATCACAGCCTCGAACGTTCTCAGATTGCCGACGCGGATCAGGTGGAAGAGCTCCTGCCGCGAGTACTCGAAATGCTGGCAGAGGTGGTTCTTCACGTCGACTCCGCGTTTCCTCAGTTCCGCTTCGAGGATCTGCTTCACGAGCGTTGCGCAGCCGCCGCAGGAACTGCTCGCCCTGGTCGCGCTCTTCAATGCGCCGACGGTGGTACAGCCGGCGGCGATCGCTTCGCACAGTGCGCCCTTGCTCACGTTGTTGCACGAGCAGATGGACGCGCCGGCGGGAAGCATGTCCACGCCCAGGCCTTTCGCAGCCCCTTCACGCGCCGGCAGAACGAGGTCCTCCGGATGAGCGGGGAGCGGGATGCCGTTCAAGGCCAACTGGAGCAATGTGCCGTACTCCGCTGCGTCGCCGACCAGAATCGCGCCGAGCAGCGACTTGCCGTCGCCCGACACGACGAGCTTCTTGTAGATGCCTCCGATGGGGTCCGTGTAGACGTAATCCAGCGCGCCGGCGCTCGTGCCCATGGCATCGCCGATCGATGCGACATCGACGCCCATGAGCTTCAGTTTCGTGCTCATGTCGGCGCCGGTAAACGAGGCATCGGCTTCACCCGCGAGATGGCGCGCCGCCACTTCCGCCATCTGGTAGCCCGGCGCGACGAGTCCGAAGATGCGCCCGTTCCATAGCGCACATTCGCCGACGGCATAGATGTCGGGATCGGACGTGCGGCAATGGTCGTCGATGACGATGCCACCGCGCTCTCCGACCGAGAGCTTCGACGCGCGCGCAAGCTCGTCGTGCGGCCGGATGCCTGCGGAATACACGATCAGATCGGTCTCGAGCGCGGTGCCGTCGGCGAACGCCATCTTGTGTGCGTGGGTTGTGCCGTCGACGATTTCCTTCGTGCTTTTCGAGGTGTGCACGCAGACGCCGAGCGCTTCGATCTGCCTGCGCAGCACCCGGCCGGCGGCGTCGTCGAGCTGCACGGCCATCAACCGCGGGGCGAATTCGACCACATGCGTCTCGAGCCCGAGGTCCTTGAGCGCTTTCGCGGCTTCGAGTCCCAGCAATCCACCGCCGATGACCGTCCCGACGCGAGCACGGCGCGCGGCTGCGCTGATCACTTCGAGGTCTTCGATCGAGCGATAGACGAACGAGCCGCGCCTGTCGCGCCCGGGAATCGGTGGAACGAACGGGTACGAGCCCGTTGCGAGTACGAGCTTGTCGTACTCGACTTCGCGGTAGCGCCCGGAGCGGACGATTTTGCGCTCGCGGTCGATCGCGTACACCCGATCGTTCAGCCGCAGCGTGATCGAGCGGTCTTCGAAAAATCGCGGCGGCACCACGGACAGGTCGATGGCGGACTTGCCTGCGAAAAAGCTCGTGAGCTGCACGCGGTCGTACGCCGCGCGCGGCTCCTCGCAGAACACCGTCACGTCGAGCGCGTCGCTCGACATGCGGCTCGTGAGCCGTTCGAGGAAGCGCTGGCCCACCATTCCGTTGCCTACGCAAACCAGTTTCATTTTTTCCATGATCGTCAGCTCTGCAATATGTTCATCGACCTTCCGCGGCACGCATCCGCCACGTCGAGCCGAACATCGGCGGCCACGCGACCGCGATCGCATACGCTGCACCCAGCCACAGCAGCAGCTCGCCCGTGCGCTGCTGGTCTCCCGCCAGATAGACGAGGCACAGCCGCTCATCCGCAGCGAGGTAACCCCAGCCGAACCGCAGCAATGTGGCGATGACTTCAAGGTGCACGACCGCGCGCGCGATTGTCGGAACACGCGGCCACGACAGCGCTACTGCGACACCGGCCGCCGGCACTGAAAGAAACTTGAGCGCGTCTGCCGCGATGTCGAGGCGTGCACTGTCCAGACAGCGGGGCAGCATCCAGAGCACCATGACGAAGCTCGCGAAGATAAGACCGGTCACACCGCCGGAATTGAACGACTGCGCGCCGCCGAGGATGCGCGCAGAGAGCCCGTGAGGCCGTGAGTTCAGCCACGCCCTGCCGACGCAGAAGCCGATCGCGGCCAGCAGCGGCAGTTGAATCAGCATGTGCATCACCATGCTCGATTCGAGCCACGCGCGCGCGGGAGGCGTAGCGAGCACGAGCCACAGGCCGGCAGCCGCCATCGCACAGCGCGTCACATCAAGGTGCGGCGACATCGAGCGTGCTTCCACGGAGGGTTTGCCGGATTGTTTTCACAGTCCCTTCGATATCGTCCAGGTCGTGAATGGCAATCAGCGTGCGCTGCGGCCCTACGACGTGCATGGCCGCGTTGTGAGCGAAGCCGCCGAGCTCGTCGGGAATCACCACCACGCCGAACGCGTCGAGCCAGCGCCCGAGCTCGCCAGAAACCGCCGGCGTAGCGAGAGACCAGCCCGCCGCGTCGCGGCTATACCGCGCACGGTAGGCACGCAGCTCGTTCGGTCCGTCCCGCGCGGGGTCGAAGGAGATCGAGACGAGCCGCACGGCGCTGGACGCGATGTCGTCCACGAGGCGCTGCTGAAGCTGCGCGTACACGGAACCGAGCGCCGCGCAATACGTGGGGCAATTCGTGTAGATGAAATCGACCAGCAACACCTGCCCGGGCACGCCGGAGAGCCGCGTGCGTTCGCCGTCTACGATGTCCAGTGCGAGGTCCGGCAGCGGAGCAGGCGAGCGCAGCGCATTCAGGCGCCGGGCCGATTCCAGCGTATAAGCCTGGAAGCCGTCCGTTGCTGCATGCGACACGGCAAGACCCGCGGCGCAGACTAACGCCGCGGCGATCGCGGTTTTCAATGAGCTCGCGCGCACCGGAGGCGATCCTCTCAAGCGGAAAGCGAAGCCCTGGGCAGCCGCGCAAGCAGCCGGACGCACAAGGCCAGCGCCGCGATGAGAACGAGGACGGCAGCGATCGTGCCGACCTGCGCATACGTGAGCCACGCGGCGTCATGCACTGCGAAGCGCCGCGGTATGCCCTGCCAGCCGCCCGCAAGAAACACGAAGCAGAACACGGCTCCGGCCACGCCATAGGTCCAGAACGACGCACGATCGAGCGGGGTCTCCTTCCAGTCGCTGCGCGTGCATGCGTACAGCAACGTTCCGAGGAGCATCGGAACGAGACCGAGCAGCAGATAGAAGTGGAAGTGTCCGGGCACCCATTGCGTGTTGTGCATGACGAGGTTCACGGAGATCATCCCGTCGATGATGGCCGGTATGACTCCGGCCGCCCACCCGAACAGCGAGAAGACGAGCAGTCGCAACGGCAGGTCCCATTTCAAACCGGACCGGTGAATGTTCACCAGTGCGCCATACGCGGTGACGAGCAGGATCGGAATGCCGCTTAAGTACGACAGGACCTGGCCCGTGATGGCCGCCCACTTGGGCATGGCGTAGTCCATGAGCAGGTGGTGGGGGTATACCGCCATCACGATCAGCGTCACCGCGGCCCACGAAGCGAGGAACGGCCGGCTGATCGTCCAGTGCCGGCCGGTGTACGCGGGCAGTATTTCGTAGACGCCGATCACCGCCATGTAAATGGTGGCGTTGATGAAGACGTGGCCGAAGAAGAAGATGAGGTTCTTCATGAGCAGTGCATCGAACGCCACGGTCGGGACGTAGATGGCCACGAGACTCATCACCAGCACGACCGCGCCGACGAGGATACCGAGCACGTTGATGATGATTACCATCGTGCTCGCCACGATCGTGGGCGGGAGCGTCGTGTCGAGCGGCCCGGACCCGAAGAGCTGATCGAGACCGAGCGCTTTCCAGAAGCTCCCGTAGCGGCGCAATATCGCGAGTGCGCAGTCGAGATAGAACAGAAGGAACCCCACGCCGATGAACACCAGCCCGCCGACGAATGCCGCCGCGGCGTGCGGGCTCCATATGCCCATACTTTTTCCGGGCAATGGATAGAGGAACGTCCACGCGCCCGCGAAGCGGCCGAGGCCGATCGCCGCGAGGATCATGACGACGCCGACGAGCGAGAGCCCCAGCATCGCCAGGAACATGCCCGTCGAAAGCGTGACGTAGCGTCGCAGGAAGTACCACATGACCGCTGCGCCGGCGAGACCCGCGGCCCCGACCATCCCGGCGCCATGCAGCGTCATCAGCTCGTAACCGAAGTTCGCGGGGATCGGCAGCATGGCCGCCTGCGCCGCACGGAAGGCCGCGCCGGCGACCATCATGAGCACCACGACGGCCACGCCGATCGCGACGTAGAGCTGGAAGGCGAGCTTCGCCGAAGGCGTGTCGGCGGAAGGACTCGTGATGGCGCTCATGAACGTGCTCCAATGACCTTGATCACCGCGCGCATGCCGTGATGCGCCAGTCCGCAGTATTCGAGGCAGAGCACCTCGTATTCGCCGGGCTCGATGAAGCGGACCTGAAGCTTGTTGACATAGCCCGGCATGGCTTGCGCCTGCGCAACCAGATGGTTCTTGTCCCTGTAGATCGCGAAGCCATGGTTCACGTCGCTCGCAGTAATCTGGAATTCCACCAGCTCACCCGCCCTCACCGTGTCGCGGTCGAGCTCCCAGCGCCATTGATGTCCGACCGCGCGGATCACGGCGTCCGGCCTGTTCGCAGCCGTGGCGTGTCCCGCGATCGGCCAGTCCCATAAGGTCACGAGCGAAATGACGCCACCCGCGACGATGACGACCCAGAACAGTCGTCCCCGCCACTGAAAGCCGGAGCGCGCGATCCTGGCTGAATCCCCGCCCGGCTTGCTGGCGCCTGCGGCGACCCACAGAAACGCGGCGGCGACCACCGCCATCAGAATCAGACTCGTTATCCACGCGATATCCTGCATCTCGTTATCCCTCTTTCAGCGCGAGTGTCATGTTTCGCAAGCGCGCGGCATTACATCAGTCGTCATTCCGGACAGCGCTCGCGCGTGATCCGGGATCCAGGCGCTTTTTCGCTGGATCCCGGCCTGGCGCCGGGACGACGTGTGTGGGACGAATCCCGACCCTGCTCATCGAGATTCATACATTGACTACTTCATCGGGATGCGCAGCACCACACCGCCCATCGTCTGCCCGAGCTTGAAATCCTTCTTCGGCGTGTCCTTGTGCTCGTTGTGACAACTGACGCAGGCCTGCGCGACGGCTTTATCGGGATAGATCGCGGTGAAGTATTTCGTCTTGCCCAACTGCTCCTCGCCGTAGAACGGCTTGCTGCCGTCTTGTGCAACCGCTTCGAGCCCCTTCTTCTCCAGCGCGGTCTTGGGCATGTTCTGCTTGTTGATGGGCCACAGCGATTGCAGCGAATAGCTGAACGGCATCTTCTTTTCCGCAACCATCTCCGCGCCGAAGCGGAACATCTGCGCCGGCAGCGGCAGCGCCTTGTCGTCCTTGAAATGCTCGCTTGCCTTGATGACCTTCTCTTCGTTCGTCAGGCGGTTCACCACCAGGCGCGTATAGACCGTGCGGTCCGATTCCATGACGGCGTGCAGCGCGTCCGCCATGTCCTTGTAGCTCACCTGTGCGTGTGCTGATCCTGCGATCGCGAATGCTGCTCCTCCCACTGCCGCCCACACTGCCTTGCTCTTCTTCATCACGCGCTCCTTCCTTTCGAGAGATCGACTCAATCTGTACGTGCAATCCGCTTTTCTCACTTCGTCTCGGCACCGCCACTGCTGTTGGCCTGGCGCTTGTCCCCGAGATCCTTGATGCGCTGGGCAACCATGTCGACGCTTTTCACGTGCTCGCGGGGCTGGCCGAGAAAGTTTTTCGAGACGAGGACACTGTCGGCCAGGGCATCGATGGAGTAGGCGAGGCCGTGGCAGCTCATGCACACCGGCCGGATCATTTTTTCGTTGGGACGGAGGCTCTCGTTCTGGTTGTGCTGCACCAGAATCCGCTTCGCGCTGGCGCCCGGCGGGCGATACTCTTCGCGCGGAAGATGGCAGGTGGCGCACGAGACGCCCGTACCGGCTGCGGCCTCGCCGGCGAGCTCTTTCTTCCACAGGGTGTAATGTGGAGAGCGCTCGTAGGCTTGCGTATGCTCGTCGCGATGACAGCCCACGCACGCTTCGACCGCGGCTTTCTTCGTATCGAAACGGTGGGCCGAGTGACAGCTCACGCAGCCAAGCCGGTTATCGCCGGCTTTGGCATGCATCGGCTGGCGCGCACGCCGCGGTGTCATCGGGCTTAACTTTTCCGCGAGCCGCATGCCGTGCTTGCCGGCGAGATAGCCTTTGGTCTCGCTCTCGTGGCAGGTTGCGCACACCGTGTGGTCGGGGCGCTTCACCCAGGCTGCGGCGCCTTCGTTTTCGGTCTTGTGGCAACCGCTGCAATTCACCCCGGAACGCGCATGTGCCGTCGCGAGCCAGTCGTCCGCGATCTTGCGCTCGTGCGTGAATTCGGGCGGTGCATCGGCAGCGGTTTGTGCCTTCAGTGGGAAACGATCGGCCGGATAGCCGGGCCACTCCGCCGCGACTTCCCGAAAGTTGCGTGCCGCAACGCGGGGCTTCTCTTTGTGGGCGGGGTCGTTCAAGTGCTTCGCAAGAAAATCTTCATACAGCGCACGGTTGTCGTGGAACTTGTGACAGCCCGCCGAATTGCACGTGTTGAAGGCCATGCCCTTGTGACTCGGCCGGTCCGTGGCGATGTCCTGATGGCAATGAGCGCAGAAGTCCGCGGCGAGCGTAACGCCCATCGGCAGCGTGATTTCCGGACGGTGCTCGACATGGCAGGTAACACACTGCATGGCATCCAGCTTCTCGAGAAGATCGGCGTTGCGCGGATCGGTGAATTTGCTGCGGGGATGCTTGTCCACCGCGTCCTTCAACTCCTGCCCATGGCACCGCTCGCACGATTCCTGGAGTGCGTCGCGTCCGCCGAAGGGACTCGCATGGCAGCTCTCGCAGGCGAGCTCGATCTGGTAATGCCCGTGCGAAGTCTTGCCCGGCAGGAACATCGTGCGCGCGGGCTGAAGCAGCGGGTTGCTCGCTGCGGTTTTCATGAGTAATCCCGCCATGAGGTAACCGCCGACGCCCAGGCTCAGCACGCCCCACAGGATCCAGTAGATCTTTCGTCCAGCGCGTTCAGCCATAGACGCTCAGAAGTAGTACGTCTTGAGAACATGGAGAACGAGGAGTATCGGAATGGGCCAGAAGAGAAGAATGTGCGTCCACGTCCACGTGCGCCGCAGTCGCGCGCCTGCCGCACCCAGTCGATGTTCCAGCGCGATGACGCCACCCGCCGCCGAACCCACTGCGACGAGACCGAGGAAGGACGCGATCAACGCGAAGTTCATGTTCGAGCCGAGCCGGCCACCGGTGTGTACCGCGAGACCGGCGAGCGTGAGTACGCCGAGTACGGCGTGGGCGACACGCCACATGGGAAAGTCGCCCAGCTTGAAGCGACGCACCCGTTTGCGCAGCGAGAGAGCAAGGATCAGCGCGCTCAAGGCCAGCACCGTGAATCCGCTCACCTGCTTCCAGAAGCCGTCCCGCCACAGGACGTCCCATTGCCAGGGCACCTGCACGGTGGCGGCGTAGGGAATCAGAACGAGCAGCGCAAGTGCGAGGGCCACGGGGAGTGCGATGCCGCTCGCCCCGAGCAGCCACCTCCAGCCGCGCTCCGGCGCGATCGGGCCGCCACCCGCGAGCTCCGCCAGGAGGGGACGGCAGGAGCCGCAGACTGACGAGGCGCCAGTGCATGCGGCGAGCGCTTCCGCAGTGTTGCAACCGCCCGCGAGCGCAGCGCCGAGCGCGCCGCGCGTGACGCCCGTGCAGTTACAGACCGTCGCAGTGGCCGGCCAGTGTATGACGCTCGTGAGCTCCTGCTCGGGATAGAGCCGGCCCGCCAGTCGAAAACGGATGATCTGCCAGGGCCAGAGGCGCTTCTGCGAGAGCACCGCCTGCTGGAGACGGCTCATCTCGGGACACTCGCCAACCGCCAGGGCGCCTACGAGCCGACCGTGCAATGTCACCAGTTTGCGATACGAATCCTCGGCGCGATGGACGTGTATGCGCGCGAGGTCCGGCACTTCCTCCTCGGTCACGCGGCCGATGCTGAACGTGGGCAGCGCAACGACTTTCAGTCGCGAGGCAACGGTGGATCCGCTGTAAGCCGAATCGCCGCCGGAGAGCACGTGCGCCGCGACGGCCGCCTGCTCGAGTCCCGGCGCGACGATGCCGTAGACGCGGTCGCGATGCTCCGCGCACTCGCCGACCGCGTAGATCAGCGGATCGGACGTCTGCATGCGATCGTTTACACGGATGCCGCGGCCGACGTGCAGCCCTGCGGCGCGCGCGAGCTCGATGTTCGGCTGGATGCCGGTCGCCACGATGATCGTGTCGCATTCCAGCGTGACGCCACTGCGCAGCGCGATGCCGCTCACGCGATCGCTTCCGAGCACGCGCACCACGCTGTCTCCCAGGATCACGTCGAGCCCGAGCCGCTGCACGTGGTCCAGCAGATGCTTCGCGCCGGCTTCGTCGAGCTGGCGCATCATGAGCCGCGTGAAGTGCTCGACGACGCACACGTGCGTATTGAAACGCTGCATGGCGCGTGCGGCTTCGAGGCCGAGCAGGCCCCCGCCGAGCACCACCGTGCGCCGGGTGCGCACGCGCCGTGCGATGAGCTTCTGCACGTCGCGCGCGTCGCGGAAGGTGTAGACCCCCGGCAACGTCATTCCCGGTATGCCCGGCACGTGCGGTCGCGAACCGGTTGCGAGCACGAGCTTCGCATACGGCTGAGTACAGCCCACTGCATCGCGCACGGTCCGGCATTCGCGGTCGATCGCGACGACGCCGCAGCCCAGGCGTGCTTCCACGTTGAGCGTTTGCGGCAAGGCGAGGTCGCGCGTGAGGGCCTGCCAGTCGAGCTCGCCGCTCAAGAATCCTGAAAGCCGCACGCGGTTGTACGGCTCCGTCGGCTCATCGCCGTAGATGACGAGACCTAAGTCGGATTGCCGGCGGTGCAGCTCCTGCGCAGTCTTGATCCCTACGGGACCTGCGCCGACCACTACGATGGGTAACCTTGCCGTTAAGGTGTTCGCGCTGAGCGCATGTTGCGTCACCAGAGACGCCAATTTCTTCGATCCAATAAAAAAGCGCCCATACCGCACTCGATGTGCCTGTATGGACGCCGTTGTCCTTTAATCGGGCCGTCGTTGGCCCCGCATGCCGAAAGCTTCCAAGCTCTCGCTCAGCGGCTGCTCACGCAATAGGTATGCCAGTATCAATCCGGATCGTGGGCCTTCGGCAGCAACGGGCGCGGAAACTCAGAAATGCGCTTCCATAGTGCGCGAGCACCAAAGTAACGCGGACTGCGAGGGCGGATCAGGCGAGTAGCTGTGAGACGGCGATCACGCGCCGCGCGACTTCCGCGAGCGGCAGGCTCTGGTCCATCGCCATCTTGCGCAACGAACTGTAGGCCTGCTCTTCGGTCAGGCCGCGCTGCTGCATCACGATGCCCTTCGCTTTTTCGACGATCTTGCGCTCGGAGAGCTTCGTGCGCGTTTGCGCGAGCTCCTTCTTCATTGCCGAGTACGCTTCGAAGCGCGCGGTCGCTGCTTCGACGATGGGTCCGACCCGTTCGGGCGACCAACCCTCGACGACGTAGGCGCTCACGCCGCACGCAACCGACCTGCGTATCGTTTCCGCGCGAGGATCTTTCGCGAACATGACGATGGGTTTCGGACACGATTTCGTGACAAGCTCGAGACTGTCGAAAAGGGCCGCGCCTGGCGCGTCCGCCGACACCACGATCACATCGGGAGCGAGTTGCTCCGCGCTTCTCGGGAGGGCGGTGGGCTCGGCGATATGCCCGAGGATGTCATAGCCGAGTCGACGAAAGGTGCCAGCGAGCACCGGCGCATCGGCGGCGTCCGTGACCAGAAGAATGCTTCGCATGGGCGGCGCGCGTCGCAAGTTGTGTGCCACTCGCGAGATGTCTCTGTCACACGCGCGCTCCGGTCTGCGTGCGAAAAAAAGCGACGAATGCGCCGTCGGACGAGCTCTGGGTCGTGAGGCGAGATCGAGATCCGCTCGTCACCCGGGTTACGCGCACTCCCGGGTGCGCGCTTCACGCGACCGCGCGAACGGCGTACAAAAAAACCCCGGCTATGCGCCGGGGGAAACAGGGGAGGGTGTAACCGTTGCAGTAAATCGCTGAACTGCTTCATCCCCTTGAGAGCAGGAGCTGTGCCAGACAACAATAACGTTTAAAAACAGTGTTATGCATCGCGAGACAATGTTGGGTTTGTCGCCCTGCCGCGACGACAGAATTCCTTCTTTTCGGTACGCGGCTGAGGCGACACACTTTTTCCAGTCGTTCACGTGCGACAAAAAATGTCAGCGTCGAATGCGCCAACGAGGCTTTCTGCCTCGCTTCACCAAAGCGGCGAGTTCGGCGCCCGAAACGAGTGCCACTGGTTCTGCCGCCGCGATTTTTCGCGCGGGCAACGAGAAATCGCCCGTCGCGAGACAGATCCCGCGGTAGGCCTGCGAGCGATCGACGGCGCGCGCGAGCTCGCGTACGGGCTCCGCACCCACCTGGTTCACTTTCCACCGACGGCACTGGAGCAGCCACACGCGTCCGTCCCTCGCAAGCGAGAAGTCGTAGCCGCTCTCGCGCGACGGCGTCACGGCGTAACCTTGCCGGCGATAGGCCTCACACACCGCGGCGCTGAAGCTCTCCCAGGACATTTGCCGCATCGCTGCAAGTTGCTCCGTCGGGTCCGACGGCACGCCACTGCGCCATTGCTTGATGGCGATGTAGATCGCGAGGAGCGCGAACGGCAGCGCGAAGAAGGGCGCGACCGGCGGGAAGATCGCATACACGATCCAGAACAGGCCGAACGCCACCAGAACCGTGATCCACCACGGCTGGCGCGCGAGCAACTGGAAGAGTGTCGTCTGATTTGCCACCGGGACTTCGTGTGATGAGAGGTGGGAGGATGACGGCTTGGACCGAGGATCGCAGCCGGCCGCTCATTGTAGAGACTTCCGTCGCTCGGGCGGGCTCACTATACTGCTCACGCACTCTTCGCGGCCGGCCGTCATCCACTCCTCCTCCTCTGCTGCCGAATGGGATCTTCCCCCCGCGGCCCGCTGACGGGCGTCAAGGTCGTCGAGCTCGGCACGCTCATCGCCGGGCCGCTTTGCACGCGCATGCTCGCGGACTTCGGCGCCGAAGTGGTGAAGATCGAAGCGCCGGAAGGCGGCGACCAGATCCGGCAATGGCGCAAGGTGTATCAAGGCACGTCACTGTGGTGGTACGTGCAGGCTCGCAACAAACACTCCGTTACGGTCAATCTTCGTGCGCCGGAGGGTCAGGAGATCGTGCGTCGCATGGTCCGCGACGCCGACATCGTCGTGGAGAATTTCCGCCCCGGCGCGCTCGAGAAGTGGGGCCTCGGGTGGCCGCAGCTTTCCGCGATCAATCCGGGACTCGTGATGGTGCGGCTTTCCGGATTCGGGCAGGACGGCCCGTACCGCGACCGCCCGGGCTTTGGCGCAGTGGCTGAAGCGATGGGCGGCATGCGCTACGTCACTGGTTATCCCGACCGGCCGCCCGTTCGGCTGGGGATCTCGATCGGCGATTCGATCGCGGCGCTGCATGGGGTGATCGGCGCGATGATGGCGTTGCATCACCGGCAGGGGAGCGGGGGCAAGGGGCAGGTCGTGGACGTAGCGCTGTACGAGTCGGTTTTCAACATGATGGAAAGCCTCGTGCCTGAGTTCGACGTGCTCGGCTTCAAGCGCGAGCGCGCCGGCAACGAGCTGCCCGGCATCACGCCCTCGAACACCTACGCGACGCGGGACGGCAAGTTCGTGATCATCGGCGCGAACAACGATTCGATCTTCAAGCGACTCATGTCGGTCATGGGACGCGACGATCTCGCCGGTGACCCGGGGCTCGCAACGAATGCCGGCCGCGCCGGACGGGCGAGCGAGCTCGATGCCGCCATCGAAGCGTGGACGCGCGCCCACACGCTCGGCGATGCGCTCGCCGCGCTCGAGCGCGCGGAAGTGCCTGCGAGCCGGGTCTACGACGCGGAAGACATCCTGAACGACGCACACTACGAAGCGCGCAGCGTGATCGAACGCTGGCGTTTGCCCGACGGCAAGGAGATGAAGATCCCTGGCATCGTTCCAAAGCTCTCGGAGACGCCCGGGGCGACGCGGTGGCTGGGGCCGATCCTGGGCGAGCACACGGCCGAAGTGCTCGAGCGCCTCGGCTATTCGGCGGCGGAGCAGGAAAGTCTGAGGCAACGCGGCATCATATGATCGATGCGGCTCGGGGGAGCGCTCGAGCAATAGCGCAAGATAAGAGGAGGTCCAGAGCGCTCGTCACTGGGTTGCGGAGCGACGGCTGCTCGTGTGGCGGCCAGCTCAGGGCGAGACCGAGCCGCTCTGATCTAGGCTCTGGCCGGCGCTCTTGCTTCGTCCAATGGGACGCTCTGGAAAACCACCCGCGGCGTGTCGCCCGTGTCCGCGCGCCCGCCGCCTGCGACCGGCCCGAAGAGTCCGACGACACCCACGACGATCAGGTAGATGGCGATGATGTAATTGAGCAACCGCGGGATGATCAGGATCAGGATGCCGGCGATCAGCGCGGCGAGCGGTCCTATATTCAGGCTCATGGACATGCGGACTCCGTTCCTGCGGCGCGACCTGCCGCGTCGCGCGGAGCGGAGCAGGTAGCGTGCCCGAGCGCGTTGCCGTGAGCGCCGGGCCGTGCGGCGCGAGACACCTTCCTGCGTATCCGGTGCTTGCGGCTCACGGCGCTTGCGTTACCATGAGTGAGAAGCACGGGATTTCCGGAGGTCTGCATGCTCACCCGTGACATCCTCAACCTCAAGGGCGCCGTTATCCACAGCATCGGCGTGTCCGACTCGCTCGCCGAAGCGGTGGCGCGAATGGCGGCGCGCGACATCGGTTCGCTCGTCGTCATGGAAGGCGGCGCGATGCGCGGCATGCTCACGTTTCGCGAGGTGCTTCGCGCTCTTGATTCCTTCGGCGCCGCATTCGCCGGCATCGCCGTGCGGGAGGTCATGGACACCGCTCCGATCTGCGGCACGCCGGGCGACACGATCGATGAATTGCGCGAGCTCATGACACGTCATCACATCCGCTACCTGCCGGTAAAGAAAGACGAGGCGCTGGTGGGCATCATCTCGTTCCATGACGTCGCGAAGGCCGTGATCATGCAGACGGACATGGAGAACCGCCTGCTCAAGCGCTACATCGAAAGTCAGCCGGAAGCGCTCGGACGACAGTAGGCCTCGTACGTTTGATGTGAATGCTAACAACCGCCGGAAGGTTACGTTCGCGGGGACCACGCCGTTTCACGGCCCCCGCTCACCGCAGACGGGGTGGTTCTAACAGGCTGACTTTGCCGCTCTCGCAAACTAGAATCGGCCGACGTCGAGAAGG
>CAWEHH010000012.1:0-74205 GCA_963808765.1 uncultured beta proteobacterium
GCATTCGGGGGGTGAACGATCTCAGGAAAAGGCGGGCGTCCCGAGTGTCCGATACTGGATCGCCTCGGCGACGTGCGAGGCGACGAGGTGGCGACTACCCGCGAGATCGGCGATGGTGCGCGCGACCTTGAGAACGCGATGGTAGGCGCGCGCCGAAAGGCCGAGCTTCGCCACGGCCTGCTGCAAGATCCTCGCCGCCGCGGCGTCGAGCGCGCAATGGGTGTCCGTCTCGGCGGACAGAGTCTCGCGTTCGCTTTGCCCTGGCGCTCGATCATTCGTGAGCGCGCGAGCTCCACGCGCTTCGCGAATCCCGGCTGAACGTTCGCCCTCGCCCGCGCGCGCGATCGCGTCGACGCGGTACCGCCGGCACCTCGATCTGCAGATCGATGCGATCGAGGAGCGGCCCGGAGATGCGGCTCGTGTAGCGCTGAATCTGATCCGGTGTGCAGCGACAGCGGTCGAATGTGGCCGAGATAGCCGCAGGGGCAGGGATTCATCGCCGCGACGAGCTGGAACTCTGCTGGAAACTCCGCCTGCCGCGCAGCGCGGGAGACGCTGACCCGGCCCGATTCGAGCGGCTCGCGCAGCACCTCGAGCACGCGGCGATCGAACTCCGGCAGCTCGTCGAGGAACAGCACGCCGTGCATCGCCATCGAGATTTCACCCGGGCCGCGGGTCGCTGCCGCCGCCGACGAGCGCGACCGCCGAGGCGGTGTGATGCGGCGCGCGATAGGGCCGCTGCCGCCAGCCGCGAAACATCGAAGCCGCGCGTGCCGACGGACTGAATCGCCGCGGAAGCGAGCGCCTCGTCCTGCGTCATCGGCGGCAGGATGCCGGGCAGGCGCGAGGCGAGCATCGTCTTGCCCGTGCCTGGCGGACCGACCATGAGCACGCTGTGCGCGCCCGCCGCCGCGATCTCGAGCGCGCGCTTGGCCTGCGACTGGCCCTTCACTTCGGCCATGTCCGCGTAATCGGCTGCCGCCGCAGCCGGCACAGCGGCCTGTCTGCGCAGCGGCTCCTCGCCCATGAAATGCCCGCAGACCTCGAGCAGGCAGTGCGCGGAGTAGATTTCGGCGCCCTCGACGAGCGCGGCTTCAGCGGCATTCTCGGCGGGCACGATGAACGCGCCGTTGCGAGCGGGTCGCGCCGAGGGACATCGCAAGCGCGCCGCGTACGGGACGCAGCCCGCCGGCGAGCGCGAGCTCTCCGGCGAACTCGAAGCGATCGAGCTCGTTCGCGGAGAGCTGACCGGTCGCGGCGAGAATGCCGATGGCGATCGGCAGATCGAAGCGCCCCGATTCCTTCGGCAGGTCGGCAGGCGCGAGATTGACGGTGATGTGGCGTGCCGGGAACTCGAAGCGCGCGTTCTGCAGCGCGGCCCGGACGCGATCGCGCGCCTCCTTCACCTCGGCTTCCGGCAGCCCGACGATCGTGAAGCTCGGCAGGCCGTTCGCGAGATGCACCTCGACCGTGACCGGCAAGGCCTGCATGCCGGCAAGCGCCCGGCTGTAAAGCACTGCGAGCGCCATCGCGCGCTGCTCCGGAATTCTATGATCCGGCTAACGCTCGACGGGGCTTGCGCGCCGACCGCTGATGTCGCAGCTCGTTGAACTGTGCCGCGTCGTCAATTTCGCGGTTGTGTGCTCTGCTCGAGCTCCGCGACGCGCGCTTCGAGGCGTTCGAGCTTCTCGCGCGTGCGCAGCAGAACCTGCCGCTGCACGTCGAATTCCTCGCGGGTGACGAGGTCGAGCCGCGCGAAGAATCCCGCCAGCAGTCGTGCGCATGTTCTTCTCGAGATCGGCGGCCGGAGTCTGAGCGAACAGCTTGCGCAGGCGGTCGGTCAGGTCGTTCAAGAGCGTGGGGCGTCATACGGGTTCCTCCAGAGCCGCAATTCTCCCACATCGGACGCGAGCACCTTTCTGGTGCAACCCGGGCGAGAGGCCGCACCGCAACGGTGCGAGGCGTCGATGCTCAATTCGCTCAATCGCATCGCAAGTAACTGATTTAGCAAGTCATAATCGACTGGCATGCTCCATGCTGAACGCGCCTCGCGATATTCCTCCTAAAACCAGAAAGGAACAAACATGCTCAGGAAGACCAGTGACTGCGGGACTCGCTCGCTGCGGCGCTGTCGCCGCATGCTCGCGCCGCGGCCGAGCCGACGCCCGAACACAACCTCACCGGAAACGTCGGCCTTTTCAGCCAATACATATTCCGCGGACTCACGCAGACCAACAAGGACCCGGCACTCCAGGGCGGTTTCGACTATGCGCACAAGAGCGGCTTCTATGCCGGCACGTGGGCATCGAACATCAGCTGGCTGCGCGATGGCGGCGCCGGTACCCGCGTATCGCTCCGGCGGCAGCCTCGAGTGGGATTTCTACGGCGGCTGGAAGCCGCACTTTCGGCGATTTCGGCTTCGACATCGGAATGCTCTATTACTGGTATCCAGGCGACGCACTTCGCCGCGGCTGGCGCGCCCGGCAACCCGAAAGCCAACACGTGGGAGATCTACGGCGGCGTCGGCTGGAAATGGATCACGGCGAAGTACTCCTACAGCCTCGACAACAAGACCTTCGCCGTCCTCGACTAGCGCGGCACGTGGTATTTCGATCTGACGGCGACCATCCCGGTCGGCGACAGCGGAGTGAACCTGCATCGCGCACTGGGGCAAGCAGAAGTTCCGTGGACGACCCGCGCACGGCCGGCTGGGCAGCAACGACGCCTCTACATCGTACGAGGACTGGAAGATCGGCGTCTCATACACGCTGCCCAAGGATTTCAAGATCGGCGCGTTCTACACGGACACCGTCGAGCGCGAACCCGATGCGGTTACGGAAGCGTCGGCGAAGGCGGTGTGTATCCGCGCAACATCGCCAAAGGCACTGCGACGGTCTTACCTCCAGAAGACCTTCTAGCCGGCGCCGGGGGCGCCCGACACGCGGCCTTCATTCACACAGGGAACAGCAATGAAACTGGTCACAGCAATCATCAAGCCATTCAAGCTGGACGAAGTGCGTGAAGCGCTCTCGGCAATCGGCGTCAAGGCATCACCGTCACCGAAGTGAAAGGGTTCGGCCGCCAGAAAGGACACACCGAGCTCTACAGGGGTGCGGAGTACGTCGTCGACTTCCTGCCCAAAGTCAAGATCGAAGCCGCGATCAAGAGCGACATGCTCGAGCAGGTGATCGAGGCGATCGAGAAATCCGCCAATACCGGCAAGATCGGCGACGGCAAGGTGTTCGTGTTCGACCTCGAACAGGTCATCCGCATTCGCACTGGGGAAACCGGCGCGGAAGCCCTGTAAGGGAGACCGAAATGAAAAGATTTCTGCACCGTCAATCTGCGCTCCTCTGCGCGCTGGCGTTCGTTGCGCAGGACGGCTTGACGCGCAGGAGAAGCCTGCAGCGGAGGCTCCCGTCGCGGCGGCACCCGCTGCCGCGCCCGGCGCGCCGCGATGCGGCTCCGTCCGCCAACGCCCGCGCCGACGCCCAACAAGGGCGATCGCCTGGATGCTCACGTGCACTGCGCTGGTCATCATGATGACCATCCCGGCGCTGGCGCTGTTCTACGGCGGCATGGTTCGCGCGAAGAACATGCTCTCGGTGCTGATGCAGGTGTTCGTCACGTTCGCCTCGATGATCGCGTGCTGTGGTGCATCTACGGCTACAGCGTCGCCTTCACCGAGGGCAATGCCGTTCTTCGGGGGATTGGACGACTGTTCTTGTAAGGCGTTCGATGCGCTGAAGGGCGACTTCTCGACCGGCCGCGACATTCAGCAAGGGCGTCGTGATTCCCGAGCTGATGTTCGTCGCGTTCCAGGCACGTTTGCCGCGATCACGTCTTGCCTGATCGTCGGAGCGTTCGCCGAGCGCATGAAGTTCTCGCGCGGTGCTGCTCTTCATGGTGATCTGGTTTACGTTCGCCTACCTGCCGATCGCGCACATGGTCTGGTACTGGGACGGCCCCGATGCCTACACCGATCCGAAGAGCGTCGACGAGGTGACGCGAGGGCGCCGGATGGCTGTGGCAGAAGGGCGCGATCGATTTCGCGGGCGGCACGGTCGTGCACATCAATGCGGGGATTGCCGGGTTGGTCGGCGCTTACATGGTCGGCAAGCGGGTCGGCTTCGGCCGCGAAGCGATGGCACCCCATAACCTGACGATGACGATGGTCGGCGCCTCGCTGCTGTGGGTGGGTTGGTTCGGCTTCAACGCGGCTCCGACCTGGAAGCCGGCAACTCAGCCGCGCTCGCGTTCATCAACACGTTCGTCGCGACGGCTGCGCGGCGATCTGCTGGACGTTCTGCGAGTGGATCTTCAAAGGCAAGCCCTCGATGCTCGGTGCAGCCTCGGGTGCCATGGCCGGATCTGGTCGCGATCACGCCGGCATGCGGTAACGTCGGGATACGGGCGCGATCATCATCGGCCTGCTGGCCGGGGTCGTCTGCCTGTGGGCCGTCAACGGTTGAAGCGCATGCTGGGGGCGGATGATGCGCTCGACGTATTCGGGGTGCACTGCGTCGGCGGGATGCTCGGGCGCGCTGCTCACCGGCGTGTTCTGTCGCCGGCCCTGGGCGGAACCGGGCTTCATAGCCGACTTGGTCAAGGACGAGTTCGTCGGAGGTCGACTATCATCGGGGCGCAGGTCGTGACGCAGGCGTGGGCCGTCGGCGTGACGCTCGTCTGGTCCGCGGTGGTCGCCTTCATCGCCTACAAGATCGTCAACATGGTCGTGGGGTTGCGCGTGACCGGAAGAGGAGGAACGAGAAGGGCTCGACACCAACCAGCACGGAGAAACGGCCTACCACAACTGATCGAACGTTTTCCTCGGCAAGTAGTTACGGGCACCCACTGGTGCCCGTTTTTTTTCGGCTACAATCGGGCCGGAGATCCGTCTAAGATTGAAATTTGCTCGCGGCGTAGAGCAGGAACGACGGCACCTTCCGCGTCCCGCTCGGAGCCGTCCGATGAATGTCCCGAATCTGACCACCGCGCTCTCGGGCCCGCCGCTCGGAGCTCGAGCGCAGGATCCTGGCCGCGCCCGCGATCGAGCACTGGCTGCGCGGGCAAGTGGCAGGAGCACGAGACGCCGTTCTATTGCTCCGTCGACCTGCGCAACAGCGTATTCAAGCTCGCGCCGGTCGACACGAACCTGTTCCCGGGCGGCTTCAACAACCTGAGTCCGGAATTCCACCCGCTGTGCGTGCAGGCCGCGATGACGGCGCTCGAAAAGCTCTGTCCCGGATGCGCGCGGCGCGGTGCTGGTGCCCGAGAACCACACGCGCAACCAGTTCTATCTGCAGAACGTCGCGACGCTCCAGAAGATCCTGCGCCAGGCCGGCATGACGCGTGCGCATCGGCAGCCTCATGCCCGAGATCAAGAGCCGACCGAGATCGCGCTGCCGAGTGGCGGCAAACTCAAGCTGGAGCCGCTCGAGCGCAGGGGCAATCGCCTGCATGGTCGACGGATTCGACCCCTGCATCGTGCTGCTGAACAACGATCTTTCCGCCGGGATCCCGGAGATCCTGCGCGGCACGGAACAGTGGCTCCTGCCGCCGCTGCACGCAGGCTGGGCGGTGCGGCGCAAATCGCACCATTTCGCAGCGTATCGGGACGTCGCGCAAGGAGTTCGCGGAACTGCTCGGCATCGATCCCTGGCTCGATCAACCCCTATTTCGAGCAGTGCGGGCTCATCGATTTCCGCGAGCGCAAGGGCGAAGAGTGCCTCGAGGGCTACGTCGCGGAGATCCTGGACGACATCCGCGCCAAGTATCGCGAGTACGAGATCGACGCCGAGCCGTTCGTGATCGTCAAGGCCGACGCCGGCACCTATGGCATGGGCATCATGACGGTGAAGGACTCCTCCGAAGTGAAAGGCCTGAATCGCCGCCAGCGCAACAAGATGGCGGTCGTGAAGGAAGGGCTGGAAGTGCACGAAGTGCATCGTGCAGGAGGGCGTCTACAGCTTCGAGACGGTCAATGATGCGGTGGCCGAGCCGGTCGTGTACATGATCGATCATTACGTGGTGGGCGGCTTCTATCGCGTGCACACGACGCGCGGCAAGGACGAGAACCTGAACGCGCCCGGCATGCACTTCGCTGCCGCTCGCGTTCGCCGCGCCGTGCTCGTCACCCGATCCGGACGATCCCGGATGCCCGCCGAATCGCTTCTATGCCTACGGCGTGATCGGGCGCCTCGCACTGCTCGCGGCCGCGGTGGAGCTCGAAAGAACCGAGGACGCGCTCGAGGCGCACGCGCCGGCTGCGTCGCTGAATCCGTGACACCGCGCCCCTGCGCTCTGCGGCGACTGCGGCGGGACCTGAACCGACACCACCTCCCAGCACCGCGCACGAACGGATGAAGCTCGCCTTCATCGTCGATCCGCTCGACGAATTCAAGATCTACAAGGACACCACCTTCGCGATCATGCGCGAGGCTGCGCACCGCGGCCATGAGCTCTATTCGATGCACCAGCACGATCTCGCCTGGCACAAGGGGCAGGTCACCGGCTACGCCGCGCGCCTGCACCTGACCGGCAAGGAGGACGAGACGACGTGGTATCTCCTCGAGCCTCCGGAAGAGCGGCCGCTCACGGCCTACGACGCGGTGCTCATGCGCAAGGACCCGCCGTTCGACATGGAGTACGTGTACAGCACGTACCTCCTGGAGATCGCCGAGCAGCAGGGCGCGCGCATCGTGAACCGTCCGCGAGCGGTGCGCGACCACAACGAAAAGATGGCGATCGCGCGCTTCAGCCGTTTCACCGCGCCCACGCTGGTGACGCGGCGCGAGGACCTGATGCGCGCGTTTCTCGCCGAGCACGCGGACGTGATCCTGAAACCGCTGCACGGCATGGGGGGCCACTCGATTTTCCGTGTGCGCGAAGGCGACCCGAACATGAACGTCATCATCGAGACCCTGACCGCCAATGGCCAGCAGACGATCATGATCCAGCGCTACATCCCGGAGATCCGGGACGGCGACAAGCGGGTGCTGCTGATCGCGGGAAAGCCCGTGCCCTACGCACTCGCGCGCATCCCGAAAGCCGGAGAGACGCGGGGCAATCTTGCGGCGGGCGGCACGGGAGTCGCGCGTCCGTTGTCGGCGCGGGACCGCGAGATCGCCGAAACGCTCGCCCCCGTCCTGCACGCAGAAGGCCTGCTGCTCGTCGGGCTCGATGTGATCGGCGACTATCTGACCGAGGTGAACGTGACGAGCCCCACCTGCTTCCAGGAAATCATGCAGCAGACGGGATTCAACGTCGCCGGGATGATGGTGGACGCTTTGGAGCAGCTCTGAGGGGCTCGTGGGCTGCTCCTTAGCGCATAACCTTCTTCCCGGCGGGGCGGCCGGGTCGTGGTGCCTCCGGCCGCCGGCCTCCCGCCGTATCGCGGTGCAGCGTAAAATGCTGGCAAGACCCGTCGGCTGGCCCTCCCATGATCGGCATTCTCATCATCGCGCACGGCACCTTGGGCGAAGCTTTCATCCACTGCGCGAGCCACGTGCTCAACAAGCGCCCGCCCGCGGGTTCAGCAACTCGGCGTGACCGCCCAGGACGATCCGCTTCTCCTGCTGCCACAGGCGCGCAGTCTGCTGAAGGACCTGGACGATGGAAGCGGCGTCCTCATTCTGACCGACATGTACGGCGGCACCCCCGCGAACATCGCCGCCAAGCTGCTGATTCCGGGCCGCATCGAAGGCATCGCCGGCATTAACCTGCCGATGCTGATCCGCACGCTCACCTATCGCGACCGGCCGCTTTCGACACTCGTGGTGAAAGCCGTGAGCGGCGGCTGCGAAGGCGTCCTGCGCATTGCGCCTCTGACCCTGCACAATGCGGCAACGGGAAGTTGAGATCATCAACAAGCTCGGCCTGCACGCGCGTGCTTCCGCCAAGCTCACGCAGACCGCCGGGCGCTTCACGAGCGATATCTGGCTCACCCGCAACGGCCGCCGCGTGAACGCCAAAAGCATCATGGGCGTCATGATGCTCGCGGCGGCGAAAGGCTCGACCGTGATTCTCGAAACCGACGGCCCCGACGAAGAGCAGGCGCTGCGTGCGCTCGAGGCGCTCGTCGCAAGCCGTTTCGGCGAAGACGAATAATGTCGTTCGCCCTGCACGGGATCCCGGTTTCCGGCGGGATCGCGATCGGGCACGCGCACCTCATCAGCCACGCGCAGCTCGAGGCAGCGCACTATCTGGTGCCTGCCGGGCAGCTCTCAGAAGAAGTGGCGCGCTTCGAAAGCGCGATCGAGTCGGTTCGAGGCGAGCTCCAGGCGTTGCGCGCGAACGTTCCGTCGACGGCGCCGGCCGAGTTCGTCGGCTTCATCGACGTGCATCTCATGATCCTGGCCGATTCAACGCTCTCGGTCGAGCCGAAAGGGATCATCCGCACGGAGCAATGCAATGCCGAATGGGCGCTCAAGGTCCAGACGGAAGCGCTGCTCGCCCAGTTCGATCAGATCGAGGACGCATACCTGCGGGAGCGCCGCAGCGACGTGCTGCAGGTCGTCGAGCGCATCATGAAAGCGCTGCTGGGGCATCCCGGCTACGCCCCGCCTCAGGTCGACGGGGACCGCAAGCTGATCATGGTCGCACGTGATCTTTCCCCCGCCGATGTCGTGCAGTTCAAGCAGCATCACTTCGCGAGCTTCATCACCGATCTGGGCGGAACGACTTCCCACACCGCTGTCGTCGCGCGCAGCCTGAACATCCCGTCGGTGGTGGCCCTGCACCACGCACGGCAGCTCATCCGCGAAGACGAGCTCCTGATCGTCGACGGCACCCAGGGCGTCGTCATCGTCGATCCCGACAGTCAGGCGCTCAACGAGTATCAGCTGCGGCAGCACGCGTTCGATCTCGAGCGCCGCAAGCTGAAGCGCCTGCGCAACATGCGCGCCACCACGCTCGACGGCCTCACGGTGGAGCTCCAGGCGAATATCGAGCTGCCCGCCGACGTTCCGCAGGCGCTCGAAAACGGCGCGACCGGCGTCGGTCTTTTCCGCAGCGAATTCCTCTTTCTGAACCGCACGCTTCTGCCGGGAGAAGACGAGCAGTTCGAAGCGTACCGCCGCGTCGTCGAAGAGATGCAGGGACGGCCGGTGACGATTCGCACCTACGACCTCGGCGCAGACAAGGACTACTCCGGCAGTGGACGGCTCATCACCAACCCGGCGCTCGGCTTACGCGCGATCCGCCTGTGTCTGATCGAGCCCGAGCGTTTCCTGATCCAGTTGCGGGCGCTGCTGCGCGCCTCGCATTACGGCAAGGTGAACGTGCTGATCCCGATGCTCGCGAGCGCCCGCGAGGTCGCGCAAACACTCGACCTTATCGGGCAGGCGAAGCAGAGCCTCGACGCGGACAACGTCCCCTACGATCGCGAAGTGAAGATCGGCGGCATGATCGAAGTGCCGGCGGCGGCGCTTGCGCTCAGCATTTTCACGAGCAAGCTGGATTTCCTGTCGATCGGGACCAACGATCTCATCCAGTACACCCTCGCGATCGATCGCACCGACGACACCGTCGCGCATCTCTACGATCCGCTGCATCCGGCAGTGCTTTCGCTGATCGCGCATGTACTGAGAGCCGCCGAGAAGTCCAACACTCCGGTAGCGCTCTGCGGCGAGATGGCCGGTGACGTCGCGATGACGCGCCTGCTGCTCGGCCTCGGCCTGCGGCAGTACTCGATGCACTCGGCGCACTTGCTGGACGTGAAGGACCGCGTGCTTCACACGAGCTACTCGCAGGTGAAGCCGCTCGCGCAGCGCATGCTGCGGGAGACCGACCCGGACCGGCTGCAGATGCTCCTCGAGCGCCTGAACGTCTGACTCAGGCTCAACAAGCGGAACTTTTGCGGGTTGCATCAACGAGGCGATCGGTAGATCGCCAAAGGAAGGGAGGTTACCGAGGGTAACCTGGGTAGGCCTGTTCATCAGCGCCGACTCGGCCGGATGTTGCGATCGGTAGATCGCCAAAGGATGGGAGGTTACGGAGGGAAACCATCGGTTTCCCTCTGTTCAATACCGGCCGAGTTCGGCGCCGGGACCACGAGCGTCCGCGGCTGCGCAAGTGTTGTTGACACCTCATCCGTATCACAGTAAGTTGTCCCGGCGCCGATTTGATATCAGCTTGCGGGCGCTTTACAAATACGGCTAAAGAGATGAGGAGGAGTCTCTGAACCCGGTGCGAGCTTGCCAAGCCCACCGGGTTTTGTGTTTATGGATACCGCTACAGATCACTCGCCCGCGACGGGCTCCGTAGGAACCGTACAGCCGAATATCGCTCGCTTCACCGACCCGCTGCGGCTGAAATGCGGTGCGGTGCTCGACGACTATCAGCTCGCGTACGAGACGTACGGCACGCTCAATGCCGACCGCTCCAACGCGGTTCTCATCTGTCACGCCCTGAACGCGTCGCACCACGTGGCCGGTTGGTACGCGGACGACCCGAAGAACGTCGGCTGGTGGGACAACATGATCGGCCCCGGCAGACCCGTCGACACGAACCGCTTCTTCGTCGTCGGTGTCAACAACATCGGCGGCTGCCATGGCTCCACGGGTCCGTGCAGCGTCGAACGCACGACGGGGAAGCCGTGGGGCAGCCGCTTTCCGGTCGTGACGGTGGAGGACTGGGTGTCCGCGCAGGCGCGGCTCGCCGAGCGCCTCGGGATCGAGCGCTTCGCCGCGGTCATGGGCGGCAGCCTCGGCGCAATGCAATCGCTACAGTGGACGATCGGCTATCCCGAGAAGCTGCGTCACTCCGTCGTCATTGCATGCGCGCCCAACCTGTCCGCTCAGAACATCGCTTTCAACGAAGTGGCGCGTCAGGCCATCATCACGGACCCCGATTTCCATGGCGGCGACTACTACGAACACGCGGTCAAGCCGCAGCGCGGGCTGCGCGTCGCGCGCATGGTCGGACACATCACGTATCTCTCCGATGACGAGATGGCCGCCAAATTCGGACGGCAATTGAAGAACGGCAAAGTCGGTTACGGCTTCGATACCGAGTTCCAGATCGAATCGTACCTGCGTCATCAGGCCGACAAGTTCTCGGATTACTTCGACGCGAACACCTATCTGCGGATCACGAAGGCGCTCGACTATTTCGATCCCGCCTTCGAGCACGGAGGCAGTCTCACGCGCGCGCTGGCGGCGGCACGCGCTTCTTTCCTGGTGGTCTCGTTCACGACCGACTGGCGGTTCTCGCCCGAGCGCTCACGCGAAATCGTGAAGGCGCTGCTGGACAATCGATGCGACGTGACTTACGCGGAAATCGAGGCGCCGCACGGTCACGATGCGTTCCTGCTCGACGACTCGCGCTATCACTCTCTCGTGCGTTCCTATTTCGATCGCATCGCGCTCGAGTCGAAGTCATGAAGAACGGCAACGGCACCGCTTCACGGCGGCCCGACTTCGCGGCCATCGCCGGCTGGATCCGGGTGAATTCGAATGTGCTGGATCTCGGATGCGGAGACGGTACGCTGCTGCGTTACCTGAAGGACACGCGCGGCATCTCCGGCTACGGCGTCGAAATCGACGACGCGGGCGTGCTCGCGTGCGTGAAGAACGGTGTGAACGTCATCCAGAGCGACCTCGAGCGCGGCCTGTCCGGCTTCGAGAACGGTTCTTTCGACTACGTGGTCCTCTCGCAGACGCTCCAGGCCATGAAGAACAGCGAGATCATCATCCGCGAGATGCTGCGTGTCGGACGCGAAGGCATCGTCACGTTCCCGAACTTCGGCTACTGGAAGAACAGGCTCGCCGTGCTCGTGGGCCGCATGCCCGTGTCCGAGAACCTGCCGTTCGAGTGGTTCAACAGCCCGAACGTCCGGCACTGCACGGTGGAGGACTTCGAGCGCTTCTGCCACGAGCACTCCATCCGCATTCTCGAGCGCAAGGTGCTCACGCACGGAAAGCCCGTAAACGCGATGCCGAATCTGCTCGGGGCGCTTGCGGTCTATCGCTTCGGAACCGGCAGGCACTGGGAAGCCGCGTAGGGGGCGGCGCTTGCGGGGCGCTCGCTTTACCCGAGCCCTCGCACGTAACGATGGAAATGCTAACTGACCCCGGAAAGACACGTTCGCGGGAGCCCGCGGACGGAGGAGCAGTGCCTGCCGCGAAGCGGGGGCGCCCGGAAGCGGCTGAGCGCGCGCGAAGCCCTGCTTACGGCGCCTCCGCCGTCGGATCGCAAGCGGGCCCCTTCCGGCTTCAGCCGCCGCTGCTCCGCAGCCCCCGCTCACCGAAAAGGGTCGTTCTAACGAGCTACGTCCTTGCCCGCCGCGCCGAGCGCGAGATCGGCCAGACCGGAGCGCATCATCAGCCAGAAAACGACCACGCCCGGCAGCGCCACGAGCGTGGTGAGGAGATAGAAATTGACATAGCCCATCGACTCGATCAGCGTGCCCGCACTGGTTCCGGTGAGCAGGCGCCCGGCGATGCTCGCAAGCGCGGAGAGCAACGCATACTGGCTCGCGGTAAAGCGCAGGTTACACAGCGCGGAGAGATAGGCCACGACAGTCACGCCGCCGATGCCGCTCGCGAAATTCTCGAAAGCGACCGCCGCCGCCATGCCCCAATTCGTGTGACCGGCAGCGGCAAGCAGGGCGAAGCTCAGGTTCGACACGGCCATCAACACGAGGCTCACGAGCACCGAGCGCTTCATGCCGAGGCGTTCGTAGAGGATGCCGCCGACGAAGACCCCGAGGAGCAGCGCTATGAAGCCGACGCCCACGTCGTAGAACGCGACTTCGTCGTTGCTGAATCCCAGATCCTGGAAGAGCAGGCGAAGGCTCAGGTTCGCGAGCGTGTCGCCGATCTTGTGAATCAGCACGAAGACGAGCACGACGACGGCGCCCTGGCGTTTGATGAATTCCACGATGGGGCTGAAGTAAGCCACGACCGCTTCCACCAATCCGCGCGGCTTCACGGGCTCGCGGTGCCGCTCCGGTTCCCCCATGACCAATCCGACGGCCATTGCCGGTAAGGCGAACACCGCGCAGGCCACATACGCGGCGCTCCAGCCGAAGCGCGCCGCCACGACGAGCGCGAGCGCGCCCGCGGCCGCAGCGCCGATCCGCCATCCATACTGCGACATGCCCGATCCCACGCCGAGCTGGCGCGGCTCGAGCAGCTCGATCCGGTATGCGTCGATGATGATGTCGAACGTCGCGCCGGCAATACCGACCGCGATGGCCGCCGCGGCGACAAGATAGAGGGCGTCCGACGGATCGGCGGTCCCCAGCGCTCCCACGGTCACCATGACCAGCACGCCCGTCAGCCACAGCCAGCTCCGCCTCTGGCCGTAGCGGCCGATCAAAGGGAGTCGCAGATGATCGATGAGCGGCGCCCACAGAAATTTCAGGTTGTAGGCTAGAAACGTCAGTGCGAAAGCCGTCACCGCGCTCTTCGTGATTCCGTGCTGCGCGAGACGGGTCGTCAGCGTGGCGCCGATCATCGCGAACGTGAAGCCTGAAGAGATGCCCAGGAAGAGCGCTGCCATCGGCGCCGGTTCGAAATACGGCCGAAGCGCGCTACGCCAACGGGAAGTCATAGTCGATGGTGAGGGGCGCGTGATCCGAAAAACGCTGGTCCTTGTATATCGCGCAGCGCCGCGCCGTCGCCGCGATCCCGGGTGTGGCGATCTGATAATCGATGCGCCATCCGACATTCTTCGCCCAGGCCTGTCCGCGGTTCGACCACCACGTGTACTGGTCCGGACGGCAATCGACGCACCGGAAGACGTCTACCCAGCCGAGCTCGCCGAACACCCGCGTGAGCCAGGCGCGCTCTTCCGGGAGGAAACCGGAGTTCTTCTGGTTCGAGCGCCAGTTTCGGAGATCGATCTCCTTGTGCGCGATGTTCCAGTCGCCGCACAGCACGATCTCCCGGCCCTCGGCGCGCAGACGTTTCAGATGGGGGAAGAACCGGCGCATGAACTTGAACTTCACGCGCTGCCGCTCTTCGCCGCTCGAGCCCGACGGCTGATAGAGCGAGATCACCGAGAGATTGCCGTAATCCACGCGAAGATACCGGCCCTCGCGGTCGATCTCCGGAATGCCGATGCCCTCGACCACTTTGAGCGGCGTGTGCCGCGTATACAGCCCGACGCCGCTGTAGCCCTTCTTCTCGGCGCAGTGGAAGTGGCCTTTCAGTCGGCCGATGCGCGTCACGTCTTTCGTGATGTCGCCCGGCTGGGCCTTCAACTCCTGGACGCACACGACGTCGGCGCGTGCGCGGGCAAGCCACTGCGGGAAGCCCTTGCGGGCCGCGGAGCGAATGCCGTTCACGTTCAGCGTTATAATTCTCAGCATCGATCGGGCGCGGCGCGCGGCAGCGTTTCGCTCGCGCACAAGCAAAGCGGGAGCAGGTTTGCCAGCCGATTTTCGTCAGGAGTTCATCCGCTTTGCCGTCGAACAGAGGGTCCTGTGTTTCGGCGAATTCAAGACCAAAGCAGGACGCCTGTCGCCTTATTTCTTCAATGCGGGGCTGTTTCACCACGGCGTCGCGTTGAAAACGCTCGCGCAATTCTACGCGAAAGCAATCGTCGAATCGGAGCTTGCATTCGACATGCTGTTCGGTCCTGCATACAAAGGCATTCCGCTCGTGGCGGCGGTGGCGATCGCCTTTGCGGACCGCGGCCGCGACGTGCCCTATGCGTTCAATCGCAAGGAAGCGAAGGACCATGGCGAAGGCGGCAGCGTCATAGGCGCGCCGCTTGTGGGGCGGGTGCTCATCGTCGACGACGTAATCTCTGCGGGAACGTCCGTGCGCGAGTCGGTGGAACTCCTGCGGGAAGCGGGCGCGGTCCCCTCAGGGGTGGCCATCGCGCTAGACCGGATGGAACGGGGCGCGGGGGCGTTATCGGCCGTCCAGGAAGTACGCCAGATCTACGACATGCCCGTTATAAGCATTGCCACGCTGGATGACCTCGTGAGCTATCTCGCGTCCGAGCCGGCGCTCGCAAGCCAGATGGACGCCGTGCGGCGCTACCGTGAACGCTACGGAGTAATTGCAGATGGGCGACGTTAGAGCGCGTAACGACAGGCCCCCTCGCCTCCGGATCGACGGCATTTCCGGGGCGCCCCCTGACCCGCGCCCCCAAGAGGCGGGAGCGCGGGGACTCTTCTCGGGCGGCCTCAGCAGAGTATTCGGAGTTGCGAGCGTGGTTGTGGCCGTCTTGCTCGTGCCGCCGGAAGCCTATGCAGCGGCCGCGCAAGGCAAGATCGTGTGCTGGAAGGACGCAGCGGGGAAAGTCATCGGCTGTGGCGACAAGGTCCCGCCCGAGTACCAGAACAGCGGAACGAGGGAGCTCGATTCCCGCGGCGTCACACGCGGCACCACTGAATCGGCCGAGGAAGTGAACAAGCGCCGGCTGAAGGAGCAGGAGGCAGCGCGCGTCAAAGCCGAGGAGCAGCGCAAGTCGGTGGACCAGAAGCGCCAGGATACGGCGCTACTGGAGACCTACAGCAACGAGAAGGAAATCGATCTGAAGCGCGACCGCGATCTTGGGGTGATCGACCTGCAGATCGAACAGCTCACGATGTCCCTCAAGAATGCGACACAGCGTTACACCGACACGAAGGCCCGCGTGGACGCCGTCGAAAAGAGCAAGAAGCCGGTCAGCGCCCAGATGACAGACGAGCTCACGCGTACGACGACAGACAAGGAGCGCTTCGAAAAAGGCATCGAGGCGAAAAACCGGGAGAAGGAAGCGCTCCGGAACCGCTACGCCGAGCAACGCAGGCGCTATGTCGAATTGCGCAGCAATCCGGGCGCGATCGGAACGGCCCCGGCACCCTCCGCTTCGGCCTCGGCTTCGCCCAACCCGAAGAAGTAGACGCGCTCGAGCGGCGAGCGCGCCCTCACCGCGTGTCGCACTGTATGCGAAACGAGGCTCGAGCCGTAGGCGAGCGCCGCTCCCTACAGCTTGCGCTTGAGGATGGCGTTGACCTGCTGCGGGTTTGCCTTGCCCTTGGTCGCCTTCATGACCTGCCCGACCAGCGAGTTGAACGCTTTCTCCTTGCCGCTGCGGTAGTCCGCGACTTGCTGCGGGTTGGCCGCGATCACCTGATCGGCAATGCTCTCGAGCGCACCGGCGTCGGAGATCTGCTCGAGCCCGCGGTTCCTGATGAGCGTATCCACGGCGAGATCGCCGGTCGCTTCGCCGCTCCACATCGCGTCGAAGACTTCACGCGCGAGCTTGTTGGAGAGGGTCCCATCCGCGATCCGCTCGACTAGCCGTCGAAGCTGTCGGGCCGTGACGCGCGAGCCGCTCACGTCGAGGCCGGCTTCGTTCAATTGCGCGCTCAAAGTCCCGGCGATCCAGTTCGCGCAAAGCTTCGCGACCGAGCCGCTCGCTCCCTCGGCCGCGGCCTCGAAATACGCCGCGAGCTCGCGGCTGCCGGTGAGCAGCACGGCATCGTAAGGTGTGAGCGCATATTGCCCGGCAAACCGTGCGGCCTTGGCCTGCGGAAGCTCCGGCAGTGCGGCTTCGACCTCCGCCAGCCACTCCGGCGAAATCTCGAGCGGCAGCAGATCGGGATCCGGGAAGTAGCGATAGTCGTGCGCGTCTTCCTTGCTGCGCATGGGCCGTGTCTCGTCGCGGTCCGGATCGTAAAGGCGCGTCTGCTGGACGACCCTGCCGCCGTCTTCGTTCACCTCGATCTGGCGCCTCACCTCGAAGTCGATCGCGCGCTCGAGGAAGCGGAACGAGTTGAGATTCTTGATCTCGCAGCGCGTGCCGAGCTCCGTGGAACCGGCAGGCCGGACCGAAACGTTGGCGTCGCACCGGAACGAGCCTTCCTGCATGTTGCCGTCGCAGATGTCGATCCAGCGCACGAGGGTGTGCATCGCCTTCGCATAGGCGACCGCTTCCGCGCTCGAGCGCATGTCCGGTTCGGACACGATCTCGAGGAGCGGCGTGCCGGTGCGGTTCAGATCGATGCCGGTCGCTCCATGGAAATCCTCGTGCAGCGATTTCCCCGCGTCTTCTTCCAGGTGCGCACGCGTCAGTTGAACCGTCTTCTGCGCGTCCCCGGAGATGAACGAGACCGTGCCGCCCTGGACGATGGGTATCTGGTACTGGCTGATCTGATAGTTCTTCGGCAGGTCGGGATAGAAGTAATTCTTGCGCGCGAAGATCGACCGGCGGTTGACCTTCGCCCCCACGGAGAGGCCGAAGCGCATCGCTTTCTCGACGGCCGCACGGTTCAACACCGGCAGCACCCCCGGAAGCGCGATGTCGACGGCGGACGCCTGGGTATTGGGCGCCGCGCCGAATGCCGTCGACGCGCCCGAGAAAATCTTCGACCGCGTGTTGAGCTGGGCGTGGATTTCGAGCCCGATGACGGTTTCCCAGTTCATTCCCGCCTCCCGCCTCCCCTCGCCATCATTGGCATCCCGGTGGCACGCGCAAGTGCCAGTCCGTCGCGAGCTGATACTGGTGCGCGATGTCGAGTATCTGCGCCTCGCGAAAGTAGTTGCCGATGATCTGGAGCCCCACCGGCAGGCCTCGACTGTCGAAGCCGCACGGAATGGACATGCCCGGCAGTCCCGCCAGATTGACGGCGATCGTAAAGATATCCGAAAGATACATCTGGAGCGGGTCCGACGCTTTCTCCCCCAGCCGGAACGCGGTGGTCGGGCTCGTCGGTCCCATGATCACGTCGCATTTCTCGAACGCCGCCTTGAAATCCTGGGCGATCAGCCGCCGCAGTTTCTGCGCACGGATGTAATAGGCGTCGTAGTAACCGTGAGAAAGCACGTACGTGCCGATCAGTATCCGGCGCTTCACCTCCGCGCCGAACCCTCCGGCACGCGTTTTCTCGTACATGTCGTCGAGGTCGCCATATCGGGGCGCTCTGTAGCCGTAGCGCACCCCGTCGTAGCGCGCGAGATTGCTGGACGCTTCCGCCGACGCGAGCACGTAATACACGGGCACGGAGAGCCGCATGTTGGGCAGCGTCAGATCGACCACGTCGCAGCCGAGTTTCTTGTACTCGGCAATCGCAGTGTCGACTGCCTGTGCGACCTCGGGCGCGACGCCTTCCGCGAAGAACTCGGCCGGCAGTCCGATGCGCAAACCGCGGACCGGCGCTGCGAGATCGCGTGTGTAATCCTCGGCGGGACGCTCGAGGCTCGTCGAGTCGCGCGCGTCGAAGCCCGCCATCGCGGTCAGCATGAGCGCGAGATCTTCCGCGGTCTTCGCCATCGGTCCAGCCTGATCGAGGCTCGAGGCGAAAGCGACCATGCCGTAACGTGACACCACGCCATAGGTGGGCTTCAGGCCGCATATGCCCGTGAGCGCCGCAGGCTGCCGGATCGATCCGCCAGTGTCGGTCCCTGTCGCAGCAGGCGCGAGGCGCGCGGCCACCGCCGCGGCCGAACCACCCGAGCTGCCGCCGGGCACCGTCTCGGGATTCCAGGGGTTGCGCACGGCGCCGTAATGCGACGTCTCGTTCGACGATCCCATCGCGAACTCGTCCATGTTCGTCTTGCCGAGCGTGACGGCCCCGGCCTCGTTCAGCCGCTGCACGACGTGTGCATCGTAGGGCGAGACGAAGTTCGACAGCATCTTCGAGCCGCACGTGGTGAGCCAGCCTTTCGCGCAGAAGATGTCCTTCTGTGCGATCGGCACACCCGTCAGTGCGTGGGCGCGTCCTGCCGCGCGGGCGTTATCCGCCTCCCTCGCGGCAGCGAGGGTGCGTTCCGGGTCGACCGTGATGAAACAGTTGTAGCGCGCGGTCAACGCGTTGATGCGCCCGAGGAAGAGCTCCGCCGCCTCCACGCACGACAGCTTGCGTGCGGCGAGCGCGTCAGACAGTTCTTTGAGGGTCGAGTTGAACAAGGGAAGCGACAGACGAAGTGGCAAGTATCGATGTGAGCGGCGCTGCAGAACCGGCTATCCGCCTGCCATGTCCCTCCTCCTGCCTGCCTTTGCAAATGACGGGGGAGCGACGCTCCGGCAGCCCATCCCGCAAGCGGCATCCCTGCGCGTGGCCTCACGGCGCTCCTCGCGCCGCCCGCCGCCCTTCATTCGATGACCTTGGGCACCAGATAAAGACCGGCCTCGACACGCGGCGCGATCGACTGGAAAAGCTCGCGCTGATCGGGCTCGGTCACGAGGTCTTCGCGCAGCCTCAGCACGACGTCCTGCGCATGAGACATCGGCTCGACGCCGGTGATATCGACCGCCTGCATATCTTCGATCATCGCGAAAATGCGCTGGAGTTGCTCGAGCACGGCCTCGGCTTCCGACGCGTCGACCGCGATTCGCGCAAGCCGCGCCGCACGTTCGACGTGGTCGAGGGTAAGCGCCATGGGAGACGTGGGATGTCTATTAAAATGCGGGGTGGCATAGGGTATCATAAGCGCCTCATGCAGCGCACAATTCAGAAGAGACCCGAGGGTCTATGTTCGGTTTCCTGAGCAACTACTTCAACGACGATCTCGCGATCGATCTCGGCACCGCGAACACGCTCATCTACCTGCGCGGCAAGGGCATCGTACTGGACGAGCCCTCGGTCGTGGCGATACGCCAGGAAGGCGGACCCAACGGCAAGAAGGTCATTCAGGAAGTCGGGCTCGCGGCAAAGCAGATGCTCGGCCGCACACCGGGCAATATCACCGCGATCCGCCCGATGAAAGACGGCGTCATCGCCGACTTCACGGTGACCGAGCAGATGCTGAAGCACTTCATCCGCAAGGTTCACAGCTCGCGGCTGTTCAAACCGAGTCCGCGCATCATCATCTGTGTGCCATGCGGATCGACCCAGGTCGAGCGGCGCGCGATCCGGGAGTCCGCCATCGGCGCCGGCGCGAGCCGGGTCTTCCTGATCGAGGAGCCGATGGCCGCTGCGATCGGCGCGGACCTGCCGGTCGGAGAAGCGACGGGCTCGATGGTCGTGGACATCGGCGGCGGCACCACCGAAGTCGGGGTGATCGCCCTGGGCGGGCTCGTATACAAGGGCTCCATGCGCGTCGGCGGAGACAAGTTCGACGAGGCGATCATCAACTACATCCGCCGCAACTACGGCATGCTGATCGGCGAGACCACCGCCGAGCAGATCAAGAAAGAGATCGGGTCGGCCTTCCCAGGATCGGAAGTGCGCGAGAAGGAGGTGAAGGGCCGCAACCTTGCCGAAGGCATTCCGCGCAGCTTCACCATATCGAGCAACGAGATACTCGAAGCGCTGACCGATCCCCTCAACGGCATCGTGTCTTCGGTGAAGTCGGCGCTCGAGCAGACGCCGCCCGAGCTTGCGGCCGATATCGCCGAGAAGGGCATGGTGTTGACCGGTGGCGGAGCGTTGTTGCGCGATATCGACCGGCTGCTGATGGAAGAGACGGGGCTGCCGGTGGTCATCGCCGACGATCCACTGACGTGCGTTGCGCGCGGGTCCGGCAAGGCACTGGAGAAGATGGAACGGCTGGCGACGATCTTTACGAACGACTAGGGAGGGGATGGAACACCAGCAGCCGCCGTTTTTCAGAACCGGCCCCACCCCGCTCGTCCGACTGCTCCTCTTCACGGCGTTCTCGCTCGCGCTGCTGATTGCCGATCAGCGTCTGAAGTACCTCGATCTCCTGCGCCAGGGCGCTTCGGTGATCGTTTATCCGATTCAACGCATCGCGGGCGCGCCTGCCAGCATTTTCGAGCGCGCGAGCGAGTTCTTCGTCACCAACGCGTCGCTGCGGAGCGAAAATGTCCGACTCGCGCAGGAGAATCTCGCGCACTCGGCACGTCTCCAGGAACTCGGCTCTCTCGAGACGGAGAACGAGCATCTGCGCAAGCTTCTCGGCACCCGAGAGCGGCTGAAATCGCGCACGACGCTCGCACAGATTCTCTACGCGGCGCGCGACCCGTTCTCCCGTAAACTCGTCATCGATCAAGGGTCCTCGAACGAGGTGCAAGCGGGCGAGCCCGTGATCGATGGGCTGGGCGTCGTGGGGCAGATCACGCGTGTGTATCCGCTCGTTTCCGAGGTCACTCTGATTACGGACAAGGACCACCTCGTGCCGGTGCTCAACACACGCAACGGCCTGCGCGCGGTCCTTGCCGGCACCGGAAACGACGGCGCACTGGAGCTGCGATTCGTGCCCCTGAACGCGGACTTCGAAAACGGTGACCCGCTCGTCACATCGGGCATCGATGGCGTCTATCCTCCGGGCCTGCCGGTCGCGCAGGTCAGCAATGTCGAGCGCAACGCGGCCTTTCTGTTCGCGCGCATCACGTGCAAACCGACCGCGGGTGTGAACAGTCACCGGCAGGTGCTCGTCGTTCATGCGGAAAAACCCGCCACGGAACGGCCGCCGGAAGAAAAGCCGGCCGCCCCGCGCGGATCCAAGAAGGGAAAACGCTAGATGCAGGCGCTCGGGCAACACGAAATTCTGCTGCCGGTGAGGCCGGGGTTCATCGTCTTCACGCTGATCTTCGCGATGCTGCTTAACGTGCTGCCCTGGGGTGGGTGGGCGTTCTGGTTCAGGCCGGATTTCGTTGCCCTCGCGGTGCTGTACTGGGTGATCGAGCAGCCGCATCGCGTGGGCTTCATGGTCGCGCTCGCCCTCGGAGTGCTGATGGACGTGGCGGACGGCGCGCTGCTCGGACAGCACGGCCTCGCCTATGCGATTCTCGTGTACGGCGGTATTCTGTTCCATCGTCGCGTGCGGCTCTTTTCGCCGGCGGCGCAGATCGTACATGTGATTCCGCTGCTCCTCTTGAACGACGTCATCGTGCTCGGGATCCGGCTTCTCGCGGGGGCCGATTTCCCCGGCTACCGCTTCTTCATCGGCAGCTTGGTCGGCGGCGCGCTATGGCCGTTCCTCTCGATGCTGCTGAAGCATTCGCAGCGTCCCAAGACGGATCGAGGCAATGGCTGAGCTCGCGATCAATACCGGCGTCGAGCTGCGCAACGCGGAGCTCGAGCTCAGGCACTTCCGTGTCCGGCTCGGCATCGCGATGGCCTTCGTCGTGGCGATGTTCGGGCTGCTTTTCGCCCGCTTCGTCTACTTGCAGATCTACATGCACGAGCACTACCACACGCTGGCGGAGGCGAATCGCATCTCGATCCTGCCGATCGTGCCGAACCGCGGCATCATCGTCGACCGCAACGGCACCATTCTCGCGACGAATTACTCCGCCTACACGCTCGAGTTGACGCCCAGCCGCATCGAGAACCTGGACGCCACGATCGACGATCTGTCGAAGCTGGTGGAGATTACGCCGCGCGACCGGCGCCGCTTCAGGAAAGTGCTCGAGGAAAGCAAGCGCTTCGAAACGATACCGATAAGAACACGGCTGACCGACGAGGAGATCGCGCGCTTCGCCGCCAACCGTTATCGCTTTCCCGGCGTGGATGTGCGCGCACGGCTGTTCCGTGAATATCCGCAGGGCGAGCTCTTCTCACACGTGATCGGGCACATCGGACGCGTCAGTCAGAAAGACGTCGACCGCCTGGAGACCGAAGGGCTGATGTCGAACTACCGCGGCACCGACTACATCGGCAAAGCGGGGCTCGAGGCGAGCTACGAACAGCACCTCCACGGCACGACGGGCGTCGAACAGGTGGAGGTCGATTCGGGCGGACGAGCGGTACGGTCGCTCTCGCGTACGCCGCCGATATCCGGAAGCAACCTCATGCTGAAGCTCGACGCGAAACTTCAGGAGGTGGTGTACCGCGCGTTCGGCGAGCGCCGCGGCGCCCTCGTAGCGATCGAGCCTGCGACCGGCGGCGTGCTCGCCTTCGTGAGCAAGCCGGGATTCGATCCGAACCTCTTCGTCGACGGCATCGACCCCCAGAACTGGAACGAGCTCAACACTTCCCCCGACAAACCGATGGTAAACCGCGCGCTGGCCGGGACGTATCCACCCGGCTCGACGTTCAAGCCGTTCATGGCGCTGGCGGCTCTCTTCTTCGGCAAACGCACGCCGGGTCAGGCGATCTCGGATCCGGGCTTCTACATTTTCGGCGGCCATACCTTCCGCGACGACAAAGTCGGCGGCCACGGCTCGGTCGACATGCACAAGTCCATCGTCGTCTCGTGCGATACGTATTACTACCACCTCGCGAACGACCTCAAGATCGAATTGATCGCCCGGTTCATGGGCATGATGGGGTTTGGCAGCCGCACGGGGATAGACATCGGCGGCGAAGCCGAAGGCGTATTGCCTTCGCCGGAATGGAAGCGCAAACGTTTCCGGCGTCCCGAGCAGCAGAAGTGGTATCCCGGAGAGACGATCAGCATCGGCATCGGGCAGGGCTACAACTCGTACACGCCGCTCCAGCTCGCCGCCGCGACGGCCACGCTCGCCAACGACGGCGTGATGTACCGTCCCCACATCGTCAACTATGTCGAAGACGTGCACACCCGCGAACGCACGTTCGTCGAGCCGAAGCCGTGGCGAACTCTCGACGTGCGGCGCGAGCACATCGCCATCGTGCGCAACGCCATGGTGGGCGTGAACAAGGAAGGCACCGGCGCGAGAGCTTTCGCGGGCGCTCAATACACCCACGCCGGCAAGACCGGCACCGCTCAGGTGATCGGCATGAAGGCTGGCGAGAAATACGTAGAAAGCCGCATCGCCGAGCGCTTCCGCGACCACGCGCTCTTCATTGCCTACGCGCCCGCCGACAAGCCGACGATTGCGCTCGCGGTGATCGTCGAGAACTCGGGCTTCGGTGCGCGCGCCGCGGCCCCGATTGCGCGACAGGTATTCGACTACTGGGTGATGGGCAAGCAACCGGCCAGGCCGGCAAAGGACGACGACGATGCACCCGTCCATTAGGCGCGTCGGGCGTTTCGTCACCGCGCACCTCGACCAGCCGCTGCTCGGGGCGACGTTGGCCCTGATGGGCGCAGGTCTCGTCGTTCTCTACAGCGCATCGAACGCGAGCCTCCCGCGCCTGAGCGGACAGTTGACGAACATGCTGATCGCGCTCATCGTCATGTGGGCTTTCGCGAACATTCCGCCGCACTACCTGATGCGGCTGTCGCTACCGGTCTACGCGATCGGTCTCGCCCTCCTCGTGGCGGTGGCGCTCTTCGGCGACATCGTCAATGGCGCCCGTCGGTGGCTGAACATCGGCGTGACGCGCATACAGCCGTCGGAGCTGATGAAGATCGCGGTGCCTCTCATGCTCGCCTGGTACTTCGACCGGTACGAAGCCACGTTGCGTCTGAAAAATTACGCCATCGCGGCAACCCTTCTGCTCGTGCCTGTCGCGTTAATCGCCCGGCAACCGGACCTCGGCACCGCCGTGTTGATTTTCGCGAGCGGCTGCTATGTAATTTTTTTGGCGGGACTTTCCTGGCGCGTCATCGGCGCGCTCCTGTTCGCGGGCGCAGCGAGCCTGCCGCTCGTATGGTCGGTGCTCCACGATTATCAGCGGCAGCGCGTCCTCACCCTCCTCGATCCATCGAAGGACCCGCTCGGCGCCGGTTACCACACCATCCAGTCGACGATCGCACTCGGTTCGGGAGGCCTTGTCGGCAAGGGCTGGTTGAGCGGCTCTCAGACGCACCTCGATTTCATTCCCGAACGCACGACCGATTTCATTTTCGCGGTCTTCTCCGAGGAATTCGGTCTGATCGGCAACGCGTTCCTCGTCATCGTTTTTCTGCTGGTCATCGCGCGCGGGGCCGCGATTTCGAGCGACGCGCCGTCGCTCTTCGCCCGGCTTCTGGGCGGCGCGATCACGCTCACGTTCTTCACCTATGCATTCGTCAACATGGGCATGGTGAGCGGCATCCTGCCCGTCGTCGGCGTGCCGCTTCCGCTGATCAGCTACGGTGGGACGTCGCTCGTGACAATCTGTCTCGGATTCGGCATCCTCATGAGCATACGGACGCACAAGAAGCTGATACAGACATGAGCGAAAGGAGTGCTTCGCCGTCCGCGGGCCGGGGTGAGGGGCAGGCAAGCCGCTGCGCGCCGCTTCGTGTTTTCCTGATCGTCACGATTCCCATCGCGCTGACCGCCTGCGGCTCCGCACCGAAGCGCGAGATGGCCGTCGACCGCCCGGCGCCGCCAACCCTGATCGCAAGCGCGCCCGCAGCGCCCTCGACGCAGCCCACGCCACCACCCGCCCCTGCACCTCGCATTACCCGCGGCGGGGGCTACTATCTCGACGACGGTCCGGGCGACGCTCCACCGGTGGACCTCGACACCATTCCCGAAGCGGTCCCGAAGTGGGAGCCGTTGCATCGCGGCGCAATGAAGCCTTACGTCGTGATGAACCAGAGCTTCACGCCGATGACGGAGCTCGTCCCTTACAAGGCGCAGGGTGTCGCCACCTGGTATGGCCGGCGCTACCACGGCAAGCCCACGTCGACAGGCGAGCTGTACGACATGTACTCCATGACCGCGGCTCATCCCACGCTGCCCATTCCCAGCTACGTGCGCGTGACCAACCTCGCGAACGGCAGGTCCGTCGTGCTGCGTGTGAATGATCGCGGCCCGTTCATCGACAACCGTGTCATCGACCTGTCATACACGGCGGCGCATCGCATCGGCGTGCTCGCCGGTGGCAGCGCGCTCGTCGAAGTCGAGTCGATCATCCCGGACGGGTCCCCGATCGCGAAATCCCCGGCAGCGGCACCGGCGGCAGCACGCTGGGCGAACACGTCGGCCGTGATCGCCAGTCAGGATTCCAGGCCGCGGCTGAAGCCGGCGTCCGCGCCCGTGTCGAAGCCCGACGACGATCCGATTCTCGCGATCGCCGCAGCGGCGGGCGGCCCAGGATCGGCGGCAGAGTATACGGCCCAGACAGCGGGCAAGGCGAGCGCGTCGCGGGCACAAGATGCCGCGCGCGATTCTCGGGGTGTCTACCTTCAGCTCGCCGCCTTCGGCTCGCGCGAGAACGCCGAAAGCTACCTCTCTCGCGCGAAGCTCCAGCTCGACTGGCTGGCCGATCGCCTGCACGTGCTCGGCCGCGAAGGTCTTTTCCGTGTGCACGCAGGGCCGTACGGCAGCTCGACGGAAGCGCGTCAGATAGCCGAGCGCGTCGCGCTGTCGCTTGGCGTAAAACCCGTGGTCGTCACTCGCTGAAAGGCCGTCGAGGGGCGAACCAGTCACCCAAGGAGGGGGAGGTTACGGAGGGGAACCTTGGTTCCCCTCCGTTCATCTCCGGCGCGTTCGCGCGCTACGTTCTCGCTAGCCTAACTTCCACAGTTCGGTAGTGCTGGTGCCGAAAGCAGCGGGGTGTCGCGCAGCTGCAACAACGAGTGCGCAGAGTGAGAACGCATAGCGAGATGCAGATGCCGGGGCTGATTTTGGGTGAACGATAGCAAAAGCGGCGTGTAGTGGCGACCCAGTCGGTTGCGGCGAATGGGGTGTGTGCTGAGAATGTGTGTTCATGTATCTGCGACACACGACGCGACGCAAAGACGGCAAGACGCACGTGTATTGGCAATTGGTGCGCTCGGTGCGCCGTGGCCGCAAGGTGGTGCAGGAGACGGTAGCGCAGCTCGGTGAGCTGGATGCACGGGGGCGTGCGCGCGCGGCCGCGCTGGCGCGCAGCATATCGGGTCACGCGGGTGGATATTCTCAGCGCAAGCTCTTTGAAGGCGATGAGCCGAGCGCCGCGGTAGCGGTAGAACTCGATCGGGTTCGTCTTGAGCGCGCGCGCAGCTTCGGTGCGGTATGGCTGGGCTGGCTGCTGTGGCAAGCACTGAAGTTCGATGAGCTGTGTAGCGCGCTCATGCCGCCGGGTCGTGAAGCGGTGGCGTGGGCCGATGTAATTGCGATTCTGGTGATTGGTCGGTTGTGCGAGCCCTCGAGTGAATTGCATGTGGCCGAGCGCTGGTATCGCACCACGGCACTGGAAGATCTGCTCGGGGTGAAGAGCGAAGACATCTATGACGAGCGGCTCTACCGGGCGCTCGATCGGTTGTTGCCGCACAAGGAGGCAATCGAGCAGCACCTTGTGAAACGACTGGGTGAGCTCTTTGAGCTCGACTACGATCTGCTGCTCTACGATGTGACGAGCACCTACTTCGAGGGTGTCGCCGACCCGAACATCGCGCGACGTGGCTATTCGCGCGATCATCGTCCCGATTGCGTGCAGGTGAACATCGCACTGGTGGTCACGCGCGAGGGCATGCCGCTGGGCTACGAGATCTTCGCCGGCAACACGGCCGATGTCAGCACGGTGCAGGAGATCGTAGCCGGTATGGAGCGGCGCTTCGGGAAAGCCCAGCGCGTGTGGGTGATGGATCGGGGCATGGTCAGCGCCGAGAACATCGCCTGGCTCAATGAAACGGGCCGGCGCTACGTCATAGGAAGCGCGCGTGCGGAGTTAAAGCGCTGGTCCCGAGAGCTCGCTGAGAAGAACGATTGGCGCCACATTCGCGAAGACGTCGAGGTCAAGATCTGCCGCGGCCCTGACGGAGCCGAAACCTTCCTGCTGTGTCGCTCGGCGAGCCGGCTGGAGAAAGAGAAGGCGATGCACGGCCGCTTCGCTTCTCGCATCGAAGAGGGGCTCGACTCACTCGCACGGCGCATCGAGAAGAGCAAACGTGCGCTCGATCGCGGTGTGCTCGAGCGACAGATCGGCCGGCTGCTGCAAAAGAATTCGCGTGCCGCTGGCCGCTACGCGATCGCGATTACCGAAGATAAAGCCGTGCCGGCGCGCCTGAGACTGAAGTGGAGCGCGCGTGCCGAGTGGGATGACTGGGCCAGCGTGAGCGAAGGCACCTACATCCTGCGCAGCAACATCCACGAGTGGTCCGACGAAGAGCTCTGGAAGACCTACGTCCAACTGAGCGAAGCCGAGGCTGCCTTCCGCATTCAGAAGTCTGATTTATGCATCCGCCCGATCTGGCACCACAAGGAAGAGCGCATCAAAGCGCACATCCTGGTCTGCTTCCTCGCTTACGCGCTGTGGAAGACGCTGCAGCAATGGCAATCGCGCGCCGGCCTCGGTGATGCACCGCGTAACATCCTGACCGAGTTCTCACGAATTCACGCCGCAGATATCGTGCTGCCGCTCGCGGAGGCTTCGCGCAGAGAGTTACGGTTGCGGTGTGTGGTGCGCCCGGATGGCGAACAGGCGATTCTTCTACAGCATCTCGGCCTCACCTTACCGGAGCGTCTGCGCCCGCCACACAGTACCGAAATGTAGTGGCGACCCGTGACACTAAGTTATTGATATTCCACAATACCGCCCTTCGAACTGTGGAAGTTGGGCTAGAGAACGTAACGCGCCAGATCCTCGCTCTGCGCGAGATCCTTCAGACGCTCGTCGACATAGGCCGCATCCACGACCACGCTTTCGCCTTCGCGCTTCGCGGCATTGAACGAGACCTCTTCGAGCAGACGCTCCATCACCGTGTAGAGCCGTCGCGCCCCGATGTTCTCGGTTTTCTCGTTCACCTGCCACGCGATTTCAGCGAGACGCCGGATCGCATCGGGCCTGAAGTCGAGCTTCACGCTCTCCGTGGCGAGCAGCGCTTCGTACTGCCTCACGAGGCACGCATCGGTGTTGGTCAGTATCTGCTCGAAATCCGATACCGAAAGACTCGCGAGCTCGACACGGATCGGGAAGCGGCCCTGCAACTCGGGGATGAGATCCGAGGGCTTCGACAGGTGGAACGCGCCGCTCGCGATGAAGAGAATGTGATCGGTCTTGATCATTCCGTACTTCGTCGAGACGGTCGTGCCTTCCACGAGCGGCAGCAGGTCGCGCTGCACCCCCTGCCTCGACACGTCGGCGCCGTGCGTTTCGTTGCGCGCGGTAATCTTGTCGATCTCGTCCAGGAAGACGATTCCGTTCTGCTCGACAGTGACGAGCGCGTTCGCCTTCAGATCCTCGTCGTTCACGAGCTTCGCCGCCTCTTCCTCCGTGATGTGCGTCATCGCCTCGCGGATGCGGAGCTTTCGGATGCGCTTGCGGCCCTGTCCGAGGTTCTGGAACATGCTCTGGATCTGCGACGTGAGATCTTCCATCCCCGGCGGCGCGAAGATCTCCATCTGCGACTGGCTGGCCGACATCTCGATCTCGATTTCCTTGTCGTCCAACTCGCCTTCTCGGAGCTTCTTGCGGAACCGCTGGCGGGTGGCCGTTTCGCTTTCGAGCGCCGCGCCCGAGAAATCACGCGCGGGAGGCAGCAGCACGTCGAGCACGCGCTCCTCCGCAAGGTCCTCGGCCTTGTGGCGCACCTTGCGCGTCGCCTGCTCGCGCGCGTCCTTGATGGCGGTTTCGACGAGGTCGCGGATGATCGTGTCGACATCGCGACCGACGTAGCCGACTTCGGTGAACTTGGTCGCCTCGATCTTGATGAACGGCGCGTTGGCGAGCCGTGCGAGACGGCGCGCGATCTCGGTCTTGCCGACACCGGTGGGTCCGATCATCAGGATGTTCTTGGGCGTGATCTCCTGACGCAACGGTTCCGCCACCTGCTGGCGCCGCCAGCGGTTGCGCAGGGCAACGGCGACCGCGCGCTTGGCTTCGGCCTGTCCGATGATGTGCTTGTCGAGCTCGTGGACGATTTCCTGGGGAGTCATTCAAGGGTTTCGATGGTGTGCTGCTGATTCGTATAGATGCAAATATCGCCGGCGATCGAGAGCGCGCGTTTCACGACGTCCGCCGGATCGAGCTCGGTGTTTTCGAGCAGCGCTTTCGCCGCGGCCTGTGCATAGGCCCCGCCGCTGCCGATCCCGATCAGGCCGAGCTCCGGCTCGAGCACGTCACCCGCGCCGGTGATGATGAGCGAAGCCTCGCGGTCGGCGACGGCGAGCATCGCCTCGAGCCGGCGCAGCACGCGGTCGGTGCGCCAGTCTTTCGCGAGCTCGACGGCGGAGCGCGTGAGATTGCCCTGGTGCTTCTCGAGCTTCGCTTCGAAGCGCTCGAACAGCGTGAAGGCGTCCGCCGTGCCACCGGCGAACCCCGCAAGTATCCGATCCTGATACAGACGCCGAACTTTCTTCGCGCTCGCCTTCACCACGACGTTGCCCAACGTGACCTGCCCGTCGCCGCCGAGTGCGACTCTCCTGCCGCGTCTGACGGATAGGATGGTCGTGCCGTGGAAGACTGCGTCGCTCATAGGGACAAGCACCGGAAGGGAATCGAAGTGAGGTGGGGGCGCCGCAGCGCGACTTCAAGTCGAATTATAACGGCCGGCGCGATACGCCTCTCACGACCCGCCTTCCAGCTTGAAGACGATCGGCACCAGGTGCCAGGCCTCGACCGCCTGCGCACCCCGTCTGGCGGGCACGAAATGCCACTTCCTGACGGCCTCGAGAGCCGCCTCGTCGAGGCTGGTCGAACCGCTTGAAGTTTCGATACTCACGGTCGCAGCGGTGCCCTCGCGTGTGATGAGCACTTTCAGCAGAACCGTTCCCTGCTCTCCTCTGCGCCGCGCGCTCATCGGATAGCGAGGCTGCGGGTTCCGCAAATAGGCGGCATCCCAGATGGGCGGCGTTGTTTTCGCAGCGACTGGCGGCTCCAGCGCAGGCGCCGCCCGCGGAGTGCTCGCGGCAGGCGCAGCTTGAGCAGGTTTGTCTTCCCGCGCCGTAACGTCGGGCTTCTCCTCGCTTTGCGGCAGCGGTGCGGACACCTGCGGCGTGTCCGGGACCGGAGGCAGCGACAGCACCGGCGGTGGCGCCGGCGCAGGCGCGGCAGGCTTTTCCGTCTGGGGCTGTGCAATCTTCTTCTGCACGAACGGCTTCGGTTTCGCGCTGGGCGGTGGCACGCGGGGAGTTGCAGCCACGGGCGGCAGGGGTTCGGGAGGCGTGACGGGTGGAGGATCCCGCTTCTCGAGCGTGACCTGGAGCGGCTGCGGTGGAGCATTCGCGCCGCGCAAATGCGGGAGCGCGGCTACGAGGACCACGTGCAGAATGACGCTTGCCGCGACGAACAGCGACAGCATCCGGACGTCGCGGTCGGGTGCGAGCGCGAATTCGGTGCCGTGCTGCATGCCGTCCCCCATCGATTGGCACAGGGGCGCGTATGTTGCCACGAAGCGGCCTTTCAGACAGCGTCCGGAACGGACTTGGGGCCGGCCGCAAACACGAGCGCCGCCACCGCGGCCATCGTCCACACGATCGCGGGACCGGTCGGAAGGTCCGTCAGCAAGGATGCGAGCAGTCCCAGCACATAGCCGAGCACGCTCACGACATAGGCCACGGTCAGCGGAGAACGATAGCGTCGAGCGGCGAGCGCAGGCACGATCAGCGTGGTGAACACCAGGTAAAGACCGACGAGCTGAACGGATACGGTCACGGCACACGCGAACACGACATAGAACAGCACACGATTCGCCGCGAGCTCCTTCGAGAACACCACGGCGAGCAGAATGGCATAGACAACGAGCACGATCGCGAGTCGACCCGGACTCACCCAGAGGATCTGGCCGACCAGCAGATCGCGCAGGTGCTCGCCGCCGTGCGGATTCGCCGCGAGCAGCAGGAGCGCCCCGTTCGCCGCGAGGACGAACGTGACGCCGATCGTCGCCTCCTGAACCTCGTGCCAGCGTCGATCCGTCCATGTAAGCAACAGCGCGGCGAGAAGGGCCGCGGCGAGCGCACACACCTGCACGGCCCAGCCCTGCGGCTCGAGGCCGATCCAGTCAGCGAACACGACACCGAGCCCGGCGATCTGCGCGATCGCAAGATCGATGAAGACGATGCCGCGTTGCAGGACCTGCGCGCCCAGCGGGACGTGTGTCGCAGTGACGAGGAGTCCCGCGGCGAGCGCAGGCCACAGGATGGTCCAGTCGTGAGCGACCGGATTCAACGCGCGACCGCGACCAGGCGCGCTATCGTATCGTCGAAGAGACCGAAAAGATCGCGCGCATTGTCGGTTCCGCCCACAGTGTAGGGCAGCACCACCACCGGGACCTTCGCACGCTGACCGAGCCACTCGGCCGCACGCGGATCGTTGTACGCACTGCGCACGATCGCTCGTGCCGGATCGCGGGCAAGCCGTGATACGAGCTCGGTCATGTGACCGGTGCTCGGCGGCAAGCCCGGCTTGGGCTCGAGCGAACCCACCTCACGCAGTTGAAGCCACTCGATCAGATACGAGAGATCGCGATGGTAGACGACCACGCGCATCCCGTTCAGCGGGGCGGCCCGCTGTTCCCATCGCTTTACCGCCTGTTGCCAGCGCTCCTCGAACGACTTCGCGCGATCTCCATAATAAGCGACGTTCGGCGGATCGATGCGGGCGATACGCTCGGCGAGTGCGGTGGCGATCCTCGAAATATTCGCGGGATGCAGATGAACGTGCGGGTTGCCCGCCGGATGCACGTCGCCCTCGGACCGGTCCGCACGCACAGGTCGCTCGATGAGTCGTGCAAAGGCCGCCGCTTCGAAATAGCCGTCTCGTCCGACCTGTATCTTCGGATTCGCCGACTGGGCCAGGAGCAGCGGCACCCAACCGATTTCGAGCTCGGCACCGGTGCACACGAGCAGATCCGCCGAGCGCGCCCGCGCGATGAGGCTCGGACGCGCTTCCACGCGATGCGGATCCTGGAGCGCCGTCGTCGCGCTCGTCACGCTCACGCGCTCGCCGCCGAGCTCTCGGGCGAGGGCGGCCCACTCCGGCTCGCACGCGAGAATGTTGAGAGCCGCCTCGGCGGCCTGTGCGCCCGAGAGAAGAACGACGGCCAGAATCAGACACAGGGATTTCATCGCGATCTTCTCAGAACTTGTGAGCGCCGTGCGCGCCGAGACTGTGGACGTACTGGAGAATGAACTGGTGATCCGTCACGCCTGCGCGCGACTTGTCTGCGGCGTATTGCAAACGCAGCCGGCTGAACTCGCTCGGGTTCCAGTCGATCATCGCCGTATTGCGGCTCGGGTCGTGACGGGCGAGCGTCGGGAAATCGGCCGCCGTCGGACCCAGGCCGTTACTCACGATGCCGATCGCAGGCGTGCCACTGCGCAGCGCGTCGTACCGGTAGCCCACGCGCCAGCGCGGCATGAACTGGTAGACGCCCTGTGCGTACCAACCCGATTGGCTGGTTCGGAAAGAATCGTTCAACGTCCCGAAGACAGCGCCGGCGTCATCGTACGCGAGCGTTCCGCTCTCGCGCACACGGAAGTACTCGGCTTGCAGTTTGAAGTTCGTGCGGCTGGCATTGCCATCGGGAGCCCACTTGACCACGGCGTCGGCGATCCAGGCGCGAGTGCGGCCCGTGAAGCTGTTGTTCACGGGATTGCCGAGCGAATCGATGTCGGCATAGGCGCGATCCGCGGCCGAAGTTCTGAGGTAGGACACACCGGCCCGCCATGCGTAGCTTGCCCCGATGTCGCCGCCGATGTGCGCCAGCGCGGCAGCCGTTCCGGCGCCGTTTCTGTTCCGGTCGGAGCTCGGGAATGCGCGCCCGCTGCCGAGCTCCGCGCCCAGCTCGACGAACAGAGACGTCGGCGCGACCCAGCGCAACTGGACGCCCGTCCTGCTGAAAACGTCCGCCGAGAAACGCCTTGTACGGCAGCGGCGCGTCCTGGAAGTCCCACGCGTGCTGATGAATCTCGTTCTGATAGCCGATGCCCGACAGGAAGCGGCCGCCCTTCAGGTTGAAGCCGGCGGGCAATGAGAGCGTGCTGAAGTACGCTTCTTCCACTTCGAGCTCGTTCTCGGGCGTGAACGCGGCCACCAGCGCACCGCGGAAGTACGGGTCCACGTTGGCCGTGACGATCAACTCGGACTCCCCGAGCCGGAAGCCCCTGCCGGGCGGCCCGACTTCGCCGCCCGAGGGAACAAAGCCGGTCATCGCGAACGCGTTGGGATCCTGCGAAGTGCGCGCATACGTGCCCTGCAAAATGAGCGAGATCGCGGGATTGAAGGCGCTCTCTCCCCGCGACGCGGATGTCGCCGGCCGGACTTCTGCCGCTTTGACTGCGTCGCTTGCCTTCTGCTCGGCTTTCCCTGCGCGGGCTTCCGCATCCGCCAGCCGCTTTTCGAGCGCCTGCATGCGCTCTTCGTAGGTTTTCTGAAGCTGCCGCATTTCCTCGCGCAGGCGCGCGAAATCCGAGTCCTGACCCGATACGCTCGACGCGCCAAAGACGCCGACGAGCGCCAGTACCAGCCTGGTTGGCTTGTGCATGTTCTCTCTCCGAATTGATGACGACGTGCGCGCATCGTTTGCGCGCGTGGCCCATCAGGAGAGAGCGGGCGGACCTCTGGAAAGGGGTGCAAGAAAGCGCGCCGCGAGAACGACACGCAAGCCCGGATCGACAAGTGCGACTGCCGACGACTGCGCGTAGAACACGCAGGCCGTGACCGGCGCGCCACCCCCGAGCACCTGGCCCATCGCCGCGTCGAAGGTGCACAGCGAACGCCCGTCGGACTCGGGCGTTTCGTGCGAGTGCTCGTGATGCGCAGGCGTGCTGTCGAGCCCGTGCCAGACCGCGTGGGCGAGCGCCGTGTGCTGCGCGAACAGCAGCAGCAACACACAGGCTGCGATGAACAGCCTGCCTTTCAATCGGAAAATGATCCGAGCATCGCGCAGCGTGGAATAGGTTCGTACCTTACAGGTACGGCAACGGGTGCTTTTGTGTCCAGCGGTATACTGCGTGCGATGAAGCGCGCGCTCCTCGCCTTCATCGGCGCTTACCGTTTGCTGCTAAGCCCTTTCCTGGGTGCGAACTGCCGCTTCTATCCGTCGTGTTCGGCGTACGCCGCCGAAGCGATCGAGCGCCATGGCGCACTCCGCGGCACAGCGCTCGCGGTCAAGCGCATCCTTAAATGCCACCCGTGGCATCCCGGCGGCGTCGATCCGGTGCCGCCGACTTCCGGGCGCAGGAACCGAGGAGAGTAGTCCTGGCAGCGTGTCGGACTTGCCATCCGACACGCGCAGAGCGAAGTTTCGAGCTTCACAGAGGGAAAACATCCGTCGATGTCCGCTAAGGGCTTGGAAATACCGGTTAGAATGGGGGTTGGCATGTGGGTAGATCAACCTCTGGAGAACACTAAAAATGGCACGGCAGACACACCGGTTGAGCGTCGCGAAGGTGGAGCGGCTTAAACATTCCGGCACACTGAGCAACAAGGGCAACCTCAAGTCAGAATACCACTGTGACGGCGACGGCCTGTATCTGCAGGTGAGCCCCACGGGATCGAAGAGCTGGATTTTCAGATTTACCCTGCGCGGACAAAGCCGCGAGAAGGGGCTCGGCTCATACCCGACGCATTCCCTCGCCATCGCGCGGGAAGACGCAGCCGAGCAGCGCAAGCTCGTTCAAAGGGGCATCGATCCGATCCAGGACCGGGACGAAGAGGCCGCGAAGAACGCGGCGAGAAACGCTGCGACGCTCACGTTCGACGAATGCGCGAAGCGTTACATGAAGGATCACCGCGACGGGTGGAGGAACGCCAAGCACGCCGCACAGTGGACGAGCAGCCTGGAGACCTACGCGTCCGCGGTGATCGGGAAGCTTCCGGTGCACATGATCACCATGCGGGATGTGAGGCGCGTGCTGGACCCCATCTGGAAAACGAAAACCGAAACCGCGAGCCGCGTGCGCAGCCGCATCGAGAACATTCTCGATTGGGCGAAGGCGCACGGCTATCGGGAGGGCGAGAATCCGGCGAAGTGGCGCGGGAACCTCGATAAGGTCTTCCCCAAACGCTCCAAGGTGCAGCGCATCGTGCATCACGCCGCGATGAAGTATGCCGAGATTGCCGCCTTCATCAGGCAGCTTCACGGTATGAGCGGGGTAGCCCCTCGGGCGCTTGAGTTCGCGATTCTCACCGCAGCGCGCTCAGGCGAAGTGCGCGGCGCTCGCTGGGACGAGTTCGATCTGGAACATGGGCTCTGGACCATCCCTGCCGAACGTATGAAGGGCGGGAAAGAGCACCGCGTGCCGCTCGCGCCGCGTGCTGTCGAGATCATTGAGGCGCAGCCCCGCGACGGTGCCCTCGTCTTCTGTGGAGTGCCCCAGAACGCGCTCCTGAACGTGCTGGAGCGCATGGGGCGCGACGATGTGACGGTGCACGGGTTTCGCAGCACGTTTCGCGTGTGGGGCGCGGAGCAGACCGCCTACCCGCGCGATCTGCTGGAGTTCAGTCTCGCGCACAAGATCGCCGACGCGGTGGAAGCAGCCTACAACCGCACCGACATGCTGGAAAGGCGCAGGCAGTTGATGATGGATTGGGCCAACTTCTGTGAGGGCGTGGAAGCGCCCGTGCGCATCGAGCTGCCCGAAGACCACCCCGCTCGCATTGCTTACGAGAAAGCCTTGCGCGAGATGGCGCAGGCGCGGCCCCCCGCGAACGTCGTGCGGCTCAAGACGCATTCCGCGGGGTAGCGCGTTTGCGAACAGAAAACTCGCACCGCGCCCGAGTTCACTCCGATGCTTGGAATCGGCGGGGCTTCGCAAAAACCTACAGACAGCCGTGCTTTTTCAGCGCAGGCATGGCGGCATGATCAGTATCGTCGTCCACAAAGCGACGACCGCCAGCGCCATAAGGCCGGTTAACATTAGGGCCATCGCCGACAGGAACTGAACGCGCGGCACGTCTCTCGCTCCCTCGCTGCGTCGAGCGAACTCGACCCCCTTCCAGTCCCGCCAGGCGAGCGCTGCGACGCCGAGCACCAGCGCAAACGTAACAGCCGAGGCGAGATATAGGGGCCAGCGCACCTGGTATTCGCACGCCCAGGGCTCGATCGCGTAATTCACATTGAGCAGCGTGAGGAACGCGAGCGGCGGGATGATCAGTCCGGGCCAGAGACGCATCACGGCTCAAAGAAATCGGGGGGCAAGATAGATGAGCGTATAGATCGGCAGCCACGCGATCACCACGAAGTACCAGGTACATCGCGTTCTCGCTGAGATCCACGAAGCGCTTGCCTTCCCACGGGCCGGTAAAGGTCAGCACCGACAGCACGGCGCTGTCGTAGAAGTCAGTCACGAGGTGCACGGTATGCAGACCGAGCAGCATCCACACCGCCGAGCCGTAGGCATGGCTGTCCCAGCGGGTGTTCAGCGTGGTGAACTCGAGCCCGCGCACGACCAGAAAGGCCGGCGGCGAAACCCAGGCAGACGAGAAGCCCGATGCGGACCTTCGCTCGGTTCTCCTGCGCCGCCGCGCGCTTCGTCCAATGATTCGGAACGAGGCTCGCCAGCATGATTCCGACGTTCGCCGTGCCCCACAGCAGGTCCGGCGGCGGCGCCAAGCGCGGCCGTTCCTGCTCGTAGGCCTGCATCACCGACGTTCCGGTTGCCGGGCAACGCCGGCGCAGCGCATCGGCACGCAGTGCCTGATCAGTCCAGCTCTGCAGCTCCGCCACATCGCGCCATGCTTCGCGGCACGGGTCGATCCCTCCGCGCTGGGCACGAATCCGGCGCTCGACCTTCCCCTTCGCCTGCGGTTGCCGCGGCTGGCACAGATCGACGTGAAAGCGCACGGTGACGGCATAGCCTCGATACGCTTCGGTAAGCACACCCCAGGCGCCGGCGCCGTGCGCCACCGCTGCCGTGTCGTTGTCGATGCGAATCACCGCTGGCACCCCGCCGATACGCTTCAGTGCCCGCGTTGTGGCAGGACACCCACGAGAGCTGGTCGCGCCGCGCCGACCAGATTACCGCCCCGTAGCGGCTGTGGCTGAGCGTCAGGTGCAGCGCACTGAGCTCGATACGGGTGCCCGCGACGATCATTCTCGGGAAGATCGCCCAATCGACCTGGGCTTGTGCGCCTGGTGGCGTTTCGATGCGACGGCGCGCCCGCCGTGGCGGCCGGCATAGGCTTCGCCCACATAAAGCTGCACCGAGCGCAACGAGCCGGCGTAATCGTGTTCGGCAACGAGCCAGCCGTGCAGGGCCGCGACATTCAGCGACTGCTCCCGCTGCAGGCTCATCCAATGATCGATCGCTTCCGACAGCGCGGCCGCTCGACGGCTACGCAGGCAGCGGCGATCTACAGCACCTTCGGCCATGCGCCTCAGGTGGTAACGCACGTTCGATTCCGGCAACTGCAGCAGCCGCGCGATCTCGGCTTTGCTGCAGCCCTTCTGGGCAAGAGTCTTGATGGTCACGCGAATCTCCTTATCGATTCTCGCCATGCCGCTCCCCGTTCCGGAAAGCAGCAGGCTACGGCCATCAGACCCGCAAAACTATCTGTCGCCTTAGCTCAATTTAAACGTGTCGCTGTACAAACCTCGAGCCCTATGACCCGGGAAGAGATTGGCGATCACGAAGAGGACGATCGCCGAGAGAGTCAGTGCAAGGGATCTATCGATGCTGTCGGCACGGCTGCGATACAGCGCCCGCTACATCATCGCGCACAGCGTGCAACCCCGCCCGCCCGCCGGTAACGCCGTTTCGCGCTGGAGCAGATCGCACTCGTGACATGCGATGAGTCGCAGCCCTGCTGTTCCTGGCGATCCGCTATGTTCGACCAACCGAGCCGGACGTGTCGTTATGCCGGCTATCCATAAGCTCTGCAGCACACGGACGAAGCGAGCCCTCGCCTGGAAGTAAACAGAGCCGCGCTATGTTAGACGCTGACGCAGGGCAGGGGAAGCGCAAAGACGCGTGGTGCCGGCGGGAACGGCTCGTCGTTCGCCATTGTGCCCTTGGGCGAGCACGGAACGGGGCGGAACAGATACGCGTGGATCACTTGCATCTGAGACCAGGTCATCTTCGCGCTGGCCTCCACGCATCACGGTTACCGCGACGCTGTGTTCGGGGCGTGCTTCTCGGTGGCGATGCCGCCGGAAACTGCCCCAAAGCGCATCCGCGGCTATCCACGGCCGCGTAACGTTCGGTTTCAGCGCATCTGTCGTCCGCATCCGCGATGCCATCATCATCCGAATCCGGCCCGTCTTGCAAGTGCACCGATTTCGGAATCGTGAGGCCCAAGGAGATACGGCCATCTGACCGGAGTTCCATCTACGAAACGCACGTACCTCGGTACAGTCGCCTGGAGCCTTGAACACTTCATCACACGTTATCCAGCGACCGGCGTCCGTCTCGTTGAGCAACAGGGCGCTCCCGGTGCTCGCATCGATGGGACGGATTTGGACGAGCTCCACGTTTGCAAGCGTGATGGCCTCGCCCGCCCGCACTCTCTCGAATACCAGGCGTGCGCCGATATCGCGGGTCACACGGTCATGCCCCGCACTCGTCTTCGTCACCTTGAACATGAACGTAAAGCGCTGCCAGGTCATGAACGCCGTAATCATCATCGGCGCAGACGTCAGCCGCTCGTACGAGTCTTCGCCGCGGCGGCGGACGAGCGCCTCGAGCGGTTGCAGATCCGCCCCGGATCTCAGATCGAACGATACACGGTACCACTGACCTTGCTCGATGGAGAAATGCGGGCTGGAGAGCTGGCTCATGGCCCCACCTGCAGAAAACTCGAGGCAGCGACCGATTTCGCATGTACCGACAGACAACTTCGTGTGGTCGGACGATCGGTTGTGTCCGTGCCAGCCTCTGGTACCCGCTTCGAAGTTGCCGTTCGACATCAGATTGACGCCGGACACGGGCGCGGCCGGAAGCATGCGAAGCGCCGAGTGCAGATCCATTTCGCGCGGCATACCCGTCTGCGTCAGGGAGGCCCTCCATTGGGACATGGTCAGGAACACGTCGAACGTGGATGAACGCTCCCGCGCTATATGGAATAGCGCGCTGGGCGCATAGATATTGTGGTCGTAGATCGCGAAGCTGAAGGTGTTCTCGAACCTTGTGCTCTGGCCGATCGGGGGCAGATCGCTGACTGCGAACATCTGGTTGAAGAGCACCTTGTTGCCATACAGATCCCCGGCGGCGTTCAGTATCCGCGTGCCCTCCGACAGCCAGATCTGGCTGCGTCGGTTGCGATAGAGTTTGTTACCACTGATGTCGTTGTTGAAAGCATTGTGCACCATGATTCCGTCATCGGCTCCGACGACGGTGTTGCTCGACACGTTGAAGCCGGAGCTGAGGTCATCCAGGTAAATGCCGCGCGTAGCACCCACAGGCGAGGCTGGTCTGCCCTCGGGGGCGCCGGGAGCATCCACGATGATATTCCGGCTGATCACACCGCCAGCGGTCTTATAAACATAGATCGCGGCGCAATCGTCCAATACGAGACAAGGGTTCGTCACGTAGTTCTCTGCAACAGTGCTTGCAGCATCCACAATGATGCCATTCTGCGCCGCATATGCAATGCGATTGTTGGCTACGTACAATTCCGTACCCGCCATGATGGCGCCATAAGATCCAGAAGGAAGGCTTCCAACCGTTCCATTGATCACACGCAGGCCGCTTTCTCGGATGTTGTTGCCGACGATGCTCAACTTGCTGGCCATCCGGGAGCTAACACGCGCATAAATGGCGTTTCTCCCAGCACGGATGATTTCGTTCTTCTCGATCGTGCTGCTCGTCGCTCCGGAGGCATCTACGGCATCATGCACCGTGTCGCTGATGATGCTGTTGCGGATCTTGATGTTCGATGCGTCACGCATCAACACGCCGTGATTCGCCTGTCGCATCGCCAGCCCGTCCAACACCACATAGGATCGGCCGTTTACATTGACAGCATGGTTCCGGACCGGCACGGTCACGCGAGATCCCGGTGGCAATCCGTCAGGCATCCACACGTGCAGGTGCTGACTCCCTTTATCATAGTGCCATTCTCCGGGCTCATCGAGCATCCATAGCGCACCGGTTAAGTAGTAGCCCCAGCCTTTTCTTATGGGGCCTGAAGCTGGGCGGTCGAAGTAGAGCCGGGATTCCGCGACGCGTACGATCGCGCGCTCGTCGATTGTCCACGCGTTCACACGGACGCGAGCCGTGATTCCGGGCGAAAGCAATTGAGCCACTTCTGGTGGAACCTCGCTTCCGATGAGCAGATAAGTGCTGGCCGATGAGCCCGCCTGCTGTGCCAAATCGACCTGTTGCGCAGTCTCGAGATATAGAGACTGTCGGGCACTTGGTTTGTGTCCCCGGTTGGGATAGTGCGCCAAGGTCAGAATGTCACCTTGCGAGAACACTTGCCGTACCTCATTGACGGCGGCGAGCTGCGGTACCGGCGCCTGATAGATGCTTTCACTCTGCCTCACCCAATCCGAGGCGGGGATGGCAATCGAGCCATCGATAATGGGATGCGCCGCGCAGGAAGCCGGATATGCCTTGACCTCGATGGGTTGTTCTGGAGTCCCGGAAGACCTGAGCGTGAGGGACTCCCGCCATATCTCGCCACATTTGAGCAGGATCCGGTCGCCCGGCTGAAAAGCGGTGGAAGCCACCTTGCCAAGTGTCTTCCATGGACCTGCCCTGGCGCCGGTGGGCGTCCCTGCTTGTCCCGTCCAGCCGTCGTCGCCGGCTGATGCATCGACGTAATAATCGGCTGCGGAGGCCGACGGTGCTCCGGCCAGCGCAGCCATGCACGACAACGAGATAAGAGTTCTTGGCATCGGGCAACTCTCGACGGGAATGCTGCTGATAAACGACGCTCGTCACATAGTGCCGTCATGGATCGGTCTTCACGCTGCTGGCCACTGGTCGCGCTTGTGCACGAGCTCGACGTACCGAGATACGACGGGATGCCGCGCGTTGAAGCGACCATCAGAGTTCGTGTAGAACAGGATGACGTGCAGCAGGTAGCTCACAAGCAGACTGCTCACGATCTGGCGTGGCCATGCGATCTCCGGATAGCATTTCTGCGCATGTTGGCTGGCGGCGCTGATCAGTGACTCGATGCGCGCAACGCCGTTGAGACGCCAGCGGCAGAGCGCTTCCGGCATCAGGTGAAAGTGGAAGAAGTCGTAGAGTGGGTTCGCCTCGCATGCCGCATATTCCCAGTCGAAGACAAACACAGCTTCATTGCTCCAGTGCATGTTCCAGGGCGCAAAGTCGCGGTGAGCGAGGACGAGCGGTGCCGGCCAACTTTGCAATCGTTGAAGGGCGTCGTGCCAGGCGGTCGTCAATTCGGCATGCAGAGTCTTCCGAATCAGCGACTCTGTCCGGTTGAAGAGTGCGCTGATATCGTGAGCCTCTGTCGAGCTCGGGTAGTCACGCCAGACAGCTGAGGCATGGCCGAGTTCCGCCAGGAATGTCTCATGCTGGGGCGTGAATGAGTGCGTTCTCCCAAACCTCATGGCAATCGTCGCTTCCAAGTACACCACGGCCAGTAGATAGTCTGCCCACAGCAATTAGCGAGGGCACATCGCTGCTCAGTGACCTGATATGCGCAAGGCGCCCGAGCCACATCGATTCATTGCCGATCGAGTCGTCCGCTGACGCGCCAGCAGCAATCTTGAAGAATCGTTTTCTGCTTCCGTCCTCGGAAAGGGCAAGAAGAGAGATCTTCTGGTAGGGTCCCGCGGTGCCCACCCTTACTCCTACGTGCGGGTACCCGGTGAGTGGCAAAGACTGCAACAATGAAACGAATTCGTGAGGATGGTAACGACGGGCGCCCAGGTCGGCGTGAGCAGAAGGGTGCAGCCATTCGGCGCATCTGGCGAGCATCAGATCGAACCGCAAGGCGATGTGCTGCCAGCGCGCGCTTGTGAAGAATCGCACGCAGTAGGCGTGCGCAGCACGGTTCCCGACAGGAAGGTAAAGGCCCCGCGCACGTCCTATTGGAACACTGATGCGTCGCATTCTGATCACGGCGGCGCCTTGAGATGCTCGGATCGTGCTTACGTCACTGAGCACAGAGGCTCGTCATTCAGCATCTCGTGCCTGTATTCGCAACCAGCGACGAACCTGGGATGGCACCGCCACGCCGTACCCGCCGCGGGCCGACTTCATTGTGACCCGTATTGCACGCGCTATCGCGCGCAGGAAGGGCCGCATTAGAGAAATACGTGCAAGCGGGCTCCAGCGTCTTCGAATCACCAAGTGCTCGGCCAGGGCGGCGTGCCGAAGACGAGTCGTCTTCTGTTGATCGTATAACCGCATGCAGGACAGGTCCTGGTACATGCACGATTGTCGTCCGGTCGGCAAAACGACCCCACAAGTCGCCGTCCATCGCGATGTTGAAGGTTTCATCCAAGCCGCCTACTGCCTCGTAGAGGGCTCGTCGCCAGAACATCGAAGGCTGTGGAATGTAGTTGTGGTCGTGGAGGAAGACAAACTTGTCGAAAGGCATCTCGCGCTTCGGCTTGATCGGGTTCCCGACCACGTCGATCCAGATGCTGTCTCCGTACATTGCATCCACGTCCGGATGATCGAGAAAAAACTCACCGACCCGCTGAAGCGCGCCGGGCAGCAGAAGATCATCCGAGCAAAGCCAGCCCATGACGTCTCCGTTCGCCTTCTGGAAGCCCTTAATCAGCGCCGCGGTCTGACCCGGATCAGGCTCGGAAACCCAGTGGCTCAGTACTTCGTGCGTAACGCGCGATGATGTCGGCGCTGCCGTCGCTGGAACCTCCGTCGATTACGATATAGTCGAGGTTCGAGTAACCTTGCTGCAGCACCGAGCGCAAGGATGTTTCGAGAAAGCCGGCCTGCTGGTAAGAGCACGTCACAATCGAAATTCGAGGAAGGGGCCTCACGGTCATGAATTCCTCCTCGCGGCGGACCCGAAGCGCAATGCCAGCCCCACCAGGAAGCCGAGATTCGTCCAGATCAGGATGCTTTTCTCCGGTTGCAGAAGGATCGGGTTGAATGCGTACACCACGACGGCGGCCAAGGACATGCACGCAAGCATGTGCGCGTAGGGGGAGGCGACATGCGCTGCCCCGCCTGGTTGTATGACGGTCTTCGCGGCGAGCCTGCCGACGCGAAACAAGCCCCAAAGCCACAGGGCCAAGGCAAGCAGTCCGCCTTGCGCCGCGAGGTCCAGAACGTCGCTGTGAGTCGGCAGGATGTTGTTCGAAACTCCTGTGTCGAATCCGGTGAACTTCTCAGCGGCCGGTTCGGTAAACCCGGTGCCCCATAGGGGAGATGCGACAAACCTGATCCAGGCCTGTGCATACGTCATGAGTCGGAACTCCGGATTGCCCGACGGCAGATAGGTTTCACGATGCATCAGCAGGAAGAGAATGCCAGCCAATCCGGCTGATGCGCAGATGAGTAGCCCGAGTGCAGCCGCGCCTTTCACCAGCGACGGAGGGCCCTTCCATGCAGGCAGCAGCCGGAAGAACACGCAGTATCCGATAACGAGCAAGGCGACGAGATAGCCGGTGTTCTTCTGGAACAGAAAGGCGGATGACAGAAAGATCGTGAAACCCAGCCAGCGACACAGTAGACTGCCGCTCCGGAATGCGAAGTAAATACTCAGAGGCGGAACGAGGTATTCCAGCTCGTGGTGAACATTGGTGAAGCCATAGTTCACGATTAAGTCGAAGAACACCACGACGCCGGCACAAACGAGCAGCACGAGATAGCCATGGAGCAGCGCAATTGGTTTGGAGCACCACAACAGCATCATGGCTGCGATCGGGGCAACCCAGATATACAGCCCTACCGTGAAGAAAGACGCTTGCACATCGAGTTGCCAGCGTACCGTACGAGCTGCCGGCCATCATCAACACGGACAGCGCAAGCAGCGGCGCGAGCGCGACCACGGGACCAGCCCCTGAACGTCGCGCCTTCTGGAAGATCCGCTGGCCTATCATCGCCAATACGAAAGGCGGAATCGCAAGCAGGAGCGGAAGGTGCTTCGTCTCGCTAAGGCGATTGAAGCGCCATTCGAAGGGGTCCACCGCCAATGCCAGCGCCACAGCCACGGCGAGCAGATACCAGTAGTCGACCATCACGAGGCTGCCGCGCTGCTGCGCCCATTGCGCGGTCAAGGCGTGGCCAGCTGAAGAGATCATGAGGCCTCGGAATCAGGCGTGCGCAATTGCTCGCAAGCGTTCATAGCGGGCGAAACCAGTATGCTGTGGAACAGCATGGCGATGAACAAGCTGAGCGAAGTGGCAACCGCGGCTCCGACCAGCCCGTACCCTTTGAATGAGCCAGATCCCCCCACCGTGAAAGTGGCAATGGCACCGCAGACATTGGCGACGAAAGCGCTTCGCGGGTCTCGCATTGCGAGTGAATAGCCACCCAAAACCGCGGCCATCAGAGTACAGGCCGCGCCCACGGCGACACGCGCAGGAGCGGCGCCGCCGAATCGTAGATACCTCCATAGAGCAAGTGCAACAAGCCTTCTGCGAAGGCGTACACGAAAGCCAGGAATGCCGCGCACATGACAACTGCCCACGAGAGGGTGCGTAGCATGTGGCGACCCAATGCTCCGCGGCCCTCGGTCTCGAGCAGCACCGCCGCTCTGCCTGGCAAGTAGTTGCCAATGCTCTGCACGAAGATCCCGACGACGTTCAGCAAGTTGCGGCAGGCGAAAAACGAAGCTACGGCGCCGGGACCGAGCGGTGCGATGAGAAAAGGGTAGATCTGTCCCGCGCCCCATGCAGCCAGAACTGTCGATACGAGCCATCTCCCGAGTGGCCACTGTTCGGCTATGACGCCGCGAGGAGTCGTGCTAGCGAGCGACGGAGGGGAATTCTCGATATGCCCCACAGAAAAGCAGCGAGCGAGGTGAGCGCCATCACCGCGAACGCGAGTGCAGCACTGATGTGCCAGAATCGGGTAAGGCAGAACAGAAGTGCTACCTGCCCGGCGTAGCTCGAGTAGGTCGTTCCGAAGGGCTTTCTCGGGTCGCATGGCGGTATGCCAGTAACGCCTGAGCGTTTCCTGCAACGCGAAGCAGACGACGTAGACCCATGCCGCGATCAGCAGCACTGGATCAGGGAAGAACCAGGTCGACAGCATCCCAAGCAATGCCAGTGCGAGCACCGATCCGCCTGCGTGAGCCTTCAAGAGCGAGACCAAACGGCTCCTCAGCCGCGGTCCTCGATGGCTTGCCGCAAGGATGTTCATAGGTTGCGTGAAAACGGCCCTGTGAAGGTTTGACACTAACAATGTGCTTATCAGGGCAAGGCCCAATCCGCCGAATTCCGACGCATCCATCGTTCTGCCCAGCACGATTATGGTCAGGAAATTGCATGCGGAAACGACGCCCTGGTCATAGACAACCAGCATGTGGGGAGCAACGGCTGCTCGCGCAACGCGTTGCGCTCGGTTTGGCCACAACTGAAAGGTTCGTGACGAGATCACATTGTCTCTGGCACGGTCGTCGCGGAGCCGCGACTCATGACGGAGCGCGTGCCGTCACTGTCGATTCTGTTGACAGGCAGAATGCGGTCGAGGTGACCATAGACTCTTGATACCGCCGCGTCCCAACTTGATGCATGGGCGCGCCTCATCGCGCCGTCTCGCAGTCGGGCCCAGTGCAGTGGATCGCTCCCCATCTCGGTCATCGCACGTGCCAGTGCCTCGACGGTTGTGTCGACGTCGTCTCCGTGCACTTCCACCACATGCCCGCAGCTTTCGTCGACGAGCACGCCCGGTCCTCCGAGACCAAGACAGAGGACCGGAAGTCCGTGCGCCATCGCCTCCAGGACAACGCTTCCGCCAGAGTCGTGGAAGCTCGGGAAGACGAGCACGTGATGAGCTTGATAGGCTCGGAACAAGTCGGTCTGTGGCAGCCACTTGACGAAGTGCACGGCTTGGTGCAACTCACAGCGGTCCACATGCTGTTGGAGAAACGCGCGCTGCGGGCCTTGTCCCACGATCGTGAGAGCGACCTCGCATCCGGTGCTGCGCGCCTGCGCCAATGCGAGTATCGCCAGATGTATACCTTTCCAACCCAGCAGACGTCCCGCGTAGATACACTTCAAAGGCTCGTTCCGGCGGCGTGACGGGAGCGGTGCGAACCAGTCCGGCGGTGGTGCAACTCCGGTCTCAGGGCTGACGATGGTGTGCCGCGCACCTGCGCGTCTTACCCAGACAGCCGTCTCGGGTGTTCTGGCAACGACCAGCGCCGCTGCCTTCAAGCAGGCACGGAGGGTCGGATTGGCAAGACTGGATCGATTCGCTCCCGCGCGAAGCCATTCGCTGAATCTGCAGCTGAGCGGAAGCGTCCGGGAAAGAAATGCGGGAGCCGCTTCCCCTCCACCGACCGGCCCGTAAACGAATGGAAGCCTGAGGCGATACAAGAGGCTCGGCTGTCGCCAGGCGCCGAAGGTCAGGTGATGGACGATGTCAAAGGGCTGAACGCGATGGGCACGTCTGACGGTACGCAGTGCCAATCGCTGCCACAACGCGTAGTACAGGTGCACGCCTCGTCTGCCCCTCTTCCACCAGGTGGCCCACTGTGGCAAGTCACAATAGATGAACTGCAGTTGCGTGCCATAGGGCAGATGCTGTTCCCGGCACGCCTCTTCGATCGTGCGGCGATTGTTCGAGCGGGTCACGACACATACATGACATCCACGCCGTAACAGTGCCAACGTCCAGTGCCAGCCGACGCCGGGTTCGGAGCCTTTGTCTGGCTCGCATGCATAAGCGGACAGAAGCACCCTGAGTGAATGCGGCTTATCGGCAATCACGCACGCACCGCCAAGGCTCTAGCGCGCCGGGTCAACACGGATTGCACGGCGTCGCACGCTTCCCGAAGCGTCGCGTCGAGCGGCTGATCGGTATTGATCAACGTCGCTCCTGGTGTGATGGCTGCGAACTTGCGATACCGATTCACGAGTGCTTCCGCGCTCGCCATATTCAATTCATGCTTGCGTTGAACGAGCGTCCTTGCGGACGCATCCAGTACGAGCCAAATGTCTGGCTTCGGTACGCAGAATGTCGACCAGCGCACAGGGAAGTGCAGCGGCAGGCGATAACGCACCGGGTCCATGATGAGGTCGTGGTAATACCGATCGAAGAGAATCAACGTGGATCGAACCTTCGCGGGGGCGATGATCCACGCCCAGCCGATCCCATAGTCCGTCAGGAACATGGCCGTCTTCAGAAGACTCGTGGCCCAACTGCGGGGCGGCTGGCCGTGTGGATCCGATACAGTGGCGCCGTTCCCGGTCCTGCCGAAATGCGGGCGCAGGTGAAAGCGACGGACCCTGCGAAAAGCGGGCGCGAATTCCCTTTCTACATGTCGAAGCAACGTAGTCTTACCGCTGCCGTCAGGCCCAAGCACTGCGATGATCAAGCCTGTTGGCCGGGAAACGCGCGTCACCACACGGCGTGCCTCGCTGAGCTGCATTCTCAGTCTCACGAGCGCCGTTTCCCTGGATGCTGCAATGCGCATCAGACCACTCAGCCGCCCGGATTCGCGAGTGAGCCAAGGGACATCGCGATGCCGGATGGCGTGCGCTACTGCGGTAGCAGCGTCTCCGGGCAGCCAGCGTTCAACCGCGGCTGTGCAACCACTCACGTCTTCGGTAAATGCGCGTGCAAGCCGGGCAACGCTTTCAGCATCGACTATCGCCTTCACTGAAAGACGCTTCAGCAAGTAGTACTCGAATTCGCGGGCGGGAGAGGGTATCCAGAAGCCGCCAGAAGATCTTCGCCGGCCTGTGAGTACGTCGCCGGCATCCAACCAAAGTCTTCTGTAAGCGCGATATCCCGCCGCGGCGTCCGGATGCAAGTAGGCGATTGTGGCGCCCACCTGGCGTGCGAACACATAGTAGCAGCAGGTTGTTTCGTGTCTCAGAGCCTGAACGAGTCGAGCATTCGGGATGCAGTTAGGCGACGCGAACAAGCGGGGAAGCCTTTCGAAGTCCACCTCAGAGACCAGAAAGTCGACATCGGAACGGATCTTCTCGGGATAGTCCTCGTATCCGGCAACGATGACGTAAGCAATACTGTTTCGCTCGAGGAGATCGCAGAATGCGTGAAACATATCGCGACGTGCCGCCGCCACAGGAGCCCTTTCGACTTCGGTCTCAGGTTGTCGGAGATTCGCCATGGCGCTCATGTGCCGACCACCGGGGCTCGAGAAGGATGGCACGACGGGTTCCTCCGGCGCTCGCCTCGTTGCGCGCTTGGAGGTGCCGTGTGACATCCCCCGGACATGAGGACTAATCGCGCGCGAGAGCAACTGTCCCGCTGCCAGCATGACGAAGACGGTGTTCCCAATGAGGTATCGCTTCCAAAGCCGGCGCGGCTCGGACAACAGCCGATGCAGCCATTCGAGCCCGGCATCCCTCATCCACATTGGGGCCCGCTGGCGCGATCCTGCGTGAAAGTCGAACGCCGCGCCGACGCCGAGCATGACGGCGTCGATGCGTCCGCGATGGTCTGCCATCCATTTCTCCTGCTTGGGGCAGCCCAAGCCAACCCACACGGTTGCCGCGCCGGAGTCGTTGATCTCTCTCACGATCAAGGCATCTTCCGCGGTCGTCTGCGGGCGAAAGGGTGGGGAATGCGCGCCAGCGATGATGAGCCCCGGAAATCTCGCAGACAGCGCCTGGCACAGTGCTGTCAGAACGGCAGGAGAACCTCCATATAGATATATGCGCTCTCCACGCTTGGCGGCCTGGTCGCAATACATGAGCATCAGATCAGGCCCGCTGATGCGTTCCTGTCCAACACAACCCATACGGCGCAGCATCCATGCGACCGGTGCTCCATCGGGCATCGTAAGGTCCGCGTGATGCAGTGCGTGCTGGAAGTCGCGATCCGAGTGTGCCGTGACGCACGAGTGAACGTTACACAGACACACGTATCGGCTCTCCCTGTCCGCGGCCCACCCATGAATTCGGGACAATACTGCATCGAAGTTGAGCGCATCTACCGGTGTTCCGACTACCAACGCAGCCGATGGGCGTATGGAGTTCACGCGTGTGCCTCTTGTGCACATTCAAGAATCGCTTCCTGGTAGATCCTCATTAGTTGCTCATAATTTCGGTCCGGATCGAACTCGGCCTCATACAGAGCGCGTGCATTGCGTCCCATGCGCAGCATGTCGTCTGGATTGTTGCGTGCCCAATCGAGTTTCGCCGCAAGCTCCGTGGGATCGTTCGGAGTGAAAAGGAGCCCGTGGGTGCCGTCGCGAATGATTTCAGCCAGCGCACCTATCCGGCTTGCGACGACGGGCAATCCGCAAGCCAACGCTTCGACGAGCACTCGCGGCGAGTTCTCGTACCAGATGCTCGGCAACACAAGCGCAACAGTCGTGCTCATTTCCTTGCGGACTTCGTCCGGTAATAGCGAGCCCAGCAGCTCACAACCTTCGAGGTTGCGCAAGCAGACTGTGTCAGGACCGGTTCCAGCAACCCGAATTGGCAGGCCGGGACTTTTCCGAAGGGCACTCGCGAGGACACGTATGCCCTTTTCGTGCACCAGGCGTCCGACAAACAAAAATCCCGACCGGCGTCCCCTGACCGGCGCTGCCGACGGTACAAAGTTGGGCTTTACGACGATCCTGTCGGCTGGCAAGCCTGCCTGGATGAACTTCTCACGACAGAACCGATTCAGGGCGACGTAGCGCGTCACCTTGGCATCCCACGTATTAAGCAAGCGATGCACAATGAGCATCCCGGCGACTACAGTACTTTGCGCTCGCGATGTGCGGTAGCAGCCGTGCCAAGCTCCAGGCCATGGAAGGCGTCCCACGCAGTCCTCGCAAATAAGCCCGTGGCGGAGCAGCGTCGCGCCCGGACAGATCAGGCGGAAGTTGTGGAGCGTCTGCACCACGGGTATGTGCAGGGCTTCCGCCTCCCAATACAAGGACGGAGAAATCAGCGGAAAAGTATTGTGGGCATGTATGACGTGAGGTCGGAATCTCCGAACGACGGCCCTCAGATCCTTTCGTGTCCGAGCAGACCACATCGTCTGTGTCACGAGGCTCAGGCGGGAGATCCCATCTATCTCGCGATTGTGGCGTGAATAGAGTTGGACTTCGTTGCCGTGCTTCTGTAAGAGATCGATTTCGGAGGCAACGACCGAGTCCTCGCCGCCCGCTTGCTGGTACGAATTGTTGGTCATGAGGATTCTCATGGCGCCTGCTTGCTTGTGCAACTTGGCGTCTTCATGCGAGCACACGGCGTCGAATCGGCGAGTCGCACCGCGCGGATTGGTAGTTCGGCTGCGAGTCCCGCACTCGAGAACCTCTCAGGGATCGTTCAGGACGGAGCCGACGATCGTCGTGTTGGCCTGGCGAAGTGCATCGGCGAGCCGTGCCAGGTGTGCTGCAGGTGTCACGTGCGTGCGCGCGACGATCAAGGCGCCTTCGCTACGAGCGGCGACAATCTGTGCATCCGCATAATCGTTCCCGGCTGGCGTATCCACGATTACGAAGTCATAGCTTTCGGAGTACTCCGCTATGAGTTCGCCGAATGCTGGACGATCGAGTAGTTCCTGAGGATTAGGCGGGCTCACTCCGGCGGGTAGCACGGAAAGCTCGGAAAGGCCGGGAATTCTAACGATGGCTTCGCGCCGACCTCGCCCGACGAGCAAGTTTGCTAACCCACCACGGCCTTCAAGCTTGAACAGAGTCGCGTGACGCGGGTTGCGCAAATCGCCGTCGACGAGCAATGTACGCATGCCGAGTTGTGACAGTACCGACTGCAAGGTTGGCGGCAACAAAGCTGCGTCCGTCTCTGCGCGCGGCGCTCACGACACACAGGACCTTGCGGTGCGAGTTGGCAGCGGCCCAGCGGAGCCTCAGCTCGCTTCGAAGCGCCCGAAACTGCTCGCCTGTCCGACTGAAAGGCCTGAACGCTGCGACGACTTCAGCCCCGATGGCGGGGTTGTCATCCGCAAGGTAGGCATATTGGAACTGTCTCGCGACCGCAAAGTCGATATCGGCCTGCTTGACAGACCTAACCTGATCCCGGCTTCACCGAACCGCAGTCCGTCCTCCTTCTGTGAATGGAGGATCGACTGAACCTGCCCGGACTCGAGGCGGCCGGAATCCACGAGTATCTCACCGATCGATAGATCGACAGCAGTCTGCGGGGCGTGAGACAGCCTGCCGAATACGTGGGGGTAGCGGTCAGGGGAACTGGCCGCGCTCCATCAATGGGCGGCATTGCCGATCGTTCCGAGGATAGGAACGCCGAAGTAGCTCGGCGAGATCATCGGCCGAATGAACTCGCCGCTGAGCGCATTCAAGCAACAGTACTGCGCCGACGGCAAGCACACCGCCCCCGAGGATCGCCAGAAGCGTGTTCAGGACGAGATTGGGACTCGAGGGCGCGATTGGCTCTGATGCGGGATTCAGAACGGAAACGTTAGTCTGGGTGGATTGACTTTCCAGTCGAGTGACGCTGAAACGTTGTGCAACGTTGTCAATGCTTTGTGCGCCGCCTGGACGTCGCGGGTAAGAACGGCAAGGTCGTCCCTTGCTCGCCTAGTCTGCAGGAGTTTCTTTTCTGGGCTTCGACAGCTTGTCTGAGCGCAGCCTCCCTACCTTTACCCACTCCGCTGGCTGCAGCGAAGCTTGCATCGATCTGGCGCTTCTCTACGGCTAATGCTGCGTCGAGAGAGGCGATTTCGGACTGAAGACGCTGGTAGTCGGGGTGATTGCCCCCCACGTTACGGCCGAGTGCTTCGAGTTTTGCGTGCTGTTCGGCAATCCGGTCCTTCAGCCGCTGAACGGTGATGCTCTGAAGATAATCCGGCAAAGTATCCGGAGCGCCCTGTTTACTGCGCGCTTCCATCGTCTGGCTATGTGCCACCGTAAGCTGCGCAGAGAGTTCGTTGAGCTTTGCGGTTTCCGTATCGAGGCGTTCGTCCGGGGCCACGATGCCGTGCTCCTGCTGATATGCGGAGAGTCTCGCCTGCGCCTTCTCAAGGTTTTGGCGGAGTGTCTTGCCCTGGTCATCGAACCAGTCGGCGTATTGACGCGCGGGCTCCGCTCTCAAGTCGACCGTCGTGTCGATATAGGCTTTTGCGAACGCGTTGGCGATTTCAGCGGCAAACTTCGGGTCTACGGCCTTGTAGTTGATATTGATGACGTTGCTCTCGCGGGAAGGTTTGACGTCCAGGCGTTTCTGTAAAGACTGCCAGAGCCACACTTCGATGGTTCCTTTTCCGTTCGTATCGTTGAGCCATCGCTCGCGTGCCTCTGGGTTCTCGGCCAGTTTCAGCAGCGCGACCACCTTCTGCGCGACGCGATCGCTGTTGACGATAGCGACCTGGGTTGCCATATATCCGGGCATGACTAAGGCAGGCAGCGTGATACCGACTATCGGATCGGGGGATTTCACGTCCACGAGAACCGATGTCGATGCGGTGTATTGCTCCGGTATGAGCAGGCTTATCGCGACAGTCGATGCCACGACACCCAACCACGTGACGAGCGCGAGCTTCCAGCGTGCTCGCAGCAGCGACATCAGTTGCTGAAGGCTCATCAGGTCTCCTAGAACAGACTTTCGCGCACGTACAGAATGTCGTCCGGATGAATCGCATCGTCCGGCGCGGGAGTGAGAACGCTGACGTTGCCTTCACGTATACGGCGATGCAGCCGCAGCGAACGTTCGGTACGCGAACCGTAGGCCCACCGCCTTGCGCCACAGCCTGCTGCACGGTCATATTCCGCTCGACGCGATATGATCCGGGACGCTGCACTTCGCCGTAGATGTAAAACATGGGCTGCCGCGGAACGTAGATAACATCGCCGGCCGCCACATAGATGTCTTCCTGAAGGTTCTTACTCAGGAACATGCCGGCGATGTCGATCTCTTTGGCGAAGCGCCTGCCGCCTCGGTGTCCCGTAAGTATCGCAGTCTCGCTGCCCGTTGCACCGACGCCTCCAGCTACGGCAAGTATCTCTGACACTCGTGTGTTCGTCGTTTCCAATGGATACCGTCCAGGCTTGTTCACCTGACCAAGTACGGAGACCTGATTGCCACGGTTTTGCAGCAATACGATATTCACTTGCGGCTCCCGCACGTAGCCACCTGTCTTGAGTGCGCCCGCTACAACCTGCTCGGCTGCGGGAATTGTTCGACTCCCGACCTTGAGGCTGCCCACTAGTGGATATGTGATAACGCCGGCCTCACTTACGCGACTTTCCACGGTAAGGTCAGGGTTCTGGAAAACGGTCACTCGAATAATGTCGCCTGCAGCAAGCTCGTACTCAGGCGGAGATTGCTGCCCCGCGACGCTTTGCGAAAGCACAATGGCCAAGACGGCGCCTAGCCATAGGGCGAAGCGCTGCACGCGGTCTGCAACGAAGATACACGGCTGCTTCATCTGACGCCTCTAGTCCTCAGTTTGCACTGGCGGGAACCGAGCGGGCCGTCACCGCGTCCGGCAATACGCCCGGCGGTGCACGGTAGACGAACTCGCCGCCATATTCGATCTTCGCTCGGGCTTTCAGCTGCTGAATCTCTCTGGCTGCGCCTTCGCGGATGAGTTGATCGTGCAGCAATCGCTTGGCGATGGCCAAGGCACTGGTTTGGTCGATGGGCGCCGCGCGGCTCGCGACCAGGCGGATCACCAGAAGCATCCCATTGCCTTCGGCAACTTGGATGTCCTCGTCCCTGGCCCTGTAAACGATGGCGAGAATCGACTGTGGGAGCTGTTCGGCCGCCGCGACCCGCAGGTTACGCTCGAATCGGATGTTCCTCTCCCTGAGCCAATCTGCCACGCTTTCCAGCGATCCACCGGCCGAGAGCCGCTCACGTAGCGCCGCAAGTAGTCCCTCGCTCGCCGCCGCGGCGATTTCTTCGACACTATAGATGCGACGCTCGGCGAAGAGCTCCGGGTGCTGCGAGTAGTATTGCTGGAGATACTCGGGCGTTGGCGCCGCGATATCAGCGGTGACCTGCTGAAGATAAGCTCGGGCGAGAATCTCGCTCTTCGCTTCTTCGATGGCATGCGCTACGCTGGGTTCGCGATCCAGCTTCTTCTCGATCGCACGCTGCCTCGCGAGCTGCTGATCGATCAGTCTGTCCAAAATCCACCACTTGGCACCCGCTTCAAGCTCCGGCCCGAGGTTGGTCGTACGTGTGAGGACGGTGTCGATCTGACGGACCGTGATTTCCTTGCCGTTAACTTTCGCTGCGAGGGGCGTCGGAGCTTTCTGTTCATCGCTTCCGCCACATGCAGCAAGAGATGCCGCTATCACACTCGCAAGGACAACTCTCGCACTGAACTGCATCTCGCGCGCGACCCATGAAGCGCGAGATGATGAAGATGCAGACCTGAGAGGGAGAAGCGAAACAATCAATACGCACCTCGTCCTGTCAAAACGATGTAGATCGTACGCACGATAATCTGCGCATCCAGCGCGAGAGACCACGTCCTCGACTTCGAGATCGTAGTCAACGCGAGACTTCATCTTCTCTATGGTATCGGTGAGGCCACGCAAGCCGTTCACCTGCGCCCAGCCAGTAACCCCAGGTTTGACCTTATGGCGGACCATGTAGCCTTTGATTATCTTTCGATACGCCTCATTCAAGGAGACGGGATGGGGACGGGGTCCAACCACGCTCATACGGCCTTGAAGCACGTTGATGAACTGCGGTAGTTCGTCCATCGAATACTTGCGAATGAACGCGCCAAACCCCGTGACACGGGGATCTCGAGGACGTGCCTGAGAGAAATTCGATCCATCCTCGCATACGGTCATTGACCGGAACTTGTAGATGTAGATCTCTTTTCCATCGAGGCCGTATCTGCGCTGACGAAAGATTACCGGCCCCGGCGAGCTCAACTTCACGCCGATGGCAATTGCGAGCATCAACGGCGCAATCAGGATCAGGATGATGGAGGCAAACACGAAATCACTGAGTCGTTTTACGATGCCATTGACTCCGTAAAATGGGCTTTCGCACACTGCGACGACGGGAATGCCGCCGATTTCGTCCACGCGGGCTTGAATCAAATCGGCCACGAAGATATCGGGGACGAAATAGATCGAGACCGTCGTATCTCGCAGGTCTTCCAGCAAAAAGAGAATCCGGGGCTGTGACGCCATTGGTAGCGCGAGATACAATCGATCGACACCGTAACTCGCGACGAGCTGCGCCAGTTCGTTGAACTGACCAATCACGCCATCTGCATGCACGTGCAGCCTGTCGGCCGCACGGTCGTCGACAAAGCCGATCACCCGCATGCCCAGCAGCGGGTTGTCGCGAATCGTTCCAGCGAGCCGCTGACCAATCTCATTGGCACCGACAATTAACACGCGAGCCTGAGCGCTGTCTGCAGTGAGTACCTTTGGCAGCCCGAAACGCAGCATAAGATGGCCCGCGAACACGACAAATGGAGTCGCTACGAACCAGTCGATCATCACACGGAGAGGGAACACGGTCAGGCAATCGGTTGCATACCCGATCAGCAGGAGCGAGGAAGAAAAGAGAAACCAGCTCATGAGGACGGCGCGAAGCAATGCTGACCAGCTGGCATGCAGGTGCGCGCTACCCGGGAAGGTCAAGGCGAACACGAAGAGCGCCAGAAGAAGGAAAGGGCCCTCGTATGGTTCGCCCTTGAGAAGGACGACGACAGCGAGTGTGCCGACTATCAGAGACGGCTCAAGCAGAAAACGGACCAAAGTAACTACGGACAGCCGCGCCTTGAGCAGCGCGAGCGGCCGCGGTCCAGTTAGAGCGAGGCTTAGGTTCTGCTGTAGCCTGTGTCTCACGCTCGCCCTTACATCACGGAGAATTCGCAGATCCAGTCTATGCTCGATCGGACTGCGCCGATCAAATACGAGGCGCGTTGTGCCTGCGGGCGCATGCATTTGATCATTCGACGAGCGCGGAAAGTCAGAAAGGCCAGCACGGTTCTCGCAGCAGCAGACGTTAGACGCTCACGCAATCGCTATCGTTGGGGCACACTGGAACCGAATCAGTGGCAACGCCTAGGCAGCAGAAAGCTGTACGTGTGCGAGGCGCCGCCAGGCAACGAGACTGATAATGCAAAGTCCGGCGAGTATCGACATGTAAGCCGATGGCCTCGAGACTGGCGCGATTGTCAGCAGAGATCCGGTTGAATGGTTCTTGTGATCGAAGTGGCTTCCGAAGGCTGTGGCGAAGTCCCGCTCATCATTGATGTTCAAGCGTACAAAGGTGCCCGAGCTGAGCGTGTTCTCGAGATCGATTGTTTGGCTATGCGAATCCACCATCGAGGCGAACAGGTGCAGAATGCGGTTCTGCAAGACACCGGCGTGCATTGTGTTGTTGGTGAAAGGATCCGCGCCGTATGCTTCGCTGCCGCGAAAGGTCGCCACGACGTTGTAATGCGCATTCTGTGGAGACGTATATGTGACGATCGCAGCTCGACCGGTAAGCTCGCGGTATCTTGTCTAGCACCAGAGCGCTCGCAGCGAAACTCAGAGCGACGTGAGGCTTCGTTAAGATGCCGCTCGCATCGCTGACAGTGGAGCGCACACTATCGGCGCCAAGCACTGAAGCGGTCCATATGACGCACGCAATGGCGACAACGAACGCGTGCTGGAGTGCACGTCGCATAAGCCTCCCCGTCACCCGCATAGTGAGGCGGGTGGGCATCCGAATAAACAGGCGAACTATTACCCCTTTGTGACGAGTGTATACGTGCGAACTCCTCAGGTGCAACGGGGTACAGCCACGAGCACCATGATTTATATTCAACAGATTTATTAATTAGGTACGGCTGAGTGGGTCATTGTGTATATTAACCAAGTGTTCGCTGAAAAGTAGTCATGAGGGCCGAGTCCGATTGTATGAACTGCAACGTGACCGGTGTCCTGTGCAACGCACCTCGACTGCGCGGTTCCGAGTGCTTGCTGATCAACACGCGAGACATATGTGATGCACATCGTGCAGATCTTGAGTGACCTCGCTCGACGATTCGGTGGCGAGCGACGATGTAACTGTTCATATTACAGCGAGCTTGCGCTTGTGGACGTTCGGCGTGGCGTCGCCAACGCGGGCGGGAACTGCAGGACGGTCGCCGCCTACGCGCGTCGGTGGAACTGATCCCTGCTGAAAAAAGCGGTGTACACGGGTTAAGCCATGTCGAAACCAGGCTTGGACAGATTGCCGCTGTCATCTGTCAGAACTTTCGTTATTGTCGGACGCCTGTTGAGCATCAGCCGGGCTGCCGAGGAACTCCACGTCACAGCGTCCGCCGTTAGTCACCAGATCAAGGCCCTCGAGGATTACCTGGGCGAGACGCTGTTGCAAAGAGATCACAACAAAATCTCGCTCACACAGGCGGGACAGCAGTACATGACGAATGTGGCCGAAGGTCTTGCGATGCTCGGGCGTGCAACGCGCATGGTCAAACGCGGCCAGGGGGACATCGTTATCAACCTCTCGGCTCCTCCGAGCTTGGCGGTGCTGTGGCTCGTGAAGCGACTCAACAGATTCCTGCAACAGTATCCGGATGTGCTGATAAACGTCACGCCATTGGAGGACTCCGGCGCCATTGGCATGCTGCAGGGCGCGTTCGACGTGGGCTTCTTCGATGGCACCGGCGCCATATCGCACATGAATTCGGTGAGTCTCGGGGAGAACTGCGTGTTTCCGATCTGTCGCGCAGATCTCACGCAAGGGGAGAGAGGCATACGTGAAGCCGCAGACCTCGAGCGGCAGATGCTACTGAAGGCGCAGAAGAGCCTTACAACGACAATGATGAAGCGCGGAAACCCGGATGGTGGGAGTGGCTACGAAGCGCGGGGTTCGACCATATCAGCCCGAAGCGAATCATGAACTTCGCACCACGGTTCGTGATGCAGCATGCCGTTGAAGTCGGTCTTGGCGTAGGGCTCAGCGGATCGCTTCTTGCGATCGACTCGCTAGAGTCGAATGTATGACCGTCCCGTTCGGGCCGCGGCTGCCTTCGCTTGCGACCTACCATGTCATCTCACCGCCCGAAGCATCGAAGCGCTGCGAGATAGCAGCCTTTCGGGATTGGGTTCTTAGCGAGGCCGCCGAGAGTCGGAGAAGGATCGACAGGTGGTTCGATAGATTGAGGAAGTGAATACGCATCGCTCAACGTGTCGCTTCCGGCGGTGTCTTGAATTCTGTGTGTGAGGCGCTTTGCTGATTGAAACATTTTACGCTTGCGCTGCGTGAAACAATCCTGATAGAGGATGGCGTTCCTCCTGCGGTGGCTGACCGACTACGACTTCCTGCGCGCGGATCCGCGGCGGGTCACGTGGTTCGCATTCGCCGGGACGGCGGTGCTCTTCGCGATCGAGCACCACCTTTGGTTCGCCGGACTGGTCGCTGGCATAGCGTTCAACCTTCTTTATATGTGGACGCGCAAATATCTGGGCACCCATCGTCGCCCACGTTCGTCGCGAACGCCTGCCTAGGAGTCTACATAGTGGCCTACGAACGTTGGGATCTGTGGTAACGCGTCACGGGCGTCTCCCGCCGCCCTCACGCTGTTTGCGGCCGCCACCGCGCTCGGTTCCGGCGGCCCTGCACAAGCTCTCGAGGGCGACCGCATCACGATCTATCCTTTTGTTTCCTACACTTACGATAGCAACCTCTTCAGGGTATCGAACGACATCAATCCTGCTGCAGTGATCGGTCGGCCGGAGCGCAGCGAACGTATCTTCTCCACCGGCCTACGGCTCGCGCTGGACGTGCCCGTTTCTCGGCAGCGTTTCCTCGCCGACGGGGGCGTCGCGCGAAATGACTTCCAGACCTTCACGTTTCTTGACAACACGTCAACCGACGGGCGGCTCCTGTGGCGTTGGCAGCTCGGCAACGACTGGTCCGGCGATGCCGGCTACACGTATTCCCGGGCGCTCACGAGCTTCGGGGATTTCCGCGTGCCTGTGAAGAACATGGAATCCCGGCACAACCCCTATGTTCTGGGGCGCTATCGGTTCACGGCGTCAGGCGCGATCCGGGCGCGCGTATCCCACATCTCGACAGAGAACAGCGGTGCGGTCCGGCGGAATTCGGATCTCGAGCAGACGACCTACGAGGCAGGATTCGACTTCCTGCCTGCCACCGGTAACTTGCTGGGTGGGACGCTCAGGCACACCGAAGGCGAGTATCCCAACCGAACTTCCGGGGGCGGAGCGCTCTTCGACGACAGCTTCACGAGAGACGACCTGGAGGCGAACTTCTCCTGGAGATTCACGGGCCAGTCACTTCTTACCGGGGCGGTGGGTTATACGACCCACAAGTTCGATAACCGGCCACAGAACGATTTCGACGGCCCGACAGGTCGCATCACGTGGGAATACACCCCCCCACCGGCAAGCTCAAATTCACCACGGTGGTCCGCAGGGAGATCGGGGCATATGACGATGTTGTCTCGAGCCACGCCGTGACTGATTCGGTGGCGGTGGGAGCGGATTGGGCCGCGACAGCGCGGATCCTGGTCGGCACGCGGTTCGAGCACCGGAAGCGCGATTTCCTTACAGATGACGTGCTGGTGGCGACCACCCTCCCCCAGCGGACGGACACGACGAACACGTTTGGCCTGACCGCAACGTGGAAACCCTACCGGTTTTTGGAGCTATTTTTTGCGCTAGCTCATGAAAACGCAGCTCGAATGTGGCACAACTCGACTACGACGCGAATACCGCCTCATTCATGGCGCAGCTCACATTTTGAGATCGATGACTCCCCCGCACCACGCGGCCGGCATGGCACCGGCCATGTCTCACCCAGGCGACCTCTTCAAGAGCCCGCTGTCGGTGATGAATCTGATCCGGTTCCGGCTGGAGCCGGCGATCATCATGGGCACGCTCGTAGCGATCGCGTGGACGGACGGGCACGAGTTCTACGGCGCCTATTTCATCCTATCGTTGCTCCTCTTCTCCTTCACGTTCCCCGGGAACTGACATCTCCATTCGAGCTGGCCGACTTTCGTGCGCAACGTGCTGTTCAACTGGTTCCTGATTGTCGCGATCCTGCTCTTCGTGGGCTGGGCGACGAAGATGCTGGATCTGTTCTCGCCGGTGTCGATACTCGCGTTCTTCGCGATCACGCGCTTGCGCTGCTTGCCGCCCACACGGCCGTGCGCATCGCGGGTGCCGCGCGTGCTGGCGCGCGAGGCCCGACGCCACCGCGCGATCATCGTCGGGCGAGCAAGCTCGGGCAGCGGCTCACCACGTCAATCACAGGCGACAACCTGCACGGGCTTTCGCTGGTCGTAGGAGCAGCGAAACGAGCGAGCGCGGGAGAACCGATGCTTTCCGGGCCGCCGAAATAGGATGGCCGCGCACGCGACGGTGCGCGGCCCCCTTCACTCACCCCCACGACTAACGTCGAAGCGCCGCGCCTGGCGGTCGCATGTTTCCGCGCGGCCGATACCTTGCGCTCGGACGCTGATCGGGATCGGGATAAGGCTTCTCCCGCAGACGATTGATGTGGCGTTTCAGGAAGTTCAGGCCGTGCACGAACGCGTCGACCATGTCGTCGTTCGTGCCGTGCGGGAAGGACCGTACCCCGCATGTAAATGCGTCCAGCCACTCCGCTTGCACCGGTAGGCGAACGTCTCCGTTCTCGAGCATGGGGGCGACGGCAACGGCACGCTGTTCCTTGCAATGTCGTGCCGAAACCGACGTAACGTGCAGCGCATAATTACGTCGGAGCTCCTGAATGAGGGCCCCCGCGTTCGCCGCTTCGACCACGACATGCGCGCCCCAATATGCGCGTGTGAGTTCGCGCACCATCATGAGCCGCTCGATAAACGGGACCCTGGCGCGTTTGACCCGCAGCACATCAATCCGGTGCTCACGACGGCCGGGCACCACGCACGCGGTGTAGTCATTGGCTTCGCCCGTTTCCATGGCGGTGTCGACCGCGCTGACGAGTTCGTGGTAGTCGCGACGCGGCTTGTCATATCGCTCCACATTACCTAAGTCGTAGCAACGTGCCTTCGGCAGGCTGTGGCTCCTGCTGGTAGTGCGCGCCATAGACGACCGATCCCACCGTGCGACTGATCTCTGCGGCAATCTCCTGGGGTACACGGTCCGGATCGAGGGTCGTGCCGACCTGGCGGTGCTCGACGCGATCGACACAAAGCGGCACGTCCTCTTCTGCTTCGGCCACGAGCGGCAACCGCAACTCCCGCCAGCCCCCCTCCGCCAGTAGATGACCGACCAATCCTCTTCGTGCAGGCGTTGCATGACGACCACGATCGCCCCACGCGCCGGATCGTTGAGGCGAGAGCGTAGACCCTCATCGAACGTGCGAATACAGCGTTCGCGCTGCGTCTCAGAGAAGCTCGACTGCGCACGCAATGGATCATCGACGATGATCAAGTCCGCGCCCATTCCGGTAAAACCGGCAGAAAACGAGGTGGCCGTGACCTGGCCGCCGGCTGCCGTTTGCACGAGGTCCGCGCGATTGATTCGCAACGGTTCTGCCATCCAGGGGAAGGTTTCGTAATACCACGGGTGCGCCATAATCGCTCGCACTTTGCCGAGGAGCTCTGTTGAGAGCGCTTTGGAGTACGACAGCAGCAGGATCTTGAGCGTTGGATCCTGGCCCATGCGCCAGGCGATGTGTTCCACCGTAACGACCGTGGACTTCAAGTGCCGCGGCGGCACCGTCACGATGGCGCGCCGGCAGCGGCCTTTTGCTATATCGCTCACCACGTGGGCCATGGCGTGCACGTGCCACAGGGACTTTGGCGCGCACTCGATCCAAGCAGGAAGCGGATGCCCATATGGGCGAAAACGCCGAAGTCGGGCCGCGCCAGGAGCGATAACATCCCCGGCCTCTGTAGCAGCGCCTCGCGTGTGCTCTTGGCCATACCCAGGTACGGATCAATGGGAGTCAAATTCATCACCACCTCCCTGCCCCGCAAATAACTGCGCCAGGATCCTTGCTCTTGCGCGCGACGCTCCGGATCAAAGCCCGTATTCACTTCTGCCGAGGTGGCTTTCCATCAGCGCGATGACCATACCTTGCGCTTTGGCATTCCCGCCCACGGCCGATGCGAATACTTTGCGCAGAACGGCCTCTCCCATGGAGATTTTCTTGGTCGAGCCGGCGATCGCCACCTTGCGGTTGACGATCTCCTGCAGCAGGGTCGCGAACTGCTGGCGCCCCTTGGGGGGTCCGGCGGGATCGCCGGACTGCCCGGGCTTGAACGCGTGTGCGGTGGGCGGGCTTTTGTAGCCGATTTTGTAGTTCTTCGCGCTCATGATACCACCTCCGCCACGGCCGGTCGTGAGTCGGCTCCTGCAATCGCTCGGCGGCCACTTCGGCGAAGGTTTGTCCCGTCTCGACGAGGGTCGCCTGCTTGCCCGTAAACTTCTGCCGGCGCTCGATCGCGAGGTCGACGGACAGCGGGTCGAGTTCGATTCCGGCTGCACGCCGGTGGGTCTTCTCGGCTGCGATAAAAATCGTACCGCCGCCGCGCGAAGCAATCCAGCACCCAGTCGTTGATGTTGGAGGCATCGCGGATGAGATCGGCAATGAGTGGCACCGGCTTCGGTGTTGGATGCGCGGCCAATGCTTTGTCACGGCCGGCACGGAACGTATTCGCGCCGGCATACCCCAGCACGTTTGTGCGGTAGCGCCTGTTGACGCCGGGCTGCACGTGGTTTATGTGGGGCCCGGTCCCTCGTTTAAACAGGAATATGAGCTCGTGTTGGCTTCTATAGAAGCTTCCCATTGACCCATTGGTCTTCTTCCAGACAAGCAGGTTGAGGCGGCTGTCGTAGACTCTACCTCCGGCGTTGAGGATCTCGAGCATCTGCCGGTGGTCCATGAAGACATAGTGGAGTGAGCCGTCGACGGAGTATGACCCTGCCTCGATTCCACGAATACCAGGTCATGCAGCCTTGAAGCTGCGCTCCGCGTCGACCGGTGTTTGATAATCGATCGATGAATGCCGACGTTGACGATTGTAGAAGCCTTCAATCCAGTCGACGATATCGAGCTTCGCCGCGGCCCGAGTCTCGTAGCGCAAGCGGTAAACACGTTCGACTTTCAGCGTCTTGAAGAAGCTCTCCATCGGCGCATTGACGCTCCTATGTCAAGAATCGGCTGCGGCATCCGCGAGATCGGCCAAGATCAGGGGATACAGCTCTCGTATGATGTATCGCTTTAGGCAGCGATGGATTTCTTTAATCGTCATACCCTCGGCTGTGCGCCGCGCAACGTACGCTTGAGTACAACGTTCACTTCTCATCCGCACCATTGCAATCGTCCATAGAGCGTTATTGGCCGACCGATCTCCTCCTCGGTTGAGTCGATGACGCACAGTCTTACCAGACGATGCTTGCAGTGGGCTTGCGCCGCACAGCGCTGCGAGCGCTGCCTCACTGCGTAGCCGTTCTGGATTATCACCCGCTACTGCCAACAGCGTGGCTGCCGATTGCGGTCCAACACCGAATTGACTGCGCAACCGCTTAGCGGCGTGCATTGTCAGCCGCTCGAGTACTGCATCGAGTTCGCGTAATTCCACAGTTAAGTGCATCCACCGTTTCGCCAACGACCGCAGCGTGCTCGACAGAACTCGAAGCACTGCCGTGTCGCCCAGTGGCTGGAGACGTGCGCAACGTGCAACGCATTGCTCGGGTTTGGAGGTCCAGAGCTTTTGCCGAATGGCGTCCGGAGCGCTAACCAGCAACGCCCTTAATTGGTTGATCGCCTGCGTTTTTGCTTTGACTGCACTGCGCCTGGCGACGGAAACCGTGCGTAAAGCTTCTGCGGCACCGGACTGCGCCTTCGGAACCGCGGTCGCATTACCCGACAGCACTGTACGTGCAGCGCTTTCGGCATCCGTCGGGTCCGACTTGCCTCTGAGACGGCGCTTAGAGCGATCCGGGCGGTTGATCTCCCATACCGTGACGCCGTGTTCACGTAAAAAGCGCGCGAGGCCGCTCCATACGTTCCAGTGCCTTCGACTCCGGCGCGTTGCAACTTTCCGAACGAGCACGCCCATTTCAGTAACTGCTGATAACCGGCCGCGGTGGTTGGCGTAGCGAATGTGCCGAGGACGTGCCCCACCTCATCAATCACTGCACCGACGTGCGTGTCCAAGTGTGTATCGACACCCAGAATGACTTCATGCTCCACAGCGGCTTTCTCCACGTCCGACTCCTTGAGAATGGTCCAACAACATCGCCAATCCCAATTCCCGGACAGGACACTCACGGTGCATTACAAAGCTCCTATCAGGTCACAGGCAGTGGGCCCGGCGACGCTCGGGGAACGCCGGGACCCAACCGACAGGTCAACGCTAAGGCAGCATCACCAATCCCAGCACGGGTCAGGTTGGGCCGGACGTTCAGCGCCATCCTAGACTGAGTGTCCCAGCAGTTGGCGCGTCGGCTCATCGACTGGATCATCCGGTAATCTTTGATCAGCCGGCGGTGCTCGTCACTCGCATACTGACTGCCGCGGTCCGAATGCATGAGGAGCCCCGCCGCGGGCTTGCGCTTCCAGTATGCCGACTTCAACGCCTGACATACCAGATCGGCCTTCATCCGATCGCTCATCGACCAGCCCACGATTCTGCGGCTGGCCAAATCCATGATGCAGGCAAGGTAAAGCCACCCTTCTGCCGTGGCGATGTACGTGATGTCGGCCACCCACGCCTGATTCACCTGCCAGCCGTCAAAGCGTCGATTCAGAAGATTGGGCGCGATGGGCTTCCGTATGCGCAGAATCGGTCGTCACCCGCTAGGGGCGCTTGTAGACCACAGACAAACCCTGGCGCTTTAGACTTTGACGCACCCGCTCGTGGCCGACGCGCACGTCCTGCTCGTGAAGATCGCGCACAATGCGGAGGCGACCGTAGCTTTGGGCGCTCGCGGCGTGAATGGCTGCGACCTGCGAGTCCAGCGTCGCATTGGCCAACGCGCGCTCGCTCGGGGCGTGCACCCGCCATTGGCAATAGCCGCTGCGCGAGACACTCAGTTCTCGGCACATCCGGCTTATGCTAAAGAGGTCGCTGTGCGCTTCGATCCACGCGTATTTCACCGCGACTCCTTCGCGAAATACGCCGCCGCCTTTTTTACAATTTCAAGATCCAGCTTCGCATTCGCCAGCTCATGGCGAAGCGCGCGTTCTCAGCCTCGAACTCCGCTACCGGGCGCTTGACCGATTTCGCAGCACTGTCGAGCGCTGCGCGCCTCCAGGCTCGTTCAATCGCACCCAGTTGCCCAGGCTCGACTCCGGCATCCCCAACCGCTTCGCCGCCTGATTAGGGCCGATCGACTCCGCCAAACGCACGGCCTCGATCTTGAACTCATCCGTATACTGCCGATCCGGCGCCTCTTTCCTGCTCATAAGACCCTCCGTTCATCAGACTATTTATCCACATATCTGATGCACGTGAAACCGGGGCAGGATCAGACAGCCCCTCTCGGTCCATTCACCCGGCAGGACGATCTGTTCTAGCATAGAGATCGCGAACAAGTTCTTGCTGGTGCGAACGGTGATGCGCGCCACCCAGTTGCAGCAATGCTCGCTTGTCCGCATAGAACTCGCTTGCCTGCGCGACGATGGCGTTGATGTCCGAACGCGCCTCCTTTTCGGTCTTCCAGCCCGTCGGCAGTTTGTTGTCCTCATCGCGCACGACCGTGATGTTCAGATCAACCCAGAAGGGCGTGACGCGGATCGATCGCACGCTGTTTCAGAATCCAAACCGCCCGCCCTCGCTATCCTTGCCAAGATCAGAGACGTTTTTCTCGGCCGCGGATGTATAACGCTCCGCCGTGCCAGTCATCGTTCTTGAAGAGCAGCGCCGCCTCATCGTCGTCACTGAGTTAATCGAGCCATGCTTGTCGGCGGGCAAGCCTCTTAGGTCACGCACATTGCCGGAGATGGTCTGGCTCTTACCCTTGAAATCGTGGTCTTTGAAGATCGTTAGTCATGTAAGCTCCTCACGGAAGTCGTTCAACAGTTCTGAGATCCATCGGCAGAAACCCGAGACGTTCGTCGCGGCGGGCTTGGACCAGCCAGGCGGATCCCTCCAGCCGCAGCCGACAGCTGCAGGCGCGCACTATCCCGGGTTCTTCGCGCGTCGAAATCGGCGGGAAGTCTGAGAAGGCATCAAACGGAAGTCGCACTGTCCCGTCTGATGCGAGGTGCAACGGAGACGACTTAGGCTTATAGGCTTGCGGACAAACGTCTTCATACTGGACAAGGGATTTGTTTGATCGCCTTGTTGTCTGTCGCATCGGGGACCATAGAGCTGCCGCCGGGTCATGCCGACCGTCCGCTGATACCGCCCTGCTCGTCGTCGTAGAAGGACTCCTGGAAATTCGGGCGATGAGGCTGCTCGGGACGCAGGACATCGGCGTGGCTCTTTCCTACGTCTCAGCCACATCGAGCGAAGTGGCATGCGCCGTGGAACCCGACAGTGTGCGTGGTCACCAGAGAATCGTCCCCGGTGGGAAGATCAGCACTTGCTGACCATGGGCTGGGCGTGCCGAATGGGATAGGCACTCTTTTTCATCGCGCTTGGCGGTCGAGGACCAGGCCACCGGGCGGCAATCCGGCCGCTTGCGCATGCCTAGAGCCGCTCGCTAGCTAGCGCATCACGACTACGGAGCTTCCCGTATCGCAATCACGGACGCCCTGCTGATGGCGTAGGAGCGCGCCACTGCAGCTGACGGAGTCACCGCCCGCCAGTCTCAGGCGAATCGCTGTGCGGTCGTTCTCGCTCGTCTTCGATGGCCTGCCGAGCCGCACTCCCTGTGCCCGTGCCCGCGCGAGGCCCGCCTGCGTGCGCTCCACGATCAAATCGCGCTCCATCTCCGCGAACGCGGCCAGCATCGCGAGCAGCATCTTGCCTGCCGAATTCGTGAGGTCGGTCGCGCCGAGCTGCGTCACGAACACGCGCACGCCCAGCGCCTTGAGCTGCTTCACCGTCTGTTGGATGTCCACGGCATCGCGCCCGAGCCGGTCGATCTTCGTGACGACGAGGGACTCGCCCTGGCGGATCTTGGTAAGCATGTCGCGGAACTGCGGACGCTGGGAGGCGAGAACGGCCCCGCTAACACCCTCGTCCGCGAACCAGTAATCGATGCTGTAACCGGCGCGCTCGATCTCCAGGCGCTGGTTGTCGGTGGTCTGATCTTGCGTGCTGACGCGTCCGTATCCGAAAGTCGCCATTGCCGTGCCCCCTGCAGGTGTTGGAAATGGCTGTCAGGATCGCGGACGTGTCAGAAAAAGTACAGGCCTATTTTTCCTAACAGCGCGAAGGTATATCGCTGCGGCTGTCGGAAAACGGACGATTTACTACAGCCGGTATCGGCGTTCGCAGCGCACGATCTGCGATTCGCAGTCGGGCGTGAAGTTAGCTCCTGGTGAAACTCAACTCGCTGGCCCATGGCGATGTGACACGAGCGCACCGGCGACAAATGGACGGCGAGCCGTTCGGCATGAAGCGATGACGACGCTTCGCTGTCGTGTTAGCTGCGCTCGCACAGCATCGGCGCGGCGAATGCCTCCAGATGCTGCCAGGATCGCCCAGGAGCGACGCTCGGAGGCTCGTGTGTGGTGGGGGGCCCGGCGCTCGAATCGCTACGCTGAGACGCATTGCGTCGGCCTTTGATGCGCCTTCCTACTCCATCCGCGTTTCGATGACGATGACGCTGATCAGGCAGGTTGAGCGCGGCGACCAGCGTTTCCATCAAAACGTCGGGGCCGCTGAAGCGAAAATATCCAGCGGCGATGACCTCTGCGCGGACCTGATCGAGCAGCACTGCCAACTCATCAGCATGACGGGACAGCATTGCAGCGCGGTCAGGTTCATCGGCGGCCGTTTCAGGCGCCAGGGTCCAGCAGGCTCGGAGGACGTTAATGTTTGTCATAACGGAAGTCGGCTTTCAGGTAGGGATTCGATGTCCTTGATGGATCACGATCACTCGCAGGACCCGCTTCGTCCGCGTGCTGCACAGCTTCCGGCGCGCCCTTTCCAAACATTTCGCGCAGCCGTGCGAGCGCGGCTTGGGCACGTTGATGCCGCTCCCCAGCGCCCGGAGCGTTCATGTCAGCGTGCGCCAGGGCAACTGATTCGACCGGCTTGCCGAGTGCACGATCGAGCACCATCTCGACGGCTCGCAGCGCAACCGTCTCGCTGCGCGTGGTAGTGGCGATCTCGACCGCACGAGCGATCACGGCTGGCGAGCATTGCCGGGCCAGTTCCACTGCGCTCACCGAGTTGGCAAGCGGTTTCGCAAGTTCTCGCGCCATGGCCGAGAGCCGATCGACAGCAGACACGCCGACAGGCCGACCGGGCGAGCGCGGTGCATGACCCGGCAGGAAATGCCCCTTCGCGTTCCGTTTTACCGGGCGCGTTACTGCACCCGGCGCAGCAGTGCGAGTGTCGTACTTCGACAGGAGTTGCTCCTCGTCGCCGCATCACCCTTCCTCAGGTCAATAGCAGCCCACAGCGCGTGAGCCCAGCCGCGCATTAGTTTCGAGTCGCGCCCACGAAAATACGATAGCTCATCGGCCTATATCCCATTCGATAGATACACACTATCACGCTATCAGCCATTCGGCAACGCGTTTTCCGCCTTTGATAGCGCCAATCGCGCGGAGCGGGTAAGACAAGGTGTGTCTCATGTGCCGATCACCTGCAGTGAAGCTCTCGAATGCTTCATCCCGCGCCGGCCCTAACTCAAGCAAGGGATAGATCGGGTCTACGGTGTGGTAGTTTTCGATGAGCGCGAACGCTTCACGTTGCTCCGACGGTGTCTCCTCGCGCCACGAGGTAAACAGATCCGAACCTGCATACCACTTGTTACGGTGCTGCTCGCAGAAGGACCAGTGATTCGAGCCGGCGTTGCGGCAGCCGTCATTGCCGCCGCACTCGGGGCAGCCGCCGAAGACTACTGCCAGATCGTAACGGTCATAGGTTTCACTCATGTGGCACTCCTTTCGCGGTTGGATTTCCCATTCACAGCTATTACCGACACGCCGGGCACCTGCCCAGCTTTGGCCTTGTTTGCTACGCGATGTCCGTGTCAGAAACCATTTCATTCACGCCGCCTTCGTCGCTTCTGCGCGTCACATCTTTTTCTCGCCGAAATGGGCAGAAAAAAGGTGGCCGCGGCCCAGAGAAGGAGGAACGGCTAGTAGCTCTTTCTCCTCTCTCCTCTCCTTAGGTATTACCCCGGTATATACCGTGGTGTCGCAGTGATCGGTACCGTGGTATCGCCGTGGTGGATACCGCGGTATCACTCACGCGGGTACCGTGGTATCTGCCCGCGATTCGCGGTGACGCTGAATGATCCGCTGGTGCTGATAATCGCGGATAACCCATCTGGCCATGGCTGCATCGGGCACGATCGGCGGCAGGTGTCGCCACTCGCGGGGAATGAGTGCCGGGCGCTTTCTCAGGCGGGATCCTGAAGCGGCGCTGCGCGGCGTAGTATGCCCAGCCCGGGTTTGAAGCCCTTCTTTTCAGCGAAGTAGCAGCAGCATCCGGTAGCCCGTGCACACCTCGTCCTGCGTAGGTCCCGGCAGGGTTTCGCCGTCGGCGTAGTCGACGCGCTTCAGCTCACCGTCCAGGATGATGACGGCGCTATGCCGGCGCAGCGGCGTGCCACACTCAGTGCAGATGTTCGTGGTGCCGGCGTTGATCGCCTCGCAGTCCTTGCACGCCCAGGTACCTGCCGATGCGTGGCGGCTTCGCCGGTCGGTGTGCTTGTCGATCGTCGAGAGCTCGCGCGGCGGATCGAAATCCTCGAGCAGTCCGAAGCGACCCGTGTTCCCGGCGTGGTCGAGCACCAGCGCATCGGTCTTGCCCGGGTGCGGACGCAGCACGCGTCCGCCCTGCTGTAGGTAGAGCGAGTAGCTCAACGTGGGCCGCGCCAGGATCGCGCACGAGGCGATAGGCGAATCGAATCCCACGCCGAGCACGCCGACAGTGGCGAGCACGCGAATGTCGCGATTGTCGAATTGCTCGAAGATCCGCGCACGCTCATCGTCTTCGGTGTCATCGAGGACGACCTCCGCCGCGACGCCTGCGAGCCTGAACTCCGCGATCAGTTCCCGGGCGTGCTGCTTGTCCACGCAGAACGCAATGGTCTGGCGGTCCTCGCCCCGGCGCTGCCACTCGCCGACCACGTCACCGATGATCGTCCTGTTCCGCATCGCCTCCGACAGTTCGCCACTGACGAACTCGCCGGCACGCACGGATACCTCCTCGAGCGCCGCCTCGATGGCCTCGGGTTTCGGCGCGAAATACCGCGCTTTCACGAGATAGCCTTGTTCGATCAGTTCGCGAATGCGAGCGCCGACCACAACCACCTGGAAGCGCAGGCCCAGCCCTTTGCGCAGCGGTGTCGCGGTGAGGCCAAGGACCCTTCGCGTCCCCGAGCGCACCCAAGACGCTGTCGTGCGTCTGGTGCCAGATGTGCGACTCGTCAATCACGATGAGCGCCACGCCTGTCGGCACGCCCCGGTGGCGGATCGTCTGCGCGGTCGCGACCAGGATCGGGGACTCGATCATCCGGGTGTTGTCGCCCTGGAGCACGCCCACATAGCGGCGCGTGCCGTGACGCCGCAGTCTGGTGACCCACTGCCGGCAGAGCGACTTGCGCTCGGTCACGATCAGCACCCGCCCCGAGTCTTCAGGCATCGCGTCGATGATCTGCATCGCGACTTCGGTCTTGCCTCCGCCCGTTGGGAGCACGCCCAGCACGGAGCGCACGCCGCCGGCCCAATGATGCTGAATGGCGGCCACCATCCGGGTCTGATAATCGCGCTGCTCGATCACGGCGCCACCCTTTGCCATGCCCGGGCGCAGTAGGCGTCCGCGTCGCCCCACAAGCACATCACATCCAGGATCGAACGGCCCTCGCAATGGGCGTGAGAGCAGAAGAAGCTCGGCCAGCGTCCGCCCACAGCTTCCCAGATCACCGTGTCACTGCCGTAAGGCCTGTCCGGCGCAGAGTGCTCGCCGACCCAGGGACAGGTAACCGCGTGCTTGCCGGCGCCGAGTGGACGCTTCAACGCGCCATGAGCCGCGAACCATGCACACACATCAAGCGTCGAGAAGTCTCCACGGCCAACAATGCCGGCAGCGCGTTTCGCAGACTCAGCTCTGGGCTCGTGGCGGTTGCTGCTTGCGTAGCTATTCGCCAGGGTCTCGATCTGCTTCGGTGAGACGCCCTCCCAGCGCGAGGGCACGCTCACCTCGGCCTTGCGGTGAGGCCGTTCCACGCGACGGCGTGCCCTTCCTGTTGACCGTGCCGTAGAAGCGCCAGATGCGCGATGGGTTCCTCACGGTGGGGTCGAAGCTCACGGTCTCGTCCGCGAAGTCGTGCCGCAGCCCCCGATACAGCGCCGTGAGCATGCCGCGGGTCGCATCGGAATTCGGCAGCCGACAGCGATACAGGGCGTGCGCGCCGTTGCCGGAGATGGCGGTCGCGGGCTGCGGCCAGCCCAATCCCGTCAGCATCGCGATCAGCGCATTGCGCCTGAGAATCGCGAGAGCCAGTTCCGCGTCGGTGGACGGCTCGCCCCTTGGCCGGGCAGGATCGAAATCGAAGGGCAGCCGCACGACGCACTCGATGTCCTCGTCGCACAACGCCTTCGTGCCCATCGCGTTGGTGACCGGCATTGATCGCGGCCGGTTCAGCGTGGCGTAGATGTTGTTGGCCGCGTGCTTTTCGACCGCCGCGTTCAATGCGCTGGCCGAGTCGAAGAGGCCGGAAATCCAGCGCTCACCGCCAGTGTGAATCCGTAGCTCGATGATGCCGGCATCGGCGAGTGCCTGTTGGATGTAGGTCACCGCTCGCCCTCGATCACTTTCAGCGTCCACCGAGCACGGACCCGCTCGCGCTGCTTCTCCGAGTAGCGGCGTTGTAACTCCAAACTCCTGTCCTGATCGTCATCCACCCATCGCCCGTTCTCAACGCGGCCCAGGCCCAGGTCGATCAGCTTCGCGCGGAGCGAAAGCCAGGATTTCACGCGTGATCCCGCACACCTTCGCGATCTGCTTGGGATCATCGGCGAACAACGCCGTCGCGTATGACGTATGCGGTGAGCAGCTTCGAGTAGGCGAAGTGCTCTTTGGCATCAAGCTGGTCGAACAGGAAAAGATTTCGTTCAGGGAAAAGCCGCACGTAGCGCGAGCGCCCCGTCTTGGGCGGGCGGGGGCTGACGATTGCGGTGGGACCGGTGTGTAAGTCGTCGCGGCTCATCGCGCTTCATCCCTGCCGTGCGGTGAGTGGTCTTTCGACACTTCGCGCAGCTCAGACGGATCGTCCGTTTGGGCGCGCGCCGAGTGGAACGTCTGGATGACGCGCGGATGGCTGCCGGTCCACTTGCAGCGAGGGCAGCGATACTGCAGGGCGCGGACGGTCATGCTCTCGTCCTGGGCTTGCGGAAGTTCTCGCAGCGAGCAGCGAGCTGTTCGCGAACGATCGCGCGCAGTTGATCCTCGGTCGCACCCGCGAATACGAGCGCGGAGGATGGCATCTGCTCATACGTGGGGTGTCCCTTCGCGCGCTTGCCGAGTGAAATCGGCGGCGGGAACAGCCCCTGCCTGATGTGCTCGTAGCGTACTGCGCGTGTTTGAGCCCGATGCGCCGCTGAACTTCGCCAGGGCGCTCCATGATGATTCCTGCTGACATCACTGCCGCCGCGCGCGGGCGGCGCAGCTTGCCGCTGTTTTTCAAGCGCCGCAATGGTGCCAGGCGAAACGAGCGGGGCACTTCCTGCTTCAGCCATGCCCATCTCCTATCGGGGCGTTCCGCATTACGCGAACCATGGCTATGATTTATAAGCCCCGATTTGTGGGGTTCTCGCAATTGCGGAAACGGCAGTTTGCGTTTCTGCAATTGCGGGGAAAAGGAGGGGCCTACTTCGAGCGCTTCGGGCGTCGCTCTTGTGCTTCGGGGATGCGCTTCAGATGGTCAAAGATCGTCTGGCTCGTCCGACTCCGAGCGTCGCTTTTTTGCTTCGTGGATTTTCTTCAGAAGATCAAAAATAGTGCGGTCGGACACGCGCCAGCCGTGTCTCTGCGTCAGATCTTCCAGCCCCCAGGCATCCCTGGTCGTTGCCTTCGACAGGTCTACCCCGCGATCTTCGATGAGCGCCGACAATAATGCGTAGAGCGTGTTGCGCTCTCTCTGCGCCAACGGCTTGGCCTCCGCTTTCGGAGGTTCAGCGGCAAGAGAGGAGAGCTTCCACGAATGGTCCCAGCCCCTCGATTTAACAAACGCGGCGAAGTCCGCGAGCCGCACAGTCGCGTATCGAGAGCCATTCAGTGAAAGCCTTGTGGGTTCGAGTTGTTTCCCCAAATTCGATGCGGCGTTCGCGAACCTTATCCGATACTCACGGGACTGCTCGCGCTTCCGCAAAACCTCCGGGTCAGTGCGCTCGGGACAAACGTCGAGCGAGAGATGGATCGCCTCCCAGAGTTGGACCTCCGCTTTGGCGAACCAGAGATCCCAGTCCGGCTTTTGGGGGCGCTGCGCGGGCATAAACCGATGTTACCGTCCCGCCGCGTAGCGAAACAGCAAGCTACGGACGACCCGATCGGACGCCGCGCCGCTGCAATGGGGTAGAACGGGGGTTGCTCGGCCAAGCTCTTACGCAACCTATTGAATCGGAACTTTATTCAATTTATTGGTGT
>CAWEHH010000013.1:0-112311 GCA_963808765.1 uncultured beta proteobacterium
CGCATAACTGATGAGCACCGGTATCCATTCGGCTTTCGCGTTCAACGCGAAGACCGCGGCGACGGCCATCGACAGCACACCGCCCAGCGCCGTGGCGCCGATGATCCTCAGCCAAGGGTAGTCATTATTCAGCTTTCAAACGACCTTCGCGCTCGATCCCCTCCCCGACCGCTCCGCTCCCCCGACCCGCTTTGGAAGGGCGAGGGAAATTTGTGGCCGTAAGTGAACGCCACTCACTTACGCGATGTACGTGAGCGAGAAGATTGGAAGCGCGCTGCGCGAAGGGGGGCACGTGTGCGCGGCGGATTATAGCGTCAAGCTTCGCGCCAGATGAGCGCGGCCATGCGCCCGGTGGTGCCGTCTCGCCGATAAGAGAAGAACCGGCCGGGATCGGAGCAGGTGCACAAACTGCCACCGTGTACCTTGGCGACACCCGCGCTGGCGAGCGCGCGCCGCGCAAGCATGGGCAGATCCGCGAGCCACTTGCCGGGCCGATGGGACACGAACGCCGCGGCCGCCGCGTCATCGCGACGCGTAAACGCGAGATACACGTCCTCACCCACCTCGAAGGCGTCGCCGGCCCGATGCCGGGGCCGATGTACGCGATCAGAGCGTGCGCCGAGTGTTCGCGCAGGCGCTCCACCGTGCGTTGGATCACGCCGCCTGCGAGACCGCGCCAGCCCGCATGCGCGACGGCGACGACACTTCCCGCCCGATCGGTGAAGAGCACCGGCAGGCAATCGGCAACGAGCACCGCGCAAACCGTGTGCGCTTCGGGCGCGATGGACGCATCGGCTTCCACGCGATCCGCGACTGCCGCGGCATCGACTACCGTGCTGTGCACCCGCTTCAACCACCGCGGTTCGCCCGGCAGGCACGCCCGCAGGCGCCGCCGATTCTCTTCGACCGCCTGTGCAGCGTCGCCCGTCGAGAAGCCCACGTTCATGCTCGAATAAGGGCCCGCGCTCACGCCGCCCGCGCGCGTCGTGATAAGCGCCTTCACGCTGGATGGGGCAGGCCAGTCGGGGGCGATCCAGTCGGCGTTCATTGGCGCAACCCCTCGATCAGCTCACGCATGTCCTGGGGGATCGGCGCATGCCATTTCAGCGTGCGGCCGGAAACCGGATGCGTCAGTGCGAGCTTTCCGCGTGCAGCGCCTGACGGGAAACGCGGCGCGTTCCATCGCCGGGCGCCGGCCGTAGACCGGGTCGCCGAGAGCGGATGCCCGATCGAGCGAGGTGCACGCGGATCTGGTGCGTGCGGCCCGTCTCGAGGCGGCATGGAGCAGCGTGGCGTCGGCGTAGCGCGCGACGACGTCGAAATGCGTGACCGCCGGTTTGCCGCCGCGCGACACGGCCATGCGCGTGCGGCTGCCGGGGTGGCGGCCGATCGGCGCCTCGACGTGCCGTCCGCTCGATCCGGCCGTGCGCGAGCGCCGCGTATTCGCGCGACACGGAGCGCGCCTGCGGCTGGCGCACGAGTCGGTTTGCGCCGCCAGCGTTTTCGCGACCACGAGGAGCCCGCTCGTGTCCTTGTCGAGGCGGTGGACGATGCCGGCGCGCGGCATGTCCGCGAGCGCCGGCGCGTGCTCGAGCAGCGCGTTCAGCAGCGTGCCGCTCCAGTTCCGCTGCCGGGATGACGACGAGCCCGGCCGGCTTGTCGATGACGATGAGCGCGTCGTCCTCGATAGACGACGTCGAGCGGGATGCCTGGGCGGTCCGCGCAGCACTCGCGGGTCGGCGGCGGCCTGACCTGCAGCTCGCTCGCCGCCCCAGACTGTCGCTCGGGGGCCGGAAGCCCGTCGACGCTGACCCGCGCGCTCGCGCCCCAGCCCGCGAGACGGTTGCGCGAGTGCTCCGGCAAAGATGCGCGCGAGCGCCTGATCCAGCCGCAGACCCGCGCACACCGGCTGGGACGACGAGGCGTGAGCTCGTCGCGGCCATCGCGCCTCGCTGGGCTATAATCCCGGTTTTGAGAGGATTCCTGCATGATGCGCCATAGTTTAGCGATCGTGTTCGTGCTCATCATCGGATGGTCGCTCGGGGCCTGCGGCCTGCTGAAGACGCGACGCCGACGAAACCAAGGGCTGGTCCGCGGCCAAGCTGTACGCCGAGGCCAAGCAATAGCCTCGGCGAGCGAACTACGACCAGGCGATCAAGGACCTACCAGAAGCTCGAGCGCGCTATCCCTACGGCCGTTCGCCAGCAGGCGCAGATCGAGATCGCCTATGCGCACTACAAGGACAACGAGCCGGCGCTGGCGGTCGCCGCGGCCGATCGCTTCATCAAGCTGCATCCGAATCACCCCAACGTCGACTACGTCTACTACCTGAAGGGCTCGCGAATTTCAACGAGGACCTGGGCATCGATGGGACTATCGTCGGCGGCCAGGACCTGACCGAGCGCGATCCGAAAGCGGCCGGCGCGAATGCGTTCGACGCGTTCAAGGAGCTCGTGAACCGGTATCCCGGACAGCAAGTACGCCCCGGACGCGCATCGCGCGCATGAAATATCTCGTGAACGCACTCGCGGCGCACGAGGTCCATGTCGCGCGCTATTACCTGAAGCGCGGCGCGCATGTCGCGGCCGCGAACCGCGCGCAGTATCGCTGAAGACCTATCCGCAGGCGCCCGCAAACGAAGAAGGGCTCGTGATCCTGGTCAAGATCGTACGATGCGCTCGGGATGAACGATCTGCGCGACGACGCGGAGCGCGTCCTGAAGCAAGAACTTTCCCGACAGCCAGTATCTGAAGGCGCTCGGCAGTCGCGGCGCACACGCGCTGGTGGCAGATCTGGAATTGGTGATCTGAGGAGTGAAGGACTCGAAGGGTGAAGAGAGTGAAACGTGAAACGTAGGAGCACTGAAGAGTAAAGGCGTTAACGATGGAACAGCCGATAGCTCTCCCTTGCCTCGCGTGCGGCGGAAGCGTAGGTGAGGGGACAACGCTATCCCCAAGCAAGGCATCCGATGCCGGCGAACATCGCCACGGCGGCGCACAGCGCGCCGCGCTCCGTCCTTCTCGGCGAGCAGGCTCACGCCCAGAATGGCCCCGATGAGGATGCTGATCTCGCGTGCGGGAGCGACGTAGCTCACCGGCGTAAAAACCATGGCGCTCAGCACCAGGATGTAGGCGAGCGGGCAGAGCACCGCGACGCCGACGATGTCGCGCCGCGAGCGCCGCCAGCATTCGCGCAGCGCCTGGCGTTGGCGCAGCGCGAGGGGCGCCATGATGAAAACGCGTCCCAGGTTCGTGGCCCAATCCAGGAAGAGCGGCGGAACGAGATATGCCGCGACGGCGAGCTTGTCCACGACCGTGTAGGACGCGATCATGCAACCCGTGAGGAGCGCGAAACCCACGGCCGGCAGGCTGCGCGCCTTTCGCAGTTGCTCGAAATCGCTGGTCAGCACGACTGCGCCACCGGCGATCAGCAGCGCGCCGGCAATCGCGAGCGGTGTCGGTTGCTCGCCGAGGAGGAGGATCGCGGCGACCACCGTGATGAGCGGCGCGCTGCCGCGTGCGAGCGGATACACGAGCGAGAGGTCGCCGCCGCGGTATCCCCGGTCGAGCAGAAGATAGTAGGCCGTGTGGATGACGGCGCTCGCCACGATGAGCGCGGAGCCTCCCAGCGACAGCACCGGACGGGTCCACCACAGCACGCCGGCCGCGAGCGGCGCATAGATGACCGCAGACAGCGATCGCGAAGAGCCACACGAAAGCCGTGCCGCCCCCGAGCGTTTGAGGAGGTAATTCCATGTCGCGTGCAGAACGGCCGCGCTGAGGATGAGCGTGAGCGCGAACGCGCTCATCAGCGGCTCAGCCGCTTCACGACCGTCATGAACTCGTCGACCGCCTCCTCTCCGCGGCCGGCGCGCATCGCCTCCTGCACGCAGCCGTGCGCATGATCTTCCAGGAGCTGCATGGCGACGGCATCCAGAGCGGAGCGGATCGCGGCGATCTGCGTGAGCACGTCGACACAGTAGCGGTCCTCCTCGATCATGCCCGCCACGCCCCGCACCTGGCCGGCGATGCGGTTCAGGCGCTTGAGCGTCGCTTGCTTGTGGGAACTTGTCGGCCGCGATCCATGTTACCGGCGCGTCGGGCTGCCAGCCGACTCGCCTCCAAAGGAAAGGAGGTTACGGAGAAAATACCTTCCTTAGGACTACCGCCCATCGGTGAGCGGGGGCAGCGGGGCAGCGGGGTTCCCGCGAACGAAACATTCCGGGCGTCAGTCAGTATTTCCATCAAGGTATACGAGGCATCGAGAAGAACGTGGGAGGCCCGAGCCGAAGGCAAGCGCCGCCCCCCTACCGGACGTCATAGCCCGCGTCTTCGATCGCCGAGCGCAGGTGGCGCGGCATTCACGCGTCCCGGCACGAACTCGACGACCGCCTGGCCCGGATCGAGGGAGACGTTCACACCCTGCACCCCGTCGATCGCCTTCAGGACGCGCTCGACGTTCGCGACGCAGCCGCCGCAGGTCATGCCTTCGATGGGGATGGTGATGGGTTCCATGGGAGCCTCCTGTGTGAGCGGAAAAGGAGGAAAAGGGGTGACAGACCCCATTTTCCCCTCAAAAGCGATGCGCTCTGTAGACCGAAGAAAATGGGGTCTGTCCCCTGTTTCCAACGCCTGCCGGTTTCCAGCGCTTCAGCAGAAGCGAATTGCTCACGACCGACACCGAGCTCAACGCCATCGCGGCGCCGGCGATCACCGGGTTGAGCAAGCCGAAAGCCGCGAGCGGAATACCCAGAACGTTGTAAAAGAAGGCGAAGAACAGGTTCTGCCGGATCTTCGCGAACGTGGCACGCGAGAGGCGGATCGCATCCACGACGCTCATCACGTCGTCGCGCATGAGCGTCACGTCGGCGGCCTGGATGGCGACGTCCGAGCCGGCCGCGATGGCGAACTTCACATCGGCCGCGGCGAGCGCCGGCGCGTCGTTCACGCCATCGCCCACCATGCCGACCTTGCGGCCTTCACGGCGAGCGCTTCGACACGCGCGACCTTGTCACCCGGCAGCACTTCGGCTTCGAAGCGCGCGATGCCGAGATTCCTGGCCGCGGCTGCGGCAGTGCGCCGGTTGTCGCCCGTCAGCATGATCACTTCGATGCCCAGATCGCGAAGGCTCGATACGGCTTCGCGCGACGTCGGCCGCAGCGCATCTCCGATCGCGATCATGCCGATCACGTCCTGCTCGACCGCGACGAGCACGACCGTGTGGCCATCGTCCTGCAAGCGGGCGATCTGCGGGGCGTCGAATGCGATGCCGTGTTCGGCGATCATCCCGGGCGAGCCGACAAGCATGCGATGGCCGCCCGTTACCGCCTGAACGCCCTTGCCGGCAACCGCACGGAAGTCGCTCGCGGGATTCAAGTCGAGCTGCAATTGCTCCGCACGCTGCACGATGGCACGGCCGAGCGGATGTCCGAGCCGCGCTCGACCGCGGCGGCAATGCGCAGCACATCCTCGACCGAACGCCCGCCCAGGGGCAGAACCTCCGTCACGACGGGACGCCCCACCGTGAGCGTGCCTGTCTTATCGACGACGAGCGTATCGATCCGGCCCGCGCGTTCCAGCGCCGCGGCATTGCGTATGAGGACACCGGCCCGGGCGCCCGCGCCGGTGCCGACCATGATCGCGGTGGGTGTGGCGAGCCCCAGTGCGCAGGGGCACGCGATCACGAGCACGGCGACCGAGTGAACGAGCGCGCTGACGGCGTCTCCGGCAAGCCACCATGTGAGCGCGAATGTCAGGAGCGCGATCGAGAACGACGAACGGAACGAAGATGCCCGAGACCGCATCGGCGAGCCGTTGGATCGGCGCCTTCGACGCCTGCGCTTCCTCGACCAGGCGCACGATGCCTGCGAGCGCCGTGTCCGCGCCGACGCCGCTCGCGCGGCACCGCAGAAGCCCGTCGGCGTTGACGTGTCGCCGCATACACGCGTGCACCCGCGCTTTTCGCGACCGGCAGACTCTCTCCCGTGAGCAACGACTCGTCGGCACTCGACCGGCCGTCGAGAACGATGCCGTCGACCGGGACGCTTTCGCCGGGGCGGACCACGAACACGTCACCGACCGCGACGCTTTCCACCGGCGCATCCACGAGCGCGCCGCCGCGTTCCACGTGCGCCGTCGCGGGTTGCAGCTTCAGCATCTCTTCGATCGCCGCCGATGTGCGCGAACGCGCACGGCGCTCGAGAACCTTGCCGAGCAGCACGAGCGTGATGATCGCCGTGCTCGCCTCGAAGTAGACGTGCAGCGGCGCACCAGAACGACCACGATCGCGCTATAGAAGTACGCCATCGCTCGTGCCGAGCGCCACCAGACGTCCATGTTGGCGCCGCCGCTCCTCAACGCGTGCCATGCGCCGGTGTAGAAGCGTTTCCCGATCCAGAACTGAACGGGCGTCGCCAGAGCGAGCTGCGCCCACAGCGGCAGAAACTCGTGCCCGCCCGTCACGAGCATGAGGACCATCTGCAGGATGAACGGTGCGGTGAGTGCGACCGAGATCCAGAAGCGCGCGAGCTCGCCGCGCTCCTGTTCCTGCCCGGCGCGCCTCGTCCTCTTCGCGAACGTCCGCAACCGGCAAGGCGCCGTAGCCCGCCTTGCGCACGGCCGCCATGATGTCTTCGGGCCGGAGCCCGTCGGGATACGCGACGCGTGCTTTCTCGGTCGCGAAATTAACCGTGGCGGAAACCCCCGGTACGCGATTCAGCACCTTCTCCACGCGCGCCGCACAGGCGGCGCAGGTCATCCCCTGAATGGAGAAGTCGGCGACGTGCTCGCGCTCGGCGGGCGTTCGAAGAAGCGGCGGAACGTGCAACGGCGGAAAGGGCCATGCACGCATGCTATACCCATGGGGGTATAGGTCAAGACGGCGGGCGTGATGGCCGACTCTTCACTCGTGGAGCACCAGCAGGCGGCGGACCCGGCGTCCGGCGGGTGGGTGCTACAGGCTCGATGACTCGGTGACTCGCGATCGTCAGCCGTGTCGACAGAGCCGAACAGTCAAACCGAGAGTCAGCGGCGACGGTTCGCGACGAAGCCCATCACGAGCAGGCCCGCTAGCAGCATGCTCCATTCGGCCGGTTCGGGGATGGCTGGAACGCCAGCGACATCGAAGACGCGCACGGACACCTGGTCACCGGAAAGCTCGAATCCACGCAAAAGGAGCGGATCACCCACGAAGTCGGCGCCCGGGCTGTCGTCAACGAGCCCCAGCATTGCGACTGTATGGGCCTGTATCACGAGCCCGTCACCGCCGATCGGCCCGAACCCTTCAGCAGACTGCGGGTTCCAACCCCATGCAAACAGGTTGTTCGCCTGGACGCCCAGCGTGTAGGTGTGTCCAGCCTCCAGCATGGTGGGATAGTCAACGTCATACCACGTTGCGCCGCTGTTCGGCGTGACGGGCGACGAGCCCGATTGCCAGAGCAGGACGTCGTTGTCGAAGATCACCCACCTGATCTTGTCCGCCGTTTCGGCACGGCCGTAGTAAGCCGAAGCCGCCAATATAATTGTTTGGATTCGCCCACAACAACGTCGGCAATGGGCTGGAAGGTGTCGAACACCCCGTATTCCGTCAGACTGAAGACGTCGAACCTTGCGTGCCAACCAGCACAGCCGAGTGCGCCGGCAGGGCCCCGACGAGAAAAGTCCAAAGCGCGAACAAGACCCCCGTGAAACGGACCCTCGTTTTCATTGTTGTCCCCTGAACGCGTTCTTGTGTGAGTTATTACGCACCGCGTTTCGTGCGTCTTTCGCATCATTGCGGAAGCCGTGGCGGTATCGACTTTGATGTGAGTGGACCGCACGAATGCTCCGCATGCACGTGGCATTCGCGCGCGCAGCGTTCGAGGTAGACGCCTGTTCGAAACGGGTCTTCTGACCGCGCTTGCAGGCAAGGTGTTGCCCCATCGCGCTTCTTCCACGCCGAGGCCCGAAGGTGTGGAGCTCCCCGGAGGAGCGCTTCGAACCTCACTCGCGAGCTGGATGCGCAAAGCGGTGCCCATGCAGGCGTCTTCGGAGCGCGTGCCCGTCCTGCTTTCGTTCACTCCTGCTTCTTGCCCTCCAGCGCCTTTACGCGCCGAGTCAATTGCTCGATCGCCAGGGTCTGATTCGCGTATGCGGTCGCCAGTTGCTTCGTAAGGTCCGTCAGTGCTTTGATCGCCGCCGTGAGCTCGTCTTTCTTCGAATTCACCTGGTCGATCTGCGTCAACACCAGGGCGGCAACCTCCGCGGGTGCGATACCGTTCTGGTCTGGGACTTCGCCGCGGCGCCGCCCGCTGCCGTCTTGTCGCCCTCCGCCTGCGGCTTCCCGGCGGCTTTCGCCTGTTCTGCGTCGCTCATCTGATTGATCCTCGTAAGTTGGGCGTGATCGATATTCTTCCGCGAGGCGATCAGAGAATGAAATCGGGTGAAGCCCGTATTCGCCGTGTTGCTCGTGGCGAATATGTGCAGGCCCATGACCTGGATCTGGAAATCGACCGCCAGCACGGAATCCACGTTGCCTTCGATGATCGTCCGGTTGTTCGCGACATCCTGCGTCCACCGCAGTTGCCCGGCCGCGGAAAACGCACCGTTGCCAACCAGCTCGAAGGCCTGATCGCCGGTGGCAATTGTATTCGCGTCGAGCGCGCTCAAGTCGAGCACGTCGCCGCTTGCCGCCCGGCGCCCTGGAAATCGCTGATGATGTCGCGAACGTTGAGCGCGTTACCGATCTCGGCGACAGCCGATCCGTAGCGGAAGGTGTCGTTTCCGGCGCCGCCGGTGAGCACATCGAATCCGGCGCCACCTTCGAGAACGTCGTTTCCAGCGCCGCCGTCGATGTCGTCGTTGCCGCCGCGGCCCAACAGGATGTCGTTGCCGCTACCGCCAACGATTCTGTTGGCGGCGTCATTTCCGGTGCCGGTGAACGGACCCGCGCCGACGAACGTGAGATTCTCGACGTCGATGTCGCTGATGGTGTAGACGCTCGCGGTGCTGTTGACGAGATCCGTGCCGCCGTTGGCCGCTTCGACGACGCTGTCGGTGGTGCGATCGACGAAGTAGGTGTCGTTGCCCGCACCGCCGTTCATGACGTCAACACTCAGGCCGCCATCGATGATGTCATTGCCATCGCCGCCGTTGATCCTGTCGGCGCCGTCGAGGCCGTTGAGCGTGTCGTTGCCGGCCCCGCCGGCTATCGCATTGCCCAGCGCGTTGCCGGTGCCGGCGAAATCGCCAGAACCGGTGAACGTCAGGTTCTCCACGTTCGATCCCAGGGCGTAGGTGGTGAGACCGTCTGCACCTGATCGATACCTTCATTGACGTTTTCCATTACCTCGTCGCCCGCACCCGCGACGTGATACAGATCGTTGCCGACGCCGCCGGCCATGATGTCCGCGCCCGCGGCGCCTTGCATCACGTCATCGCCCCCGCCGCCCTGCAGCCAGTCCGCATAAGGCGTTGCCGTGAGCGTGTTAGCGAGCCCGTCACCTACGAGATGAGCGCCGATGCGCGCGGTCGGCTGGGAGAAATCCTGCTCGAAGAATCCCTGGCCATCGGTGTAGCTCACCTTGACCCGCAGCACCGTGTTCGGATTGCCGGCGCTGTGAGCATCCGCCGCCGTCGGCACGTATTGCGCCGTGTTCGCACCGGCGATGTCGGTCCACGTCGAGCCCAGATCGAGCGAGCGCTGCCACTGGTAGTTGAAGACGATAGATGGCGCCGCCCCTCCGAGCACGGGGGGATTCGGCTGGTCGGGATCGTTCAACGCGGCGACGGCGACGAGAGCCTGATCCTGTGTCGGCGTCGTGTCGTTGATCAACACCGAGCCCGTATGGGGATCGTTCACGGCCTCCACCTGCGCCGTCGGCGCCGAGAACACGGTCTCGACGATGCCGTTCGCGTCGGTGTACATGGCACGCACCCGCAGAGCGAACCCGGCTTGCAGATCGCCCGGCGTGAAGGTCGTCCCGGTGGCGGGACGTGTCGTTACGCCATCGTTTATCAGGATGTCGCTGAACGTGCCGTCGACGCCCTGCGCCTGCCAGTAGAACGTCACCGGACCGAGGATTTCGCCGGTCGGATTGGCGAGCGTGACGTTGTCGGGATCGATCACCCCATCCGCCGAAACCGTCAGCGACTGGTTTTCGGTCGGCGTGACATCGCTGATCGTCAGCGGATTCTGCGCTCCGTTGTTGGGGACGTTCGCGTTGAGCACGACGATCGTGTCGGCGAACTCCAGCCGCTCCGCGTTGCGCACCACGTCGACGCCATCGAGACCTGCGACGCCGTTGACGCTATGAGTGACGCGTACCGACGCTTGCGAAATCGTCGGTGGCATTGCCCGGCGTGCCGTTGTCGCTCATGACGAGTTGCTCGATCACGTAATCGGCACGATTCCCGGCGAAGGTCACGGTGTCGTAGCCAAGCTGCGCCGTCGGCGTGTGAGCGGGATCGAGCAGCGTGTCGCGGATTTCCCGCACGACGCCGAGTTGCGACACGTTCAGTTCGCCCGAGAAGATGCGGGCGCGCAGGTCAGCCATGCTGTCGTGGACCGACAGCGGCGTGCCGGCATGCTCCGCATCGCCGGCGGCATAGACGCCGATCTGCACGTTCAGCCAGGCGTCGGCGTCGATGATCTCGTTGCCCCATCCACCCTTGATGATGTCGCTGCCCGCGCCGCCCAGCAGGATCTCACCCGCAAAGAACATCGCTCCGGGCTGGTAGGAGTCCACGAGCCCGCGCAGCCCTGTGATCAGGTCGAGGTTGGTAAGAAGGCTTCCGGTGTACCCGGACGTCGCATAAGACGCCGTGAGATTGTTCGAGCCGATCAGGAAATCGTTGTAGCGCGAACCCGAGATGCCTTCCACCGACTGGAAGCGGTCGAGCGTGGAGGGATTCGCTCCGAGCGCGGTCGCTTCGTTCTCGACTTGCAGGCCGCCGAATACGATCACGCCGCCGGGACTGTCCTTGTATACGGCCCAGTCGAAACCGGACGCGCCGAGATAGTGGTCCTGCTGCCCGCCATTGCCGACCATGATGTCGTCGCCGCCTTCGGCGTTCATCACGTCGGCGACGTTGTCGCCGATGTACACGTCGTTGCCGGCGATCTGATCGCGGGCAAACGGGTCGCCGTTGTCGCCCGGTGATCCGTTCGCGTTGCCGTGTTCCAGCCAGTCGTCGCCTTCGTTGCCCATGTCCTGCGCATTCGCGCGGCTGCCGAAGATGAAGTCGTCACCCGGGCCGGCGAAGACCTCGGAAGCGTCGTTGCCCGATACGATGAAGTCGTTGCCGAAGCCGCCGAAGATCAGGTTGAGGCCCGCGCCCCCTGAATGGCGTCGTTGCCGTCTTCGCCCTGGAGTATGTCGTCGCCGCCGCTGTCGGTAATGAAATCGTCGCCCGCGCCGGCGAAAACCATATCGTTGCCGTTGCCGCCGTCGAGCCGGTCTCTTCCTCCATCGCCGTGGAGCGTGTCATCGCCATTGCCGGAGACGAGGGTGTCGTTACCGCTCGGGTTCGATGCATCGCCCGGCTTGGTGCCGCCGAGCACGACGTGATCCTGCCCGGTATAGCGCAGATAGTTCGTGTCGGCGCCGCCCGTTGCGGGATCGTCGCGGATCACCAGCGGCACGAGGCCCTGCCCATTGCGGACCGGATCGGCGCTGCCGCCAGATTGTCGGCCGCCTCGTTGACCGCCGTCTGCGGATCGTCATGGACGATGCCGTCGAGGCCGGGCAGCACGCCTTCGTTGAACTGCTTGCTCTGATCCACTTCGAGGATGAGCGCCGGGGTCGTGAATACGCGGCCGGGCAGGTGGGTCGCATCGGTGTTCGCCATGATGAGCTTCGCGAACGACATGCTTTCGAGCTCCGTGAGGAAGTTGAGCCCCGCGGTGCGCTCGAGGTAGTAGAAGCGGTCCCCGTCCTGCAAGCGCTCCATCTGCGTTTCGAAGACGAAGTTGAAGGTGGATCCGAGCAGGCCGCCGAACGGCATCTGCTTCTCGGCGAGCCCGCCGATCCAGAAGTCGACGTCGTTGACACCGGTGCTCGCGGCAGAGCCGTTCAGGAAATCGAGACGGTCCGCGGGCGAGCCCCCACCACCGAGCACGATCGCCGTCGCAGCCGCGCGCTTGTCGGCAAGCGACGTCGCGGAGGTGATGCTCGAGTGCGTGCCGTAAGCGGCAATAAAATTGACGACGGATTCCGGATGTCGCAGATGTCCGGCGAAATCGAGCCAGCTCGTGTAGGGCGCGAGTTGCGCGTCACCCGTGTCCGCAAAGAATTGTGATCGGGCGAGATTGAGCGTCGGCACACCGGTGTCGCGGCCGCGCGCGATGTCGAGCGCCGCGAGATCGAGCGGCAGGCCGACGAGATTGTTGCGCAGCGTTTCGGTGACGAACTCGTCGAGCTCGTTGCTCACCTGACGGGTCATGCCGCGGACGATCGCGCCCGCGGCGGCCGACGCGTCTTCGCCGCCGGCCGCGTAGGCCAGCGGATTCAGGAACGCGGAGATCAGACCGATCTGATGCCCGCTGTCCGTCTGAGCGGGATGGAGCGGATCCGCATCGACCACGTTGAAATTCGGGTCGTAGCGATCGATCGTCTCGTTCGACATCGTATGGCCGAAGCGGAAGACAACGTGCGCGAACTCGGCGAGAATCGCCGGATCGATCGTCGTGTCGTAAACCTGGCCCGCGCCGAAAAACAGGTCGATCTGCGGCTGAACGGTGCGTGCGAATTCCTCGAAGACGAGATGCTGATACTGCATCTCGGCGCCGAATCGGGCGGCCTGGAAGAGCCGTTCACCGTCCCACTGCAAGGCGCCGATCTGCTCGGGCGTCGTCGGCAGCGAGCCCACGTCGACGCGCAGCCATTCATTCAGGAATCCGACATCGTTCGACGCGACCGCGACGTCCTTGATGTGCGCGACGAGCCGGTTGTGCTCGGCATGGAAGATATCGTGGATCGCCGTCAACCCGATGTTCTCGTTGCCGCGACCGTCGCCGGTGATGAAGTGCGCGTCGAGGAGCTCGTCGTCGTAGGCCATCTTACGACCCTGGAAATCCATGGCGATATGGTTACCGACGATCGTGTCCGCGTCCGGTTGAGCGACGCTATTGCCCTGCGTAAAGGGGTTGTTGTCCGTGTCGAAGAGCGTGCCCGGCACGGCGTTGTGCGCAATGTCGTCCAGGAACGCATGCCCGGTACGCGCCACCGTCGCGCCGTCTGGCAGGTTGTTCAGGTCGAGGCCCCCCGCCACGCCTTCGATCAGGCCGTGGGTGGTGACGACCTGGGCATAGCCGTTCGAACCGAGGATGAGTTTGCCGTATGCATCGGTCGCGAGCAGCGGCACGTTGAAGATGTCGACGTCCGTCAGCGTAATGCCGAGTAACTGGGCCGCCTGGGCTTTGATCTCCTGCCAGTTCGCGATACTGCCGTTGGCGCCCTCGAGGAGCTCGCCCGTGCTAAGCGTCTGATCTCCGACGCGCACGTACTCCCGCACGAACGCCTGATGAGAGGCATGCGAGGTGTAGGTCTGGTTCTCGTCGATGAAAGGCGTGGTTTCGTTATTGTGGAAATGAACGTCGTTCGCCGTATCGAACACGCCGTCCGCGCCGGCCTGCACGGCCGTGTTGGTCGCTCGCGTGAGCAGCATGAAACGCTGGCTTGCGTGGAGGTCGTCCTCATTGCCGAAGATGCCGTCGGAACCGGCGATGAGCGGATCATCCGCCTGGAGCGGCATATACACGGCGCCGTTGCCGCCCTTGTCGACGAGGTCGAGCCCATGAGTGAAGAACTGGGCGAACATCGTCATCCAGGAGTTGAACGGCGCGGACAGCCCCGCATCCGGTGCCGTGTTCGGAATCTCGAATACGAGTTTGTCGTCGGCGGTGCCGAAGATGCCGTCGAAGCCGGGACTCGTTGTCAGTCCGGCGGATGCGTTGGCGTTCGCGGCAGCGACCGCGGCCGGATTGTTGGCAGTCTGATCGGAGATGAGGTTCGATATGGTTCGCGGATCGGCGTCTATGACGCTCGTTGTCGTCGCATAGTTCGTATTGGTGAGCACGCCCCCGGGCGCTTGCCCGTTCACGTCGAACGCATCGCCGTCGGCGTCGTTCACGAACACCTGATCCAGCAGCATCGGGAAGTTGTTGTCGGAAGCACCGAACTCACTCCGCCCCTGCACGAGATTGTTGAGCGTCCCGTCGACGGTGCGCAGACCATAGGGCAGGCGCTCGTTGCCTACCAGAGTCACCAGATCTTCTCCGCCGGCATGGCGCTCCGCGATGACGATCTGATCCAGGATGAACTGCAGGTCGGAGCGAATGAAATGAACGCCTTCGCTGTGCGTCGGCGACTGCCCCGGAATCGGCGTAGGCGGGGGTTCGATGACCGCAGGCCCGACGGCCACGGTGGGCGCTGAATAGACGTTCTCCAGCACCCCGTTATCGTCCTGATAAACGCCATGCACACGAATGCGCGCGCCTTCGATCGGAAGTTCGGGCAGGACGGCGCTCAGCGAGGGCAAGCGGAAGGAAGATCCTTGTGCCGCCGTCTCGGCGCCGCCGAGGCCGTTCGGCAGAACGATGTCTTCCCAGTACGTGCCGGGCGCGCCTCCAACGCCCGGCCGTTCGACTTGCCAGTAGAAGGTCGTCGGTCTGCCCGCGATCGAACCACCGGCGACGTCCGCATCGGTGATGCCGGCAGCCGAAACGGTGAGCACCTGATTGATGGCGGGTGTGCTGTCGGAGAGGGTCAGTAGTCCTACGGGTGCGGCGTTGGCGGGCCCGCCCGGCAGATCGATGGCCACATCGGCAAACTGGAGGCGTTCGATACCGCGCAGCGTGTCCGTGCCTTCATTACCGCTGACTGTCCCGAAGTTGTCCGTTACGGTGACGGTGCCGTCGAATGCGACGCTCACCGTATAGTTGGCGCGTGCGCCGGAGTACATCGCCGTGTCGTATCGAGCTGCCCGGCGCAGTCTTGATTTCGCGCACGATCTCGAGCTGGCTCGGGTTGAGCGTTCCGGCCATCATCTCGGGCAGGAGGCTCCGCATGCTGTCTACGCTGCGGATCTCGACTGTGTGATCGAAGGCATCGCGCACGCTGATGCGTGCATTGAGCCAACGGTCACCGTCGATGATATCGTCGCCGCGCCGGCCTTCGATCAAGTCGCTGCCCGCCCCGCCGAGAATGATGTTGCCGCTGCTGAACGAGGTGACGCCGGCGCCTGCCACTGCCTGCAGGCCGTTGATGCGTGCGATACCGGCTGCGTCGAGCACGCTCCCTTGCGCACCCGCGAACTCGAATTCGGCCGAGACGGCGTCGTCGCCGCGCAGGACGTCGGCGAAGGACGACCCGGACAGACCTTCCACGAACGCGTAGAGATCCAGCAGCCCGGAGGTCGACGGGGTCGCGGGTGTAGCACGGTCGACCTGGAGCTTCATGTCGACGGTGACGCCATCCTGCTCGAACTTGTAGGCGGCCCAGTCGAAGCCGGAGGCACCGCTCATCTTCTCCTGGCCGTCGGAACCGAAGATGACGTCGTCGCCGCCTTCGCCGTCGATGACTTCGAATCCGGCCCCGCCGAGGAAAACGTCGTGGCCTTCCGTGAGATCCTGACCGACGGGATCGAACGTATCGCCCGCCGTTCCGCCCTGATGGCCCAGTTCGAGCCAGTCATCGCCGGGACCGCCGATCGTGCCGAGACTGCGCGAGGAGCCCAGCACGAAGTCGTTGTCCGCACCTGCGGACGTGGAGGTCGCGTCTTCCCCGGTGACGATGAAGTCCTGACCGTCTTCGCCGAAGAGCAGGTTGAACCCATTGCCGCCGTGGACGACGTCGTTGCCCGCGTCGCCATGCATCGTGTCGTCGCCGCCGACATCGGTGCTGATGTCGTCGCCGTCGCCTGCGACAACGGTGTCGTTGCCGGTGCCGCCGTCGAGCTTGTCGTTGCCATCGTCGCCGTACAGCGTGTCATGCCCGCTTCCGGAAATGATGACGTCGTCGCCGTCGGTGCCGCCGAGAACGACGTGCTTCGTGCCGTTATAGCGCAGGTAGTTGGTGTCGAGCGAACGGCGTCTGCGGATTGTCGCGCACGACGAGCGGGATGAGCGGATCGGAGCCCACCGGGTCCGCACGTGGCGCCGGGAGGTCTGCGTTGAACTGCGCGGTAATGTCGACTTCGAGTGACAGACCCGGCGTCGAAAACACGTCCGCGGGCAGATGCTCAGCGTCCGTGTTGAGCATGATCAACTGGGCGAACGAGTTGTTCTCCAGGGCGATGCCGAAATCCAGGCCGGCCGTGCGCGCGAGATAGTAGAAACGGTCGCCGTTCTGCAATGCTTCGAGCTGCGTTTCGAAAACGAACCCGAACGTCGATCCGAGCAGTCCGCCGAACGGCATCTGTTTTTCGGCCAGGCCGCCGATCCAGAAGTCGATGTCGTCGACGCCGGTCGTCTCCGCAGGGCCGTTCAGGAAGTCGAGACGATCCGCCGGCGCCCCGGCGCCGCCGAACACGATGAGCCCGGCTGCAGCGCGTTTCGCCTCGACGGTCGTCGCCGACGTAATGGATGCGTGCGTGCCGTACAACGCGATGAAATTGACGACCGAGGCCTCGTGCTTGATGTTGGCCGCGAAGTCCGTCCAGCTCGTGTAGGGCTTGAGCTGGGCATCCTGGGTGGCGTCGAAGAATTCCCGCCGCGCCTCGTTGAGCGACGGAACACCGGTCTCGCGACCGCGTGCGATGTTGATCGCCGCGAGGTCGAGCGGCAATCCAACGAGATTGTTGCGCAGCGCTTCGGTGACGAATTCGTCGATCTCGTTGCCCACCTGTCGCGTCATGCCGCGCACGATCGCGCCGGCCGCATCTTCCGCGTTAATGCCGTCCTGCTGGAACGCGAGCGGGTTCAGGAACGCCGCGATGAGACCCATCTGCTGTCCCGCCGGATCGAGCCCGTTGGGGTTCCCTATCACGTTGAAGTCGACGTCGTAGCGGTCCACCGTTTCGGTCAACATGGAGTGGCCGAAGCGGTACACCACGTTGGCAAACTCCGAGACGATCGCCGGATTGATGGTCGCGTCGTAGCCGATCGGCGTCAGGAATGCATCTATGGTGGGCTGAACTTTGCGCGCGAACTCCTCGAAGACGATGTGCTGATACTGCATCTCCGTCGCAAACCGCGCCGCCTGGAACAGGCGTTCGCCATCCCATTCGAGTAACTCGGGATCGACGGGGATGGCGGCATCGGGCGCAACGTCGATGATCAGCCACTCGTTGAGGAAGGTCGGATCGCCGCTGTCGAGCGCATCGGCGAGAATGTTGTCCTGGATTTCCCCCGCCTGCCGGTTGTGCTCCGAATGAAAGATTTGATGAACGGCGGTGAGTCCGATGTTCTCGTTCACGCGACCGTCGCCGGCGATGTAGTGGGCGTCGAGCAGCTCATCGTCGTAGGCAACTTTGCGACCCTGGAAGTCGGTCGCGATCGCGTTACCCGCGACGGTGTCGGCATCGGCCTGGACGACGCTCGTTCCCGGCGTAGCCGGGTTCCCGTCGGTGTCGTACACCGTCCCCGGGGCGGCGTTGTGCGCGATGTCGTCGAGGAAGGCGTGATTGATGCGCAGCGCGCCGGTTGTGGCGACGCCGAGACCGCCGTTCGCGCTCGGGTCGCCTTCGACCATCACGTCATCGACCGTATTGGGGATGCCGTCTGGTCCTACGCCGGTAACGAGTTGCGCGAAGCCGTTGGGGCCCGGGATGAACTTGCCGTACGCGTCCGTCCGGAGCAGTGGAATGTTGAGAGCGTCGTCATCGCTCAGTTGAATGCCCAGCATCTCCGCGGCCTGGAGCTTGACGTCAGCCCAGGTCGGCATCCCTTTGCCGTGGCCGTCGAGCAGAAACCCGGTCGCGACGGGGTGTCCGGACGCATTCAGCGCGTATTCGCGAAGAAAAACCTGCTGCGAGGGTTGGGAGCCGTACGTCTGGTTCTGATCGATGAACGGTGTGGTCTGATTGACGTGATGGTGGATATCGTCCGTCGGGTCGTCCGGGGTGCCGTTGTCATCCGTGACGGTGCTGGCACGCGTCACGGTCATGAAATTCGCGAGCGGATCGTCGAACGTGCCCTGGACCAGGTCGGCCCCGATGTCGTCTGCGGTGCCTGCGATGTTGTCGGCGCCACTCTTATAGAGAGGATCGTCGTACTTCAGCAGGATCCGGACGGTGCCGTTGCCGCCTTTCTCTATAAGGTCGAGGCCATGATCGAAGAACTGGCCGAACATCGTGAACCACGAGTTGAACGGAGCGGACAGGCCCATGTCGGGCGTGACATTGGGAATCAGGTATGCCTGCGTGTCGTCGGCAGTATTGAAAATGCCGTCGAGGCCCGGGCTTGTGACCAGCTCACAATCGGGTGTGGACTGAGCTGCATCGATGGCAGCCGGGTTGTGCTGACTCTGATCCGCTACGAGGTTACTGATTACGCGCGGCTGCGAGTCATACACCGAACCCGAGGTTTGCCAATATGCCGTCGGCGCGATACCGGGGATGTTGGGGTTGTCTTCGCCCGTGCGCCACACCTGAGGTAAGAGGTGCGGGAAGAAGTTGTCCGCAGTGCCGAAATACTGGCGGCCGGGATAGACGTTGTTGAAAGTGCCGTCGACGGTACGAACGCCGAAGGGCACGAAAATATCCGGCAGCAGCGTGAGGAGATCGGCCCCGGCTGCGTGCTGTTCACCGATCAGGATCTGTTCCAGGACGAAGTCGAGATCAGACCTGCTGAGCGAAGCCATGGTGCCCCCCTGTATGCCGCGTTATTCGTCTGGCCTGACGTGCCTCAACCCTCGCCTGGTTGCGAATCGGGAAGGACAGTCGGTCTCTTCTTTGCGGTCGATCGCGCGCGCACGCTGATCGACACTGATAGGGTAAATAGCACGCTCGCGCTCGCGGCCGCGAGCACTATCCCGGCTTCTTTTGATTTATGCCAAACAGAAAAGGACGAGCCCGCAAGCGGTTATGGAGTACCGCGCGGCTATCGGATCCGGGCTACGTTTGGAGTTCCGGGCGGTCTTTGAAGAAGGCGAGTGCTTCGGGATTGGCCAGCGCTTCGACGTTCCTCACCGGCGCGCCGTGAACGACGTTGCGGACGGCGAGCTCCACGATCTTTCCGCTCTTCGTTCGCGGAATGTCCGCAACCTGCACGATGCGCGCCGGCACGTGGCGCGGGCTCGCGTTGTCGCGAATCTGCTTCTGGATACGCCCGATGAGGCCAGCGTCGAGCGCAAGCCCCTCGCGCAGCCGCACGAACAGCACGATGCGCACGTCGTTCTGCCACTGTTGCGCGATGGCGAGGCTTTCCACGATTTCGTCGAGCCGTTCGACCTGACGATAGATCTCCGCCGTGCCGATGCGAACGCCGCCGGGATTGAGCACGGCGTCCGATCGGCCGTAGATGACGAGCCCGTCGTGCTCGGTCAACTCGACGTAGTCGCCGTGGCACCATACGCCGGGGAAGCGCTCGAAGTACGCCGCGCGGTACCTCGATCCGTCGGGATCGTTCCAGAATCCGAGCGGCATCGAGGGGAAGGGGGCGGTGCAGACCAGCTCGCCTTTCTCGCCGCGGACTGAACGCCCGTTCTCGTCGAACACTTCAACTTTCATCCCGAGACCACGGCACTGGATCTCGCCGCGCCACACCGGCCCCGTGGGGTCGCCGAATACGAAACAGGAGATGATGTCGGTGCCGCCCGAGACAGAGGCGAGCTGAACGTCGCGCTTCACGTTTTCGTGCACGTAGTCGAAGCTTTCCGGAGACAGTGGAGAGCCGGTCGAGAGAATGGTCCTGATGGAGCCGAGATCGTGGGTGCGTGCAGGTTCCAGCCCGAGCTTGGCGGCGGTGTCGATGAACTTCGCCGATGTGCCGAAGATCGTCATTTTCTCGGCATCGGCGTAATCGAAGAGGATGTGTCCGTGGGCGACGAATGGAGAGCCGTCGTAGAGCAGGAGCGTCGCTTCCGACGCAAGCCCCGAGACGAGCCAGTTCCACATCATCCAGCCGCAGGTCGTGAAGTAGAAAAGGCGGTCGCCGCGCTTCACATCGGTGTGCAGCCGATGTTCCTTGAGATGCTGGAGCAGCGTTCCGCCCGCGCCGTGCACGATGCATTTCGGCACGCCGGTCGTGCCGGACGAGTAGAGGATGTAGAGCGGGTGATCGAACGGGAGGCGCGCGAACTCGATGTCGGAGGCCTCGAAAGGCGCGGTGAAGGCCGCCATGCTCGTGGCGCCGGGCAGGGCGCTGGGATCGCTGATGTTGTCCGCGTACGGCGCGACGATGGTGTGCCTCACCGAAGGCAGCTGTGCGAGCACGTCCTGAACGCGCGGGAGAAGATCGATGCGCCTGCCGCCGTAGATGTACTGGTCGGCGGTAAACAGCACGATCGGCTCGATCTGGCCGAAGCGATCCACTACGCCCTGGACGCCGAAGTCCGGCGAGCATGAGGACCAGATCGCTCCCAGACTCGTCGCGGCGAGCATCGCGATGACCGCCGCCGGCATGTTGGGCAGATAACCGGCGACCCGATCGCCCGCGACGACACCCGCTGCGCGAAGGGCCTGCGCGAGGCGGGACACCTGCGCATAGAGCTCGCCATACGGCACGCTGCCGCGGACGTGTTCTTCACCCCAGAAGACGAGAGCGGTCTGCTCATCGCGCCGGCGCAGCAGGTTTTCGGCGAAGTTCAGACGTGCATCGGGAAACCAGCGGGCGCCGGGCATGCGCTCTTTGTCGACGACGATTCGCTCGCCCGGGTCTCCGACGACGTCGCAGAACGACCAGACGGCACGCCAGAAAGCTTCGGGCTCGCGGATCGACCAGGCGTAGAGGTCGGCGTAGTCGTGGATCGCGATGCCGTGCGCCCGCCGGACTTCCTCCATGAAGCGCGCCATGTTGGTCGCCGCGACCCGCTCGGCGCTCGGGCGCCACATGGGCGGCGCGGAGGCGCACGCGGGGCGAGAGAGTGGCTCACTCATCCGTTATCCCTCATCCCTCAGCCACTCTCGGGCCTCATCTGCGGGAACAGGATCACGTCGCGGATCGAGGGGCTGTCGGTGAGGAGCATGACCAGGCGATCAACGCCGATGCCGGCGCCGGCGGTCGGCGGCAGGCCATATTCGAGCGCGCGTATGTAGTCCGCGTCGAAGTGCATGGCCTCCGCGTCGCCGGCTTCCTTCTGCTTCACCTGTTCCATGAAGCGCGCCGACTGATCCTCCGGATCGTTCAACTCCGAAAACCCGTTCGCAATCTCGCGTCCCGCGATGTAGAGCTCGAAGCGCTCGGTGATCTCGGGATTCGCATCGCTGCGGCGGGCGAGCGGGGACACTTCCGCCGGGTAGTCGATGATGAACGTCGGCTGGAACAACGCCTGCTCCGTCGTGTGCTCGAAGAGTGAGAGGCGAAGGCCGCCGATGCCGTCGGACGGCTTGTAGCTCGCGCCCAGCGCCTTCAACCTGGCAGTGATCCCCTCCCGATCGCCGAGCAACGCATCGGTGTACTCCGGGTGGTAGCGCTTGATCGCATCCGTGATCGTCAGTCGATCGTAGGGTTTGCCCAGGTCGATGTCTTTGCCCTGATAGCTGACCGTAGTCGTGCCGAGAACCTGCTGTGCGACGTCCGACAGCATCGATTCGATGAAGCCCATCAGGTAGCGATAGTCGTGGTACGCGGCATAGAACTCGAGCATCGTAAACTCGGGGTTGTGCCGGGTCGATATGCCTTCGTTGCGGAAATTGCGGTTTACCTCGAATACTTTCTCGAAGCCGCCGACGACCAGGCGCTTGAGGTAGAGCTCGGGCGCGATGCGCAGGAAAAGCTCCATGTCGAGCGCGTTGTGGTGCGTCGCGAACGGACGCGCCGCGGCGCCGCCCGGAATCGGATGCATCATCGGGGTTTCGACTTCGAGATAGCCACGTGAAGCGAGGAACCTGCGAAGCCCCTGGATCACGCCTGAACGCAGCGTAAAGGTGCGCCGCGTCTCTTCGTTGACGATGAGATCGACGTAGCGCTGGCGATAGCGCATCTCCTGGTCCGTCAGGCCGTGAAACTTCTCCGGCAGCGGACGCAGCGCCTTCGAGAGCAGCCGCACCTTCCCCGCGCGGACCGTGAGCTCGCCTGTCTTCGTCTTGAAGAGCGTGCCTTCCGCGCCCAGGATGTCGCCGATGTCCCAGCGCTTGAACGCTTCGTGCTCGTCCTTGCCTGTGTGATTGTCCGTGACGTAGAGCTGAACCTGCCCGCTCATGTCCTGGATCGTGCAGAAGCTCGCCTTGCCCATCACGCGCTTCAGCCGGATCCGGCCCGCGACCCGCACGGTGACGCCTTCCTTGTCCAGCGCGTCGCGTTCGACGTCCTGATACTTCGTCAGCAGGTCCGCTGCCAGCGCGTCCCGGCTGAAATCATTCGGATAGGCATTGCCTTCCGCGCGTAGCGCCCTCAGCTTTTCGCGCCGCTCGGCGATGACCTGATTGGTATCGAGCTGCGGCGGCTCTCGTTCATCCATTTCGAATCATTGTCCTTGTCGCAAGTTCTACTCGATGCCTCGTACATACTGATGGAAATACTGACTGCGCCGGAATAGTTCGGTCGTGGGGCCCCGCTGCTCCGCAGCCCCCGCACGTTCTGCTCTAGCCCTCGTACAGTCGGACGAGAGGTACTAACTGGCGCCGGAATGTTTCGTTCGCGGGGCCCCGCTGCTCCGCAGCCCCCCCTCACCGATAGCGGGTCCTTTCTGGGTTACGTACCGACGCCGACACCCTGCTTCAGGCTCGCGGTGATGAAGGTGTCGAGCTCGCCGTCGAGCACCGCCTGCGTGTTGCCGATTTCGACGCTCGTGCGCAGGTCCTTGATGCGCGACTGGTCGAGCACGTACGAGCGGATCTGGTGTCCCCAGCCGATGTCGGTCTTGGAATCCTCGAGCGCCTGTTTCTCTTCGTTGCGCTTGCGGAGCTCCAGCTCGTACAGCTTCGACTTGAGCAACGCCATCGCTTCGGCACGGTTGCGATGCTGCGAGCGATCGTTCTGGCATTGCACGACGATTCCGCTCGGAAGGTGCGTGATGCGCACGGCCGAATCCGTTTTGTTGATGTGCTGGCCGCCCGCACCGGAGGCGCGATAGGTGTCGACCCGAAGATCGGCAGGATTCACCTCTATCTCGATGGTGTCGTCGACTTCCGGATAGACGAACACGCTCGCGAAGGAGGTGTGCCGGCGGCTGTTCGCATCGAACGGCGATTTGCGCACGAGTCGGTGGACCCCCGATTCCGTGCGCAGATGCCCGTACGCATACTCGCCGGACACCTTGATCGTCGCGCCCTTGATGCCCGCGACGTCGCCCGGAGATTCTTCGAGCACCTCCGCCCGAAAGCCCTTGCGCTCGCAATATCGGAGGTACATGCGCTCCAGCATCGACGCCCAGTCCTGCGCCTCGGTCCCGCCGGAACCCGACTGGATGTCGAGGAAGCAGTTGTTGGGGTCTGCCGGATTGGAGAACATGCGGCGGAATTCGAGCGCTTCGATCGTGCGCTCGAGCTGCCCGGCGTCGTCTTCGAGACTGACGAGCGTCGCCTCGTCGTTCTCGTCGCGGGCGATGTGATAGAGCTCGCGCGCGTCGCGCACGCCGGCACTCAGGCGTTCGAGCGTGCCGACGGTGCTTTCGAGCGCCTTGCGCTCCTTGCCGAGGTCCTGTGCGCGCTGGGGTTCGTTCCAGATGTCCGGATCTTCGACGAGCTTGACGACTTCGCTCAGGCGGATCTTCTTCTGGTCGAAGTCAAAGATACCTCCGCAGCTCGGTGGCGCGGCTGTCGACGTCGTCAATACGCTTCGCGATGAGATTGATGCGCTCTGCATCCATGGTGTTCCGCAGGAAAAGCGATGATCGCTCAGATCGGTGGATTATACCGACCCCGCCTGACGCGGCGCTGGGGCTTCGCCTGCCCAGCTCCCTCCTGCATTGAGCCTCGTACCATCGGATGGAAATTCTAATGGGCGCCGGAAGGCTGCGTTCGCGGGGACCCCGCTGCTCCGCAGTCCCCACTCACCGGAAAGGGGTGGTTCTGATTACTGGCTGGCCCTCCAATACTGGACGGTGAGTTGCAGCCCGTACGTCCCGTTGAACTCGTTCACGTCGAGCCGGTAGAGCGCCTCGATGTCAGGCGCGATGGCGGCGCTCTCGCCGAAGATCATCCCGTCGAACACACGATCCGCCCGCGCGAGCTTCACCTTCGTGTGCCTGCCGCCGACGATGCGTTGACCGACCACGCTGAAGCGGTCGCAGAACTGCGGTTCGGGAAAGCCCTGGCCCCACACGCAGTCCGCGAGCGCCCATGCTGCGGCAAGCGTCGCTTCCTCCGGTGCGAGCGACCCATCGCAGTCGACTTGCCGCTCCAGGTCGGCCGGCGAGACGAGGCTGCGGACGATCGTCTCGAACGCCTCGCGAAAGACTTCGAAATCCCGTTCGCGCACCGAAACGCCCGCCGCCGCGGCATGGCCGCCGAATTTCAGAATGAGCCCGGGATGGCGCTTCGCCACGAGATCGAGGGCGTCGCGCAGATGCAGCCCCGGAATCGATCGGCCGGAGCCTTTGATCTCTCCGCCGCTCCCGCGCGCGAAAGCAATGACGGGACGGTGAACGCGGTCCTTGAGGCGCGAGGCGACGATACCCACGACCCCCGGGTGCCAGCCGGCGTTGAACATGCAGAGCGTCACGCCTTCGTCGGGATCCGCCTCGATCGCGCCGAAGGCGTCATCCCGCATGCCGGCCTCGATCTCACGGCGCTCGACGTTGAGCCGGTCGAGCTCCCGCGCCAGCGCGTCCGCCCGCGCCGGGTCGTCGGTCGTGAGGCATTCGATGCCGAGCGACATGTCGGTGAGACGTCCCGCCGCGTTCAATCGTGGACCGAGCGCGAACCCCAGATCGTAGGCGCCGGCGCGCTCCGGCATGCGCCCCGCCACTTCGAAGAGTGCCGCCAAGCCCGGCTGCATCCGCCCGGCGCGGATGCGCTTCAACCCCTGCCGCACGAGGACACGGTTGTTGCCGTCGAGCCGGACCACGTCTGCCACCGTCCCGAGCGCGACGAGATCGAGCAGCGCGGCCATATTGGGCTCGCGTTCAAGGCGGCCGCGGGCACGCAGCTCCGCGCGCAGCGCGAGCATCACGTAGAAAATGACGCCGACACCCGCGAGATGCTTGCTCGGAAAGGCGCAGTCGGGCTGATTGGGATTGACGATGCACGATGCTTCCGGAAGCGCCGGGCCCGGGAGATGGTGATCGGTGATCAGGACTTTGATGCCAAGGCGGTTGGCTTCCGAGACGCCTTCATTGCTGGCAATCCCGTTGTCGACCGTGATCAGCACATCCGGACGGCTTCTCTCATGGAGGCAGCGCACGATTTCCGGGGTGAGGCCATAGCCGTGTTCGAACCGGTTCGGCACGAGGTACTCGACATCGGCGCCGAACGCCCGCAGCGCGCGTAAACCCACAGCGCAGGCCGTCGCGCCGTCGGCATCGTAGTCGGCAACGATCGCGAGCTTCGCCCGAGCTTCGATCGCGTCCGCCAACAGGCTCGCCATCGCGCCGACGTTACGCAGGCTGTCGGGACGATGCAGTCGCTCGAATGCGTCATCGAGCTCCAGAGCATCGGCCACGCCGCGCGCGGCGTAGACGCGCGCGAGCAGCGGATGACATCCGGTCGCGACGAGACGCGCGGCCGCGTGAACGTCGAGGGTACGCTGGACGACCGCGGGGAACGCGTTCATCCGTAGTGGGCCAGCGGTTCGCCTCGACGCCAGAATTTGAAGAGGTCGCCGCGGCGCACTTCGAAACGCCAGCACGCGGTCGCGAGCGGCGCCACCAGAGCGATCTCGGAAAGCGTGCCTGCCCTGAGCGCATCCGCGATCGGCGCAAACCAAAGCTCTTCGAGCTGCATTAACACGGAGCGCCATTCTTCCGCATCCTGATACGTGCCCGGCATGGCAAGCGTATCGAGCACGATCAGGTGGCGCGCGTGGTTGCCAGCGGCCGCTGCCTTCAGCCATGACGCGGCCGTGGCAGGAAGCGCCGCCGTAGGAATGTCGCTCGCCACGGCGAGCGCACTCGCGAGAGCTTCGTTGCTCCACACGCGGGTGAACGGGCGTCCGGCAACGCGCGGGCGCGTGCCGCCGCCCCAGAACCAGATGCTGTTCACGGCGAGCGTGTTGCGCGCTTCGCGTGCCTCGTTCACCGGATGGGCGTGCAGGCACATCTGTACCTCGTTGAAGATGCGGTGCCACGCGCTGGCGTCGGGACCGGCCGGAAGGTGCATCTGCACCTCCTCCCCGGCGACCTCCAAAACGCTCGAGGTATGCAATTGCGGCGTGCCTTGCGCGCGCACGTACCAGCGCTTCGGCGCGAGGCAATCGAATTGCAGCCCGTCGCTCGCAAAGTGCGCGTTGAGCGAATCGACCAGCGCCTTCGCTTCCGATTCGCTCAGATCGAAAAGCGTGCTATCGACGAGGCTCACGTTGTCGCGACTCACGCGCAGGTGCACGGGATCGGCGCGCAGCCAGTAGTGCGTCCCCGCTTCTCCTCCATCGAGCTCCAGCGTGAGCGGCGCCACGGGCCAGTCCTGCTGCTTCTCCACTTCGAACGCCTGGCACAGCCAGCCGTGCGTCGTGACTGCCGGAAAGCGCTCGCTGCGCGAACGTGCCACGAGTTTTGCGAGAGCGGGCACCACAACGCCGTTCAATGCGGATTCTGCCGCTTCGCGCGGCCAGAACAGATGAGGAATGAGCAGCGTGCATTGCATGTACCACTCCGGTTAGCACCGCCCCTTTCTTGTGAGCGGGGGCTGCGGAGCAGCGGGGTCCCCGCTCACGTAGCATTCCGGCGCCGGTCAGTACTCTCGTCCGATTGTACGAGGGCTCGGGCAGAACATGTGAGCGGGGACCCCGCCCTGATCCGCTGCGCGTTGTGGCACACTCAGCGCTTTTGTCGCTACTCGAACCCCGAAGTGAATTCATACGAGCTCTTTATCGGGCTGCGCTACACGCGCTCGCGCCAGCGAACGCGCTTCATCTCGGTGATTTCGCTCATCTCCATCATCGGCATCGCGCTCGGGATGACCGTGCTCATCACCGTGCTCTCGGTGTTCAACGGCTTCCAGCGCGAAGTGCGCACGCGCATGCTCGGAGCGGTGGCGCACGCGCAGATCCAGGGGCTCGGCGAAACGCTTCCCGACTGGCGCGACATCATGCAGCGCGTGGCCCAGCATCCCGAAGTGGTCGCGACCGCGCCGTATGTCGCTTCGCAAGGCCTTCTCACGAGCGGCGGGAGCGTGCGCGGCGCGTTTCTGCGCGGCATCGTCCCCGAGCTCGAGGAGTCGGTCGCCGATCTCGGCAAGAACATGCGGCAGGGTGCGCTCACGCTGCTCAAACCCGGGGAATTCAACATCATCCTGGGCGAGCCGCTTGCACGCTCGCTCGGCGTCGTCCCCGGCGAGCGCATCGTGCTCGTCGCGCCCCAGGGGCAGGTCACGCCCGCGGGCGTCATCCCGCGGCTGCGGCAGTTCACCGTCGTCGGCACGTTCGCCGTCGGTCATTACGAGATCGACTCGACGCTCGCGCTTATTCATATGGAGGACGCGCAGCGGCTGTACATGCTCGGCGACCGTGTGAGCGGTGTGCGGCTCAGGCTCGGGGACCTCTTTCGCGCGCAGACGGTATCGCGCGAGCTGGGGATGAAGCTGCCGTCCGATACGATCGTCGTCGACTGGACGCGCATGAACGCGACGTACTTCAGGGCCGTCGATCTGGAGAAGCGGATGATGTCCCTGCTGCTCTTCTTCATCATCGCGATCGCGGCGTTCAACCTCGTGTCGAGTCTGTTCATGGTCGTCAAGGAGAAGAACGCAGATATCGCGATTCTGCGTACACTCGGCGCCTCTCCCGGCGGCGTCATGCGCATTTTCATGATCCAGGGCACGATCATCGGGGTCGTGGGCGTCGCCTTCGGAATCGTCTGCGGCATTCTGGGTGCACTGAACGTCGACGTGATCGTCGGCTTCGTCGAGCGCGTGTTCGGCTTCAAGTTCCTGCCTTCCGACGTCTACCAGATCAGCGACCTGCCATCGGAGCTGCGCTATTCGGACGTGATCGTGACGGCGGCGATCTCGTTGACGCTGTCGCTGCTCGCGACGCTCTATCCGAGCTGGCGCGCATCGAAGGTGAATCCCGCGGAGGCGCTGCGCTATGAGTGAGGCGGCGCGAGGTCCGGTGCTGGCCTGTCGCGATCTGCGCAAGACGTTCCATCAGGGCAGGGTGGAGGTGCCGGTGCTGCTCGGCGTGACGCTCGAGGTCGAACCGGGCGAACGCGTCGCGATCGTCGGCGCGTCGGGGTCGGGGAAGAGCACGCTCCTTCATCTGCTCGGCGGGCTGGATACGCCCACGAGCGGCGAGATCCGGGTGCTCGGCACGGACTTACGCAGCCAGAGCGAGGACGAACGCGGCGCGACGCGCAATCGGGCGCTCGGCTTCGTCTATCAGTTTCACCACCTGCTGCCGGAATTCAGCGCGGTCGAGAATGTCGCGATGCCGCTCCTCATCCGGCGCGAGCGCAGAGAGGACGCACACGCTGCCGCGACGGGCATGCTGAAGGACGTGGGTCTCGGGCATCGCCTCACTCATACGCCGGGAGAACTCTCCGGCGGAGAACGACAGCGCGCCGCGCTGGCGCGGGCGCTCGTCACGAAGCCGGCGTGCGTGCTCGCCGACGAGCCGACGGGCAACCTCGACCGTCACACGGCCGGAGCCGTTTTCGAGCTGATGCTGGGGCTCAATCAGACGCTCGGCACGAGCTTCATCATCGTCACTCACGATCACGAGCTTGCCTCTCGCGCGAACCGGATCTTAAAGCTCGTCGACGGCGTGCTCGCGCCCGAGTAGGGCGGCGCTCGCAGCGTGTCTACTCTCATCCGACACGCAGCAGCCCGCAGGCCGTCGCCTCCTCGTAGAACTTCGGGTCCTGCAGCGCCTGAGTGATGATGAAGTGAGGCGCCGAGCGCTTGATCAGCACGGGCGCAAGGGTGCCCAGCGCGATCATGAGGAACCCGGTCCAGAGCCAACCGAGGAGTGCGAGGGCAACGCCGACGCCGAGCACGGGCAGCATCACGAGCGGCAGCATCAGACGGGCGCTCATGAAGCGGGCCGCGGACGCGCGATCGATGTTGACGCGCACCGCGCCGGATCGATAAGCCGCGACGAACGCCTCGTGCGTCATCCGGACGCCCGGCCTGCCCGCCGCAGTCTGCGGCGCCGCCACTCCACGCGCACGCGCACGCGCCACGCGGCATTTACGACGATGTATCCGATCGCCGCGAGCGCGATCGCGAGCAGCGGCAGACCTACCAGCAGGGGCTTGCCCACGCTCGTTAGCCAGTCGAGCGCCGCGGGAATCCACTCGCGGAAGCCCGCCGTCTGAAGGTCCAGGCCGATCGGCGGGAGTTCCGCGCCGCCCTGGAACAGCGCGAACTGTCCCAGCTTGAATGCCCCGTAGTACAACGGAACGACCGTGAACGGATTCGAATAGAGCGTCACCAGCACCGCGATCGGAAGATTCACCTTGCAGCCCAGAGAGAGCAGCGCCGCGCCAAGAAACTGAACGGGATTACTGCCGGGAATCAGACCCGCGAAGAGACCGGCCGCAACCCCGCCCGCCACGGACCGGCGATTCAGATGCCACAGATTGGGATGCTGAATGCGTGGCCCCAACCGCGCGATGTATTTGTTCTGCGTGATCGATTCGTGAGTCGGCAGGTACTTCTGGAAAAACTTCCGGCGCATCGCGGTGAGGAAAGAGAACGACATAAATATTGTAACGAATCGTCCGCCGCCGACCGGGCTCAGGCGTTAACAGACGTGGAGGACGAGCGGCAATCATCCGAGTGACGGATCTCGCGAACGCCTGGCCTGTGGAGGATGCGTTCGGCCGGACGTCGCGCGGCAACGCGATTGTGGCGCCGTACGGAGGCTCGGGCGGATGCGCGCGATCATCGCGCTCTTTGCAATCGGTGTGTGGTGGCTTCAGCGACAAGCCGAGCTTCCCGACATGCGCTACACATGGCTCCTCGCCGTGGCCGTGCCGTGCCTCGCGCTGCGCAACGCGCGGTCCGCGACCGTGCGCGTGCTCACATGGACCCTGATCGGTGTGTCGGCCGTTGGCGCCGGCTTTTTCTGGGCGGCCGCGTTCGCGCACGTGCGCATGGCCGACGCGCTTGCCTCCGAATGGGAGGGCCGCGACGTCGAATTGATCGGCGTCGTCGCGAGTCTGCCCCAGCCCTTTGAGCGCAGCGTCCGCTTCGACTTCGACGTGGAAGAAGTGCACACGCCCGGCGCGCGAGTGCCGCGGCGCGTCGCGCTCTCGTGGTGGGGTCGCACTGGTGAACTGCCGAACGTGCATGCGGGCGAGCGGTGGCGACTGACCGCGCGGATGAAGCGGCCACACGGCACTTCCAATCCGCACGGGTTCGATTACGAGGCATGGCTGCTCGAGCGCGGTGTGCGCGCGACGGGGTACGTGCGCCCGCGGGCGGATGCGGAACGCCTGGACGCGCTCGCGAATCGGCCCGCCTACTGGGTGGAAGCGCTGCGCGAACGCGTGCGCGGCCGCATTCTCGACGCGCTTTCAAGCGCAGCCTACGGCGGCGTCATCGCGGCGCTCGTCATGGGGGATCAGCGCGCGATCACGCCGGAGCAATGGCAGACGTTCACGCGCACGGGCGTGAACCATCTCATGAGCATCTCCGGGCTCCACGTGACCATGGTCGCAGGCGTGCTCTATGCGGCCGTGCTCGCGCTCTGGCGCCGCAGTGCGAAGCTCACGTTGCGCCTGCCCGCGACGAAAGCGGCTGCCGTGGGCAGTGTCGCGGGTGCGTTTCTTTATACACTGCTCGCGGGATTCGCCGTGCCGGCTCAGCGCACGCTCTACATGTTGAGCGTCGTCGCCGTCGCGCTGTGGTGCGGCGCCGCCTCGTCGCCGTCGCTCGTGCTGGCGGCGGCTCTGCTTGTCGTGCTCTTCCTTGACCCGTGGGCGATCTCGTCGCCCGGCTTCTGGCTTTCCTTCGGCGCCGTCGGCGCAATCTTTCTGGTGACGGCCAACCGAATCGCGCGCGTTGGATGGCTGGAAGGGTGGGTGCGCACGCAAGCGGCGGTGACGATCGCATTGACGCCGCTCCTGCTCGGCCTCTTTCAACAGGTTTCGCTGATCTCCCCCGTCGCGAATGCTTTCGCCATTCCCGCTATCAGTCTCATCGTCGTGCCGCTCGCGCTTGTCGGCGCGCTCCTCCCGTTCGATTTCGTTCTTCTGCTCGCCCATGCGGTGATGACCGTGACGATGTGGGTGCTCGAAGCATTCAGCGCGCTTCCCGACGCGATATGGGAACAGCACGCGCCGCCGGCGTGGACTGTCGCGATGGCCGTGCTCGGCACGCTGTGGCTTCTCTTCCCGCGGGGCGTGCCCGCGCGCTGGCTGGGAGCGGTTGCCTGTCTGCCGCTCTTCTTCGTGACGCCGCCTCGGCTTGCGCCTGGGGAACTGCGTGTCGCTGTTCTCGACGTCGGTCAGGGCCTCGCCGTCGCCATCCAGACGCAGCGGCACGCGCTGCTCTTCGACGCGGGACCTGCTTTCGGTGCGACACTCGACAGCGGCAATCGGATCATCGCGCCGTACTCTGCGCGCCGCGGGCGTGCGGCGCCTCGACGGGCTGATCGTGAGCCACGACGATACCGACCACTCGGGAGGCGCCGCGTCGTTGCTCCAGGCGCTGCCCGTGGACTGGCTTCTCGAGCTCACTGCCCGATATGGATCCATTGCCGCTCGTTGCGGACGATGCGATTCGATGTACGGCGGGACAGACCTGGGAATGGGACGGCGTGCGCTTCGAGATCCTGCATCCGCCGCTCGCCAGTTATGAAATGCGAATGAAGAGCAACGACCGCGGTTGCGTCCTGAAAGTCACTGCGCCGGGCGGGAGCGTTCTCGTGCCAGGAGACATCGAGCGTCCGAGCGAAGAGCGCCTGTTGCAGGAAGGACGGCCGTTAAAGGCCGATGTGCTGATCGCGCCACACCACGGAAGTCGAACCTCTTCCACACCCGCGTTCGTGGACGCGGTGCAGCCCAAAGGCGTCATCTTCGCGGTGGGCTATCGCAACCGGTTCGGACACCCGCACGCGGAAGTGATCGAGCGCTGGCGGGCGGCGGACGCGCGGATCCTACGAACCGACCGCGACGGGGCGCTGCTCGTGACGATTGCGCCGCACGCGCCCATTCGCATCGATCGCCACCGCGCGCTCTATCGACGCTACTGGCTCGATGCGCCCTCGGATGGACCGGTATTCGCGACGGAACTGGGTCAGCCGCTCGAATGATGCGCCCTGGGCCCGGCGGTTGCATACGCCCGATGCGTTGCTTACCGTGGAGGAGCCGTCATGCTTTACACGCTGGTAGTGGTGCTGCTGGTGCTGTGGCTGCTTGGGCTGGTTTCGTCCTACACGCTCGGCGGGCTGATCCATGCGCTGCTGGTGATCGCGCTGGTGGTGCTCGTCTTTCAACTGATGAGCGGCAGGCGGGGTCCGCCAGTACCCGTAGCAATGGAGCTCACTGCCGGGCTTGGCGCCCCGGCCGGCACGAATGTTCTAGCCCTGGAGCGAGTACTCCTCAGGGCTGCGCTCTTCGGTTTTGATCGCCAATTCAGGCGGAGGCGGCGCTTGCACCGGGCGCTGGGCGTGCACGAGCGCCTTCAGCAAATGCGACGGGTGGAACATCACTACGCGCCGCGCCGACACCGGAATCATCTCGCCTGTCTTCGGATTGCGCCCCGGACGACTGTTCTTGTTGCGCAGACAGAAAACGCCGAAGCCGGAGAGCTTCACCGTCGCGCCCTTTTCGAGCTCGCCGGAGATTTCATCGAAGAACGACATCACGATCTCCGATGCTTCGCGCTTGTTCACTCCGAGATTCTCGTGGAGCAGATTCGAGAGGTCAGCTTTGGTTATGGTGCTCATCGAGTCCTCCGATCGACCGATGTTCCATTCTTCTACAAGGTTGCGCAACGAAGCAAGCGCTCGGTGAATGAGGCGATGCGCGCACGCGCCATTTGCAGTCTTGACTGCACTCGCTGATTGAATTACCGACGCATGCACCATTGACTCGTCTTCCATGCGAAGCAAGGAGCTGCCGGTGCCGCAGCACCGCGCGGGCAAACACTGAAAGGCTGGCGTCAGCGGATGCTCCGTCGGCGCAGAGGGTGTGCGTTCGCGAGCGCGGGATCGCCGCGATTCGAGACTCGCAGCCGCCTCGCGCGCCTGCGTCCGCCGAAGGACTCCGCGCGAAGGAATACACCTTGCTTCCGCATCGTGCATGGGAAGTTATCGGCACCTGGAAGAGGCGGGTCCCGGCGGAGACGTGATCCTCACGTGGGAGTTTCTGGAAGCGCCCAATCGGCGCTTCTACTGGCGAGCAATCGCCGCGGACGGCGCCATCACGCATCACTCGCGCGAAACCTTCCGCTCGCTCGAAGAGTGCGCTACCGATGCGAGCCTCCTGTGGATGGACCTCTCGACAGCGGGACGCCGGGCCTGAAGCGCCGCCTTGTTCACCGCGCGGGCGGTTCCCCGCGTGGACGGCTGGTTACCTCGCACGCGCCAACTTGCATGCGACTTCAGCCGCCGGGCGCGGCTTCGCCCTCTCCTGGCGTTGACACGTCCGACGGTCGGCGCCTTGGCGCCACGCGCGTCCGAAGGCCTGCCTGAAATCGAAGACGCGGCGTTTGCGCCGCGCCTTGTTCCGCAGGCGATGTCCTACCGCGACGTGGCGGCGGTCCCTCGCTTCGGACGCGAGCGTCGCGAACCGCCTTCCGGCCCGCGCTCCTGCGTGACGTAACCGTGGCGCGCCGCGTCGGCGACGCATTCGTCCAGCGCCGCAAAATTGCGGCTGCTCTCCGTTACCGTGTGGTGATCGACGCACCGCCAGATCCAGCTGTCGTCGTAGCGCTGGAGAAAATCCCAGATCACGAGCATCCCCCCTTTGGTGTGTGCAGCTCGCTTCGCGGGCGACCCCCTCACTACGCCCGCTCACGTAACAATTGTAAAAATTCTGAACGGCGCCGGAACGTTCTACGCGTTAGGCTCGAAGCATGTTGTCGGAAGCGCTGCGCAGGGTCAACACAAAAAGTTTAACGCGCGCAAAAAGAAATCACTTGCTTCGTGCCTCGCGACGGCCCCTCGTTCGCGCGAGCGTGTCCGCTCGCTTCATCATGCTACAATCGCGCGCGGTATCCTTCTGCTCGCCGCACATGCAGAAACCTGATCGACAAGCAAAAATTCAAGGTTCAGGTTCCCCCGACTGCAGCGCGGTCCCATGCGCATTCTCGTGAGCAACGATGACGGGTATTTCGCCCCCGGCATCATGGCGCTTGCCGACGCGCTCGCACGATGTGCCGACGTGACGGTCGTCGCGCCCGAGCGCGATCGCAGCGGCGCGAGCAATTCGCTGACGCTCGACAGGCCATTGAGCGTGCGCCGCGCCGACAACGGCTATTTCTATGTGAACGGCACACCGACCGACTGCGTGCATCTTGCCGTCACCGGATTGCTCGACGAACTGCCCGACATCGTGGTCTCCGGGATCAACTACGGCGCAAACATGGGCGATGACACGATCTATTCGGGCACCGTAGCCGCTGCGACCGAAGGCTTCCTGCTGGGCATCCCGTCGGTTGCCATCTCGCTCGTCGCGGAGGGCGGTGGTCACTTCGATACGGCCGCCCGTGTCGCGTGCGATCTCGTGCAGCGCTTTCTCGCGCGCCCGCTCGACGAGCCGGTGCTTCTCAACGTGAATGTTCCCGACGTGCCCTACGAGAGCTTGCTGGGCACCGCCGTCACTCGCCTCGGCAAGCGACACAAGGCCGAGCCGGTCGTGAAATCGACCACCCCGCGAGGCGAACTGGTGTACTGGGTCGGCGCTGCAGGCGGCGCGCAGGATGCCGGCGAGGGGACGGATTTCCATGCCGCCGCCAAGGGAATGGTTTCGATCACGCCATTGCAGATGGATCTCACGCGCTATTCGCAGGTGCAGACCATCGCGGACTGGGTCGCGCTCGGATGACCGCGCAGCACGCAGGCATCGGAATGACCTCGCAGCGCACGCGGCTGCGTCTGGTCGAAAAGTTGCGCGCGCAGGGCATCAAGGACGAGATCGTGCTGGCCGTGATCGGCCAGGTGCCGCGACATCTTTTCGTCGACGAAGCGCTGGCAAGCCGGGCCTACGACGATATCGCGCTGCCGGTGGGCTTCGGGCAGACGATCTCCAGTCCCCACACGGTCGCGCGCATGACGGAGCTCGCGCGTGCCGGCGGCAAGCTCAACAAAGTGCTCGAGATCGGAACCGGCTGCGGTTACCAGGCGACGGTGCTGGCACGACTCGCGAAGGAGGTGTATTCGATCGAGCGTATCGCAGCGCTGCTCGCGACGGCGCGCAAGCACTTCCGCGAGTTGCGCGTGACCAACGTGCGGCTGCGGCACGGCGATGGCGTGGCCGGCATGCCCGAAGTCGCGCCGTTCGACGCGATCGTGATGACCGCCGCGGCGACCCACGTGCCGGGCGACCTCATCGATCAACTCGTGGTGGGTGGTAGAATCGTTCTGCCGATCGCGCGCAATGGTGAGCAGCGTCTGTGCGTGATCGAACGCTCCGCGCACGGTTACATCGAAAGGAAGATGGACACGGTCAGATTCGTGCCATTGCTGCCTGGTCTTGCGTAAAGCCTTGCACCCCATTGCGTCGGTCATGACGGCGTGCGCACTGGCTTTCGTCGCAGGCTGTGCAACCGTGTCCACCCGCCCGGCACCCGTTACCGAGCGGACGCCTCCTCCGAAACAAGCGGCGGGTAAGCCTGCGGTGGCAGTCGCGCCCGCGCCGGCACCCGGTGCGAGCAAACCAGCCCCTCAGACAGCGCCGGACGCAAGGCGGGACGTCTACACGGTCAAGCAGGGCGATACGCTGTACAGCATCGCGTCCGAGCATGGAGTCGATTACCGCGAGCTCGCCCTGTGGAACGGTCTCGAATCGCCCGGCGCGGTACGCGCGGGCCAGCAGTTGCGCATGACGCCTCCGCCCGGAAGCGCTGTCGCGGTTCCGCTCAGAACGCCCGGCGGTGTGGATGCGCGGCCGCTCACGGGCGCCGCACCCACGTCACCGTCTCCATCGCCGATCCCCGCGCCGTCCACGCCTGCTCCGCGGTGCCGGGTGCGGCAGCCGGCATGGTCGTATCCGAGCCGAAGGCGGTGCGTGCACCGTATTCGGATCAAGTGCTCGCGCAGCTTGCGAAGGGCGATGCGCCGACGGGCCCACCTCGTCCTGAAGTGCGTGAGGAGCCGCGCAGCCAATTGACGCCGAGCGCGCCCGTCGGCGGCGCGCAACGTGCGGAAGGCCGCCCCGAGCCGCGCACCGAAAGCGGTGGCGAGATCGCAAAAGGGCCGGACGATCTCGACTGGACATGGCCCACGCGCGGCAAGCTGGTGGGAAGCTTCAACGATTCCACGAGCAAGGGAATCGCCATCGCCGGCAAGCTCGGGCAGCCGATCCATGCGAGCGCTCCCGGCCGCGTGATATTCAGCGGGACCGGCATCCGCGGCTTCGGCAAGCTGATCGTGATCAAGCACAACAATACGTACTTGAGCGTGTACGCGCACAACAATGAGCTCTCCGTGAAGGAGGGCCAGAACGTCACGCGAGGTCAGAAGATCGCGGAGATGGGCAGCTCCGATGCCGATCAGGTGAAGCTCCACTTCGAGATCCGGCGCTTCGGGAAGCCGATCGATCCGATGAAGTTGCTGCCGGCGGGGTAGGGGGTGGCGCTCGCCTGCCGCGGCAAGTTTCCTCCGGGCGCAAGCGCCCGAGCCGCGGCTCGGTGCACGAACAGAGGAAAACCCAGGTTTCCTCCGTAACCCTCCGTAACCTCCTTTCCTTCGTTGCGTGTCGGGCCGACACGCTGTCATTGCGGCGGCGCTCGCCTCAGATTTGGGCCTCGCCTACGTAAACTTGGGGCGCCGATTCGACGCACCAGTAAGCGGCGGTACACCCGGCGTTCGTGGATTGAATTCACGCGCGAGTGCCTGAAGCGCAGTAATGGCGGCGGCGTCGGGACCGCGACCATAGCGGACGCTGGCATACAGGAGCAGGAAGCGCCGAACAGCGACGTCGAGCTCGGGTCGCGCGCGGACCACGCGCTCGGCGTAGTCCAAAGGCCCTTCGTGCGGCGCGCGCGGCAGTCCCTCGCGGACGAGCTTCCGACAGAATCGCCCGTAAGCAAGCTGGAGCGGATCGCGCACGCGTAAGCGCAGCCGCTGCAATATCGCCAGCGCGAGGGCGAGCACGACGAGCGTCGTCGCGACGAACAAGACGGCGGCGAGTGTCCGCCAGTCCGCATCGCCGAAGCCCACGCGCGTGAGCAACGAACGTTGGCGCTCGGACGCATATCCGAGCACCCACTCGTTCCAGCCGTTCGTCGTGGAATCCCACGCGAACCGCAGATGGCGCAGCAGCGGGAGGTCGCCGCGGAGTAAGAAACCGAACGGGCTCGTTGCGTTCGCCGCAGCGCTCGCGCCCTGTGCGACACGTGCCGGAGCGACGGCCGCAGTTGGATCGACCCTGACCCAGCCCTCGCGCTCGAGCCACACTTCGGCCCATGCATGCGCGTCCGACTGCCGCACGATGAGATAGTCGCCGATCGGATTCACTTCGCCGCCAAGGTAGCCCGTGACGATGCGAGCCGGTATGCCCGCGGCGCGCATCAGCACGGCGAACGCCGAGGCGTAGTGCTCGCAGAATCCGGATCTCGTGTCGAAAAGGAATTCGTCGACACCGTGCTGCCCGAGCAGGGGAGGAGAAACGGTGTAGACGAAGCCCTGCTGGTTGAACATCGCGAGCACCGCGTGCATCAAAGTGCGATCCTCGGGATGCCGGTCGCGCAGTTGGCGCGCGAACGCGACCGTTTTCGGATTGAGGCCCGGAGGCAGACGAGAAGCACGCTGCAACACGGAGGTGCTTTCTATTAGGCCATATGCGCGGTCGACGAAGGACACCATGTCGTAGCGCACGCGCGCGGTCACCGGCTGGGCCGACAGTATCTGCATGTCGCGCGTGCCGAGGCTGTGAGGCGGCGTCCGGCCGGGCAGGTCGATCGCGAAGAGCCAGGGCTTGCCGTGGGGCTCGACCGTCACCGTGTACTCGACCGCGGAGGCGGTGCTGTCGGGCTTCGGCATTCCCGCTTCAATGAGACCCTTTCGCCATGTGGTGCCGTCGTAATCCGTGAGGACCGGGCCGCGCCAGTACATCGAACGGAGCTCCGGAGTGCCCGACTTGAAAGACGCGCGCAACGCCACCGCGTCGGACGCGACGAGGCCGCTGAGACTGCCCGGGCTCATCGTCTCGGAGAGACCTGTCACGGCGCGCGGCGTATCGGCCGCACGAGCCCAGAGCGGTCCCTGCACGCGGGGAAAGAGCATGAACAGCACGAGCATGACCGGCAGCGACTGGGCGAGCATCACGCCGGCGAGTTTCAGGTCGCGCGGACCGGACGCGGCGTCCCGTGTGTGCTGAAGGTCGATCAGCATGACGACGATGATCCACACGCACGCCGTCATGTATAGGGCTGTCGGGATCGACTGCGAGTAGAGGAAGGTCGTGACGACCACGAAAAAGCACAGGAACGAAACCAGCATGGCGTCGCGCCGGGTCGCGGTTTCGAGGAGCTTCAACGCGAGCATCGACACCAGCAGGGCGACTCCGGCGTCACGATCCAGAAGCGTGCCGTAATTCAGAACGATGGCTCCGCTCGCAACAACCACGAGTGCGGCGATCATCGCGCGATGCGGCAGGACGAGTCGCCCGCGGGCGAGGTAGAGCCGCCAGAGGAGCAGCAGGCCCGCAAGCAGCGTGAGTAACGCGGGCAGCCGCAAAGCGTGCGGCGCTGCTACGAGCACCACGGTGCCGGCGAGCGCTGCGAGCTGCCGCATGGAGAGCTCGTTGCCGGCCGTCTTCATGCCGATCGTGCGGCCGGAGCTGTGCGTGTGGAGGGATAGAGCGCCAGCGCCTCGAGGCAGCGGTCGCGGTGCCGGTCGCCGTTTCCCATATGCACCGTGGCGTTGGCAAGGCGCAGCCCGAAGCTCAAGCCGGCGGCGTGTGCATCGAGCACCCAGCGCGTGAGCTGCGAAATCTTCTTCTCGACGTCGATCTGCCCGGGCACGAGGTCGAGCGCGAGCCACACCTCGCTCGCGTGGGCGCCGTGGAACTGCTTCGTGAGCAGGCCCTGGCCGCGTGCCGCTGCCTTCCATGCGACGTGGCGCAGCGGGTCGCCGGGCTGATAGCTGCGTAAACCGGCGAAATCATCGGCGTCCACCGGTGCGCGCGCGCTGGCCGCGGTCTGCGCCGTGGAGAGCGGCAGAGGCATGCCCGGCGGTGCGGGCTTGGGATAAACGGTGCACTCCGCGTCGAAGTCGAGATACGACCACGCGTGGTAGAGGCCGACCGGAAAGCGCGTGTGCAGTGTGAGCCGGCCCGGCCGCAGCACACCACGTTCGGAAGCTGCAACCCGGACTGTCAGAACCTCTGAGGACTCGGCGGGGACATCGACCGCATCGGCTTCGATCTTCGCGCGGGTGACGCGGATCGCGTTGCGCTGCGCTCTCGTCGGATTGTGCACGCAGATCCCGAACCGTGCCGTGTCGCCCGCGAACACGGCTGACGCGCGTATCGGCGTCACGCGCAGTTTCGCCAGATTGCGAAATGTATGGAGCATCGCGGTGATACCGAAAGAGGCGAGCAGGAACGTCAGGACCAGGCCGAGACTCAGTCCATAGTTCATGGACCCGGCGAGCATGAGCAGCAACACCGCCGCAAACGTGACGCCGGCACGCGTCGGCAGGATGAAGATGCGGCGCTGCCCGCGCGCGATCTCGCGATCGCGCGGCGGTGCCTTTGCGAACCGGGCAAGAAGCGAGTCGAGGATGGGCTGCATCTCACACGCCCGCGCGATCGTACCGGAAGGCGGCGTGACTCACTTCGCGTGCTTCGAGCGACGCCCATCGTGCGCGAGCGCGACTCACGGGATCGCGACCTCCTGCATGAGTCGATGAGCGCTTTCCGATCCGCTCGTGCGACCGCCCTCGGCTGCGAGCGGCAGCCGGTGCGTGACCACGCTGGGCAGCACGGCCTGCACATCTTCCGGCAGCACGTGCTTGCGATCCCCGATGAGCGCCCAGGCGCGCGCCGCGTGGACGAGCGCGAGCGCTGCGCGAGGCGAGAGGCCGTTCGAAAATTCCGGCGATTCGCGGGTGTGCTGCACGAGCGCCTGCACGTAGTCGAGCAATGCGGGCGAGACGTGCACCCGCTGCGCGTCCTGCTGGAGGCGAAGAAGCTCTTCGCTGGGAAGACAGGGCGCGAGACTCGCCAGAAGATCGCGGCGATCCTCACCCGTGAGAAGGGCACGCTCGGCTTCGAACCCGGGATAGCCGAGCCGAACGCGCATGAGGAATCGATCGAGCTGCGATTCGGGCAGCGGAAAAGTGCCGACCTGAAACGAGGGGTTCTGCGTGGCGATTACGAAGAAGGGCTGCGGCAGTCTGCGCGTTTCGCCTTCGAGGGTGACCTGGTGCTCCTCCATCGCTTCGAGCAGCGCGCTCTGCGCTTTGGGCGTCGCGCGATTGATTTCGTCGGCGAGCACCACGTGCGTGAAGATCGGCCCCGGATGAAACTGGAAGGTGCCGCTTTCGCGGTCGTAGATCGAGATCCCGAGAATGTCGGCCGGCAGCAGATCGCTGGTGAACTGGATGCGCTGAAACGAAAGCCCCAGCGAAGTGGCGAGCGCGTGCGCGAGCGTCGTCTTGCCCACACCGGGAACGTCTTCGATGAGCAGGTGACCGCGTGCGAGCAGACACGCAAGCGCGAGTCTGATCTGCGGCTCCTTGCCCAGGATGACGCTGCTCACCTGCTTCACGACGTTTTCGATGTGCGAGCTCATGGAGCCGAAGTGTGCCATAGCGACTCCGTGGGCCACCTGTGCAAAGAGCCCCAATCGAGGACGGGGCCCCGCTGCTCCGCAGCCCCGCTCGTTCTGCCCAAGCCCTCGTACACTCGGACGAGAGTACTAACCTGCGTCAGAATGCTTCGTTCGCGGGGACCCCGCCTTCGGCCCCCGCTCACCCGTTCTACCCTGAGCCTCGTACCGATTGATGAGAATACTATCGGGCGCCGGAATGCTCTCGTTCGCGGGGACCCCGCCTTCGGCCCCCGCTCACCAGAAGGGGGTGGGACTAAAGTAGTTTCATCAACTCCGCGATCTTCGCGGCATCGGGCGCCGGCGTTACTCCTTTTTCCGTGATGAGCGCGGTGACGAGCTCGGCCGGTGTCACGTCGAACACGGGGTTCGCCACATCGATACCCTCAGGCGCCCACCGCACCTCGCCATAGCCCTTCACTTCCTCCGCGCTGCGCTCTTCGATGGGAATGTCGTCGCCGCTCTTCGTGGAGAGGTCAATCGTCGAGCGCGGGCACGCGACGTAGAACGGCAAGCCGTGCCTTCGCGCGAGCACGGCGACCTGATAGGTGCCGATCTTGTTCGCGACGTCGCCGTTCGCGGCGACGCGATCCGCTCCGACGATCGCCGCATCGATCTTCCCGCGCGACATGAGGAAGCCGGCGGCATTGTCCGCGATGAGCGTCACGGCGATGCCGTCTTCGCGCAGCTCCCACGCTGTGAGCCGGGCGCCCTGAAGGAAAGGACGCGTCTCGTCGGCAAACACCCGAACGCGCTTGCCCGCGTCGCGGGCCGAGCGGATGACACCGAGCGCGGTGCCGTGGCCCGCTGTAGCAAGTGCGCCCGCATTGCAATGCGTGAGCACGCGCGCGCCGTCCGCAAGAAGCGCAGCGCCATGCCGGCCCATCGCCCGATTCAATTCGACATCTTCGCGCGCGATGGCGTGGGCTTCAGCGAGCAGGATCGCGGCGCGAACGCGCGGGGGATCGGCCGATGACTGCGCATCCCTTTTCTGCATGCGTTCGAGCGCCCATGCGAGGTTGACAGCCGTGGGGCGGCTCGCGCGCAGCAGCGCGACGGCATGGCCCACACCATCATCGAAAGCGCGCCGCGGGGCGTCTTCGAGACGCTGCGCCTCGAGAGCAACGCCATAGGCGGCAGCACAGCCGATCGCCGGCGCGCCGCGAACGACCATGTCGCGGATCGCCGCCGCCACTGCGCTCGCACTGTCGAACGCGAGGTAGGCCTGCCGGTCGGGAAGCACGCGCTGGTCGAGCAGCTCGAGCACGCGGTCTCGCCAGCGTAACGTTGCAAAGGTGCTCACGTCGCGCTGATTATAATGCGCCGATGAATGCGCCACCCTTTGTCGTGCGGCCCGTGAACTGGCTTGCAACGCGCGACAAGCTCTCGGCCGTGCGTCGAGCGGTTTTCGTGTTCGAGCAGAGCGTCCCGGAGGAGCTGGAATGGGATCAGGATGACGAGCGCGCCTATCATGTCCTCGCCACGGCCGAGGACGGCACGCCGATCGGAACGGGACGGCTCAAGCTCGATTGCCACGTCGGCCGCATGGCCGTGCTGCAGAAGTGGCGCCGCCGCGGGGTCGGATCGGCGATCCTGCAGGCGCTGCTCGTCCTCGCCGAGAAAGAGGGCTGCACTGTCGTGCGCCTGCACGCTCAGACCCACGCGGTGCCGTTCTACGAGTTACACGGCTTCACGGCATACGGAGAGGAGTTCCAGGAAGCCGCCATCGCCCACCGCAAGATGGAGCTGAAGCTCCCAGGTCGGGCCTCGCCGCCCTACGGAACAGAGGAAGACCAACGTTTTCCTCCGTAACCTCCGTCCCGCTTCAGCGCGCCCGCTGCTCCGCAGCCCCCGCTCACGATAACGGGGTGGTTCCAAGCAAGGTTGCGAATCGCTCTTCGTGGGCTCCGAGCCATGCGCCGTGGGGTCCGTAACGGCTTTCCCGGAAAAAAACGTCGCCGTCGGCCCTCACGAGCAGAATCGTCGACGCACGCGTGCCGTACGCGTCGTCGGGGATGAACGCCGCTGAACGCAGCCGATCGCGTTCGAGGTTTGCGCCCGCAGTCTCCAGGAAATCATCGGGAGCCGGCTGCCGGTCCGCGAGCGCGATCGTGAGTGCGCCGATGATGTCCGCTTCTCCGGCATCCATCACGGCCTCCAATGCACTCACGCCGCGGAGAACCTTCGGCCATGGCTCGTCGAGCAGATGGTTGCTCAGGCCATGCACCCCACGCGGGATGCGCGCGGGTTCGCTCCCGCGGTTCGAATAGAAGTAGAGCTCCCCCGGCACGCCGACGATCAGACTGAATCCGTTGTACTGGTCGGCGCGCTGCGACACCCGTTCGAGATAGCGTGCGGGGTGCTCGGCGCCGGTCAGGAAATCACGCGTGAGCTCTCCGCGTGAACGCGCGCCGGGACTGCGAGGTTCCGCCTGCCGGTAATTGGTGATCGCCGAGAAGCGGCCGGTGCGCGTAACGCCGAGCCATGTCCCGCCCTGTTCGAGATCGCGTCCGGCATAGACGCCCGGCGCGTCGCCCCAGAACTGCGCAGGCGCCGACGGCCGCGCATAGGCTTCGTCGCGGTTCGCGGCGACGATCAGGGGGACGCGAGGGTGTGCGCCGGACGCAAAGAGGATCAGGCACATGCGATTCTTAGAACCACCCCCTTATCGTGAGCGGGGGCTGCGGAGCAGCGGGGTCCCCGCGAACGTAGCATTCCGGCGTCAGTCAGTATTTCCATTAAGATGTACGAGGCCTCGTGCAGAACGCGCGGGCTCAAGGGGTGGCGAGGCCCGAGCCCAAAGGCGAGAACCTCCGGCGTGTGCTCACGCCTCGAAGCATTCCGTTTTTCTCGTCTCGCCCTCCTGCAGGCACTCGGCGACCTTCAGTTGCGTGGCCGCCTGTTCGAGCTCGAGCTCGAACTTCGCGTCATCGCGCACGTTGTCGTACACCTCCATCCACAGAAGGGGCTCCCGGCGCTTGCGCAGGAGCCGGCCGCTCACGTTCGTCGCGTGTTTCAGCGCCGAAAACAAGTCGAGCACGCGCGCTTCGCACGCCTGCGCGCGATCGGGGGAGACGCGATAGTAGATGAAGTACCGAGTAAGCCATGGCTCGTTCCGAGTCAGCAAATTGTATGCTGGCGGCCTCGCAAACGGGAGGTGCGCACGGGCTGCGATGCGCCCTTCGGTGCGTGGCGGTCGCCGGAGGTTTTTACGCCGTGACCGGACTTTGATCGACCCGCGGACGCGCGCGTTCGCGGAACGCTTTCGCTGCGTCTTGCCGGGCTGCGGAGCGCATCCTCGCCCCGAGCGCCAAGACGAGCAGACCGATATGCGAGCAGAAGGAGCGTCAGCGCCGTACCTGCCGCCAGTACCGAGCGCGAGGAATGCGAGAAACGGCACGCAGGCGCCCGTCGGCGAAACGGCACAGGAACCGACGAAGCCGAACCAGGTTCCGACGACATCGAAGATTGCGGTAATGAGAGACATGCGGCACCTTTTGCGTGCCGGGTGTGCTGCAACCGCCGTGCCACGCGATCAGGGGGGCAACGGATAGGGCAGAGGCAGGAAATCGACCGGTGGACCGCTCGAGTCCTTCCAGTGAACCGCACCCTCGCGTGCGCTTTCGATCTGAATGACGGCCAGCGCTTCGTACGCCCCGCCTCCCGCGGGCGCCACGTTGATGAGCGTCCCGCACGCCTGGTCCGCTCCGAAGCGCGCGGAGAAAAGCGGATCGCCCACATGCGGCGCGGGCGGGCCCGCCGGCAAGCTCAGGCGATACATACGCTGTTTGAGCCGGCCGAGGTAGTGCATGCGCGCCACGATCTCCTGCCCCGGATAACACCCCTTGCCGAAGCTCACGCCGCCGAGGAGATCGAGATTGACCATCTGCGGCACGAAGCGCTCCTCGGTATCGGGCGTGATCCACGGCACCCCGTCTTCGATATCCATCCGGGCCCACTCGTCGGTCGCGAGCGACGGTGCGCCGCTCCTTTCCTCGAGCGCCCGCACCCCGGCGTCGGATGCAAGCAGGAGCGATCGGCGCGAAGAGAGCCGCGCGAGCGCGAGGCCATCACCGGATGTGACGTCACGATCGTTGCCCGGCGCGGCGCCAACCAGGCTCGCAGCGACGCTTTGTGCCTGCGGAGCGGCGATGCCGAACAGGCGGAAGCGCTCCGATGCGTCGGCGAGCGTGACGCGCGATCGCAATACGTACTTCGCAAGGCGTGCGCGAATCGCGGGAGCGGAGCCCTTCGGAAGCTGAAGCAGGAACTCGTCGGCCATGCGCCAGACGATCAACGTCGCGAGGAGCCGCCCTTTCGGCGAGCAGTAACCGCTGTATTGGATGCATTCGCCACGGATTCCCGCGACGTCGCTCGTAAGCTGCGCGTGGAGAAACGCCGCGGCGTCCGACCCGCTCACGCCGATCAGGGCCGCCTCGCGCAGTTCGCAATATGCGACGGTCGGCTGCACTTACGTTCGCAACTGCTCGACGAGCTCGGCTTCGAACTTGACGATCGTCTTCGGGTCGTGCAGCGCGGCGCCCGGTCACGAGAAAGACGTCTTCGGCGCGCGCGCCGAGCGTGTTGATCTTCGCGGTCTGCAGGTCGATGTCGTAAGCGGTGAGCATGCGCGCGATGCGCGAGAGCAGCCCGGGGCGATCGCCGGCAATGACGGAGAGCACCTGGTAGGCGCCCCTGTCGTCGGGCTGGATGTTCACTTCCGGTGAGATCGGGAAATGCCGGAGCTGGCGATTCAGGCGCGGATTGGGGAGCGCCGGAAGCGGCGCGTGCCGGATGAGCCGTTCGGCGAGCTCGTACTCGATGAAGCTCATGAGGTCGCGATATTGCGGCTGCGCGTTGTCCGGATCCTGCACCTGGAAGGTATCGAGCGCATAGCCGTTGCGCGTCGTGTAGATCTTCGCTTCGTGAATGTCGTAGCTGATGCTCTCGAAAAAGCTGCAGATGCGCGCGAAGAGCTCCTTCTGGTCGGGCACGTACACCATGACCTGCAAACCTTCGCCCGCGGGGGAGAGCCGCGCCTTGACGACGGGCTTCTGCGTGTCCACGCGGTAGTACAGGAGCCGCGTGTGCCAGGCGATCTCGTGCGCGTCGTGCCGCAGGAAATACGCCGTATCGAGCTGCGCCCAGAACTTCTCCTGCGCGTTCGCCGGCAGCGCGTAGAGCCGCAGCTTCGCGAGCGCCTCCTGCTGTCGCGCCTGCACGCTCGTCTCGAGATTGATCGCGTGGCCGGTCAGGAGGCGGCGTGTGAGGTGGAACAGATCTTCGAGGAGCTTGGCCTTCCACGCGTTCCAGACCTTCGGGCTCGTGCCGCGAATGTCCGCGACGGTCAGCAGGTACAGCGCGTTCAGCCGCCGCTCGTCGCCGACCCGCTCGGCGAACGCCTTGACGACGTCGGGGTCGCTGATGTCCTGCTTCTGCGCCGTTGCGGACATGACGAGATGGTTCGCCACGAGCCACGAGACGAGCTCGGCGTCTTCGCGGGTGAGGCCGTGCGCGCGTGCGAAGCGCAACGCATCGATCGCGCCGAGCTCGGAATGGTCGCCGCCGCGCCCCTTCGCCGATATCGTGGAACAGGCCGGCGAGGTAAAGCACCTCGGGACGCGCGAAATCGCTCATCAGCCGGCTGCACAGCGGAAATTCGTGCGCGAGCTCGGGCACCGCGAAGCGGCGCAGGTTGCGCACGACCTTCAGGATGTGCTCGTCGACCGTGTAGACGTGGTAGAGATCGTGCTGCATCTGGCCGACGATGCGGCCGAAGGCGGGCAGGTAGCGGCCGAGCACGCCGTACTGGTTCATGCGCCGCAGCGCGCGGTAGACGTGCGACGGGCTGCGCAGGATGCGCATGAACAGCGGCGCGGTTCTCGGGTCTCGCGCGAAACGCTTCGTCGATGAGACGCCGCCCGCGCCACAGCGCGCGCAGCGTGGCGGCGCCGATGCCCTTCAGCTCGTGGTGCTGCTGCAGCAGCACGAACGTCTCGAGCAGCGCCGAAGGATCGCGCTCGAAGAGATCCTCGGATACGGCTTCCAGCAGCTCGCCCCGGATGCCGAAGCGCTCGTTGATCGGATGATACGCGCGGTCGTGCTGCGGCTCGATGAGCGCCCTCAGGTTCTGCAGCAGGATCGATGTTCAACTGCGATACGGCTTTGGCGGCGCGGTAGTAGCGCTGCATGAGCTGCTCGCTCGCGAGCCGGTGCGGCTGGTCGCGCAAGCCGAACTGCGCGGCGAGCGCCGACTGGTGATCGAAGAGCAGACGGTCTTCGCGCCGGCCCGCGATGTAGTGCAGCCGTATGCGCAGCGTGCTGCAGGAAGCGCTCGTGCGCGCTGGATCTCGCGCGCTTCCTCGGTCGTGATGAGCTCGCGCTCCGCGAGATCCGCCCAGCTCTTGCCGATCCCGGCCGCGCGCGCGATCCACAGGATCGTGTGCAGATCGCGCAGTCCGCCCGGCGCTTTCCTTGATGTTGGGCTCGAGGTTCGTTTCCTGGTAGCGCGCGTGGCGCTGCTGCTGCTCGAGCTGCTTCGCTTCGAGGAATGCGCGCGGGTCGAGCACGCGCGCGGTCGCCTCCGCGAAACGGCCGAAGAGCGCGCGGCTTCCCGCGAGCAGGCGCGCTTCGAGAAGTGTCGTCTGGACCGTGATGTCCTGCTCGGCCAGCCGCCACGCATTCTTCGACGGTGCGCACGCTGTGACCGACTTCCAGCCCGATGTCCCAGAAGCGGCCGATCAGCTGCTCGAGCTCTGCCGCTCGAGCGCCGGATCGGCAGGCGGCGGGCAGCAGAATCAGGAGATCGACGTCGGAATAGGGAAAGAGCTCGCCGCGGCCGTAGCCGCCGACCGCGACGAGCGCGACGATTGCGCGGCATGGCGCCGCTCTTCCAGATCTCGCGCAGGTTCGCGATCGACGAGCGCGCGCAAACGCCGCAGCGAGCTCCGCGGGCGCGGGATGCGCCATGAACTCGGACTCGCAGTCGCTCGCGCTCGCGCGCGAGCGCCTGTTTCCACTCCGCCAATCGCGACGCGATCGCGGCGGCGTCGTGAGCGACGGCGGCAGCGGTGCTCATGAGCGGTGCGGCCGAAACGGCCGGCGGCGTGCCCGCCGACAGCGTCAGCACTTCGTAGCCCGTCTCGGTGACGAGCACCGTGTGCTCCCATTGCGCCGACAGGCTGTGGTCCTTGGTGACGATCGTCCAGCCGTCGGCGAGCTGGCGGATGTCCGCTTTGCCGGCATTGATCATCGGCTCGACGGTGAAGATCATCCCGGCTTCGAGCTTGAGCCCCGTGCCCGGCCGTCCGTAGTGCAGCACCTGCGGCTCTTCGTGGAACCTGCGCCCGATGCCGTGTCCGCAGAATTCGCGCACGACGCTGAAGCCGTTGCTGCTCGGCGTGGGTCTGAATGGCGTGGCCGATGTCGCCCAGGTAGGCGCCCGCGCGCACCGCCTCGATCCCGCGCCACATGCATTCGTACGTGACTCTCGCACAGGCGCCGCGCCTGGATCGAGGGCTGGCCGACGTAGAACATGCGGCTCGTGTCGCCGTGGAAGCCGTCCTTGATGACCGTGATGTCGACGTTGACGATGTCGCCGGGCTTCAGCTTCTTCTCGCCGGGAACGCCGTGGCACACGACGTGATTGACCGAGGTGCAGATCGACTTCGGGTAAGGCTGGTAGCCCGGCGGCGCGTAATTGAGCGGCGCCGGGGTCGCGCCCTGCACGTTCACGCATGTAGTCGTGGCAGAGGCGGTCGATTTCGGCCGTGGTCATGCCCGGCTTGACGATGCGGGGCGATATAGTCGAGCACCTCGGCCGCCAGACGGCCGGCGACGCGCATTTTCTCGATTTCTTCGGGGGATTTGAGGTTGAACGGGCATAGCTGTGAAGCCGTGGGGCCGCGCGTGGCGTGCAAGGTCCAAGTGCTTGGTTTTTCAGGCAAGCCGGGATTGTAGTCCAGATTCGGCATCCGCGGCGGCACTGGACAGGCCCGTTCGCGCTTGAGACAGCGTGCATTGCAATGCTAAAATAGGCGGTTAGCTCGATCACTGTTCGCCGAGCGATTTACGGGAAGTCCGCGCGCGGACGTCGGTGCGGGTCGTTGACCAATTCGCACATCCGCCGTGGTACAGGGTGCCTTCGTCCGTGAAAGACGCGGGGTGTCGAGGCGGATGGAGGCTCAACCCTTGAGGAGTGCGTCAGGCATGTCGGTCACCATGCGTGAAATGCTGGAGGCGGGCGTCCATTTCGGACACCAGACCCGCTTCTGGAACCCCAAGATGGCGCCGTACATCTTCGGCCATCGCAACAAGATCCACATCGTCAATCTCGAGAAGACCCTGGCCATGTACCAGGACGCGCTGAAGTTCGTGCGCCAGCTCGTCCGCGAACAAGGGCACGCGTGCTGTTCGTCGGCACCAAGCGCCAGGCGCGCGAGATCATCCGCGAGGAAGCGCAGCGCTCCGGCGCGCCTTACGTCGATTACCGCTGGCTGGGCGGCATGCTCACCAACTACAAGACGGTCGAAGCAGTCGATCAAGCGCCTGAAGGACATGGAGCAGATGCAGCAGGACGGCACGCTCGACCGGCTGCCGAAGAAGGAAGGCGCTGCATTATCAGCGCGAGATGGACAAGCTCGACCGCAGCCTCGGCGGCATCAAGGACATGAACGGCCTGCCCGACGCGATGTTCGTGATCGACGTCGGCTACCAGAAGAACGCGATCGCCGAAGCGAACAAGCTCGGCATTCCCGTGATCGGCGTCGTCGACACCAACCACAGCCCGGAAGGCGTCGATTACGTGATTCCCGGCAACGACGACTCGAGCCGCGCGATCCGGCTCTACGCGCGCGGCATCGCGGATGCGTACCTGGAAGGCCGCAACGACAGCCTGAAGGAGATCGTCGACCGGCGGCGACGAGTTCGTCGAAGTCGAGGACGCGGAAGAACGAGGCGCGCTAGCGGCAGAGGCGGGCCGACGAATCGCATCTAAGAGGGGCGCGAAGCCCCTTTTTTTGTAAATAGCGGAGATCAAGGCAATGGCGGAAATTACCGCAGGCATGGTCCGCGAGCTGCGCGAAAAGACCGATGCGCCGATGATGGAATGCAAGAAGGCGCTGACCGAAGCGGGCGGCGATCTGGCCAAGGCCGAAGAGATCCTGCGCATCAAGCTCGGCAACAAGGCGAGCAAGGCGGCGGGGCGCGTCGCCGCCGAAGGCGTGGTTGCGGCCTACATCGCGAGCGACGGCAAGCTCGGCGCGATCGTCGAAGTCAACTGCGAGACCGATTTCGTCGCGAAGAACGACGAATTTCTGGCGTTCGCCGCCGCGCTGGCGCGAGCTCGTTGCCGAGCAGAATCCCGGCGACGTCGATGCGCTCTCGCAGCTCTGCGCTCGACGGCACGACCGTCGAAGAGCGCCGCAAGCGCGCTGGTCGGCAAGATCGGCGAGAACATGTCGCATGCGCCGCTTCCGCCGCCACGAGGCGAAGGGCCGGCTCGCGAGCTACATTCACGGCGGCTCGAAGATCGGCGTGCTGGTGGACGTCGTCGGCGGCGACGAGACGCTCGGCAAGGACATCGCGATGCACATCGCGGCGAGCAAGCCGCTCGCGCTTTCGCGCGAAGAGGTGCTCGGCCGAGGTCGTGCAGAAGGAGCGCGACATCGCCGCGGCCAAGGCGGCGGAATCGGGCAAGCCCGCGAACATCGTCGAGAAGATGGTCGAGGGCGCGGTCGCAGAAATTCCTGAAGGAAGTGACGCTGCTCGGCCAGCCGTTCGTGAAGAACGACAAGCAGACGATCGAGCGAGCTGCTGAAGACGCAAGAGCGCCACCGTCGCCGCCTTCACGCTGTATATCGTCGGCGAAGGCATCGAGAAGCGCAAAGACGATTTCGCCGCCGAAGTGATGGCGCAGGTGGCCGCAAGCTCGGAACAGACGAGCGCTGAACCCTCCTGAATTCAGAGGGCGCGCATAACAAGAGAAACGAAATGGCAGAAACGCCGGCCTACAAGCGCATCCTCCTCAAGCTGAGCGGCGAAGCGCTGATGGGGGAGGACACTTACGGCATCAACCGCGACACGATCGAGCGCATCGTCGCCGAAGTCGCCGAAGTCGCGACGCTCGGCGTCGAAATCGCGGTGGTGATCGGCGGCGGCAACATCTTCCGCGGCGTCGCGCCTGGCGCGTCGCACATGGACCGCGCGACCGCGGACTACATGGGCATGCTCGCGACGGTCATGAACGCGCTCGCGCTGCAGGACGCGATGCGGCGCGTCGACGTCGTGAGCCGCGTGCAGTCGGCGCTCAACATCGAGCAGGTCGTCGAGCCGTACATCCGCGGCAAGGCCATGCGCTACCTCGAGGAAGGCAAGATCGTCATCTTCGCCGCCGGCACCGGCAATCCGTTTTTCACGACCGACACCGCGGCGGCGCTGCGCGGCATGGAGATGAACGTCGAGCTCGTGCTGAAGGCGACCAAGGTGGACGGCGTCTATACCGACGATCCGAACACGCATCCCGGAAGCGATGCGCTACAAGGACCTCACGTTCGACGAGGCGATCATCAAGAACCTGAAGGTGATGGACGCGACCGCGCTCACGCTGTGCCGCGACCAGAAGCTGCCGATCAACGTTTTCAGCATCTTCAAGCCGCACGCGCTGAAGCGCGTCGTCCTCGGGCGAGGACGAAGGCACGATGGTGCACGCTTGACGGCATTGCAAGACGGAGATCGATCATGATTGCCGACGTGAAGAAAACGGCCGAGCAGAAAATGAAGAAGAGCATCGAGTCGCTGCAGCAACGATCTCGCGAAGGTGCGCACCGGACGCGCGCATACCGGGCTTCTCGATCACGTCACGGTCGACTACTACGGCACGCCGACGCCCATCCCGCAGGTCGCCAACGTGACGCTGCTCGATGCGCGCACGATCGGCGTCACGCCGTGGGAAAAGAAGATGGCGGGCGCGATCGAGAAAGCGATCCGCGATTCCGACCTGGGTTGAATCCCTCGACGATGGGCGAGACGGTGCGGGTGCCGATGCCCGCGCTCACCGAAGAGCGGCGCCGGGATCTGATCAAGGTCGTGCACAAGGAAGGCGAGAACGCGCGGGTCGCGGTGCGCAACGTGCGGCGCGACGCGAACCAGCATCTGAAGGAGCTGCTGAAGCAGAAAAAAGTCGCGGAGGACGAGGAGCGCCGCGCGCAGGACGACGTGCAGAAGCTGACCGACCGCTATATCGCCGAGATCGACAAGCTGCTGCAGGCGAAAGAAGCGGACCTGATGGCGGTCTGACGTCCGGATCGCGTACTCGAGCTCGACGCTGGCGATTCCCGGAGATGCGCAGCGTGCCGCGGCACATCGCCGTCATCATGGACGGCAACGGCCGGTGGGCCAAGCAGCGCTTCCTGCCGCGCGTCGCCGGGCACAAGCGCGGTCTGGAGGCGGTGCGCGCGACGGTGAAGGCGTGCGTCAAGCGGGGCGTCGAGTACCTGACGCTGTTCGCCTTCAGCAGCGAGAACTGGCGCGGCCGGCCGATGAAGTGAAGTTCCTGATGCAGCTTTTCGTGGCGGCGCTCGAGCAGGAGATCGAGAAGCTGCACTCGAACGGCGTGCGCTTTCGCGTCATCGGCGACTTGAGCCGCTTCGAGCCGCGCATCGTGCGCCTGATCGAGCAGGCCGAGGCGCGCACCGCGCGGCAACACGCGGCTGACGCTCACGGTCGCGGCGAACTACGGCGGGCGCTGGGACATCCTGCAGGCCGTCGAACCGCATGCTGCAGGAGCGGCCCGAGCTCGCGAACGGCTTCACCGAAGCGGACCTCGCGCCGTATTTCGCGATGAGCTACGCGCCGGAGCCGGATCTTTTCATCCGCACCGGCGGCGAGCAGCGCATCAGCAATTTCCTGCTGTGGCAGCTCGCCTACACCGAGCTCTATTTCACCGAGACGCTGTGGCCCGATTTCGATGCGGCCGCGCTCGAGCGCGGCCGATGCAGTCGTATCCAGCAGCGCGAGCGCCGCTTCGGTCGCACCAGCGAGCAGCTTGCAGAGCGCCGGACGCATCGCCCGCATCTCGGCCGGTTGACGCCGGCCGCTCGGCATCCGCGGGCCTGACAAGCTCATGTTCGCGAAGCGCGCTGCTCACGGTAGTCGATTCTGCTGCCCGTCTTCGCGGCGGCGCTGCTTTACCTGCCGCGCGTGGCTGTGGGCGCTTTTGCTGCTCGCCGGCGCTCGCGTCGCGGCCGCGGAATGGGCGGGCTCGCCGGCTGCTGCGGCGCCGGCGCGCTATGCCTATGCGGCTCGCGGTCGCAATCTCGGCGCTCGCGATTCTTCTATCCGTCGCACGCCGGCACGGACTCGGATCGGTGGCTGTTCGGCGCGAGCGCGTGCCTTCTGGCTGGTCGTCGCGCCCGCTCTGGCTGTTCGGACGCTGGTCCATCCGCCAGCCTGCTCGTGCTCGGCGCCGCCGGCTGGATCGTGCTCGTGCCGATGTGGCTTGCGCTCGTCCATCTGCAGGCGCATCCCTGGGTGCTGCTGCTGGTCCTGTCGATCGTCTGGATCGCCGACACCGCCGCTTATCTCGCCGGCAGACGGTGGGCCGCCACAAGCTCGCGCCGCGCGTCAGCCCCGGCAAGACGTGGGAGGGCGTCGCCGGCGCGGCCGCTCGCCGTTGGCGTGTACTATGCGGTGCTCTGGTTCGCCGCGCCGGCGGGCTGGGACGGCTGGCGAGCGCGGTTTCGGCGCGCTCGTCTTCGCTGGCGTCTTCGTGCTGAGCATCGAAGGCGACCTGTTCGAGTCCTGGATGAAGCGCCAGGCCGGTGTGAAGGACAGCGGACAACTGCTGCCCGGGCCATGGCGGCATCCTCGACCGCATCGACGGTCTGACTTCGACGGTGCCGCTGGCGGCGCTCGCGCTGTACTACCTGCGCTAGATCGGACGGCGAAATGGCAGCGATACAGAAACTCACGATTCTCGGCTCGACCGGCAGCGTCGGCGCGAGCACGCTCGACGTCGTCGAGCGCCATCCCGAACGCTTCCGGGTCGTCGCGCTGACCGCGCAGTCGCAGAGCCGACGTGCTCTTCGAGCAGTGCCGCGCGGCACCGGCCGCGATACGCGGTGATCGCGCGATGCGCAGCGGCCGAGGCGCTGCGAGCGGCGCCTGCGGGGAGCCGGGCTCGAGACCGAGGTGCTCTGCGGCGCGAGGGCGCTCGAGCACGTGGCGACGCTGCCCGACGTCGATACGGTGATGGCGGCCATCGTCGGTATCGCGGGGCTGCAAGCCCACGTTCGCCGCGGCGCGAGCCGGCAAGAAAGTGCTGCTCGCCAACAAGGAAGCGCTCGTCACCGCAGGTCCGGTGCTCATGGCGGCGCGCGCGCAGTGCGGCGCGACGCTGCTGCCGATCGACAGCGAGCACAATGCCGTGTTCCAGGCGCTGCCGCGCGATTACGGCGGCGAGCTCGAGCGCGGCCGGCGTGCGGCGCATCCTGCTCACGGCGTCCGGCGGTCCGTTCCGCCTCACGCCGCAGCGCGAGCTCGCGCACGTGACGCCGCGAGGCGGCGTGCGCGCATCCGAACTGGGTCATGGGGCGCAAGATTTCGGTGGATTCGGCGACGATGATGAACAAGGGTCTGGAGGTGATCGAGGCGCGCTGGCTCTTCAACGCGCATCCCGACCGGATCGAAGTCGTGATCCATCCGGAAAGCGTCGTCCACTCGCTCGTCGAGTACGTCGACGGATCGGTGATCGCGCAGCTGGGCAATCCCGACATGCGCACGCCGATCGCGCACGCGCTCGGCGTTCCCGGAGCGCATCGAAGCGGGCGTCGACTTCCTCGATCTCGCGCGCATGGGCGCGCTCCATTTCGAGGCGCCCGACGCAGGCCGTTTCCCGTGCCTGCGCGCTGGCCTACGAGGCGCTCGCCGCCGGCGGGTGCGCCCCGCCGTGCTCAACGCGGCGAACGAAGTGGCGGTAGACGCGGTTCCTCGCCGGCCAGCATCGCCTTCACCGAGATTCCGCAGCTCATCGAGGCCGTGCTCGCACGATGCGAGGGCGGGCGCGCTGCGAGACGCTGGACGACGTGCTCGAGGCCGATCGCGCGGCGCGGGAGTGCGCATACGCGCTGCCTTGCGCGACGCGCAGCGAGCCGCGTCTCCGGGAACGTCGAGCTCATGCAGCGATCTTAGCTTGTCTTCCTCCGGGCACAAGACATGAATCTGCTCACCACCGCGGCTGCGTTCATCGTCACGCTGGGGCTCCTCATCGTCATCCACGAGCTCGGCCATTATTGGGTCGCGCGCCTGTTGCAGCGTGAAGGTGCTGCGCTTTTCGCTCGGCTTCGGCCGGCCGCTGTGGTCGCGCAGGCTCGGCGCCGACCGGACCGAATGGGTGGTCGCGGCGTTTCCGCTCGGCGGCTACGTGAAGATGCTCGACGAGCGCGAGGGCCCGGTCGCGGCCGCACGAGCTCGATCGCGCGTTCAATCGCCAGAGCGTCGGCCGGCGCTTCGCCATCGTGCTCGCAGGTCCCGTCGCGAATTTCCTGCTCGCGATCGTCGCTGTACTGGGTGCTGTTCATGCACGGCGTGCCCGGGACTGAAGCCCGTGCTCGGGCCCGTGCCCGACGAGACGCCCGCGGCGGTCGCGGGTTTCAGCGCCGGCGACACCGTCACGCGGATCGGCGGCGAGCCGGTTCAGACCTGGCAGGACGCGCGCTGGGTGCTGCTGCAGCATGCGGTCAAGAAGTCGCGCGTTGCGATCGAGACGACGAGCGTCGCGGAGAGACGCGCGGAGCGCGAGCTCGACCTGACGCGGCTCACCGCCGCCGACCTCGACAGCGATTTTCTGCGCGCGCTCGGGCTCGCGCGCCACCAGCCGCCGATTGCCGCCGTGATCGGCAAGGTCGTCGCGCGGCGGCGCGGCCGAGCGCGCCGGGCTGAAGGCGGGCGACGAGATCGTGTCGATCGACGGCAAGGCGATCGACGCGTGGGAGGACGTCGTGTCGCCGTCCGTGCGCACCCGGGCGCGAGCTCTGATGCTCGAAGTGCGGCGCGGGGCGCGCGCTGCGACGTTCGCGGTGACGACCGAGTCGCTGACGGAGAACGGCGCGCCGATCGGGCGCATCGGCGCGGCGCCGAGAATCGATCCGCGAGCGCTCTTGCGAGCATGATGACCGAAGTGCGCTACGGCCCGCTCGAGAGCATCGGCAAGGCGATCTACAAGACGTGGGACACGTCGCTCTTCAGCCTGCAGATGCTCGGCAAGATGATCGTCGGAGAAGTGTCGCTCAAGAACCTGAGCGGCCCGATCACGATCGCGGACTACGCGGGACAGTCCGCGCAGGTGGGCTGGGTCTCGTATCTGCTGTTTCTCGCGCTGATCAGCATCAGCCTCGGCGTGCTCAATCTGCTGCCGGTGCCGTTATTGGATGGCGGGCATTTGATGTATTATATCTTCGAGATTTTCAAAGGCAGTCCGGTCTCGGACAAAGCCATCGAAATCGGGCAGCATCTCGGCATGGCGCTTGCTGTTCGTGTTGATGGCTTTTGCTTTATATAACGACATCAATCGTCTCATCAGCGGCTGATCGATGCATTTTCTGCGTGTCGGTGTTCTGTGCTGCTGGCGCTCATCGCCGCGCCCGCCGCAGCGCATCGAACCGTTCGTCATCAAAGACATCCGCGTAGAAGGCATTCAGCGCACCGAAGCGGGCACCGTCTTCAGCTATCTGCCGGTCAAGGTCGGCGACACGATGACCGACGAGAGGGCGTCGCAGACGATCCGCGCGCTGTTCGCCACCGGCTTTTTCCGCGACGTGACCCTCGAAGCCGAGGACGGCGTGCTCGTCGTGCGTGCTCCAGGAGCGGCCGTCGATCGCGCAGATCGATTTCACCGGCATGAAGGAGTTCGACAAGCGAGACCGTCCTGAAGGCGATGAGCCAGATCGGGCTCGCCGAAGGCCGCATCTTCGACAAGGGACTGCTCGACCGCGCCGAGCAGGAGCTGAAGCGCCAGTACCTCACGCGCGGCCGCTACGCCGCCAACGTCACCACCACCGTGACGCCGCTCGAGCGCAACCGCGTCGCCGCTCAACTTCACCGTCGACGAAGGCGACGCCGCCAAGATCCGCCAGATCAGCATCATCGGCAACCAGGCGTTCAGCGAGACGCGAGCTGCTGCGCGCAGATGTCGCTGCGCACGCCCGGCTGGCTCACCTGGTACAGCAAGGCCGACCAGTACTCGCGCCAGAAGCTCGCGGCCGATCTGGAGACGCTGCGCTCGTACTACCTCGACCGCGGCTACCTCGAGTTCAACATCGATTCGACGCAGGTCTCGATCACGCCGGACAAGAAGGACATCTACATCACCGTCGCGGTGACCGAAGGGCCTCGATACACGGTCTCGGACGTCAAGGTGGCGGGCGAGCTGCTGCTGCCCGAGGCGGAGATCCGCAAGCTGATCACGCTGAAGCCGGGCGAGGTGTTCTCGCGCGCGCGGGTGACCGAGTCGACCAAGGCGATCAGCGACCGGCTCGGCAACGAAGGCTACGCGTTCGCCAACGTCAACGCCGCGCCGGAGCTCGACAAGGACAAGCGGCAGGCCGCGTTCACGTTCTTCGTCGATCCCGGCCGCCGCGTCTACGTGCGCCGCATCAACATCTCCGGCAACACCCGCACGCGCGACGAAGTGATCCGCCGCGAGATGCGCCAGCTCGAAGGCGGCTGGTTTTCGTCCGAGACGCATTGCAGCAGTCGCGAGCGCGCGATCGACCGGCTCGGCTATTTCACCGAAGTGAACGTCGAGACGCCCGCGGTGCAGGGCACCACCGACCAGGTCGACGTGAACGTGAGCGTGGTCGAGAAGCCGACCGGCGCGGTGCTGCTCGGCGCGGGCTTCGGCAGCGGCGAGGGCGTGATCCTGTCGGGCTCGGTCACGCAGCAGAACATCTTCGGCTCGGGCAAGCACGTCTCCGTTCGGCATCAACACGAGCAAGATCAACACCGACCTATGTCGTTGTCGTTCACCGATCCGTACTACACCGTCGACGGCGTGAGCCGCGGCTTCGACCTCTACCTGCGCGAGGTCGACGCAGCCAACGCAGCGGCCTCGGCAACTACACGACGGAGACAGCCGGGCGGCGGCGATGCGCTTCGGCGTGCCGGTCACCGAAGTTCGACACGATCAACTACGGCCTGGGCTACGAGCAGCACGGAGATCACGACGTTCGCCGACAGCCCGCTGATCTATCATCGATTACGTCGAACGACGTTCGGCGTCGGAGAACGACGCGCATCCTCGGCGACGGTCGGCTGGATGCGCGACAGCCGCGACAGCCTGATCTACCCGACCAAGGGCACGCATGCAGAAGGCGAGCGTGGAGGTCGGCGCTGCCCGGGCCGACGCCTGAACTACTACAAGCGCGCAACTACCAGTATCAGCGCTATTTCCCGATCGCGCGCGACTACACGCTCATGCTGAACGGCGAGATCGGCTACGGCGACGGCTACGGCGACACGCCACGCTGCCGTTCTTCAAGAACTTCTACGTGGGTGGGGTAAACTCGCTGCGCGGCTTCCAGCGTCTTCACGGTCGGGCCGAAGGACGTCGCAGGGCAATCCGCGCGGCGGAAGCAGCAAGCTGCTCGGCAATGCCGAGTTCCTGTTCCCGTTCCCGGGCCTGCCGAGCGACAAGAGCGTGCGCATGAGCGCTTTCATCGACACCGGCATGACGGACGAGACGTTCGACTTCGGCGACATGCGCGGCGTCGGCAGGCGTCGGCGTGCTGTGGGTTTCGCCGATGGGGCCGCTTAAAATCAGCGTCGCGGCGCCCGTTGCGCAGATCAGCCGGTGGACAAGAAGCAGGTATTCCAGTTCACGTTCGGCGGCGCGTTCTGAGCCGGCGCGCGAGCGCGCGCGATGCGCGCGGACGCGGAGTCTGAGTGAAGGAGACGACATTGAAGCATTTCTACTCGACGCTCGCTGCCGTGGCGCTGTCGTTCGCGCTGTCGGCGAGCCGGCCGCGGCAGGCGGCGGAGCTCAAGATCGGCTTCATCGACGCCGAGCGCATCAACCGCGAATCGGCGCCCGCGGAGCGTCGCGAGCAAGCGGCTCGAGAAGGAGTTCGCGCCGCGCGCGCAGGAGCTGCAGCGCCGCGAGAGCCAGATCAAGAGCGCTGCAGGGCCAGCTCGAGAAAGACGCCGATGACGATGAGCGAAAGCGACCGGCGCGCGAAGAGAGCAGGAGCTGCGCGCGCATCACGCTCGATTTCCAGCGCCTGCAGCGCGAGTATCGCGAAGACCTCAACCTGCGGCGCAACCAGGAGCTGCAGACGCTGTTCGAGCGCGCCAACCGCGTGATCAAGCAGATCGCCGAGGCCGAGAAATTCGACCTCATCCTGCAGGAAGCGGTCTATCGCAGCCCGCGCCTCGACATCACGGAGCGGGTGCTCAAAGCGCTCGCGTCGGAAAAATAGTGGCGCGGCGCCGCGGGCGCCGGCGGCTCGCGCATCATGAGCGCGCAGCGCCGTCACACTACAGCCTGCGCGAGATCGTCCGAGCGCTTCGGCGGCGAGATCGTCGGCGACCCCGACGTGCGGGTCGCCGCGTCGCGACGCTCGAGAACGCCGGCGCCGGCGCCATCGCCTTCCTCGCGAACGAGCGCTACCTGCGGCAGCTGCGGTCCACGCGCGCGGCGGCCGTGATCGTCGGCGCCCGCCGCGCGCGACGCGACCGAGCGTGCCGCGCATCGTCTGCGACAATCCGTATGCTCTATTTCGCGCGCGTCTCGGCGCTGCTCAATCCGCCGCGCGCCCGTGCGGCCGGGCATACACCCGACGCGCGGTCGGTCGACGCGAGCGCGCAGCGTGCACGCGAGCGCCGAGATCGGCGCCGTACGCCGTGATCGGGCCGGGCGCGCAGGTCGCGGGAGGCGCGATGATCGGCGCGGGTGCGTGCTCGGTCGGAGAACGTGCGCGATCGGCCGCGACTGCCGCCTCCACGCGCCGGTGACGGTCTACGACGGCTGCGCGATCGGCGAACGCGTGATCGTCCACTCCGGCGCGGTCATCGGCGCCGACGGCTTCGGCATCGCGTTCGACGGCGAGCGCTGGGTCAAGGTGCCCCAGATCGGGCGCGTGCGCATCGGCGACGACGTCGAGATCGGCGCCAATACGACGATCGACCGCGGCGCGATCGACGACACCGTGATCGAGGACGGCGTGAAGCTCGACAACCAGATCCAGATCGCGCACAACGTGCGCATCGGCGCGCACACCGCGATCGCCGCGTGCACCGGCATCGCCGGCAGCGTGCAGATCGGGCGCTATTGCCGCATCGGCGGCGCGGTCGGCATCGCCGGGCACGTCACCATCGCCGACCACGTCGAGATCTCCGGCCACACCGCGATCACCAAATCGATCGACCAGCCGCGGCGTCTACAGCGGCGTCTATCCGTTCGAGCCGAACCGGCAATGGCGCCGCAACGCGCGCAGTTGCGCCATCTTGCCGAATTGCGCAGCGTGCGGCGCTCGAAGAGAGTTCGGAAACGAGCACGTCGCGGACGCATGATCCGACACTGGTTTCGCCGCTCAAGCGCTCGCAGCTCGTCAGCGGTGCGAACGCCGCGCGTCGCGCGAGCCACCGTTGATCGAGCCCAGAAGGAGCCGATCTTGAACAGCATGGACATACACCGCGTCCTGGAATACCTGCCGCACCGCTATCCGTTTCTCATGATCGACCGCGTGCTTCGAGTGCGAGCCCGGCAAGCAAATCGTCGCGCTGAAGAACGTGACGATCAACGAGCCTTATTTCGCCGGCCATTTCCCGCACCACCCGGTGATGCCCGGCGTGCTGATCATCGAAGCGCTCGCGCAGGCCGCGGCGATCCTCACGTTCACGCACGCGAAGGACACAAGGCCGACCAGAACATCGTCTATTACTTCGTCGGCATCGACAACGCGCGCTTCAAGAGGCCGGTGACGCGCGGGCGACGCGCTGCAGCTCGACGTGACGCTGATCCGCCACGCGCGCGGGCTGTGGAAGTTCCACGGCAAGGCGCGCGTGGACGACACCGTGGCGGCCGAAGCCGACCTCCTGTGCACGATCCGCGCTGCTGCCGAACGGCAAGGACGCTTGAGCGGGCACGGCGGCGATGAATGCGCCGACGGCGTCGCTGCATCCATCCCACCGCGATCGTCGATCCGGGCGCGCGCCTCGCGCGCGACGTCGAGGTCGGCGCGTACACGGTCATCGGCCCGCACGTCGAGATCGGCGCGGGCACGCCGCATCGGCCCGCACTGCCGTGATCACCGGCCACACGCGCATCGGCGCGCGCAACCGCGATCTGGCAGTTCGTCTCGATCGGCGAAGCGCCGCAGGACAAGAAATACGGCGGCGAGCCGACGCGCCTCGAGATCGGCGACGACAACACGATCCGCGAGTTCTGCACGCTCAATCGCGGCACGGTGCAGGGCGGCGGCGTCACCCGCATCGGCAACGACAACTGGATCATGGCCTACGTGCACATCGCGCACGACTGCCAGATCGGCAACCGCACCGATCTTCGCCAACAACGCGCAGCTCGCGGGCCACGTGCAGGTCGGGCGACGACGCGATACTCGGCGGCTTCACCGGCGTGCACCAGTTCTGCCGCATCGGCGCGCACAGCATCACCGGCATCGGCACGGTCGTGCTGCAGGACGTTCCGCCGTACGTCACCGCATCGGGCAATCCGGCGCAGCCGTACGGCATCAACAGCGAAGGACTGCGCCGCCGCGGCTTTTCCGCCGATGCGATCGCCGAGCTGCGGCGCGCGTACAAGACGCTTTATCGATCGGGTCTCTCGTTCGAAGAAGCGCAGCGCGAACTTGCGCGACAGGCGGCCGGCCGGCCGGAATTGAAGGTGCTGGCGGATTTCGTATCGGTTCCGGGAAGGGGCATCATCCGATGAGCAGCGGCGAAGTCGCGTCGGCGTGCGGACACGTTCACGCCAGCCGACCGAGGCCGCGAAGCGGGGTGGCTCCGGCAGTCGCGCAGGCGCTGTCATTCGGGCGTGTGGGACCGCGCGGCCACTCGGTCGGTCCTGATCGAGCGTGGCGGACATCACCTCACGCGAGAACCCGCAGTTTCGCGCGTGGCTCAAGCTTCACGATTCGTCACGCGAGCGCCGCAAAGCGGGGCTGTCGATTCTGGACGGCGTGCACCTCGTGTCCGCCTATCTCGAACACGTCGGCGCGCCCGAGGCGCTCATCGTCGGCCGTTCGCGAGCGGAGGAACCGGAGATCGCGCGACTGATCGCCGCATCCGGCATGCCGCGCGCACATGTGGTCGCCGACGGGCTCTTTCGCGAACTGTCGTCCGTGGCGACGCCGAGCGGCATCCTCGCCATCGTGGCTACGCCGCACAGGCGGACGCTTCCCGATGTCCCCGGTCCGTGTGTCATGCTCGAAGACGTTCAGGATCCGGGCAATCTCGGTTCGATCCTGCGCTCGGCGGCTGCGGCCGGCGTGGAGGAGATCTATCTATCGAGCGGCTGCGTGCACGCCTGGTCGCCGCGGGTGCTGAGAGCGGGTATGGGGGCGCACTTCGCGCTCGAGATTTACGAGGGCGTCGAGCTTGGCGGACTGATTGCGCGCTATCCGGGGGAGGTCTATGCCGCCGTGCGCGATGCGGCGCACTCGTTGTATTCGGTGGATCTGCGCGGCACCATCGGCCTGCTCTTCGGGAACGAAGGCGCGGGTCTCAGCGCCGCACTGCGCGACGCGGCGCACCATCAGATTTCGATACCGATGCCCGGAAAAGCCGAATCGCTCAATGTGGCGGCGGCGGCTGCCGTATGTTTGTTTGAACGGGTGCGCCAAAGAGGCGCACCCGTCTCCTGCTGCACTGACCCTCGGAGATCTTGATGAGAATGCTATCAGGCGTTCGAATGTTTCGTTCGCGGCGACAGCCTGTCCCAGGCGCGCCGCTTACCAGAATGGAGTGATCCCGTCAATAGATTCGACGCTCCAACTTCGCTTCGTGCAGTATCGTCGTCGCCAGCTCCTCGACCGACTTGCTCGTCGCGTCGAGAAACGGGATGTCCTCCTGGCGCATGAGATTCTCTGCTTCGCGCACCTCGTATTCGCAATTCTCGAGCGTCGCGTACTTGCTTCCCGGACGGCGTTCGCTGCGGATCTGCTGGAGCCGTTCGGGCCTGATCGTGAGTCCCCGCAGGCGCGGCGCGCAGCGGCTGCAGGTGCCTGGGCAACTGCATGGCGCTGAAGTCCTCCGCGACGAACGGATAGTTCGCGGCGCGGATGCCGAACTGCATGGCCATATAGAGGCATGTCGGCGTCTTGCCTGAACGCGAGACGCCCACCAGGATGATGTCCGCATCGCTCAGTCCCCGCGAAGCGATGCCGTCGTCGTGTCCCAGCGCGTAGTTCACGGCATCGATCCGGTGATAGTAGTTCACGATGTCGTTCACGCTGTGGCTGCGACCGATCGCGTGCGAGGCCGGCACCCCGAGCTCTTTCTCGAGAGGCGAGATGAAGATCTCGAAGCAGTCGAGAAAGAGCGCGTTCGCCTGGCCGACGATCGCCGCGATCTCGGTGTTCACGAGCGTGCTGATCACGATCGGACGCGCGCCGTCGGCCGCGGCGCGTTCGTTGATCCGGGCGACGACGCCGTGCGCCTTTTCGACCGTGTCGACGAACGGCAGGGTCACCTCCTGGAAGCCGACGCTTTCGAATTGCGTGAGAAGGCTGTGGCCGAGCATCTCGGCGGTGATACCGGTGCGGTCCGAGATGAAGAAAGCGGCGCGCGGCGGTTTCGGCATGGCGAAAAGAGGGAGCGGACGGGCTCGATACCATACCCGGTCTGCGCGCGACGCGAAAGCGGGCCGGCGTGCGGGACTCGTCACGCGGCGTTGGACGCGCCGCTTCAATGCGCGATAAAATGCGCAAACGGTCGCCCTATGATGCAATGACGAAATTCATCTTTGTCACAGGTGGTGTAGTTTCCTCCCTTGGCAAAGGCATCGCTGCCGCCTCCCTCGCCGCGATTCTGGAGTCCCGCGGCATCAAGATCTCGATGGTGAAGCTGGATCCGTACCTGAACGTGGATCCGGGAACCATGAGCCCGTTCCAGCACGGCGAAGTATTCGTGACCGAGGACGGCGCCGAAACCGACCTCGATCTGGGCCATTACGAGCGCTTCGTTCAGGCAAAGATGAGCAAGCGCAACAACTTCACGACGGGCCAGATCTACGAAAGCGTCATCCGCAAGGAGCGTCGCGGGGACTATCTCGGCGGCACGGTGCAGGTGATTCCGCACATCACCGACGAGATCAAACAGTTCATCCGCAGAGGCGCCGGGGACGCGGAGATCGCGATGGTCGAGATCGGCGGCACGGTGGGCGACATCGAGTCGCTGCCTTTCCTCGAGGCGATCCGTCAGATGGGAATCGAGGTCGGTCGCGAGAACGCGTGCTACATACACCTCACCCTCGTCCCCTATATCGCTTCGGCTGGCGAGATCAAGACCAAGCCCACGCAGCACTCGGTGAAGGAACTGCGCGAAATCGGCATCCAGCCCGACGTGCTGCTGTGCCGCGCCGACCGTCCGTTGCCCGACGACGAGCGGCGCAAGATCGCGCTCTTCACGAACGTGGCCGTCGAGGCGGTGATATCGGCGGTCGACGTGGACAGCATCTATCGGATTCCGGCCATGCTGCACGCGCAGGATCTCGACGGGATCGTGTGCCGCAAACTGGGACTCGAGCCGCCGCCGGCAAACCTTGCCGTGTGGGACAAGCTCGTCTATGCGCTCGAGCATCCGAAGCGCGCGGTCAATATCGCGCTCGTGGGCAAGTACGTCGACCTCACCGAATCGTACAAGTCGCTCTCGGAAGCGCTGATCCACGCCGGCATCCACACCGGCGCCCGCATCAAGATCCAGTACATCGATTCGGAAAGCATCGAAAAGAACGGCACGGGCGCGCTCGCGCGCATGGACGCGATCCTCGTGCCCGGCGGCTTCGGAAAGCGCGGCGTCGAAGGCAAGATCCAGGCGATCCGCTACGCCCGGGAGAATCGCATTCCGTATCTCGGCATCTGCCTCGGGATGCAGCTCGCGGTGATCGAATACGCCCGTCACGTGGCGGGGCTGGAAGGCGCGCACAGCACGGAGTTCGAGCCGGAAACGCCGCATCCCGTGATCGCCCTGATCACCGAGTGGCAGGACCGCGACGGGCGTATCGAGCACCGGGACGCGAAGTCCGAGCTGGGCGGCACGATGCGGCTCGGCGGCCAGGAGTGCAATCTCGCACCGGGCTCGATCGCGTGCGATGTCTACGGCTCGGAACGCATCACCGAGCGCCACCGGCATCGCTACGAAGTGAACAACCATTATCTGCCCCGGTTGAAAGACGCCGGGCTGTACGTGAGCGGCCTCTCGGCGCGCGAGGGTTTGTGCGAAATGATCGAGCTGCCTCACCATCCCTGGTTCATCGGGTGCCAGTTCCATCCCGAGTTCACGTCGACACCCCGAGCCGGGCATCCGCTCTTCAAGGCTTTCGTCCAGGCGGCGCTGGACAACGCCGATACGAACAACCTGCACCACAGCCCGGCCCAGCGGCTGGAGAACATCGCCTGAGGCGGATGGCATGAACTTGTGCGGGTTCGAGGTTGGGCTTGATAAGCCTTTGTTTCTGATAGCCGGGCGCACGCGGACGGCGGAGCAGGGGCCCCGTCGGTTGTTTGACGGGGATAGCGACCCGGGAGTCGGGCGCAAGGCCTGCGGAATCGAAGCGATCACGCTGATGAACCTGTGCGGCTTCGAAGTCGGATTGAATCGCCCTCTCTTTGTCATAGCGGGCCCCTGCGTGGTCGAATCGCGCCAGCTCGCCTTCGACACCGCCGGCGAGCTGAAGGAGATCACCTCCGCGCTCGGCATCCCGTTCATCTACAAGTCGTCCTACGACAAGGCGAATCGCAGCTCGCATCAAGTCCTTTCGCGGGCTCGGCATGGACAAGGGCCTCGAAATCCTCGGCGCGGTCCGCAAGGAGCTGGGCGTGCCGGTGTTGACGGACGTGCACGAGCTCGAAGAGATCGATGCGGCAGCGGCCATCGTCGATGTGCTGCAGACGCCGGCGTTCCTCTGCCGCCAGACGGACTTCATCTCCGCGGTCGCCGCGACAGGCAAGCCGGTGAACATCAAGAAAGGCCAGTTCCTCGCGCCCGGCGACATGAAGAACGTCGTCGAGAAAGCGAAGCATGCGGCGCGCATGCGCCATCCCGGACGACCCGGCGGCAGGCGAGCGCATCATGGTGTGCGAGCGGGGCGCCTCTTTCGGCTACAACAACCTCGTCTCGGACATGCGTTCGCTCGCGATCATGCGCGAGACGGGCTGCCCGGTCGTGTACGACGCGACGCATTCGGTGCAGCTCCCGGGCGGGCAGGGCAGCTCGAGCGGCGGCCAGCGCGAGTTCGTGCCGGTGCTCGCGCGCGCAGCCGTCGCGAGCGGCGTGGCCGGCGTGTTCATGGAAACGCATCCGCGGCCCGAAGAAGCGCTCTCCGACGGCCCGAACGCGTGGCCGCTCGAACACATGAAGGCGCTGCTCGGCACGTTGAAGGAGCTCGACGCGGCGGTGAAACGCGCCGGGTTCGCCGAAGAACTTATCGCACCGGCCGCGGCCGGTCAGTAAAGGGTCAAATGAGTGCCATCGTAGACGTCATCGCGCGCGAGATACTCGATTCGCGCGGCAATCCCACCGTCGAAGCGGACGTGCTGCTCGAATCCGGCGTGCTCGGACGGGCCGCGGTTCCCTCCGGCGCTTCGACCGGCAGTCGCGAGGCGATCGAGCTGCGCGACGGCGACAAGGAGCGCTTCGGCGGAAAAGGCGTGCTGAAGGCGGTCGAGCACGTGAACACCGAAATCTGTGAAGCGGTGATCGGCGTCGATGCGACCGAGCAGAGTTTCGTCGACAAGGCGCTCATCGATCTGGACGGCACCGAGAACAAATCGCGTCTCGGCGCGAATGCGATCCTCGCGGTGTCGATGGCGGTTGCCAAGGCGGCGGCCGAAGAGTCCGGCTTGCCGCTGCACCGCTACATCGGAGGCGCGGCGCGCGATGTCGATGCCGGTGCCGATGATGAACGTGATGAACGGCGGCGCGCACGCGGACAACGGACTCGACATCCAGGAGTTCATGCTCGTCCCGCTCAGCATGCCGTCTTTCCGCGAGGCGCTGCGCTGCGGGGCCGAAGTGTTCCAGACGCTGAAGAGCATCCTGCACGGGCGCGGGCTTTCGACGTCCGTCGGCGACGAGGGCGGGTTCGCGCCACGTCTTCCCAACCAGGAAGCTGCGATCAAGCTGATCATCGAAGCGATCGACGCCGCGGGTTACAAGGCAGGCGAGGACGTCGCACTTGCCCTGGACTGCGCGAGCTCCGAGTTCTACGAAGACGGCGAGTACATGTCCTGCGCTCCGAAGGACGCACCATGAAAGCGCCGCAGTTCGTCGACTATCTCGCGGCGTGGGTCGACAAATATCCGATCGTCTCCATCGAAGACGGCATGGCCGAGAACGACTGGGAGGGATGGCAGCTTCTCACGCGGCGGCTGGGTGACCGCGTGCAGCTCGTCGGAGACGATCTCTTCGTCACGAACACGCGCTATCTCAAGCAGGGGATCGAGCAGGGCGTCGCCAACTCGATTCTGATCAAGGTGAATCAGATCGGCACGCTCACCGAGACGCTGGCGGCGATCGAGCTCGCGAAGCGCGCACGCTATACCGCGGTCGTCTCGCACCGCTCCGGCGAGACGGAAGACACCACCATCGCCGACATCGCCGTCGCGACGAACGCCATGCAGATCAAGACGGGGTCGCTGTGCCGCTCCGATCGTCTCGCCAAGTACAACCAGCTTCTGCGCATCGAGGAAGACCTCGGCGAGACGGCGACCTATCCGGGCCGTTCCGCCTTCTATCAGCTCCAGTGACCGAGGAGGGCACCCGGAGTGAGGCCGTCATGAAACCGGTGCGGGGCCCATGTCGCACGTAACAGGCCGCAGGCGGGCGCGCGCCTTGTTCCTTCCCGGATGAAGCTCCTCACCGTCGCGCTTTTCCTTCTCCTGGGCGCGATTCAGTATCCGCTCTGGATCGGCAAGGGAGGATGGCTGCGGGTGTGGGACGTCGATCAGCAGATTGAAGCCCAGCGTGAAATCAACAGTCGTCTGAAGAGCCGCAACGCCGCGCTCGATGCGGAGGTGCGCGATTTGAAGCAGGGGCTCGAAGCGATCGAGGAGCGCGCCCGCAGCGAGCTCGGCATGATTCGCCAGGACGAAATCTTCTTCCATCTTCTCGACGACAAGGCGGCGCGCACGGCCTCCCGGTCGCGCTAGAACCGATGACGGCGGCGGTGCTCGACGGTGCGGCGATGGCGGCGGAGGTGCTGGCCGCGCTGCGTCCTCGCATCGATGCGCTCGCCGCGCGGGGCGTCCAACCCGGACTCGCGACCGTGCTCGTCGGCGACAATCCCGCGTCGCGCTCCTACGTTCGCAACAAACTGAAAACGTGCGCGGAGACGGGCCTCCACGCCGAGTTGCACGAGCTTCCCGCGAGTTGTGCGCAAAGCGACATCCTCGCCAAGGTCGCGGAACTCAATGCGAGCCCGGCGGTGCATGGAATCATCGTGCAGCTTCCGCTGCCGCGTGGAATCGACACGCAGCGGGTCCTGCAGTCGGTGGCGCTCGCGAAGGACGTCGACGGCTTCAACTGGTGCAATCTCGGCGCGCTGGTCGACGGACACATGCAGCTCGCGCCCTGCACGCCACTCGGCGTGATGAGGATGATCGAGCGTGCGGGCGTCTCGCTCGAAGGCCGCCACGCTGTCGTCATCGGGCGCAGCAGCATCGTCGGCAAGCCGCTTGCGCTCATGCTGATCGCGCGCGGCGCGACGGTGACCGTGTGCAACTCGAAGACGCCGGATCTCGCGGCTCACACGCGGGCGGCGGACGTGCTCGTCGCCGCTGCGGGGCGCGCACGGCTCGTCACCGCCGAGATGGTGAAGGCCGGTGCCGTCGTGATCGACGTCGGCATCAATCGCGACGCGAACGGAAAGCTCGTGGGCGACGTCGATTACGAGCGCGTGCGGGAGATCGCGAGCGCGGTGAGTCCCGTTCCCGGCGGCGTCGGACGCATGACGGTCGCGATGCTCGTGGCGAACACCGTGCTCGCGGCGGAGCGCATGTGCGCATAGCCACCTGGCGTGCTTCGCTCCGACACGCGACCGAACGAAAGGAGGTTACGGAGGGAAACCACCGGTGTCCCTCTGTTCCGTAGGCGGCGAGGCCCGAGCCTTCAGGCGAGCGCCGCTCCCTCAGCAGTGCAGCGCCGTTCGCGAAGTGGAAGAGGAGTTCCGGATTCAGGTACCCGCGGAAGCCGAAGTACGCGACGAGCGCCACGAGCACTGAAAGCATCAGCCACATCAGCAGGCGCGCGCAGGATGCCCGAACCCGTGCCGCTCAGGCGTGTCCCTGCTGAATCATGCGCGGTCGTATGCGATGCACTCGACATGGGGCGATTATCGCACGCGAGGATTGCGGCAGCCCAGAGAGCCGCTTGCCGTCACCCCGCATAAACATAGTGCACGCGGGCCTAAGAACGCGTGCAACCCATTGCTATACTTGCGCTTTTTTTGTAAAGCCGCGCCGTGGTTCAGACCGTAATTCCCGCGCCCCGAATCGGGCCTTTCCTTCGCAGACCTGTACGAGCACGAAGGGCTCGAGCGCCTCGACGCGCTTTTCATGGCGCGTCTGGGCAGCTCCGACGCCGAGCTGCGGGCGGCGCTCGAGGGCGCGCGCGCGAACCCTGCCGCGCTCTCATCGAAAGCCGAGTCCGAGCTCCTGCTCGCGCTCGCGCCGCAGCGTCGACGCGTTCATCGCGTGGCTCTTCGGCATCGAGGCGGAGGTGGCGGCGCTCACGGCGAAGCACCACGAGTTGAACCCCATCTTCGGCGTCAAGCGGAACTTCGTGCAGCGCAAGGCGATGCACAAGTTCAAGGCCGAAGCCGCGCAGGAGCTCGACGGCGTCGCGCTCGCAGCGCAGCTCGAAGCGCTGCTTCGGCGCGCCGCTGACCGAGCTCGCGTTCGCCCGGCACGTCACGCGCTGGCAGCAGGACGAGGCGGGCAACGCGGAAGCGCTCGATCTCGCGTTGCGCTATGCGGCGTGGGCGGCGCTCACGCCCGAAGGCCGCGAGAAGCACCGCGCACGGCGTCCTCTTCAAGGCGCCGCACAAACTCGACTCGCAGCACCTCGTTCCCACCACCGTCGACGCGAGCGGCGGCTATCCCGCGCATCGTTTTCCCGAGACGAAGCTCCGGCGCCGCGAGGGATTCAAGCTGACCGACGCCGGCACCGATCTCACCGGCGCGCTCGACCAGGCGCATTACTGCATCTGGTGCCACGAGCAGGGCAAGGACTCGTGCTCCAAAGGGTTGCGCGAGAAAGGCGCGACCGGTCGCGGCGAAGCATCGTTCAAGAAGACCGTCTTCGGCGTGACGCTGGCCGGCTGTCCGCTGGACGAAAAGATCTCCGAGTTTCACAAGGCGAAGACCGAGGGGCATGCGATCGGCGCGCTCGCGATCATCGCCGTCGACAACCCGCTGTGCGCGGCGACGGGTCATCGCATCTGCAACGACTGCATGAAGGCGTGCATCTATCAGAAGCAGGAGCCCGTCGACATCCCGCAGGCCGAGACGCGCACGCTCAAAGACGTGCTCGAGCTGCCGTGGGGCTTCGAGATCTACGGCCTGCTCACGCGCTGGAATCCGCTCAACCTGCGCGCGCCGTTCCCGAAGCCTTCCTACCGGCAAGCGCGTGCTGATCGCCGGCATGGGACCGGCCGGTTTCACGCTCGCGCACTTCCTCATGAATGACGGCCACACCGTCGTCGGCATCGACGGGCTGAAGATCGAGCCGCTTGCGCCGGAGATTTCGGGCGTCGGGCCGCACGGCGAGCGCGTCCCGTTCAAGCCGATCCGCGATGTCGCCGAGCTGCACGAGCCGCTCGATGCGCGCGTAATGGCGGGCTTCGGCGGCGTCGCCGAATACGGCATCACCGTGCGCTGGGACAAGAACTTCCTGAAGATCGTGCGCCTGCTCGTCGAGCGCCGCAGCCGCTTCGCGCTCTTCGGCGGCGTGCGCTTCGGCGGGACGATCACCGCCGAAGAGGCATTCGCGCTGGGCTTCGATCACGTCGCGCTCGCGATCGGCGCCGGACGGCCGACCGTGCTCGACATGCCGAACGGGCTCGCGCGCGGCGTGCGGACCGCTTCCGATTTTCTGATGGCGCTGCAGCTCACCGGCGCCGCGAAGACGGATTCGATCGCGAACATGCAGGTGCGCCTGCCGGTCGTCGTGATCGGCGGCGGCCTGACCGCGATCGATACCGCGACCGAAGCGCTCGCGTACTACCCGCTCCAGGTCGAGAAGTTCCTGCGGCGCTACGAGCTGCTCGCGCGCGAGCACGGCGAAGCGGCCGCGCGCATCGCGTGGACGCGAAGAAGAGCGCAGCATCGCCGACGAGTTTCTCGCGCCATGCGCGCGCGATCCGCGCGGAGCGCGCCGCCGCGGCCGCCGAGCAGCGCGCCCCGCGCGTGCTCGAGCTGCTGAAGTCGTGGGGCGGCGTGACGATCGCCTATCGCCGGCGCTTGATCGACAGCCCTTCGTACACGCTCAACCATGAGGAAGTGCAGAAGGCGCTGGAGGAAGGCATCACCTTCTCGGAAGGGCTCACGCCGCGCGCGTGTGAAGCTCGACCGCTTACGGCCACGCGCGCCGCGCTCGGGCTCGCGGTTCAGACCCGCACCGACGAAGGCAAATGGGTCGAAGCCGGCGAAGTCGGAGCTGCCCGCGAAGACCATCCTCGTCGCGGCGGGAACGCAGCCCAACACCGTGCTCGCGCGCGAGGACGCCGAGCACTTCAAGCTCGACGGCAAGTATTTCCAGGCGGTCGACGAAGCGGGCGACTCCGGTTCAGCCGGAGAAAGGCGATATCGAAGCCGAACGAAGTGCGCGTGCTGCTTTCGAGCGCGCGCCGACGGCCGCTGCATGAGCTATTTCGGCGACGTGCATCCGTCTTTTTTCGGCAACGTCGTGAAAGCGATGGGCTCGGCGAAGCAGGGCTATCCGCTCGTGAGCCGCGTGCTCGCACAGGTCGAGCCGGCTTCCGCCGAGCCCGATGCGCTGTTCCTCGGACAGCTCAACGACGAGCTGCGCGCGACCGTGCACAAGGTCGAGCGACTGACGCCGATGATCGTCGAAGTCGTCGTGCGTGCGCCGCTCGCCGCACGGCGCTTCCGGCCCGGGCAGTTCTATCGGCTGCAGAATTTCGAAACGCGGTCGCGCAGCGTCGAAGGCACGCGCCTCGCGATGGAAGGGCTCGCGCTCACCGGCGCGTGGGTCGATCGCCAGCAGGGACTCATCTCGACGATCGTGCTCGAGATGGGCGGCTCGTCCGATCTGTGCGTGCTGTTGAAGCCCGGCGAGCCGGTCGTGCTGATGGGGCCGACGGGCACGCCCACCGAAATTCCGTCGAACGAGACCGTCGTGCTCGCGGGCGGCGGGCTCGGCAACGCGGTGCTGTTCTCGATCGGGCAGGCGATGCGCGCCGCGGGCAACCGCGTCCTGTATTTCGCGGCCTACAAGCACATGACCGACCGCTACAAGATTTCCGAGATCGAAGCGGCCTCCGACGTGGTCGTCTGGTGCTGCGACGAGGAGCCGGGATTCACGCCCGACCGGCCGCAGGACAAGACATTCGTCGGCAACATCGTGCAGGCGATGCACGCGTACGCAGCCGGCGACCTGGGCGATCAGCCGATCGCGTTCGCTGACGCCGACCGCATCATCGCCATCGGCTCCGACCGCATGATGGCCGCCGTCGCGCGCGCGCGGCACGACGTGCTCGAAGCCGTACATGAAGCCGCATCACTTCGCGATCGGCTCGATCAACTCGCCGATGCAGTGCATGATGAAGGAGATCTGCGCGCAGTGCCTGCAGCCGCACGTCGATCCGAAGACCGGCAAGACGACGCTACGTGTTCTCGTGCTTCAACCAGGACCAGCCGCTCGACACGTCGACTGGCGCGCGCTCGACGCGCGGCTCGGCAGAACGGCACGCAGGAGAAGCTCACCGCGGAGTGGATCGACCACTGCCTGGTGAAGCTCGGGGACGCGGGAGATGCAGCGGATCTAGCTGCGAGCCCCGGGGGACAGCAGTTCAGTTCGAACCGCCAAGGACGCCAAGAAGAACATAACCAAAACTCGTTAGCCGCTAAGCGGTACGCATCCAGCTGGAACAGCACAATCGCCAAACGCTGCGTGTGCGTTATTCTCGGCGTCTTGCGCGGTCCATATCCGATTTGCTTCTTAGCGCCTGGTTCTTGTCCTTCATTACTCTGTCCAGCTTCGCGTCTCAGGACGTCGTGCCCTCTCCGCGAGCGTGCCCACCAGCTCGTCGATCTGCTGCTTGCTGATGATGAGCGGCGGCGAGAGCGCGATGATGTCGCCGGTGGTGCGGATCAGCACGCCTTTTTCGAAGCAGCGCAGAAACGCCGCGAACGCGCGCGCCGCGGGCTTGCCGGGTATCGGCTCGAGCTCGATGCCCGCGACCATGCCGATGTTGCGCACGTCGATGACATGCGGCAGCTCGCGCAGCGAATGCACGGCGTTCTCGAAGTACGGCGCGAGCTCGCGCGCGCGGTCGAATAGCCGCTCCTCCTCATAAAGCTCCAGCGTCGCGAGGGCGGCCGCGCAGGCAAGCGGATGTCCCGAATACGTATAGCCGTGGAAGAGCTCGATCGTGTTCTCCGGCGCGGCGGACATCATGGTCTCGTAGATACCTTTGCGCACGACGACGGCGCCCATCGGCACCGTCGCGTTGGTGATGCCCTTCGCAAGGCACACGATATCCGGCATCACGCCGAAGAGCGTCGTCGCGAACGGCGCGCCGAGCCGGCCGAAGCCCGTGATGACCTCGTCGAAGATGAGGAGGATGCCGTGCTTGTCGCAGATCTCGCGCAGCCGCTCGAGGTAACCCTTCGGCGGAACGAGCACGCCGGTCGAGCCCGCCATCGGCTCGACGATCACCGCGGCGATGTTGGACGCGTCATGCAGCGCCACGATGCGTGTCTCGAGCTCGTCCGCGAGATGGGCGCCCCACGCGGGCTGACCGCGCGAGAACGAGTTCTGCGAAAGATTGTGCGTGTGCTGAAGATGATCGACGGTAGGGAGCAGGTTGCCGAACGCTTTGCGGTTGATCGGGATGCCGCCGACCGAAATGCCGCCGAAGTTCGCGCCGTGATAGCCGCGCTCGCGCCCGATCAGCCAACGCCGACTCCCTTCGCCGCGCGCCCGGTGATACGCGAGCGCGATCTTCAGCGCGGTGTCGACCGATTCGGATCCCGAGTTCGTGAAGAAGCTGTAATCGAGATCGGCGGGCATCAACTTCTTCAGCCGCTCCGCGACCTTGAACGGTCCCGGATGCCCCATCTGGAAAATGGGGCCGTAATCGAGCTCGCCGGCCTGCTTGCGGATCGCTTCGACGATCTTCGGGCGGCAGTGGCCCGCGTTCGCGCACCATAGCCCCGCCGTCCCGTCGAGGATCTTGCGGCCGTCCTCCGCGACGTAATGCATGTCCTGCGCGGAAGCAAGGATGCGCGGGGCTCCCTTGAACTGCCGGTTCGCGGTAAACGGCATCCAGAACGGATCGAGTTGGTAGTCTCGCGGATTCATGACGGCGGCCTTTGCTCTGAGGGTTCGCCTATTCTGCCAGCGCACTCGCGGCACGGCCACCGCGCGCGCCGCCGGTGCTATATTGCGCCGCTGCGCACCCATGGAAACCGGATCATGGGCCGTTCCATCGTCTGCCTCACGTTCGATTTCGATGCGATCTCCGGCTGGATCGCGCGCGGCATGGCCACGCCGAGCGTGATTTCGCGCGGCGAGTTCGGTCCCAACGTGGCGCTGCCGCGCATCCTGGAACTGCTGAAGGATTACGGCGTCACGTCGTCGTGGTACATCCCCGGACACACGATCGAGACCTACCCGGAAGCGTGTGCGCGCGTCGCCGAGGCAGGCTACGAGATCGGGCACCACGGCTGGACGCACCGGCCGCCCGCGACCCTCACGCGCGAAGAAGAAGAGGAAGAGCTCGTGCGCGCGAACGAGGCGATACGCACGCTCACCGGCCGCAAGGCACGCGGCTATCGCTCGCCCTCATGGGACCTGAGCCCGCATTCGGTCGAGCTCCTGCTTGCGCACGGCTTCGTCTACGACAGCAGCATGATGGGCGACGATTACACGCCGTATCGCGTGCGACAGGGTGACGTGATCGAGCTGGAACAGCCCGCACGCTTCGGCCCGGAGACGCAGCTCATCGAAATGCCGATAAGCTGGACGCTGGACGACTTTCCGCATTTCGAGTTCATCCGCACGCCGACGTGGATCCTGCCCGGCAACATGAACGCGAACAACGTCCTCGGGAACTGGCTCGACGATTTCGAGTATCTCGACCGAAACCTCGACTGGGGCGTGATCACCTATACCTTTCATCCGTTCGTGATCGGCCGGGGTCATCGCATGGTGATGCTCGAGAAGCTGGTGAAGACGCTGCTCGGGCGCGGCGCGCAGTTCATGACGCTCGAAGCCGCCGCGGAAGAGTACCGGCAGCGCACGAGCGGCTAACCTTCCATGATCAGGCTGGAAGGCGTCTCGAAGCGCTACGCGAACCGCACCGCCCTCGATACGCTCACCTTCGAGTTCGCGCGAGGCCGCACGACCGTGCTCGTCGGACCGAGCGGCTGCGGAAAATCGACCCTCCTGCGCATGATCGTGGGGCTCGTCACGCCGGACACCGGCGCTGTTTTCATCGACGATGAATCACTCACGCCGCGCAATCTCGAGCGCATGCGGCATGCCATCGGCTACGTGATCCAGGAAGGCGGGCTCTTTCCGCATCTGACAGCCGAAGACAACGTGACGCTGCTCGCGCGCCATCTGGGCAGTACGCGCGAAGCTCTGCGTGAGCGGGTGCAATCGCTGGCGGCGCTCGTGCGCATCCCGCCGGAGGCGCTCACGCGCTATCCCCAGCAGCTCTCGGGCGGACAGAGGCAGCGCATCGGACTCATGCGCGCGCTCATGCTCGATCCACCGATCCTCCTCCTCGATGAACCGCTCGGCGCGCTCGATCCGGTCACGCGCTACGAGCTCCAGGGCGATCTGAAGGAGATCTTCGAGCGCCTCGGCAAGACCGTGGTGCTGGTCACGCACGACATGGGCGAAGCCGCGCATTTCGGAGACGAGATCGTGCTCATGCGCGAGGGCAGGATCGTCCAGCGCGGCGCGCTCGAGGATCTGATCGAGCATCCGGCCCACGAGTACGTCACCACGTTTCTGCGCGCTCAACGCATCGCGCTACCGACTTCGCCCGCAGCCGCCGGGTCGACGCGGGCAGACACGCGCCCATGATCGTCAGATTGATACTGCTGCTCATCGCCCCGTGCCTGTGCTGGGCGCAGACGATCAACGTGGGCTCGAAGCGCTTCACCGAATCCTACGTCCTCGGGGAAATCCTCCGGCAGACGATGGAGAACGCAGGCGAGGCGCGCGTGGTGCACCAGCAGGGCCTCGGCAACACGGCCATCGTGTTCGCCGCGCTGAAGACCGGCTCGATCGACCTCTATACGGAATACACGGGCACGATCGCCTTCGAGCTCCTGGGCCGCAAGACGCCGGCGAGCCTGGCGGAGCTTCAGACGGAGCTCGCAAAGCATGGCCTGGGGGCCGGTATCCCCCTCGGCTTCAACAACACCTACGCGCTCGCGACCTCGGAGCGGCTCGCGACCGGGAGCGGCCTCGAGCGGATTTCCCAACTGAGGGAGCGCGGCGGCGCGAGGCTCGGTCTTTCCCAGGAGTTCCTGAACCGCAAGGACGGCTGGCCTGCGCTCGAGAGCGCCTATGGCCTGCCGCAGGCGCCGCGCGGGCTCGATCACGGGCTTGCCTACGAGGCGCTGGCGGCGGGGCAGGTGGACGTCATCGACGTCTATTCGACCGACGCCAAGATCGGCCGCTACCGGGTCCGGCTGCTGGAAGATGACCTGAAGGTGCTTCCTCGCTACGACGCCGTGCTCCTCTATCGCCTCGACTTCCCGCAGCGCTTCCCGAAGTCATGGGCGGCGCTCGGTGCACTCGAAGGGCGTCTCGACGAAGCGCGCATGGCGGCGCTCAATGCCGAGGCCGAACTGGGCGGCCGTCCCTTTGCGGCCGTCGCACGGGATTTCGTAAGCCCGGCGCAGACGGCGGCCGCGACGCCGCCTCGCGCAGAGCGGGGCTTCGCAGCCACCCTCTTTGCCGATGATCTGCCGCGGCTCACTGCCGAGCATCTCGGCCTCGTCATCGCTTCACTCGTGCCGGCGCTGCTCACCGGGATTCCCCTCGGCGTCTGGGCAGCCTGGTCGCCGCGCGCATCGCCCTGGATCATGGCGGCCGTCGGTCTGCTGCAGACGGTGCCCGCGCTCGCGCTGCTCGCGTTCCTGATCACGGCGATCGGCCGGATCGGCGTCGTGCCCGCGGTCGTGGCACTTTTCCTCTATGCCCTGCTGCCCATCGTCCGCAACACGGCCACCGGGCTTGTCGATATTCCCATGCAACTCCAGGAGTCGGCGCGGGCGCTGGGCCTGCCGCGGGGGGCACGGCTGCGGCGGATCGAGCTCCCCCTCGCGAGCCGCAGCATACTGGCCGGAGCGAAAACTTCCGCCGTGATCGCGGTCGGAACGGCGACCATCGCCGCCTTCATCGGCGCGGGCGGCTATGGCGAACGCATTGTCGCGGGTCTGGCGGTGAACGATAGCCATCTCCTGCTGGCCGGCGCGGTTCCCGCGGCCGCGCTTGCGCTCGGCGTGCAGGGACTCTTCGAGCTTCTCGAGCGATGGGTTGTGCCGCAGGGCTCTGCAGGACTTAGAACCACCCCTTCGTGTGAGCGGGGGCCGAAGCGAGGGTCCCCGCGCACGAGCATTCAGGCGCCGGTTAGTATTCTCATCAATGTACGAGGCCAGGGCAGAACTGAGCGGCGCGGACACTGGCCGAGCCGAAGGCGAGCGTCGTTCCCCCTTCAATGAACTTAATCGTAACCGTCCGGTCATTCGAATAACGAACGCTCCGGACCGGCCCTCTAGACACCAGGCCGAGGCGGTATACTCCGGGTTTTGTCTGACCGGTGTGGCCGCTCGACTTGGATAAGAAAGCAAAGGTCAGGGACGGATTCGATGAGCGATCGCGAGATCGATCAGCAGTTGGTCGAGCGCGCGCAGCGTGGCGAGAAGCATGCGTTCGAACTGCTTGGTAAGCAAGTACCAGAGGAAGCTTGCGCGCTTGCTGTCACGCTTCATACGGGACCCGACGGAGGTCGAGGACGTGACCCAGGAAGCCTTCATCAAGGCCTACAGGGCATTGCCGTCGTTTCGGGGCGATAGCGCGTTCTACACATGGCTGTACCGGATCGGCATCAACACCGCGAAGAATTACCTGGTGGCGATGGGCCGGCGTGCGCCCACGACCACGGACATCGACAGCGAAGAGGCGGAGGGGTTTGAGGACGGAGAGCACCTGAGGGACCTCAACACGCCGGAAAACGAAATGATGAGCCGGCAGGTCGCCGAAACGGTGAACCAAACTCTCGAAGAGCTGCCAGAGGAGTTACGCACCGCGATCACGCTGCGCGAGATCGAAGGGCTGAGCTATGAGGACATTGCAAAAATCATGGACTGCCCCATAGGCACGGTGCGCTCCCGCATCTTCCGCGCGCGGGAGGCCATAGCGGAGCGGCTGAGACCACTGCTCGGCACACGCAAGGACAGGAGATGGTGAGATGGATGCGATTTCCGCATTGATGGATGGCGAGCTCGGCGCAGACGAAGCACGCCGGCAGATTTTCAGTCTGAAGAACGATCCGGGGATGCGAGGGCGCTGGGACGACTTCCATCTGATCGGCGATGCGATGCGAGGCGAAAGCCCGCTCTCCCCGCAATTCGGCGAGATCCTCTCGAAACGCCTCGCCGCCGAACCCACCATCCTTGCTCCACGCCGTCTTCGATCGCCGTTAAAGCGCGCCGTGACGTACGCGATGTCGGCAGCCGCCTCGCTCGTCGCTGCCGCGCTCGTGGCCTGGGTCGCGATTGACGCCGAACGCGCCCGACGATCGTTGCCACGCCGCACGCCGGCTGCAAGCCCGATCAGACCGCCGATCCGGCGCCTACCCTCGCGAGCGTATCGAGCGAAGGCAGCATGAACGAGTACATTCTGGCGCATCAGGGCTTCTCGCCCAGCACCGCGATCCAGGGCCTCGCACCGTACATCCGCAGCGTGTCGACGACACGGCAGATCGAAGGACGTTAGGCTCCCGTATGCATCTCTTGCTGCCCGGCGTGGCGGCCGGCCTGATGCTGGTGGCCGGTGCGTCAGGTGTTGCATCCGCAGGCGACAACGGTTCGACGGGCGAAGCCTTTGCCTGGCTCAAGAAAATGGCGGCCGCCGCGCGCCAGTTGAACTATGCCGGCACGATCGTCTATCAGCACCGCAATCATGTCGAGACGTCCCGCGTCGTGCACTTCGTGAACAGCGCGGGCGGAGAATTGGAGAAGCTCGAGACACTCGATGGTCCGCCGCGCGAGGTCGTGCGCAGCAACGAGCAGGTCGTGTGCTATCTGCCCAACAAGAAGATGGTGCTCATCGAGGAGCGCAATCAGTCCACGCGCAACTTCCCCGCGCTCGTGCCCGAGTCCGTGCAGGGTTTGACGCGATAGCTACGAGATGCGGATGGAAAACCCCGATCGCGTGGCCGGACACGACTGCCGTTGGGTGGGCCTCGTCCCCCGCGACCAATTGAGATACGGGCGCCGCTTCTGTGCCGAGGTGGGCTCGGGTTTTCCCCTGCGTGCACAGACCCTCAACGAGAAAGGCGATGCAGTCGAGTCTTTCGCCTTCACGCAGCTCCAGATCGGCGCGGCCTTTACCCGCGACCAGGTGCGCTCGCGCTATGCCGATACGAGCCGGGTGCAGAAGTGGAAGGTGGAGCGCTCCGGCTTCAATCCACCCGCGGCCACGCCGGCCGATACCGGTTGGGTGCTGACGAATCCGCTCGCGGGTTTTCGAAAGATCATGGAGGGCAAGCGATCGATCGGCAGCCGGGGAACGGTTTCCCAGATCGTGTTTTCCGACGGGCTGGCGGCCGTATCGGTGTTCATCGAACCCGCACAGCGGCCGCACACGGCACAGTCGCTGAGTCACCAGGGCGCCGTGAACATCTACACGCGGCCGCATGGCAATCACGTGGTCACCGTGCTGGGCGAGGCGCCTGCTGCGACTATCATGCAGATCGCCAATTCTCTCGAGTTGAAACCCGTCACGGCCGCCGTTCAGTAGGCTCGAGCGTGACCGATGGCGCGACCGACCGGCTGCTCTCCAGATCTTCGGCACGCAGCCAGCGATCCGACCACGCTGCCCCTTTCTCTAATAACAATGGGACTTCCCGATGCTTAAACGATACGTCCTCGCGTTCCTCCTGCTCATCCCTTTGCAGGTTGCCGCCCAGCTTCCCGACTTCACCGATCTCGTCGAGAAGCAGGGCGCTGCCGTGGTGAACATCAGCACGACGCAGGCCCCGCGCGGACCGATGGCCGGCCGCGGAGGCGGCGGCGGCCCCATACCGAACCTGCCCGAGGACGATCCGTTCTACGAGTTCTTCAGGCGCTTCATGCCGAATCCACAAGGGCCGGCGGGACCGCAGACGCCCCGTGAATTCCCGTCGCAGTCGCTCGGCTCAGGCTTCATCATCAGTGCCGACGGCTACGTGCTTACGAACGCGCATGTGGTCGAAGCGGCCGAGGAAATTACGGTAAAGCTCACGGACAAGCGCGAGTTGAAAGCGAAGGTGATCGGGTCGGATCGCCGCACGGACATCGCTCTGCTCAAGATCGATGCGAACGGACTGCCGTTCGTGCGCTTCGGCAATCCGGAGCGCCTGCGCGTGGGCGAGTGGGTCGTCGCGATCGGCTCGCCGTTCGGCTTCGAGAACACGGTGACGGCGGGAATCGTGAGCGCCAAAGGGCGCTCGCTGCCTCAGGAGAACTTCGTTCCGTTCATTCAGACCGACGTCGCGGTGAATCCCGGCAACTCCGGTGGGCCGCTCTTCAATCTGCGCGGGGAGGTGGTCGGCATCAATTCGGCGATCTACAGCCGCACCGGCGGGTTCATGGGCCTCTCGTTCGCGATTCCGATCGACGTAGCGAATGACATCGTCCAGCAGTTGAAGAGCGTCGGGCGCGTGATCCGTGGCCGTATCGGCGTCGTGATCCAGCCCGTCACGAAGGAGCTCGCCGACAGCTTCGGTCTTCAGAAACCTCAAGGCGCGCTGGTGAGCTCGGTGGAGAAGGGCGGGCCTGCGGAGAAAGCCGGTGTCGAAGCCGGCGACGTGATCCTGCGCTTCGACAACAAGCCCGTGAGTTCCTCCGAGGACCTGCCACGGGTCGTCGGCGGCACCAAACCCGGCGCGCGTGTGCCGATGCAGGTGTGGCGCAGCAAGGCCTCGCGCGAGGTTCAGGTCACGGTGGCGGAGCTTCAGGAAGACCGCACGGCGCAGCAGAAGCGCGGCGCGAAACCACAGGCCACGCCGGGCGTGTTCGGCATGGCGGTCATCGATCTCACGGAAGCGCAGCGAAAGGAGTTGAAGGTCGAGGGCGGCGTCTTCGTGAACGACGCGCAGGGCGCCGCGGCGCGCGCGGGGATACGCAAGGGCGACGTGATTCTCGCCGTCAACAATCAGGACGTGAAGTCGGTCGAGCACCTGCGCGAGCTGATGAACGCCGTCGAGAAGGGCCGCATCTTGGCGCTGCTCGTCCGGCGCGGCGGAAATTCGCTCGTACATTCCGTTCCGCATCGAGTAAGGCGGGGCTCGCCTGAAGGCTCGGGCCTCCCCGCCCTGGAACAGAGGGAAACCTTCCACGGTTTCCCTCCGTAACCTCAATGGCACTATCTTAAGAAGGTAGCGACATAGCGCTCCTGGTGCTGAAGCAACCGGGCGCGGACCACCGCTCGGGGTTCAGCCAGTCGTTTAAACGGCTTCGGTCTTCGCTTCACTTCTCTGGGTTCCACCCGCCAAGGTCGATGCGGTATTCTCATCTGGGCGATCCGGCGAGCACGTGTGCGTGACGTATTCGCAGCCGAGCCGTGGGCTATGACGCAGATTTTGTTCGAATGCCCTGAGCACTTGCAGCGCGCCTTTGAACGGAATGCGCGGCAATAGGCCGGCTAGACAAGCTGCGCGCGCCATCACCGAGCGTACCAGGTTGTAAGCCAGCAGGTGGGTCGCGATCTCCTTTGTACGATCAACGGGCTCTTGCAGCGTAGCAGGTCCATTTGCATGACGTTCTTGATCGCGCGCAGGTCCAGCTCCACCTGCCAGCGGCTGCGATAGAGTTCGAGCAGCTCCTGCTTGCTCACCTCCTTGGCGTTGGTCAACGAGGACACCAGGGTCCAGCCGCCGACGCGCACCTCGCGCATCGTGAGCGTCTGGGGCATCGAGGCATAGGTCGCGGCATCCATCCAGTCGGGGCGTTGGGGACGTGGCCAGCTCATCAGATGATCACGCTGGCCCAGTGCCTGACCACGCCGGAAATCGGTGCGCCGGCGCGCATGCTGCCGAATCACCACATCGACGCCGCAACGCATCAGCCGCGCGATCATGAAGTAGCCGGCATAGCAGCGGTCTGCGACCACCACATCGCCGCTGCGCAGCCGCGGCGCAAGCGCCCACAGCAGCGCCGTTTCCCGCTCTCGCGCCCCTCACAGGGCCCCATCGCCCATTCGAGCAGCGCCCCGCACGACAACGACACAATCGCCACCACGCGCGCCAGCGGAAAGCCCAGCCCGCGACGCTGCTCACGATGCTGTGGGAACTCGCGCTGGTTCTCAGCCGTATCGGGCATCGACACCGTGGTGCCGTCCACCAGCTTCACCTCACGCCCGCGCCAGCGCCAAGCCGAGGGCTGCTGCTCGCTCAAACGCGCGCCCACTCGCGTGCCACCCGCTCGATCAACCCCAATGGCAAGCGTGCTCGCGCCTTACAATACGGTCTGCTATTGAGGCTGCACGGCCGCTCTCCCAGCGCCACGCGTGCACTTAGTCCGCGCGCCACCGCATCGACACAACTCTGATCGGCACTGAGCACCTGTTCGATAAACAGCGTCAGCGTGATCAACGGACTATAGATTCGATCGCGGAAACGCCCGGCTTCCTCTGTGACCCAGTGCGTTAACAGCGTCGCCGGAATCACCTGCCCAAGCAGCGCATCGGCCGCCTCTACAAACCGCGCCCGAAACCGCCGCACTTGCTCGGCCAGGCGTTTTTTTTCTACTATCCATCAAGGCTGATCCTCCAGGTTATCTATTACGGCTTTCGACAACCCGCATGATAACCGTGAGGCTCTCAGCCTTACTTCTATCTCGCTGATCGCAAATGCACTTCCGCTTAAGATAGTGCCATTGCTCCGTAACCTCCCTTCCCCCAAGATTGAAAGGGCAGTGCCCGCACCGGCTCCGGCTCCGTGGAACTGACGGTCTACAGCCGCAAGGCGTGCCACCTGTGCGACCTCATGGTCGCCGGGCTCGAGAGGCTGCAAGGCGACTACGCGTTCGAGGTGAGGGTCGTGGACGTCGACACGGATCCCGAGCTTCAGGCGCGTTACGACGCAGACGTGCCGGTCCTCGCCCATGGGGATCACGAGCTCTGCCGCCACCGTCTCAGACACGGCGCGTCTTAGGGACTACCTGGCGCGTTGCGGTAGAATTCGGTAAAGCATGCAGCACATCCGCAATTTCTCGATCATCGCGCATATCGATCACGGCAAATCGACCCTCGCGGACCGCTTCATCCAGACGTGCGGCGGGCTCTCGGACCGCGAGATGGAAGCCCAGGTGCTCGATTCCATGGATCTCGAGCGCGAGCGCGGCATCACGATCAAGGCGCAAACAGCCGCACTCACCTACATGGCGCGCGACGGCGCGACCTACCAGCTCAACCTGATCGACACGCCCGGGCACGTCGATTTTTCCTACGAGGTCTCGCGCTCGCTCGCCGCCTGCGAAGGCGCGCTTCTGGTTGTCGACGCGTCCCAGGGGGTGGAAGCGCAGACCGTCGCGAACTGCTATACCGCGATCGAGCAGGGGGTCGAAGTGGTCCCCGTGCTCAACAAGATGGATCTGCCGCAGGCCGATCCCGCTCGCGTGATGGCCGAAATCGAAGACATCATCGGGATCCCCGCACAGGACGCGCTCGAAGTGAGCGCGAAGACCGGCGCGGGCGTCATCGACATCCTGGAAGCGGTGATCGCGCGCATCCCTGCGCCCGAAGGCGATCCCGACAAGCCGCTCACCGCGCTCATCATCGACTCCTGGTTCGACAACTATGTCGGCGTGGTCATGCTGGTGCGCGTCGTCGACGGGCGCGCTGCGTCCGAAGGACAGGATCCTGCTGATGTCGTCTCGGACGACGTATCTGTGCGAGCAGGTCGGCGTGTTTACTCCGAAGTCGCGCGCGAAGCCGGAGCTCTCCGCGGGCGAGGTGGGCTTCGTGATCGCCGGCATCAAGGAACTGAAAGCCGCGCAGGTGGGAGACACCTTGACGCGCGCCGACGATCCCGCGACCGAGGCGCTGCCGGGATTCAAGGAGATCAAGCCCCAGGTGTTCGCGGGCCTGTATCCCGTCGATTCGAACGAATACGACGCGCTGCGCGACGCCCTCGAGAAACTCCATCTGAACGATGCGTCGTTGCGCTACGAACCGGAATCCTCACAGGCGCTCGGCTTCGGCTTCCGCTGCGGCTTCCTGGGGCTCCTCCACATGGATATCGTCCAGGAGCGGCTCGAGCGCGAATACGGCATGTCGCTCATCACGACGGCGCCGACGGTGGTCTATCAGGTGGTCCTCACCACGGGCGAAGTCCTCGAGATCGAGAACCCTTCGAAGCTGCCGGACGCGGCGCGCGTGGCGGAAGTGCGCGAGCCGGTCATCAAGGCTTCCATCCTCGTTCCCCAGGATTATGTCGGCCCCGTGATTACACTGTGCACCCAGAAACGCGGAGCGCAGAAGAACATGCAGTACCTGGGTCGCCAGGTGATGCTCACCTACGAGCTGCCGCTCAACGAAGTCGTGATGGATTTCTTCGACCGGCTGAAGTCGGTCTCCCGCGGCTACGCCTCGCTCGATTACGATTTTCTGGAGTATCGGGCGGGAGACCTGGTGAAGCTCGACATCCTCATCAACGGCGAGCGCGTGGATGCGCTCTCCCTCATCGTGCATCGCGAGAACGCGCATTTTCGCGGGCGCGAGATCGCCGCGAAAATGCGGGAATTGATTCCACGACAGATGTTCGACGTGGCGGTGCAGGCGGCTATCGGCTCCCATATCATCGCGCGTGAAACCGTCAAGGCGCTGCGCAAGAACGTGCTTGCGAAGTGCTATGGCGGCGACATCACTCGCAAGAAAAAATTGCTGGAGAAGCAGAAGGCGGGCAAGAAGCGCATGAAACAGGTCGGCAGCGTGGAGATTCCCCAGGAAGCGTTCCTCGCGATTTTGCAGGTCGAGAAGTGATATAGGAAGCACCCTCGATCGCCGTGAAGCTCGCCGTGGCACCCGCGAGCGTTCTTGCGATTCGGGGTCCAGCGATGCCCCAACTACCAGAAGAAAAATGAACTTCCCTCTGATCATGTTCCTGCTCCTGGTGTTCACGGGAGCGATCTGGCTCATCGACTCGGCGGTGCTGCGCAAGCGCCGGCCCGCAGACGTGAAGGAGCCGTGGTGGGTCGAATATCCGAAGAGTTTCTTCCCGGTCATTCTGGTGGTCTTCCTGCTGCGCTCGTTCCTGGTCGAGCCGTTCAAGATTCCATCCGGCTCGATGCTGCCGACGCTGCTGATCGGCGACTTCATCCTCGTCAACAAATATACGTACGGTCTGCGCCTGCCGGTGGTGAACGTGAAGCTGCTCGACATGAACGAGCCGCAACGCGGCGAAGTGATGGTGTTCCGCTATCCGACCAACCCATCGCTCGACTACATCAAACGCGTGGTCGGATTGCCCGGGGACGAAGTCGTGTATCGCAACAAGCGGCTCGTCATCAACGGCAAGGAAATGGCGGTGAAGCGCGATGGCGAATACAACTATGTCGAAGGCGGCCTGAACTTCGTTTCCGCGCACCAGTACATCGAGAATCTGGGCGGACACGAACACACCATGATCGTGCAGCCGGACGTGCCTTCGGTGCATCGCGGCGGGGTGCGCGCGTTTCCTTTCCGCGACAATTGTGCCTACAATGACGACGGATTCACATGCAAGGTGCCGCCGGGTCATTACTTCATGATGGGCGACAACCGCGACAGCAGCGACGACAGCCGCTACTGGGGCTTCGTGCCGGAAGCGAACATCGTCGGCAAAGCCTTCCTGATCTGGTGGAATTTCGATGAATTCAGGCGCATCGGGCGCTCGATCGACTGAACGGGCGCGCCTGCATGACCAGAGAGGCGTCACGCTGACCGGCATGATCCTCGTGTTGATCCTGATCATCGTGGTCGTGTTGCTCGGGATCAAGGTCGTGCCGGTCTACGTCGAGTACCTCAGCATTCAGAAGAACTTCCGCGCCATGGCTGAAGATCCCGCGCTCGCCTCCGCACGCCGCCCGGATTTGACACGCGCATGGTCCGGGCGTGCGACCGTCGACAACATCACCGCGATACAGAGCCGGGACATCTCGTTCGAACGGCAGGGCGAGCAGCTCGTCATCAGCGCCGACTATTCGGTGAAGGTGCCGATCTTCCGCCACCTGAACTTCTGCTTCGATTTCCACCCGACCTCGAGCCCGTGAGGAGCGCGATCCCCCCTGCCTCCAATGGATCTGGATCGCTTCGGCCGCTCGATAGGACACCTTTTCGGCGATCGCGACCTGCTCGTTCGCGCGCTCACGCACCGCAGCTTCGCAGCCGCGCATAACGAGCGGCTCGAGTTCCTGGGGGACAGCGTGGTCAATTGCGCCGTCGCGCTCGAGCTCTATCGCAAGTTTCCCAGTCTCGCCGAAGGGGAGCTCTCGCGGCTGAGGGCGAGCCTCGTATCGCAGCCCTCGCTCGCGGCGATCGCCCGGGCCCATGAGATCGGCGCGCATCTGCGGCTCGGGCGAAGGCGAGTTGAAAAGCGGCGGAGCACAGCGCCCGTCGATGCTCGCCGACGCGCTGGAGGCGGTGGTCGGCGCGGCGTTCCTGGACGGCGGGTTCGAAGCGGCTCGCCTCGTGGTGCGGACGCTCTTCGCGGCCGCGCTCGAAACGATCGATCCGCTCACCTCCGGCAAGGACGCGAAAACGCTGCTCCAGGAGTATCTCCAAGGCCGCAAGCTGCCGTTGCCCCGCTACTCGGTGCTCGCCGTGAGCGGGGAAGCGCACGAGCAGCACTTCCACGTGGTGTGCGAGATCGACCAGCTCAGCATTCGCACGGATGGCGAGGGCGTGAGCCGGCGTAGCGCCGAGCAGGAGGCCGCCCGCGCGGCGTATGAACGTGCGATGCGCGCATGAGCGAAGCCTCGCACCGGGCGGGCACGGTTGCGATCGTCGGACGGCCGAACGTCGGCAAGTCGACGCTGTTGAACCATCTCGTCGGCGAGAAGATCAGCATCACTTCGCGCAAGCCGCAGACGACACGTCACCGCATTACGGGGATCCTCACGCGGCCCGACGCGCAGCTCGTGTTCGTGGACACGCCTGGCTTCCAGACGCGGCATCTCACGACGATGAACCGGCTGATGAATCGCACGGTGCGGCGGGCGCTCGAAGAAGTCGACCTCGTGATCTGGGTGGTCGAGGCCCTGAAGTACGACGAAGGCGACGAAGCCGTGCGCGCGCTGCTGCCGGCGAAGGCGTCCGTGGTGCTCGCGATCAATAAGATCGACCGGGTAAAGGACAAGCGAATGCTGCTTCCGTTCATGGCGAAAGTCGGGGCGCTGCATGCGTTCGCGGCGGTCGTTCCGCTGTCCGCAGCACGCAGCGACAATGTCGAGGCGCTCGTGTCGGAGCTCGTGAAGCATGTGCCGGAAGCGCCGCGGATGTACGAAGAAAACGAGATCACGACGCATTCGGAGCGTTTTCTCGCTGCCGAGCTCGTTCGCGAGAAGCTCTTCAGATTGCTGGGAGACGAGCTGCCCTACGCGACGGCGGTCGAGGTCGAGAACTTCGAAACCACCGAAGGGCTTCGGCGCATCCGTGTCGAAATTTTCGTCGACAAAACGAGTCAGAGGGCGATGGTGATCGGCAAGGAGGGCGAGAAGCTGAAGACGATCGGCAGCCAGGCTCGCAAGGACATGGAGCGGCTCTTCGGCAGCAAGGTTTTTCTCGAGCTCTGGGTGCGCGTGCGAAGCGGCTGGGCGGACGATCAGGCCGTGTTACGACGCATGGGTATCGAATAGTGGGGCTCGACGGCGGATGCGCGCCACCGGCGTTCGCGGCATGGCGACGCGCTCGATGAACGCGCGCGGCGAGACGAGCACGGATACTGCGGCGGAAATCGACATGACGCCCGGCGCGGCGCCGGCGCATCCGCAGCTGTCGCAGCCTGCGTTCGTCCTGCACAGCTATGCGTTCAAGGAAACGAGTCTCGTCGTCGAGCTTCTCACGCGCGGCTCCGGACGCGTCGCTGTCGTGGCGAAAGGCGCGCGCCGTCCGAAATCGTCGTTGCGCGGCGTGCTCATGGCTTTTCAACCGCTGCTCGTCTCGTGGTCCGGAAAAGGGGAGCTGCACACGCTCGTCCGCGCGGAGTGGGAAGGCCGCTATCGGCCGCTCAAAGGACTCTCTCTCATCTGCGGGTTCTATCTGAACGAGCTCATCCTGAAGCTTACCGCCCGGCACGATCCGCACGAGCGGCTCTTCGACACGTACGCGCTCACGCTGGGCGCGCTCGTCGCAGAGAACGAGCCTGGAGCGATCCTCCGAACCTTCGAGAAGAACCTCCTGCGCGAGCTGGGCTACGCAGTCATGCTCGACCGCGATGTCGACAGCGGTTACCCGATCGCCGCGGAGGAGCGTTATACCTACGTCGTCGAACGCGGCCCGGTCAGCGCGCGCAATGACGGCCATGCAAAGGGGGTAGAATTGCTCGGCCAGACGCTCCTCGACATGCAGGCGGATGTTTACTCGAGCACGGTGACCCGGCAGCAGAGCAAAGTGCTCATGCGCACGCTCATCAATCACTATCTTGGCGACCAGGCACTCCACACGCGACAGCTCCTGCGCGATCTTCAGGAGTTGTAGGGCGGCGCTCTCGCGTTCGGTTCGGCCTGGCCGCCTGCGCAGCCCGCACGTTCTGCCCGAGCCTCGTACATCTTGATGAGAATACTAACCGGCGCCGGAATGTCACGTTCGCGGCGACAGCCTGTCCCAGGCGCGCCGCTCACGAACAGCAGGGCCGTTCTGATCCACGAGCGTAGCGCCGGAATGTCACGTTCGCTGGGCCCCGCGTCTTCGACGCTCCCGCTCACCGAAAAGCGGGTGGTTCTAAACAAGACTTGCCCCTCATGACGAAACTCAGCGTCAACCTGAACAAGATCGCGCTCCTGCGCAACACACGCTCTCTGGGCATCCCGAGTGTCACGCGAGCGGCCGCCATCGCGCTCGATGCGGGCGCGCATGGGATCACGGTGCATCCGCGCCCCGACGGCCGGCACATCCGCGCGCAGGACGTCCACGAGGTCGCCGAGCTTCTGCGGTCGTATCCGCAGGCCGAGCTCAACATCGAGGGCAATCCGTTCGAGAACGCGCTCGATCTCGTGCGGGCCGTGCGGCCCCATCAATTCACGCTCGTGCCCGACGATCCGGCGGCGTTCACCTCCGATCACGGATGGGACCTCGCACGGGACGGTGAGAGGCTGCGGCCGGTGATCGCGGCAGTGAAGGACCTCGGCGTGCGCGTGAGCCTCTTCATGGACGCCGATCCGCAGTCGATCGGCCAGGCCGCAGCCGTGGGCGCAGACCGCGTGGAGCTCTATACGGAACCGTATGCCGCGGCGTTCGGCACCGCCGGGGAGGAGAGCGCGCTTGCACGTTTCGCGGCGGCCGCACGCGCCTCGCGAGAAGCCGGCCTCGGCGTGAACGCGGGCCACGACCTGAATCAGCGCAACCTGCCGGCCTTCCTTTCGCGTGTGCCCGGCGTCCTCGAAGTCTCGATCGGGCACGCGCTCGTGGCCGACGCGCTGGAAGAGGGTCTCGCCCGAACGGTTCGCAACTATCTGGCCGCCATCGCCCGCGCTTAGATGATCTACGGCATCGGCATCGACGTCGTGGAGCCGCATCGGGTCGCGCGTCTCCTCGAGCGCTATGGCGAGCGCTTCGTGCGCCGTGTCCTCACCGCGCGTGAATGGCCCGGGTACCAGAAGACACGTTCGCCGGTGCTCTTCCTCGCGAACCGCTTCGCAGCGAAAGAGGCGTTCTCGAAGGCGATGGGCACGGGCTTCCGCTATCCGGTGACGCTCCAATGCATCAGCATCGTGCCGAACAGTCTCGGCAAACCGGAGCTCGAATTCCATCCTGACCTCCAGGCGCGCATGCGACGCGAAGGCATCGCGGGTCATTACGTGACGATCACGGACGAGAAGAGCCTCGCGTGCGCCTGCGTGGTGCTTGAAAGAGGGTGAACATGGAGTCCCGTAAGACGATGCCGCTCGGCCCCGTCGTGATCGACGTCGGCGGCGTAGAGCTGAACGACGACGACCGGCGTCGCCTCGTGCATCCGCTCACCGGTGGCGTGATTCTCTTCGCGCGCAATTACGCCTCCTCGGAGCAGTTGTCGCGCCTCACCGCCGACATTCACGCGCTGCGCGAGCCGCAGCTCATCGTCTGCGTGGATCACGAGGGCGGGCGCGTGCAGCGCTTCCGCGATGGTTTCACCGTGATCCCGCCGATGCGATTGCTCGGCAAGGAATGGGACACGAGCGCTCCGCGCGCGCGCCGGATTGCGCACGAGCTGGGCTTCGTCCTCGCGGCCGAACTAAGGGCCCACGGCGTCGATCTCACCTTCGCGCCCGTGCTTGACGTGGACTACGGCAACAGCAGCGTCATCGGCGATCGCGCGTTCCATCGCAATCCGGAGGCGGTCGGTGAGCTCGCGCTGGCGGTCGTGCAGGGGATCAAGGAGGCAGGCATGGGCGCGGTCGGCAAGCATTTCCCCGGCCACGGACACGTGCGTGCCGATTCCCATCTCGAGCTGCCCATCGACTCGCGCACGTACGAGGACATCGCGCAGGAGGATATGGCGCCCTTCGCGCGGCTCATCCGCGCCGGGTTGCCCGCGATCATGCCGGCTCACATCGTCTTCGAGAAGGTCGACGTGCGCCCGGCTGGCTTCTCGCCGGTTTGGCTCCAACGCATTCTCCGGGGCGAGCTCGATTTCGACGGCGTCGTCTTCAGCGACGACCTGAGCATGGCGGGTGCGGGCTTCGCGGGTGACATCGCCGGGCGGGCGACCGCCGCGTTCGAGGCGGGCTGCGATATGGTGCTCGTCTGCAACGATGCGGCGGCGGTCGACGCGCTCTACGCGAGCTCGAAGCACACGCTCCCGGCGCTTGCGCTCGCGCGGCTCGCGCGTCTGCATGGGAGGCCGGCCGCAGCTTCGATGGTCCGCCTGCGCGAAGACCCGCGCTATGCGGATGCGCTGCACGCGATCCCGGGACTCGGCCTCGACAGCGGAGAGCTTCCGCTCGCATGAACGCGCACCACCACGACCACGCGTATGCACACGAAGGCGACGCGCGGGCGCCGGCGTTCCTGCCCGCGCTCGTCATCACGCTCGCCTATGCGCTGGTCGAGCTTGTCGCGGGGCTCGCGTCGGGCTCGCTCGCATTGACGAGCGACGCGGGCCACATGTTCTCCGACGCGCTCGCGCTCGGTCTCGCCGCGGCGGCAGCATGGCTCGCGCGACGTCCGCCGGGGGTGAAGCACTCGTACGGGCTCGCGCGTGCGGAAGTGATCGGCGCGTCGTTGAATGGTCTGGTCATGCTCGGCATCATCGTGGTGCTCGTGGTCGAAGCGGTGCAGCGCATCCTCGAACCGCGGCCGGTCACCGCTGGCGTGGTGATCGCCGTCGCGGCCATCGGTCTCGCCGTGAACGCAGGTGTCGCGTACCTCCTGAGCCGGGGTCCCCGCGATCTCAACGTACGCGGGGCGCTGATTCATGTGCTGGGCGACCTCCTGAGCTCGATCGCGGCGCTTATCGCCGGCGCGGTCGTATATGCAACCGGGTGGCTCCTGATCGATCCGATCCTGTCGCTCGCGATCGCGATCCTCATCCTGCTCACGACGCTGCGCCTGCTGCGGGACACACTGCACGTGTTGATGGAAGGTGTGCCCGCCGCCGTGGATTTCGCGGAGATCGGCAGCGCACTCGCCGGTGTCGCGGGCGTGTCGGCGGTGCACGATCTCCACGTGTGGAGCATCGGCAGCCGCGGCGCCGCGTTGTCCGCGCACATCGATCTCGAACGCCTGGAAGACTGGCCCGCCGTGCTCAGGGCTTCGCAAGAGATGCTTCATGATCGCTTCGGCATCACGCACGTGACACTGCAACCCGAGATCGCGCGGCTGCCCAGGCAGGCGACCATCACGCTGTGGCCGCGCCGGGACACGAGCCCATGAGGCAGACGCGGCCGAAAACGCAGCACACGGCGCCCTTCTCGCTGGAATGCCGTGCCTGTCCTCGTCTGGCCGCCTACCTCGACGAGGTGAAGCGCGATCACGCCGACTATCACGCGCGGCCGGTGCCAGCGTTCGGCGACCTCACGCCGCGGCTTCTGATCGTGGGGCTCGCACCCGGCATGCATGGCGCGAACCGCACGGGACGTCCATTCACCGGCGACTACGCGGGCATCCTGCTCTATCGCACGCTTCATCAGTATGGCTTTGCGAGCCAGGCGCACGCCGTCGCGATCGACGATGGGCTCCGATTGATTGGGTGCCGGATCACGAATGCCGTGAAATGCCTGCCGCCGGAGAACAAGCCGACGCCGGATGAAGTCCGGCGCTGCAATGCGCATCTCGCGGCGGAGATCGGGTCATTGCCCGGCGTGACCGTGCTCGCGCTGGGCGCCATCGCGCACAATGCGGTTCTGATGGCGCTGGGCCTGCGCCGCGCCGCGTATCCGTTCGGGCACGGTGCGCGGCACGAGCTGACAGATGGCCGCGCACTCTTCGACAGCTATCATTGCAGCCGCTATAACACGCAGACGGGGCGCTTGACCGAGGCCATGTTCGACCGCGTATTCGAAGACATTGCGCACCATCTCGCCACGTTGCCGGCATCGCCCGATGCGGCGGCGAAACGCATCGCCGCGCGTGCACGGGGCATAGAAGGGGCAGCGTAGTCTGCAAGAGAGAAGCTCGCAAGGCATGTTCGATCCTGCCGAAACCATCGCCGGGCTGTCCCACCTGCCGGGTGTCTACCGCATGTTCAATGCCGCGGGCGACGCGCTCTACGTCGGTAAGGCGCTCGACCTGCGAAAGCGCGTGGCGTCCTATTTTCAGAAGACCTCGGGCCACTCGCCGCGCACCACCGTCATGGTGTCGCAGATCGCGCGCATCGAGACGACCGTCACGCGTTCCGAAGGCGAGGCGCTGCTCCTCGAGAACAACCTCATCAAGTCGCTCAACCCTCGCTACAACATCCTGTTCCGCGACGACAAGTCCTACCCGTTTCTCGTCGTCACCGGACACGATTATCCGCGGCTCGGGTTTCATCGCGGCGCGCTCGATCCGCGCCACCGCTACTTCGGTCCGTTCCCGAACGCGGGCGCCGTACGCGAATCGATTCAACTCATGCAGAAGGTTTTCAGGTTGCGCACGTGCGAAGATACGGTTTTCTCGAACCGTTCGCGGCCGTGCCTGCTGCATCAGATCAGACGCTGCACCGCGCCCTGCGTGCAAGGGGTGAGCGTGGATGCCTATGCGGAAGACGTCCGCAGCGCCGAGCTGTTCCTTTCCGGCAAGGAGGACGAAGTCGTGGAGCGGATCGCGGCTCGCATGCAGACCGCTTCCGAACAACTCGAGTTCGAGCAGGCGGCGACGCTGCGCGATCAGATCACGGCGCTGCGCAGGATTCGCGAGAAGCAGTTCGTGGCGGACGAATCCGGCCGGGACGCCGACGTGATCGCCTGCGCGCGCGTGTCCGGCGTGACCTGCCTGAATCTCGTCATGATCCGCGGAGGCCATCATCTCGGGGACAAGAACTTCTTTCCGAAGAATGCGGAAGACCGCAGCGAAGACGAAGTGGTGGAGGCCTTTCTCGCGCAACACTATACGCGCCACGGCATACCGCGCCAGATCGTCGTCGGCGCACGCTTCAATGTCGCGCCGGTCGAGGAAGGGCTGCAACTGCAGGCCGGGCGCAAGGTGCACGTGAACCTCAATCCGACGGGCGCGCGGCGCTCCTGGCTCGAGATGGCAGCGACGAACGCGCGGCTGGGGGCGCAGCAGGCGGTGAGTCTGCAATCGACGCAGGAGACGCGTCTCGCCGCGCTCCAGCAGGCTCTCGAGCTCGGCGAATCGCTCCAGCGCATCGAGTGCTTCGACGTGAGCCACACGATGGGCGAAGCGACGGTCGCATCGTGCGTCGTTTACGACAAGTCGGCGATGCAGAAAAGCGAGTATCGACGCTATAACATGCGCAGCGTGGAACCCGGGGACGACTACGGCGCCATGCGTGAAGTGCTCTCGCGCCGCTACGGCAAGATCGTGGCAAGCGAAGGAAAGCTCCCGGATCTGGTGATGATCGACGGAGGGAAGGGACAGCTCGGGGTTGCCGTGGAGGTGTTCAACGAACTGGGCGTCGGCGCCGTGCCGCTCGTCGCCGTGGCGAAGGGCGAAGAGCGCAAGCCGGGATTGGAGCAGCTCTTCTTTCCCCAGCGGCCGCAGCCTCTCGTGCTCGGGCCGGAGCACCCCGCGCTCCACCTCGTCCAGCAGATTCGCGATGAAGCGCATCGGTTCGCGATCACGGGCCACCGTGCACGTCGTGCGAAAGCGCGTAATACTTCGCCGCTCGAAGCGATCTCCGGCATCGGAGCGAAGCGCCGCCAGCGGCTCCTCGCGCGCTTCGGCGGGATGCGCGGGCTGCTCGCGGCCAGCGTCGACGATCTGGCGCAGGTGGACGGCATCAGCCGTCTGCTCGCGGAAAAGATCTACCAGGAACTTCACTGAATGCCGCTCAATCTACCGAACCTGCTGACCTGGCTGCGCATCGTTTTAATCCCGCATGTTCGTGGGCATCTTCTACTTCGAGAAAAGCTGGGTCTCGGAGCCGAACCAGAACCTGGTGGCCACGATCATCTTTACCGGGGCCGCGATCACCGATTGGCTCGACGGCTGGCTTGCGCGACGCTGGAATCAGACGTCCGAATTCGGCGCGTTCCTCGACCCGGTCGCCGACAAACTGATGGTCGCCGCCGCGCTGATCATCCTCGTTCAGCTCGGACGTCTCGACGCGATCATCGCGCTCATCATCATCGGCCGGGAGATTACGATCTCCGCGCTCCGCGAGTGGATGGCCGCCATCGGCCAGGCCAAGAGCGTGGCGGTATCCGCGATCGGCAAGGTGAAGACCGTCTCGCAGATGCTCGCGATCCCATTGCTTCTCTACCACGATGCGATCGGCGCCTTTCAGCCGCATCGTTGGGGCACCTGGCTCATCTACATCGCGGCGGTGCTGACGCTCGTGTCGATGGTGTGGTATCTGAAGCTCGCGCTGCCGCTCGCTTGGAAGAGGTAGTCGCGACGATCCCGTCGCCGAACCAGCAGGGAGGAGAGGGACAGATGAAGACTGCCGATCAGGCGGCCACGCAACGTGGAGAGATCTCGCCGCTGATGCAGACCCTCTCGGCTTACATAGCCGAAGCCGCGCGCCGGCCGTTACCCGAGGATGCCCTCGAGGCCACCCGGCGGCATCTGCTCGATACGCTCGCGGCGATGATATCGGGATCGACGCTGCTCCCGGGCCGCAAAGCAATCGAATACGTGCAGACGCTCGGAGGCACGGAGGAGGCCTGCGTCCCCGGCTCGCGCATTGTTACGAATGCGCTCAACGCGGCGCTCGCGGGCGGCATGCTTGCCCATGCCGACGAGACGGATGACTCGCATCCGCGATCGGGCACGCATCCCGGCGCGAGCACCGTTCCCGCGGCGCTCGCCATGGCCGAACGCGCGCGCGCGAGCGGAGCAGCGCTGCTGCGCGCGGTGGCGCTCGGCTACGACGTCTGCGTGCGCACGGCGCTCGCGCTGGGCGCAGCCGAATTCCGTGCGAGCGGTTTCGACACGTTCGGCTATGCCGGCACGTTCGGCGCGACGGCCGCGGCAGGATCTCTGGCGGGACTCACCGCAGACCAGGCGCGTTACCTTCTCTCCTACGCCGCGCAGCAGGCGTCCGGCATCTCCGATTATCCGCGCGACACACAGCACATCGAGAAGGCATTCAACTTTGGCGGCCGGCCCGCGCGGAGTGGCGTCACGGCAGCCACGATGGCTGCGATGGGCATGACGGGTGTCGAAGACGTGTTTTCCGGCCGCAACAACTTCTTCGTTCCTTTCGGAGAAAAGGTGAAGCCCGAGGAGCTCGTGCGTGACCTCGGCGTGGTCTACGAGATCGCTCACACGAGCATCAAGAAGTGGTCGGTCGGCTCACCGGCCCAGGCCTGCCTCGACGCGCTGAGCGAGGTCATCAGGACGCACGACGTCAAGGCATCGGATGTCGAGAAGTGCGCGATCAGCACGGACCATCGCGGCGTGCAGATCGTGAACGACGCAGCGATGCCCGACATCTGTCTTCAGTATCTCGCGTCCGTCATGCTGCTTGACCGCACGGTTACGTTCTCCGCCGCGCACGACGATGCACGCATGGCTGATCCGCGGGTCGTCGAGCTGCGCCGCCGCATCGAGTTCTTCGGTGAAGATGCGCTCGAGCGCACGCCGACGCTGCGTCGCGCCCGGGTCACGATTCGACTGCGCGATGGCCGCGAGGTGACGCACCTCGAAGCGCGAGGCGTGCGCGGCACGCCGCAGAATCCGATGACGCGCGAGGAGGTAGGCGAGAAGGCTTTCCAGCTCGTCGCGCCGGTGCTTGGTGAAGCCCGCGCGCGCGATCTGATCTCTGCGGTGTGGAACCTCGACGCGGTCGAAAACGTGGTGGTCTCGCTGCGCCCGCTGCTGATGGCATGACGTCCTGCGTTGGATGGAGGGAGAAGGGATGACGAAGCGGTTCGTGACTTGTCTGGTGGCGGCGGCATCTCTGATTGCGCCGACAGCGCATTCGCAGAGCTTCAAGCCGACGCGACCCGTGGAGATCGTCGTCCATTCCGGGCTGGGGACGGGCAACGACATTCTGGGACGCGCGATCCGGGTCATCGCGGAGAAAGAGAATCTCGTGCCCGTGCGAATGAACGTCGTGAACAAGACCGGCGGCGCGGGCGCGACGGCGATGGCCTACATGGCCGAGCGCAGGGGCGATACGCACGTGATCGGGCTATACACTGCGGCCTGGCTTACCGCGCCCCTGATGAGCAAGGAAATCCGGGTGCAGTTTCACGAGCTCACGCCGATCGCGAATCTGCTGGTCGAGCCGTCGGTGATCGTAGTGAAAGGGGACTCGCCGTACAAGACCCTCGCCGATTTCATCGAGGCCGCGAAGAAAACGCCCGACAAACTGCTGCAAGTCGGCAGCTCGATCGAATCGCGCGCGAACCTGTTGCGACTCGTGCTTCAGCGGCAGACCGGCGCGCGCTGGGGACACGTTCCCTTTCCGGGCGCAGGCGAGCGTATCGCCGCGGTTCTCGGTGGCCACGCTCACATCTATTTCGGCGATCCGCCCGAGGTACTCGAGCACGTGAACAGCGGGGCGCTGCGCGTCGTCGCGCAGATCGCCGACAAGCGCCTGCCCGCATTTCCGAATGCGCCGACCATCAAGGAAACGGGTTTCACCCTGCCGAGCATCATCAGCGTACGCGGGGTGCTCGCGCCGCCGGGGATCCCGAGGGAGGTCGCCGAGTATTGGGAAAACCTGTTCATGCGCATGGTCAAGACCGAAGCGTGGCGCAAGTTCGTCCTGGAGAATCACCTCGAGGAGCACTATCTCGGCAGCCGCGAGATCGGCAAGGTCGCGGACGACATCGTCGCCGAGCGCCGCCAGTTATACGCGGAGTTCGGGATCAAGACTGCGCGGTAAGGGGGAAGCGACCGCGTTCCAGCAAGCTGTCGATGCGCTGCGCGGATAGCGAAATGCTGCCCATGGGGCGCGCCTCTCACTCGATAGCGGCCGCCCTCGGGCAGGGGATTGGATGGCATCCGAAACGGGGTAAGGGCTGGGCACTGGCGGGGTGCAGTGGTATACTACTGCCGCGCGTAAAAGACGTAAGTCTCTGACGCAAAAGCAAAGCGGGAATAGCTCAGTTGGTAGAGCGCAACCTTGCCAAGGTTGAGGTCGGGAGTTCGAGACTCCTTTCCCGCTCCAGAATTTCGGTAAGTGCTTGATCGGAAATCCTAAAGCTGCGCCACCACGGTGATCAGGAAACCCTGAAAAGGGTTACGTTCAACCGGCAGTGAAGGAAAACCGAAATGGCGCTCTTCAAAGACGTGGTCGAGGCGTTCGTCGCCTCACGCGAGTTCGATATGGCGACCCTGACGCGCCTTGCGTTCTGGGTTGAGATGTTGGGGGAGAAGGACATCGCGGCGATCAGCGCCGACGACATCGATGCGAGCTTGGTCAGGCTCGCCGAGCGCGGCCGGCTTAAAGCCGACGGGCGCAATACCGTCCGGAGCGGCAGGCCGCTGGCCGGCTCCACCCTCAACCGTCACCTGACGCAAGCCGGTTCCGTCTTCAAGTACGCGAAGCGCTTGCGGCTCGTTCCCCGCACCTTCATCCCGCCGACCCGTGGCAGTGAACGCTCGCCCGAGCGCGCCGATCCCGAGCGGTACCTGCGGCCGGAGGAAGTCGAGCGCATCCTGCGCGTCGCCCGCGTCATGGACCGGCAATGGGGCAAGATGGTGGCGCTCATCACCGTCGCGTATCACACCGGCTTACGGGTGGGCTCGATCCTGAGAGTGCGGGGGAGGGACCTGGATCTCGACGCCGGCACGCTCGTCGTCAACCGCACGAAGAACGGCGACCCGATCACCGCGGGGCCAGCGATGAGGGCATGGATTGGCGTAAGAAGCGACAGATCAGCGAGGATCGCGCGCGTCGCTACCTTGAACGGTTGAAGCGGAAATAAGACCTCCCGGCTTTTTGTAAAACATCACCCGCTTTTCAGCTGTTGCTCTATCGCCTAGCGTAGTTTCGTTCCGGAAAAATAGCGTTGTTCGCCTTGGTGGCGCAACGAAGGATTTTCGGAATGGAAGCGCATCAGCACGAGGTCATCGCGGACCTCACGCGTTACAGCACGGTCGCCGATTGGCTCGATCAGTTCGGCGGAGCCTTTTTCACCACGCGTTGCAGCATTGACTGGTTCATCAAGACCCATCGTGAGGAGTTGATCCGAGGCGGCGCCCTGGTGGCCCGTAAAGGCCGTAATGGCTCGTTGCTGTCTCTGGATAACTTCCCGCGCGCGGTCCTCCACATCCATCGGCGCGACGCGCTGGGCGGGGAGGGGTAATGTCCCCTCCGAATCGAAGAGGCCGCGCTTGCGCAGCGGCTTCGGCCCAGACCGAACGGCTGGATCACGCCGCTGGCAGCGGGAGTTCCGATTTCTGGAGAGATTCCCCGCTCATGACGTTGGCTCAATGGTCGCCGATATTGCTGATGGCATCGTTGAGACCTCCCGTGACTGGCCTCTCATGCCGGAAAGAATTGCACGGCGCTTCATCCGCGCGTTGCAGTCGCTGCGGACCAGTGCTCTCGACGCACATGCTCTCGGCTGCGATCACCTGGGCAGGCTGCAATGATTCCGGACCTTCACGGCCGTGACATTGGGAAGCACCGCATCCCATGTCCGGCGTGCAACCACCACAAAGCCCTGAGCGTCACGGTGGAAGCCGACCACACGGTATGGCACTGCTTCCGCTGCGGCATGGCAGGGGCGCAACGCAACGGTGGGACGGCGCATAACCGCGCCGGCACCGGCGGGCGCGCGAAGGCGATGGTTACACGGCATCTCACCCTCGCATCGCACTGGCGCGCGACCTGGCGCGATCTGACGCCCGTTAGAGGCACGATCGCGGAGCAGTATCTGTTGGCTCGTGGCTGCGCTCTGCCTCCGGAGGATGGCGCTCTCAGGTATGCGCCGGCACTGCCGCACCCCGGCGGCTATGTCGGGACCGGCGCTGGTCGCGCTCGTGACCGACGCCGTAACCGACGAGCCCATGACGTTGCACCGGACCTGGGTCAAACCGGATGGCATGAAGGCTGACGTTGATCCGCCGCGCCTATTGCTCGGGAAGCACCGCAAACAGGGAGGCGTTATCCGGCTCTGGCCGGACGAGGCGGTGAGCACGGGGCTCGCAATCGGCGAAGGCATCGAAACGATGCTCACCATCGCGCATGCATTCAAGCCGGTATGGAGTGCTATCGACGCCGGCAACCTGGCGGCATTCCCGGTGCTCGACGGTATCGAATCGCTCTTGATCGTCGCGGACCATGACGAAGCGGGACTGAAAGCGGCCGAGCAATGTGCGGACCGCTGGTATCGGGCGCGCCGGGAAGTGCGCATCGCGAAATCTCCCATACCGGGCCAGGACGCAAACGACTACGCGAGGGCAGCATGAAAGCCGCCGCCGAAAAGCTCGTGGCTGCGGCGGAGGTTTACCAGCCGGGGCGCATGGCGTTTGGAAATCCGGCCGCGCTCCTCGATGACGTGCAGGCGTTCCTCGGGCGCTTCGTGGCCTATCCGTCCGAACATGCGCGGATCGCACATACACTCTGGATCGCTCACACGCATGCGATGAGCGCATGGGAATCGACCCCCCGCATTGCCTTCCTTTCGCCTGAGCCGGGAAGCGGCAAGACGAGAGCGTTGGAGGTCACCGAAACGCTCGTCCCGCACCCGGTCGAGGCAGTGAACGCGACGCCTGCATACCTGTTTCGTCGCGTCTCGGACCCCGCAGGCTCGCCGACGATCCTTTTCGATGAGATCGACACACTTTTCGGGCCGCGTGCGAAGGACAACGAGGAAGTCCGGGGCATGTTGAATGCGGGCCACAGACGCGGGGCTATGGCGGGCCGATGCGTGGTGAAGGGTAAGACCGTCGAAACCGAGGAACTCCCTGCTTACTGCGCCGTGGCGCTCGCGGGCCTCGGGAATCTTCCCGACACGATCTTGAGCCGCTCGATCGTTATCCGCATGCGCCGTCGCGCTCCGGGTGAGCACATCGAGCCGTATCGCCGCCGAATTCATGCCGCAGAGGGCAATGAGCTTCGCGACATGATTGCCGCATGGTGTCAGTCCATCGAAGGTGCCCTCGCGAAGGCATGGCCTGAGATGCCCGCAGGGATCGCGGATCGGAACGCCGACGTGTGGGAGGCTCTGCTTGCGATCGCCGATGCAGCGGGCGGGGAATGGCCGCAGCGCGTTCGTGTTGCGGCTGTTGCACTTGTTGCGGATTCTAAGCGGAGCACACCGAGCCTGGGCGTGCGCCTGCTGGCAGACCTTCGCACCGTATTCGGTAGCAAGGATGCCATGTCCACAGAGGACATCCTGACTGAGCTTCGGACGATGGAGGAAGCCCCCTGGGGAGACATCAAGGGTAAGCCTCTCGATTCACGCGGTTTGTCGCGCTATCTTCAGCCCTACGAGGTCGCAGCGAAAGGCATCCGGTTCGGCACGTCAACGCGGAGAGGCTATTCGAGAGAAGACCTGCATGACCCTTGGACGCGGTATCTCGGATCACCTACCAGTGAATCCGCAACATCCGCAACATCCGCAACATCGGCCCCGGTAGACGAGGCTCCGGTGTGAAGCACGAACCGATCAATGCCCTACGGGAGCGAAGCGGAGCGTTGTCCGATAAACACCGTGTCGCGATGGCCACTTAGCGCGTGCGGGATATGAAGGTGAAGGCATCGCAAGAAAAGCGGCGGGACCGCCGCACGAAGCCGAAAGGCTGTGGCGCGGTCACCGTGGAAGCGCGCTCGCCCGAGGACGTGAGCGCCGCCATCGCCCGCACCATGACGCGGCCGAGCGTTACGGCTGCCGAGACGATCGACGCTTTCAAAGGGCTCGGGGAGAGAGGGTGCGACATCAATGCGCTGGTCGCCGAGCTTGCGGACGTGCTGGACTGGATCAGCTACCCCGACGCGATCACGCTGATGCGCCTGATCAAGCGCGCGGAGTCCTCGTTCGCGCGCGCGTGAGGGACCGGCGAAAGCGGGCGGCCGAGCTTTCCGGTGACTGGACATGGATGTGCGCACGAGATTCAATGCGGACATCGACGGTGGAGAATCAATCAGGGCTTATGACAGACGAAATCGGGCGGAGTGAAGCGGACAGCGGAGGGGGCACAGCGCCGAAATCCTCGGCCGACCGCGTGCGGGCGTATCACTCGCGCCAGTTGGCGAAAGGGCAGCGCCGATTGAGCGTTTACCTGAGCCGTCAGGAGTTCACGTGCCTCGATGAACTGACACGGCATTTTCAGAAAACACCGAGCATCATCCTCGGCGCATGCGTCAGAGACGCCTGGGAGCGCGTTATCGCTAACAAGCGAAAGACGGGGGCGTAACGGCACTACCGCCGCTGGCCGTATCCCGGTCATTGGCGCGGGCCTTGCGGACCGTGTGGAAGCGCTAGGTTAGCCCGACAAGGGCGACGCGCCGCGCTAACCGCAGAAGAAGGGCCTCGCATCCTTATAGGCCGCCGTCCGTCCGCACCGCTCCCGCCGCGCGCTCTACGGCGATCCTGGGGCGATGCAGCTTGCGCCGGAGCAACAAGAGGAGGTTACCGGACCGGCCGCGCCTGTGGTGGGCCAGCCTGAAGGCCGCGCTACTTCGTTGCCATTGACGCTTCATCGTCGTGTCCGCGATAACGGCGCTCTCCGCCGTCCAGAAGTAATCCCCCTCAGTCACGCCGGCCTTCGTCGGATCAACGCATGCGTGGCGGCCAGCAACCCTGCTCGCGCCTGATTTCCGCACGCAGCAATGCTGCTGGCGCGTGCGGTCACACGATTGGCGCGCGCGGCCCGACGTGCTCTCCTCGGATTCTCTACAGTCGAGCCATCAAGGAACAATTCAACGCGAAAGGAGCATGACCATGATCGCTCGAATCCTCCAGTTTGTTTCATTGTTCGCGCAGGCACGTCAGGCCGCAATACTCGCAAGCCGCGGCCGGCCAGATGACGTGAAACGCTTCCTGCTCGCTGCGTAACGCCGCCTGTCGTTCGCATCGAGACCCCGCTTTAGCGGGGCTTCTTCATTCCGCGTTCGACGCGTTGACGCGAAAGGCGTCGGATAAGGCGCGATTCGGCAACACCCCTCTGTAAAACGCATCGGAATGCGATGGACGACTCGTCGCTTGGACAGTGACCCTGGGGGAATCGCGAGGATGCGCGTGACAGCGCGCGCCTTTGAGCGTCGCGCTAATGCTGATAGCCGATAAGGCGCCCATTGGTGAAATACAGATACATGCGCGGTTTGCTGTAGCCCCACTGCTGCCACGTTCCGCTAGCGCTAACGGCGCCGTCGATCGTCTCGGGCTGTCCCAGAGCAGCTATGGCTGCGCACGGGCCCATACCGAGTCTCGGCATTCGATCAATCACCGCCTGTTCGTCATCATAGGTAAGGCCATAAGATCGAGCGAGGTCAGCGATTTCTTTCGCTCTGCCTGCCGACAACGGTTCCTTCGCTCTCACGTTGTTGCCATGTTCAGCGCATACGCCCCGCCATTCCATTTCGGCAACCGGTTTTCCCGCGACTGCGCACCCGGCGAGCGTCAGCGCAAGAAGAAAGGTCGTTCGGCGCTTCATGGATTAAACCGCTGTGGCATTTTCCGCCGTCCAGAAATAGTGCGTCGAGCGACCGCGCTTGTGCTTCCGGCGGCGCGCCGTGATCCGCACGCGGCCGATATCTGCCTGAATGGGCGTGCACAGCGCGAATATGCGCCGAGCGAGTGGCGCCGGCGCGTTGCCATGCTTCCGGCCGAAAGCGCCTGGTGGGCGCCGACCGTCGGCGAGCACATGCCGGACGTTCGTGCCGAAGAACTGAGCCGGCTCGGCTTGCCGGAGGACGCCGCTCAGTGGCCGGTGGAGCGGCTGTCAGCCGGAGAGAAACAGCGCCTCGCTTTGTTGCGGCTTACGGCGGGTCGCCAACTGCTGTGCTGCTGCTGGACGAGCCGACAGCCAATCTGGATCCGGCGAGTGTCGAGCGCGTGGAGTGCTATCTCCTTGCGCTCGCGCGCGAGCACGGCGCCGGGATGATTTGGGTCAGCCACGATGCCGCGCAGTTCGCTCGCGTGGCAACACGCGCCATGCGGATCGAACGCGGGCGACTCGAGGTCGCGTGATGGGACCGATTCAAAGACGATGCTTTGGAGCCGCGCGGGAGCAGCAGCTTGACGAAGACAAGGGCGAGCGATGCTGTGGCGCCAGAGCAGGAGCCAGCGGCTGAGTCGCGTCGTGCAGTCACTCCTCAGTTTAGGCTGGCTCCGAATGGGTGTCAGTTTTGCTTCTCGCCGGTAGCCTGAATCTCGACGCGACGATTGGGCAGCAGACAGGCGATCAGGGCGTTACGGTTCTTCGCTTCGCCCTTGGCCTTGCAATCGGCCTCCGTAACCTTGAGATCGGCCTCGCCGCGACCCTCGGTGCGGATGACACCCGCGGGGACGCCTTGGCTCACCATGTGGTCGCGCACTGCATTAGCCCGCTCCAGCGACAACCGCTGGTTGGAGTCCGGTTTACCGATCGGATCGGTGTACCCCGTAATCGCTATCGACGTGACCGTGACGCCCGCGGCCCTGAGGTCCTGTACCACTTTCTCGATCCGGCTGCGTCCGGCGTCGGTGAGCGTCGCCTTGGCGAACACGAATGTGCCTTCGCCGGAAAGCTCGAAGCGCTGTACCACTGGTTTCTTCGGGGGCGGAGGGAGGCGGGGCGGGCTTCGCCTTCGCCTCGGGTTTCGGCGCGGGTGTGGGCGGAGGCCGGGTTTGGGTGGGTGCGGGTGGGGGCGCTGGGCGCGGCGCTTCTGCGACGCGCGGCGGTGGCCCGAGGGGGATCTGCAGGCCCACGCTGGCGATCCAGTCGCCGAAGCTGCCGCCACTGCCGAAGTTGCCCTTGTTGTCGTCCCAGCGGTAACGCACGTCGCCGGTCAGGCGTCCCCAGGACGAGAACGGCCAGACGAAGCCGACGCCAGCGTTTGCCATGAAGCTCGTCTTGTCGCCGGACGGCGTCGTCGAGCTGCCACTCACCTTATCGTTAATGGCCCCGATTCCGGCGATGAGGTAGGGCTGCACGGTTTCCGATTGCCAATAGCGCAGACCCACGCGCGGGAAGAAGAAATAGTGGGCATCGAGCGTTCCGCTCCAGTTCTTGTATTTGCCCGGGCCGCCGCTCTCAGACGAGAGCTCTTCGTACATGGCGCGGAGTTCGACGTTCCAGTTCGGGTGGACGGCTTTGCCGATTGCGAGACCGCCACCCCAGTCGTCGCTGGCCCTGCGTTCGGAGTCGGAGAAGATGTAGCTCCCGAACGGCGTGAGGTACCAACGATCGTCGAAATATTTTGAGGGTTCGTAAGTGAGTTGACCGTGCGCGACGAGCGGAACGGCGAGCGCAAGTGCGGCTGCTAAAGTTCGTTGTCTGAACATCGGATCCCCTTTCACAGGCCATGCAATAATGAACAAGGGTTATGCTGTTTACGATGACTGTGCCATTTCTATGGGTGCCGCCGCCGCATCACCTTAGCCTGAAGCGGGGCACGAACTTGGCCGGCACCTTCAGCCGCTGCCCCGATTTTGGGTTGTGTGCTGGCCGCGCAGGTCGGTACGTCAAGCCGAAGCTTCCAAAGCCTCTGATCTCGATTCGCTGTCCCTCGCACAGACTCTCGGCCAAGGCCTCAAGTATCGCCTTTACCGAAACTTCGACCTGCTTCGCTGCGAGTTCCGGATGACCGGCGCTGAGTCTTGCGATCAGTTCCCCCCTGGTCATATTGCTCCCTTCCGCGATCAATCGGCACCGTTCGAGAACGCGACAACCCTTGGTGAGGGCGATTAAGCGCGCTAGGCCGCCAGCGTATTCCCGCGATTGCTTGATGCGACAGGCGTGACATCGTCGAAGCACTTACTCGATCGACTGCGGGACACCTGCAATCACGACGAGCGCGCGGCCCTTATCTGCTTGCTCACTGCTGCGGCGGTGCAAGCGGGAAATGTACACGGCGATCGGCGATCCGAGCGCCGGCTACTTCTTCTTACCGGAATGGTCGTGTTGGCAGAAATGGGCGATAGAAGGCGTCCGGAATTCGCCGGCTATCCGAACGCTGGAGCTATGGATTAACGGCAGTCGTAGGCTTGATGTCTAACGGGCCGGTATCGGCCAGGTGCTGCCGTTCGGGATCGCCGCGGGAATTTCCCGTGAGCGGCCGTTCGCGTCAACACGCCGAAGTAGCGATGACGGTGGACGCGCTGCGGCGGCACCAAGCGGCGAGGCGGTCTGTGAGTTCCAGCGGCGTTAGGCGCAGCGGAGCGTTCCTGCTCGGGCCGGGCTTTGGTGCTCTCGTAGAGCAGGCGCTCGGGATCGCGCGGCCGGTCCAGGGTGAATGGCGCGCGGGCGCAGTAACGCAGCAGCCGCCCGCGCCCCGCGCGGTCAGCGGCCTCGGAGTCGTGAAGCTGCTGACCGGGCCGCATTCGCGACACCGCGTCGAAATTGGTGGCGGGTTACCAACGACAACGGCTTACGAGCTGACGTGATCCTTGCGCTTGACCGGCTGACACACCGGTACAGTCCCGCTCTCCGGGCGGAGGCAGGGGCCGCCCCGGCCTCCTACCCGATCCTGTGCACGAACCTAGCGGAAGAAAATCGACAGACCAAAGAAGAGTCCTGTCTGGTTGTTGCCCTTCTCCAGATCGCGCCAGCGCAGTTCCCCAAAGCCGGCGACGTTCGGGTTGAAGAAGTATTTCGCTCCGCCCTGTGCACCCCACGAAAACGAGTTATCGAGATCCGTCCCGTCAGCGACCCCAGCGAACAGGCCTACGTAGGGCAACCACGGTGTGGCCGTCGGAAAGTGAAAGTTTCCGAACACGCCCGCATCCCAGAAGTCTGACGCTGCTACCGTTCTTCACCTTGGTATAGGAAGCGTCAAGGCCGAGCTCAAAATGGCGGTTGAAGAAGTAGCCGTAGCGGCCAACCACCCCATACGAATCACTGGGTTCAAAGTTGATTGTCGCTGAGAAGCCAACCTCGCTCGTGCCTGCATTGGGAAGATATGGGTGTACTTCCTGCGCATGAGCGCCGGTCATCAGTGTGGCCGCGAAAACGCTGGCGGCACCAAGCTTTGCCAGTACATGCATGACGTTCTCCGTAAAGGTATTGAAGTGCGCATTTGTGATGAGGGCGCCTGTTACTATACGACTGTACGCGGCTTCACAAAAGCAAGGCCAGACATTCGTTAAGAGAGACCTTACACACTGTTGTGCTCTTGCAACATATCACCCGCCGGGCTGACACGCGCTTGTGCGCATGACCATCGGACTAACTTTCTTGCTTCCTCGATCAGCCGTCTTGGCACTGAATGCGGGCTGGGGGTCGAAGCTGCCCGGCCCGGCATCGGGCAGATCGCGTAGCGGCGGGCCGCGGGCGCGCGCGATCTGGGGTGGTGCCGTCGGCTCGCCCAGGTGGACGAGGATGTCGTGGATCGTGGGCGGGTCGGTGATGAAGGCGATGACGCGCATCTGAAGCGCCGCGGAGCGGGCACACGAGGGGAAAGACTTCATAGATGCTGCCGAGCAGCCGCGCCCAGGCGTAGCGGGCGGCGCGACGCTGGTCCGGTTTGGCGGCGGGTTGGGGTTTAGCTGCCGGCGGCGGTGTCGTCGCGGCGGCTAGGAGTCTGCGCGGCAGACAGCCGCGCGACGAGTTGAATGGTTGATACTGCGGCGCGAGCGAGCATTTTTTTGGTGATCGTGCGTGTGGTGCCTTGGCGCAGGGGATCTCGAACGGTGCTTGCGGCATGACGGGCGTGATCAACGGGCGTTTTCTCTCGGATGTTGCGATCAGCCCGGCATCATGCGGGCCATTCTGCGCAGGTTCAGCGCAGTGCACACGAGCCGCCACTCGGCTTTGACCTTGGCCAATCCCGCAGGCTGAACTGACGGAAGCCCAGCACGTTCTTCACCCAGCCGTTGGGCGGCTCGGAGAGCCACTTGCGGCGGCGGTAAGCTGCTCGCGCCTCATCCGTTTGCAGCTTGGCGGCTATCCGGGCGGTGTGCGGGTATTTCGCGCTATCGATCGCGAGCTGGCGTTTACCTTCCTGCCCCAAGGCCACGATCAACTCCACGGCAGTCTCTGCAAGGTGTTCGAACTCCGCTTCCGAGCGAAACCCGGCATCGGCGAGCAGTTGTGGGGAAGATCGCCGGTGCTGTCCTTGACCGCTTCCAGCAGAGGCGCCAAGCAGCCGCTATCAGCAGCGTTGTTGGTCAGCTCGGCCGCAACGATGATGTGTGCCTGGTCATCCACGGCGGCAAAGGCGTTATAGCTATAGTCGAAGCCGCCGCCCGCACGCTTCATCACCCGGCTGTCGGTATCGGTGAAACTCTCCTGCGCGTCGGGCTTAGGGGTGCCGAACTCGCGTTTGTAGCGCGGCCCCTTCGTGAGCGTGCCATCAGGCCCGCGACCCCGACGCTCATCATCGGGCGTTCGCCCCCGCGCCGCATCGGCCTCGCGGCTACGCTGCTCCAGACGTTCTTTGGCGGCACGGATCACCGCGAGCCGGCCTCGCGCCGCGCGATCTCGGCCGGCACATCGAGCTCCGGTTCGTTCTTTTCGGTTTCATCCACCACACGCGCACGTGCCAACAGAGCGTCGATCTGCGCCGTGAGCTCCGCTTCGGCCTTTTGCATGCGCTCGTAGCTCATCGCCTTGTGCCGCGAGGCGTTGGCCTTGATCTTGGTGCCGTCCACCGCGATGGTGCCCAGCTTCACCAGCCCGCATTCGCGCGCGAGCTTCACGACCTGCACAAACAATCCGGACAGCTCTTCCAGGTGCAGTGCCCGAAAGTCGCAGATCGTCCGATGCGCCGGGTAGTTGCCTGCCGCCAGCACTCGAAACGCCACATCCTCGTGCAGCTTGCGCGCCAGCTTGCGCGAGGAGAACACTCCTGTCGCGTAGCCATACACCAACACCTTGACCATCATCGCCGGATGATACGGCTGGGTTGCGCGCTCCGCCCTGGGCGTAGCGCGCGTGAAACGCGCTCTAGCTCCAGGCTGTCGATCGTGTCGCTGATGAAGTAGGCCAGATGCCCTCCGCAACGAATTCAGCGCCGCCGGCAGCAGCATCTGCTGCCCCGGCGTATACGGAAGATAGCTTGTCGTCATCCCAAATCAGCGTACGATGCGGTTTAATCGATGACAGCACACCTCAAAGTCTTCTGCCGCGCAGACTCCTAGCGGAACGCGAGACTCGAGGTCGCGCACATCAATCTTCATGACCGGGTCGGTCCGGATGAGACCGAGCCTCCGCATGCCGGCGCGAAGCATCCCGTGGTATATACGTATGCAGCCAGTCGTATGTGACGGGCTTTTGCAGCGCATCGTAGTATGTGGTGAACTTCTCCTCACTGTCGACTTTGCGGTCGTAAACGTAGACACGGTCGATAAAGTTAACGACGCAATCAGTGCGGCCGGTTTCAGCGCATCGCCGTACTTGCGTAGGGTCTGATAGCCCTGAAAGGAGGTATAGTCCAAAGTGCCCATGTTCACGACCGACGCCTGCCGCAGCGCGCGGTTCAAGACTTCGGGCCATGCCGATTCGGCTGGTCGCTGTACCCGTAAGTATTCGAGTCGCCAAGCGCCACGATTCGAGGAAGACCGCTGTCCGGAATCTGCGTTGGATCGGCAACGCGGAAGCCTTCCCAGCCAAGGTCCCGCGACGGTGTGCCCCGCCCCCCGGAAGAGTCCACCGCGGGCGAAAACAGATCCTGTCGCAGCGTAACCACAGTGCGAGCGCACGATTCGATCATCAGAACGACGATGATCGGAAGCACAATCGCTGCGGATTTCGTCAACCGTTTGGCCATCTTGGTGTTCTCGAGGAGGACAGAGCGTGGGGATGGGAACTCGACATGCCATCAAAACGGCGCCGCCTTTATCGTGTCACACGATGCAGGACGCACGAATGGGGACGCGCCGAGTGCTGGCAGTGAGTCTTCGCGGCTTGCTGAGGGGTGCCAACTAATTCGAAGCGGATGCAGGCCCCCATCCAAAGGACTCCGGTGATTTTCAGTGGCCGAACGACTACTGACGACACTCGCAAACATTTCAGGTAAAGGCGACCTACCACGGTGGACGATGCCGTAGAAGGCTCGGGGCTGCATAGAGATCCCGAAATCGCAGCAATCGAATGCTGGAGCAAATGGAACCGTTTGCGATGTGGCAGGTCTGTGCGCTGGGGATCGCACCCAATAAAACAGGTGATACGCTATTCTTTCAGGGCCTAAGCCCTGTACAAGCAACCTATGCCATTGTCGATACTAGGAACGCCCACCGTTCCGGCCCATTTTACGGCGTCCCAGACGCGACTGAGTTTCTCGTGCAGCGGGCAAAAACGCAGCCAGCGCGAGATGGGTTCTCATGGCGTTCGCGTTCGCGCTTATCGCTTTCCACCTCTATGCGTTCATCGTTGAGCCGTCGGTACGTTCGCTCGGCGCTGCATGGATCTCGGCAGGGCGCTCGTACCCGTCTATATCTGGTGTCGGAAGCCAAGTCTCGGATTGCCAATGATCCTCTGTTTGCACTGACTTGCGTCGGAAAGTACCACCTATCCGCTGGCCGCAACGACGAAATGATCACGATTTATGACGATGTGCGGGCCTGCAGCCAGGGCTGACCGTATGCATGTTCCTCTGATCGGAACGGTCGCATGGTGCGCGCCCGATCGATGGGTTCCAGGGCGCGCGGCCCGGTAAGAGCCATGGCACGCGGAAAGGGGGATCTGCTGTTCACTGCCTTGCTTTGTCCGCGGCGCTGTTCAATTTGAGCATGGCGGGGCACTCGATCCACGTAAGTGGTGGCCTCGTCTCATCGTTCGGGCCGCGGTCCTCGGGCTCACGTGGTCGGCATTTTCGTTCTTGCCTATGGTGGGGAGCGGAAGACCTCGACGGCGCAAAGAAAATTTCCTTCGGGACGGCACTGTTCCTGTTCCTCGTCTCGCATCCCATTTCGCTCTTCATGATGGATCTGATACTGGCAGCCACGTTTGCGGGTGCCGCCTACTCGTGGGCGGTCGTCGCATTCCGTGAAGCTGCCGTCGTATGGTGGCGTTGTTCACGGTCCTCCACGCCGGAAAGCGGAATGCGGGACGGTGACTGGCGGTATGAGGAACTCAACAGACCAGTACAGCTCTATCGTATCCGGCTTTTCCCCCGAATCGATCGGTTACGGGTGGAATGTTCTGACTTCACCTCCAAGGGACGACACCCCATCGACGCTCACGCAGCGCATGGGTCTGATTCCGCTACTGCTGAAAGTGCACGCAGAAACACCCGAGAAGCGTCCATTTCTCAATCGAGAGACCTACGCCGTCATTCCCACGCTCCTGATGCCGCGTATCATCAATCCAAGAGCCCAACACGCATGAAGGCGCCCATCTCCTCAGCATCCACTTCGGATTCCAGACACGTGAAGCCACGAAAACCTCCACGATCGCCTGGGGACCTCTGATCGAATCTGTACGCAAACTTCGGCTTGCTTGGTGTAATCGGTCTCGCGATCTTGACTGGCGCCGACCACGGCGCAGTCGCGAAGTTTGCGACGGGTGTGCCCATCCTTTCATTGCGTATGCTGGTGGCAATCGTTTTCGCGGCGATGGCCTTGCAGGTGGAATGGACAGCCGGTATGTAAATGCGACTGCCCTATACCAATCTCTTGTCGTCGTGTTGGCGTTGAGCTTCGTCCTCATGGAGCGTCGCATGCACACGGGA
>CAWEHH010000014.1:0-25819 GCA_963808765.1 uncultured beta proteobacterium
CCCCGCTCACATCCTTCTACCCCAGCCCTCGGACAATCGGACTGAGTGCTAACGGGCGTTCGGAATGTTTCGTTCGCGGGGACCCCGCCGTTCCACGGCCCCCGCTCACCTCGTTCTATCCTGACCCTCGACAATCGGACTGAGTGCTAAATTGCGTTCGAATGGTACGTTCGCGGGGACCCCGCCGTTCCACGGCCCCCGCTCACCGAATGGAAATCATCGCACAGTCGTTCGTTTGATGGCCACATCGAACCGCAACGCGCTCGCCGCCTCGCCCGTCCGGCGATCTTGCTGCGCCCGATCCACAGCCAGCTTCGCCCATCGCTGGTGCGCGCGAATTGGAACTTGCGTTTCAAGGTCGCGCCGATGCGCGGCACTTCTTCTTCCTCGATGAGCAGCATGTCGTCGGAGCATCGGCTGCAGCGGATCGCGCCGCAGGAGCCAGCCGCGCGGGTAGAAAACGTAGGCGCGCAGCCCTTCGCCGATCGCGAGCCGCTCGATGAAGTTGTCCTGCGCATCGAGGAGCGCAAGAAACGCTGTCATAGTCGGGATCCGCCACGCCGATGACCGCGACGTCGCCTCGGGATAGAAGCGCTTCATGCCCGCGCGCGCGAGCCGGATCTTCAGCGGATCGGCCAGGTTGAACTTCGTGTCCCGCACCGGCAGGAGCGGCGTCCAGTTGGCCGGCACGGGCGTCGCAGCCGATAGACAAGCTGCGGGCTGTCGGGCCGCTATCGAAATGCGATGCTGCTGCTGGAACGCAAGAGACTTCGCCTCGAGATCGCGGTCGAGCGGCTCGCCGGAGACACCTTGCACCTTCTTCTCGATCGCCCACGCGAGGTTGGCCATCTCGTCGCGCGCGAGCAGCGTCTCCTCGAACACTGCGCCTTCCTGCACGCCGTCGAGGCTGTCGGGCATGAACAGCGGCGTTTTCAGCGTCCTCTGCGCGAGACGCTCGGCGTGACTCGAACATCGTCCAGGTGCGAACCGGCGGCTTGAGATCGCGTTCGCGACGCGAGATGCCGAAGCTGTCGGTGACTTCGAAATCGTCGAAACGCATAGATCCAGCCGACCGGCAGGCGCACGGGCACGATGAACCAGTCGTTGCCGAAGGTGAGCGCGAATCGGTGACGGTCAATCGCAGGAGGTCGGTGACGCCCGCCTCGGCGCCGGCGAAGTTGACTTGCTGTCTTCGAACTCCCAGTAGCGTTCGGCGGGCATGCCCGGATAGCGCACGGGTGTGGGTGGCGCGAGGCGACGGCGAAGGCTGTCGGCAGGCCGGCTGCGGCTTGCTGCGCGACGGCGGCCGCGCGAAAGTCTTCCCAGTCGACATGGCCGTCGGTGTATTCGTCGGATCGAGCGCGATGTTGCCGGCTCGCGAGCGCGAACGCATATTCCATGCGATCGCGCTGCCACGACGAGCTGGCGCCTGCCGCACCGCCCGCGCCTTCATAGACGAGCCGTGCGAGCCAGTGGAGCCACGATTGAGAGCATCGTCTTCGCGGCATCGCCATCCTGCGCCGCGACGTCAGGAGCAGCAGGCAAGCCGATGAGTTGCCCGCCCGCATCGAGGAGCGGCCGCGAGATCGGCCGCGAGCTTCGCCGCGTCGATCGTGCGGCCGTGGAAGAGCGTCGACCACAGGAGGCCGGCGGATCGGCGTCCGGATCGGTCGGCGCTTCAGGTCGAGCGCATAGGCGGCGAGCAGTGCGGTGCGGACGGCGGCGCTCGGTGCCATGCGCAGAGCATGGGCCCGCCTCGCCCCGCAGACGCGGGTGCGTGTTCCACGCGGCCTCGGCCTCGACGCGCGTTTCGAGCGGCCCGTCGCGCTCCAGCGTTTGCCACGGCTGCTCGCGTCGGTGCCGCCACGAAACGCATCGACCTGGCAGCCCCTTCACCGCGAACTTCACCTCAAGCGGCGTGCCGGCGTCTTCGCCCTGGAACTCGTTGAACTGCCACTGGCGCGCGAGCATCCACAGCGGATCGGCGATCGGCGCCTGCAAGCCTGACTTCATACTGATCGAGGTCGGCTGCGTTTCGAGTCGCGTTGCACCCGTGATCGACGGCGTCTTCATGCCGACGAAGACGAGTGAAGCGTCGGCCGGGCAAATTCGACTTGCATGCTGCCCCCTAGCAGCGTGTCGGATCTAGCATCCGACACCGACGAAAGGAAAGGAGGTTACGGAGGAAAACCTGGGTTTTCCTCTGTTCCGTAGGGCGGCGAGGCCCGAGTCGAAGGCGAGCGCCGCCCTCCAAGGAGGTTACGGAGGAAAACCTGGTTTTCCTCTGTTCCGTAGGGCGGCGATCGAGCCGAAGGCGAGCGCCACGGGCCTAAATTTTGCCGAGCGCGATGGCCGCGGAGACGCCGGCAACGGTGCGCAGCCGCGTCATGGCATCGCGCCGCAACTTCAGAAGCTGAACGCTCGGCAGATCGTCGGTGTAGCTCTGCGGGAGGTAATTCCCGGGGAGCAGGATCCCCGAGCCCGCCGTCGAGATCACACGGCCTCACCGCCCGCAGCGTCGCGAGGTCGCGGGCTTCGTGAAGGACGTCCACCACATCATCGAACGTCCAGTTCTCCTGATTCGTCCGCGGCGGCAGCGCCACGATGATGCTCTGTGGCGGACGCGCGCCCGGCGCATCGTAGTGAAAGCCGATGGCCGCCGTCTGGAACGGGTCGGGAATGAACTCGGCCCATTCGTCGACGAGAGACCCGCGATGGCGGTGTCCGTCGCGACCGCATCGAATCCGCCGGGCGCATGCAGCGCGAGCGCCATGTTCGGGCGCCGCACGATGGATCTCCTGTACGGCGCGCCCGGTTGCGCGGCGAGATACGCGTGCAGCTCTTCGGGCACCTGCGACGTGTCGAGCTGCTGCAGCGGCATCCTCCCGCCACGCTTCGGGCAGCGCGGCCCACACCTGCCCCGACCGGTGCGGATACTGCACGAGCTTGAAGTCTCCCGCGCCAGCTCACGTCGATCAATGCCTCGTGTGCGGACAGCGCCAGCCGCGAAACGATCAAGGCCTTCGCGCACGCGTGCGAGCTGCGGGAACCAGCCCGTGACCGCCACGGATCGCCCACCGTGAGCTTGTCCTGTTCGGCGAGCGACGCGCTGAACTCGGCCGCGTACGGGCCGAGGCTGAACTGCGGCAAGACGGGAAAGTCCTTGCCGAGCAGCAGCTTGATCTGGTCGATCGCGCGCTGAACGCGTTGAGCATGCGTCGGCGCGGCTTGCCCTTCGACAAGCGCCGCCGGTGCATTCACCGCTTCGAGCCGTGCGTCGGTCAGGCGCGTCAACGCGGCGAGCGCCTCGGCCGCGCGTGCATCGCGCTGCGCGGGATCGGCGCCCGGCGCATCGATCGCGAAGACTTCCTGCGGCCACGCCACGCGCGGCAGGAAGTCTTCCATCGCGTCGAGGTCGCAAGGAGGGCGTCGGCGCCTGCGCTTCGCGATCAAGCGTTGCACTTGAGCGTGGTGAAGTCGGAGATCAGCGCCGCTGCCCGCGATTCGATCTCGCCGACATCCACGCCCGGATATTCGCCCTCGTCGGGCAAGCGCGGCCTCCATGGCGTTCTCGGGCACGACGACATCCTTGCGCGTGAGTGGCCGCGCGCGATCGATCAGGGCCCTCAACGTCGCCGCGATCGCCTCGAATGCGCCGAGCCCGAGGGTCACCGGCGGTTGCATTGTCCTCTCCGATTTCGAGACCCGTCACGCCGGTAATATCGCCGAGCTTCGTGAGCAGCCCGGCCACGACGCGGGCCCTGAAACCTGTTTCGGCGAGGCCTGCTGCGCGTTGCGCCGACACGCTCGTTGCAAGCAGCACGGCGGACAACGCCGAGAGCGCGAGCTCGTCGAGGCCGACTGAGATGCCGTCCGCACCGAAAGCGGGTTGACCCGCAGCGTCGACGCCCCGCTGCACGCGTGCACCGAAGCGGTAGCGAGAAGGGTCGCCGAGCATGAAGGCAAGCCAGGCATTCAGGCGCGGCTCGACAGTCGAGCGCCGGTCCTGCGGCCAGGCCCCCGCATCCGTGCCCGGACACAGAACGACCACACGCTGCGTGTAACTTGCGCCGCCCCGGGGCGTGCGCGGCACCTCCGGCTCGATCGGCAGCGACTGCTTGTCGGCGATCGCCATCGCGGCGCCCGCGCGCTCGAAGTTGCCCTGCACGATCTGATGGATGCCTTCGGCCATCAGGAGATCGCTCACGCTGTCGGCGAGATCGATCACGTCCTTGACGATCTCGACGACCTTCGCCCATTCGGCATTCGTCGGTGCCGGGGCAGGCTGTGCGAGACCGGCGAGCGTCGTCGCAAGGCGCGTGCGCACCGCGTTCGGATCGGTCTCCCATGCAGCGAGCAGCGCGACGCCGTCGACCACGTCGCGTGCGCCGACGGCTTCCTTCGGCTCGTCACTCGGCGCGCCGCCCGCAGGCCGCCAGGGGTAGGCGAGACGCAGCGGCCAGATGAACTTGCCGAGCAACGCATCGCGCAGCGCGCGCTCCAGACGATAGCCGTAGAGCGCGGCGAGCGGCTGGTCACGCGTGAGTCCCTGCAGGATGTCTTCGGCGCGCCGCGTGCGCTTCGAATCGAGCATCACGTTGAACGCACCCTGCTCGTGGTTCGCCATGAAGCCGCTGCGCAGGATCGCCGCGCTCGCTGCCTGTCCGAGCGAAGGCGCGAGCAGATAGCCTTCGCTGTCCGGCCGCACATCGGCCTTCAGGTTTTCGACCCACGCATAGCCGCCGACATACACACCCGTCGGATTCGCCGCACGTAACTGTTCGAGGCGGCGCGATGCGCGTGCCGTGATCCACGCGTCGAGGCGATACGAGAATGCGTCGAGCGTCGTCCTGAACGCGATGTTCAGTTCGCCGATGGGACGTGTGGCGAGATAGGCGAGGCTCAGCTTGACGGCGCCGAGATCGCGCACGTGCTTGACCAGGTGGTCCACCGAGCCGGAGAGCCTCGTGGCGGCGAGCATCGCCGGCCCCTTCTGGATCTCGAAAGCCTGGGACGACAGCGTCTGCGCGACGTGATCGCCGAGCGTCGAGCGTCCGCTCACCGCCGGGATTCTCACGGCCGCGAGCTCTTTCGGGTTCGTCACGGTGAACGTCGCTTCGTTCTGCTGCGCGGCTTCGACGTAGAGCATCTTCGGTGTCGCGAGCGATTTCACGCGCGTGACGACGCCGCTTCCGAACGCGAAAGACTCGACCGCATCGCCCCGCTCCTTCTGCACGGAGTAGGCGACGAGCGCCTGGAGCAGCGCGGGCCCTGACTGGTGCGAATGGAGGATGCGATCGGCGACCGCCGAGGTTTGCGACAGCGCCGTGCCGATCTGAGCGAGATAGTTTTTCGGTGGCGGGAACGTGGACGCGTCCGGCGCTTCGTTCTTCGGATTCTTCTCGTCCCCAGTACCCACGGCACGCCTGCGAGATACCCCGGCGAATACGGCGGATCGGGCAGGAAGTCGTTGCAGTTGTAGAGATGGACGCGCCAGTAATCTCTCACCCCGAAGGCCTGCAACAGCGCCCGGATGACGCCACCCTTGCCCGAGGATTGCGCATCGCCGAATTCGAACGGGATCTTGCACATCGCCTTGCCCGCGTCCTTGTCGCGATAGAACGCAGTTTGCGACCACGGCCCCGTTTGCAGGATGTCCTTCGCGCGCTCGACGTTCCCGTCCTTCAGCAGCGGCACCTTGCGGCTCGCGATCTCGAACATCGGACGCAGGACGCCGAGCGCTTTGGCGACGCCCGTCTCGATCGTCGAGCCCGTGCTCTCGAAGCGTTTGCCGACCACCGGCAGGATGCCGTACGGCTGCGTGCCCACGCGCAGCACCGGGAGCGGACCGGCCGGCCGCAGGTACGCGTTGCAATAGTGGCGCAGCGCATAGAGCGTCGGCGTCTTGAGTATCCGGTCGCTTTCGTCGCCCGGCGGATTCCAGAGCTCCATGAGGTAGTGGCCGAGCGTGCCGCGCCACAGCACGTTCATCGTGTGCAGCGCGGTGCGCTGCTCGGGGAGGTGCGCGTTCGTGATGTTGTCCGCCGCGAGCTGCCCGGGTGCGAAGCCGAATGCGTGCCCGAGCAGCTCCAGGGCGTCCTTCTCGGCGGGGAGCTTCGCGCTGCCGCTGGGAGAGAGGGGCGCCGCACGCTCTTCCGAGATGCTGTACGCGGAGGGCGCAGCCCCCGTGTTGTTCGTCGGCGCGCCGAGGGGAACGAAGCCCAGGCCCTGTGAATCACGTTGGGCGGAGAGTAGCTCCGCGAGCTCGTCGGCCGTCTGAGCGGCATCTTTCGTCCATTCCAGCCCTATCACGAGCAGGCGTTCCAGCGTGTCGCGCGCGAGATCGAAACGCGGCCCGCGCCGCTGAGACATGAACGCATCCACCTGCTGCTGCGTGACTTCAAGCGCCATGCCGTTTTCGACGGCTGCCGCGAAATCGAAAAGCCACGCGCGTTCCCCACCCAGGAGCGGCTCGGGCGTGCCGGCTGCGAGCCAGTCAGGAGAGAGCAGAAGCTCGTCGGGGATGCGCTGTCCCCATGCCCGAAACACTTCACGCCGGCCCGCGGCGTAGCCGATCACGCACCAGCGATCCGGAAGCAACACGGCGCGCGTCGCTTTCGCCCGCGCGTCGATGGTTTCGAGCTCCGGGAACTGTGGCGCCGTTTCCCCATCCGCGTCTCCGAGGTTGAGTGGCGTTGTCACGCGGATCACCCAGGCGGCGCGTCCGCGACCATAAGCCGATGCGAGATCGCGCGCGATGCGCTCGGCTTCCGGTTCGTCTTGCCTGAAGTGTGCGTGCCAGTACAGCGTTGCGGCTTCCATTTCGCCGGCCGTGGGCGCCGGCGTGTGCTCGATCGTGTTGAGATCGTCGGGATAGACGCGCACGCGCAGACTCACGGGCTGACGCGGCGGGAAGTAGCGCGTTTCGATGCGCATCGGCATGAGCGCGATCGGCTGGCGACCGTCGAGCGACTCTGCGAGCAGTGCGGGGTCGCGCTCGCGGACGAAACCGTTGGCGACACCGTTTACACGCCCTTCGAGCTCGCGCCGGCGGTCGGCCACACGCTGGCGCACGGCTTCCGCGTCGACCGCGGCGCGCTGCAACTGGACGATCGCATCGGCGGAGGCGCCGGCGCGGCGGGCCGCATCGAGCTCACCGCGCGCCTTAAGCAGCGCGCCGTCGGCCGCGCGCTGCTCGGCCGTGATGGCCTGCAATGCACGGCGCTCCTGCGTGAGCGCCGCGAGATCGAGGTTCATGCGTGGCATGGATTCGTTGCCTTTTCCTGGCTTACCTGTGTCGTCTGTCAGAGTTCGTCCAGAAACGTCATCCCGGCGCGATGAGACTGTGTAAAAACTCTGCGCGGTTGTCATCTACTGCGCGCGTGGTACGTTGAGTGGGGTATGTGCGAGAACGGTGAGACAAACACACGTGAGTCAGCATAAGCGAGGCATACCCCGCACGCAAACGGCGCTGCTGCCCGCGGCGGTGGAAGATTACGTCGCCCGCGACAGCGTGGCACGGGTGATCGATGCGTATGTGTCCGGGCTGGACGTGCGCGCAGCCGGCTTTGCCCACAGCGTGGCGGCCGATACCGGACGCCCGAGTTACGCTCCGGACGATTTGCTGCGGCTGTATTTGTATGGTTATTGGAATCGCGTTCGCTCCTCGCGCAAGCTGGAAGCCGAATGCCGGCGCAATGTGGAGGTGATGTGGCTGGTGGGTCAGCTGGCGCCCGATCACAAGACCATTGCGGAGTTCCGCCGCGTCAACGCTGCGCCGTTCCGGGCTGCGTGTTGGCAGTTCGTGGGGTTTTTGCGGCAGGCGAAGCTGGTGGGCGGGGATGAGCCGGTGGTGGCGATCGACGGCTCGAAGTTCAAGGCCTGCGCTGCGAAGCGCAGCGTGGTGGATGCCGAGCAGCTGGCACGAGAGCGCGCGCGCATCGAGAAGCGTATCGCGGAGTATCTGCAGGAGCTGGAGCAAGCCGACCGGCAAGATGAAGCCGAGGCGCCGGTCACGGCCGCGGACATTGAAGCGGCGCTGGAGAAGCTCAAAGAGCGCGAGGACACGCTCAAACAGGCGCAGGCGCAGCTGGACGCACGCGCTGAGGGCGCTGCGGCGGACAGCACGCCGCGCGTGGGACTCACCGATCCGGACTGCGTGCTGCTGATCGGCAAGGGGGGCGAGGCGCTCGCCGGCTACAACGTGCAGCAGGCGGTGGATGCGCAGCACAAGTTCATCGTGGCACATGAGGTAACGACCCAGCGCAACGATCACGCGAGCTTCGAACCGATGGCGCGGCAGGCGCGCGAAGCGCTGCAAGCCCAGGCGCTCACAGCGGTGGCCGACACCGGCTACATGAATGGGCGGCAGGCCCAGGGGTGCGAGGAACAGGGCATTACGCCAGTGATGCCCATGCCGCAGCCCACGCACAGCAAGGCTCCCGGGTGTTTCCCGAAGACGCTGTTTACCTACGATCGGGCGAGCGACACCTATCGCTGCCCCGCGAGCCAGTTGCTCAAGCGCTACAAACGTTCCCATGGCCTTCAGACCGACTACTACACCACGCGCGCGTGTGCGCAGTGCGCGTTGAAGGCGCAGTGCACGCACGGGGGATCCCGCAGCATCGCACGCTCCTGGTTTGCCGATGCTGCGGAACGGGCTCATGCACGTGCCCAGCAGCGCCCCGATCTGATGCGCATCCGAGGCTCGAGCGCCGAACACCCCTTTGGCAATCTCAAAGCGATGCTCAATGGTGCATTCGCCCTGCGCACGCTGCCGAAAGTCAAAGGCGAAATGGCCTTGGCGGTGCTCACCTATAACCTCAAACGGGCGGCCAACGTGCTGGGAATCGAGCGGTTGATCGAACAGCTGTGGCTCGATACCGCATGGGCCGCTACACATGCATGAAACGCCCGGTGCCACGACTCACTCCGGCTACGTGAGTCACTCACATCCACGAGCGCCCCCGACCGCCTTGACGCATTTCCGAGTTCTCACACGGCCTCGCCATGCCGGGATCCAGGCAAATAGCGCCTGGATTCCGGATCCCGCGCGCGAGCGCTGTCCGGAATGACGGCTGATGTGTCCACGGAGCTGTGAAGCATCACACTAACGCGCCCGCGGCATCTTCAATGCAGCGCCTTTATAGAAACCGCGGAAGGGCCGCTGGAGCAGCGCATCCGCGACGAGCGCCGCATGCGGGTTCACCCACTGCGGTTTGTTACGAGCGGGATCGGCCATCTTCAGGTTGGCGCTGCCGAAGGTACTTACCCGGCTGCACGCCGACTTCGCTCCAGTCCACGTCGAGCCAGGAATTGCTGTCACGGCCTTCCGCATCCGGATCGTCGAAGCCGAAGCGCGGCTCGGTCATCTGCTCCTGGAGGATGAAGAAGAACTTATCGATCTGAGCCGGCGCGATGTTGAAGCCGATGTAGGTGATGTCTTTGCCGAGATGGCCCTTCATCACGGGCAGCACCATGCGATTCGGATCCATCTCCTTCGGATCGGGCTGACCCGCGGAAACGGGCGGACTGCTGCCGCCGGGACGGTTCTCCTGCGCGTCGATCGGGTACGCAAAGACCGAGAGCGTGGGGAAACGCTCCAGCAATTGACCGCGTATCAGCAGCACGAGCATCTCCGTGCTGCCCGGTTGCGCGCCGAGCGGCGCCGCCGCCCACTGATGGATCGGCGTGATGTCTTTCGCGCCGTCGAGCCGCTGCCAGAAATGCTGGAACGGCGTGCCGCGCTGATCGGTGGGAAAGCCCTGCCACAGGAGCTCGCGTCCCATCTCGTGATTCGCGCCGAGCATGAGCGCCTCGACAAAACGCGGATTCGTCTTCACCGCCATGATGAAGTCGTTCGGCAGCAGACCCACGCCCGGCAGGAACACTTCGGGCGCGAACACTTCGAGCTTTCTCGAAAGCGGAAACACGAGGCGCGGATACGCCATCACGCGATCGAAGAAAAGCGGCAGGACGAAGCGCAGCGTTTCGGCGGATGCGAGATCGAGCCGGGATGCAACGAGCGGATGGGACAACTGCGTGCCGGCGAACCCCATGCCCTGCGCACCGAGGGTCATCATGCTCGCGAGCCGCGCCGACACACTGCGCGCGGGGTCGATGCGCGTGCGCGTCTGATCGGCGGCCGGTTTCACCGCGAAGTCGACGGCGTGCACGTTGACCGCGGGCGCCTCGGCGACGATCGCAATCTGCTGGAAGTCCTTGAACGCGTCGGCGTAGCGCTGAAGCACCGCCTGATCCCTGATCGCCGCGGGCACTGTAATCGTGGTCGCGGCCTCCGCGGGCCGCCCGATGCCCGGGCCGGGCTCGGGCCGAATGCCCACGCTGGGCTCGGGCCTGATGGCCACGCCCGTGTCGGGTCTCACTGCGCCGCCGATGCCCGGTTGCACGCCGACGAAAACGCCAGGGCGCTCGGCTTCGATCCGCACCGCCGCCCTGGACTGCCCGAGCGAGTTCGGAGGCAAGGTCGTGAGAAGGGCATCCCGGCCCCACGTCGTGACCGCTTGCAGCGCAACGACACCCACGCGGCGCGACGGAAGCTTCGTCTCCGCCGGCGCGCGCAGCGCACGGAGCTGGCCGGTGACGAAGGTCGATCCGACGGTGGTCAGCACACCCGTACTCGCGTCGAGCTTCACCGACTGCGCCTGGAGCACACCGGCCTGATTCGCGGACAGGAGCACGCCCGCCGTTCCAGGGCGGCTTGCCTGCTGCACCAACTGAGCGAAGTCGCCCTGAAGCGGTCGCCCGGCCGCTTTCTCCAGCTCGGCGAAGCGCAGCGCGTGCGTTTCCGTGATGAGGCCCTGCCTCATCACGTCGCCGATCTGCGGCGGTTTCGGCGGCGTTCGCGCGCCGGCCGCGCGCGCCTGCGCGTTCTGCTGCTGGATCGTGCGTATCTGCGCGACCGTCATCCTGCCGGGCACGCCGATGAACGGCTCGAGATCCACGATCGCATCGGCCGCTTGCGGGAGCGGGATCTTGTCGAACGACACGCTCCCCATCAGGCCATCCGGGACGAAGCGGTTCGGATCGATCGCATCGAGATTCTTCGACGCATTCGCGAACTTATCGACGAGCCCGATCATCTGCCGCGGGGCACTCACGACACCGAGATTGCGTTCGCGCCACTGCGCCATCCTGAACGTGGATCGCCGCGCGCTCGTCAACCGGCGCATCGCGCCGTCGAAAAGCTCGTCCGGTAGCGTCGCGTCGCTGATGCGCCCATAGAGCGTTCGATCCGCCGCGACCTTGATGCGCGCGCGCGCAGGCGCAAGCACCGCGAGCAGCCGTGCTTCGGGGAGCTTGTCGAGGTGTCGCAGCTTGATACTTCTCAGCACGTCGCGGGAAAGGCGCGCGAGCGAGAAAGCACGCTCGGCCGCGAGCACTTCGCCGACCTGTTCCCACGCGGCCTGCATGAACTCGTCCTGGTTCTGCCGCACGACTTCGGCGCCCCAGCCCGCCGCGAGGCGATAGCGCGGCTGGAGACTCAATCCATCGAGCCAGTGCCCGTTGATGCGTGCGCGATCGACGGCATGGCGCCGCGCGGGATGCTCGCCATAGATCGGCGGGGAGAGCGTGGGCACCGTATCCGCTTTCGGCGTGCCCCGTGATGCGAGCGCCTGGCCGCTGTCGAGGATCGCTTCGAGTTTGTCGGCAAACGTGGTGTTCGGCGCCTCGGGCTTGAATTCGAGCGAGACCATCGCGCCTTCGAACACCGTGCGCCCCGGCGTGAGTCCGTCGAAGAGGAGGTGATCGCCGTCGACCGCCACCGGCTGCTCGCCGATATGACGAAGCTGCGCGATCAATGCCGGATCGCCCGCATATTGCTGAGGCGTCCTCAGCCGGCGCGCGAGCGTTTCGATATCGCCCACGGGTCCCGTCGAGAATTCCCAGTGGTGGTACACGGGCAGCTCGGTGGCGGTGGGCTCGGCGCGGTTCCATGCAGGAGCGAGCGTTTCCGCGACGACCGGCTGACCCAGCCCGCGGAGGCGCCCGCCGTCGAATGCCGGGACTACACACGCGACATAGTTCTTGCGCGCTTCAAGCCTGCGAGGACACACGAGGCGCGAGATATTGCGTTCCTGAAACTGCTTCATTTCGGCGGCCAGTCCCGCCTCGTCGGCTTTGCTCTTCTCCGATACGGCCTGCGCATGCGCCCACAGCCACGATTCGGAGAGATCGGGCAGCTCGCCCGCCACGTGTTCCGCCGTGAGCTCGATCGATGGAAGCGGCCGGCCGGGCTTCATGCCCGGCAGGCGCACCTTCGCCCGATCGAGCACGACGAGCACGAGCCAGGGCCGCAGGTGGTTGCTCGCGGTCGCCTGCGCCGGCGTGAGGAGCCACGGAAAGTCGGGCGGATCGAAGTCGACGACCGCGAGGTAGTTCGGCTCGAAGTTCGTGATGTTCGGTTTCGGATCCGTGCGGATGACGAGCCGGGGATCGATGCCGATGATGTCCGCCGGCCCATAGAGCGTGAGATCCACATTGCCTGACACGGCGGTCACCGCGTTGCCGTCGCGTTTCGCCTGAAGCGTGAGACCCACGCTGACACGCGGACGGCTCGCAAGCGGCGCGTTGACCGCGTCGGGGTTGCGATGAGAGCGCGCTAGACCGCGCCGCGCGAATGGCATGAAACGATAGGGAATGCTCATGCGACCTCCGCCAGCTCGGCGACCTGACTTGCTGCCACATCGAGCGTCGTGTCGAAGGCACGCGCCTGGTCCGCGCGCCAGTAGCTCGTATGCAGCGCACTGCCGACGACCGCCTGGAGCTTGTTTTTGTCGGCGACCACGACCGGCACGGGCCCGACGTTGATGCGGCCGGGCTGCGGCGGCTGGGCGAGGGCGCGGTCACGCAGCTTGGACAACCCGGCCGCACCGAAGCGCATGAGCCGTCCGTCCTTCGCGGCATCGAACCTCATGAGCGCGATGCGCCGCAGTCTCCTGGACGTGCGTGGCGCGCCGAGATCGGCCTCCTCGTAGTTCAGCGTCTGTTCGACGATCTCGCCGAGGTCGTACGTGTCGTCGTTCAGTTGGTAGCCCGCCGTGAAGAGCTCGAAGGAGGGCTTCGCCATGCGATCGTCCTGCGACATCTCCAGGAACTGCGCGGCGGCAAAGAAATCGCTGCGTGAGGAGACCGGCTTTGCCTCGCCGTTGCCGCCTTGCGAAAGCTGGAGTGCGGGCCCGAAGAATTCATTCGCGCCGCTCACCTTGCTGCCGCTTGCCTTGGCCATCCGCAGCTCGAAGGGGAGGAGCTTCTGCTGGAACACGAGGCTTCCCAGCGGATGCGCGAGCACGTCGTCCTGAGCCTTCACTTCCGCGAGCGAGAGGAAGCTCTCATTGCCCTGCGGCAATTGCGCGGACCAGTTGCCGGTGTTCGAGATCTCTTTCGCGAGCTGCTCGGCGACGTTGACGGTGATCTGCGGCGTTTCGCGATCGGTGCCCCACGCTTCGTCGACGTTCAGAGAGAAATCGGGCAGCGGCCACGGCGTGTGCACTTTCGCGCGTCCGGCGATCCGCCAGCGGCCGGGACCGGCGAGCAATCCCTCGAGATGCACCGAGGCGAAGTCGATTCCGAAGACGTGCACCGCGAGATACGCGTGCAGATCGAGCTCGAAATAGAACTTGGGCACGAGATAACAGATCGCATCGAACCCGAAGCCGCCTTCGATGCCCGCGATGCCCACGTCGGCCCATACACGCAGCGAGGAACCGGCCTGGATCGTCGCCGATGTGATCGCGAAATAGCCTTTGAACGAAACGCCGACGATGCCGATGTCGAAGCTCGCGCCGACGCGATCGAACGGCATGGGAATGTCGGACGGAATCTCCTTGAACCGCGGATGGAACCCGCCCGCGCTGATCAGGAACGTCGGCTGGTCGCCGAACTGCGCGCGGAAGGCGAACTGCCCGGTGATCGAGATGAAGGCAACACGCGAGTTGACGAGCTTCGCGTCGAAGGCGATGCGCAACGGATCGAAGACGACGGAGCCGACGAAATCGAGCCTGAGATAGAGGAGCGCGAGGTCGGCGGAGACGAGCGGCGGAAGCGCGACGATCGCCTGGCCGAGCAGCACGAACTGGTTCGCTTCGACGAGCAATCCCAGGCGCACGGTGACGAGGCTCGGCGTGCCCCAGCCCAGCTCGAGCATCGGTCCGATCACGAACCCGCCCTTTTTCACCGGGAACAGCGTGCGCAGCGTGTTGATGATGCGTGGCGCGTCGGCGACCGGATTCTCGGGGAACAGCACGGCGTCGAGCGCGCCGTTCGAGATGCCCTTCGAAAGTTCGGTCGGGCTCGCGGTGTGCTGTACGCCGATCAGGCCGCCGATGCCGGTCAGCGTGAAGCCGAACGAGAGCTGGATGGCAGGGAACTGGCCGAAGATGAGGAGCAACAGCGAGAAGCCGGCTTCCGACTTCGTGTTGAGCACCGCGATCGCCTTGATGCCGACCGCGAGCATCTTCAGTTCCAGCACGCCCGCGAAACCTTCGTCCGACACCGAAAGGTAGCCGCCGCCTTTCACGATGCCCGCGTCGAGCGAAAGGCCGATGCCGCTCGGCGGCTTGAATGCGAAGTCGAGCGGACGCCCCGCGTTGGCGATGTCGATGTCGAGCAGGATGCCCATGCGATCGACGGATGCCGCGAACGGCCCGAGCTCGACGCCGAAGGAGGCGGACAGCTCGACATTCAAATGCAGGAAGCTGCCGCCCACCGGTTCGAGGCCGATGTTGATGAGCTGAAGCTGGAACGGCCCCGTGGGAAGTGTGGGCACCGGCAGGCTCGCTTTGAGTCCGGTGCCGTTCGTGAGACGCAGCGCGCCGGAGCGGTCGGCTTCCGCTTCCACGGCGAGATCGAGGCTGATGCCCTCGCCCAGCACGAGCTTGAGGAAGCTGTCCTGGGGCTTCAACGTCGCTTTCACCTTGCGCGCAAAGAAGCCGATGCGCGGCTCGCCGCCTTTGAGCCGCAGCACGACGCCGAGCTCGCCGATCGCGAGCTTCGCGCCCAGGGCGTCGCTGCCGAGCACGAGCGCGCCGGCGCTGTTCTCCTTCGAGATACGGACTTGCACGTCGAGATCGGCGCTCACCTGAACGCGGCCGGGGGGGCTAAGCGGAATGAAGGCGCTGGCGCCGGACGTGGCGCTCAAGCCGAGCTTGAAGAGATTGCCGCCGACCGACCGGTTCTTGTCCAGCGCGAGCGCGACCGCCGCTTTCACGCCCACCGGTGCCGCCGTGGAGAACTCGAACGTGCCGCCGAGTCCGGGCGGTCCCGAAAGCGTGAGGGTCGGTGGAGCAGGCAAGGCCGGCAACGCCTGCTGCGCCCAACCCGGGCCGGGCGCGCCGAACGCGCGATCGATCACGGTGCCCACGAACAGCGTGACGAGCCCGAGCGCCGTTTGCGCGTTGGCGATGTTGCTCGCGCCTTGTGCGCCCGTCAGCTCGGCGAGCTTCGCGGCTTCGTTGCCGGCGGAAGGATTGGCGGCGGCGTCGCCGCTCAGCGTGAGCAGAATCTTGCCGAGAGAAAACGCGCTCGGATAACGGCTGCCCGCCTCGAGGTTGGACAGTCGTTCGATCTGCTGCATGACGGGTGAGATGACACCGAGCGCTGCCGCCGGATTGCCGCCGTGCAGCGCGTCCACCGCCTGCTTCACGTGTTCGAGCGCGACGAGCGATTCCGCGACGACCTGTGACGCGATCGCGATCGACTGCGCCGCGGCGTTCGTGTCGTTGAAGTTCGAAAGATCGGCATTCCCGGGCGGCGCGGCGGGATTCTTCAGCCCGAGCATCTGCCAGACGAGCTGCTCGACCTGCGGCTTCTGGCCTGCAGGGATGGCGCTCGCATTCAACGCGCGCGTCACCGATTGCCTGAACCAGTCGTACGTCTGTTCGAAGATCTTGTCGGGCGTCGCCACGTGTTCTCCCTGTCGAGGCGTGGACCGCACACGAGCCGCGCCACACGCGCCGCGGCATTGTTTTTCTGCTTCGATAATTCCAACGGAGCGCCGCTACTTTATCGCATCCTGGCGAGGCAGGCATTTCGCGATCAATCCGCGTTCGCGATAATAGCCATGATCGTCGCTGCGAGCGGATTCCGGTTTTGTATTCACGTCATGAAATCAGCATGGAATTAACGAGATGGGCTTTCGACTTGATGCCGTGCCCCGGTCATCCAGGAGGCAGGCGTTGTTGCGCAGTAGTCGCCGGCCCGGCGCGGAGCCGCCCGATCGATACGAGTAGAGTGAAACCCCGATGATCGATCTGACCGCGCTGATCCTGTCGATTGCCACGATTGCGGTCTATCACGGGCTGCTGCGGCTGAAAATCCGCCGCAACCCGCTCTATACCGTGCATGCGGTCAACGTGGCCGCGCGCTCGGCTTGGGTCAAGGCGGTCATGGAGAGCGGCAAGGCAGATGTGCTCGCGGTCCAGACGCTGCGAAATTCGGTGATGGCTTCGAGCTTCATGGCGTCCACCGCCATTCTGCTGCTGATCGGCGCGCTCAGCCTGTCCAGCACGAGCGACCATTCGTCGCAGTTGTGGCACGCGTTGAACGTGAGCGGCGCCACGACCGATGCCGTGCTCGCGTGGAAGCTCGTGTTCCTCGTGCTCGACTTTTTCATCGCGTTCTTCTGCTTCGCGATGGCCGTTCGCTTCTACAACCACGTGGGCTACATGATCAGCATTCCGCTGGGTGCGGCGCAGGCGCCGACCGTATCGCCGGCGGTGGCGACGGCGTATCTCAATCGCGCAGGGCTCTTCTACCTGCTCGGCATACGCTCGTTCTTCTACTCGGTCCCACTCGTGTTCTGGATGTTCGGACCGACGTTCATGGTCGCCTCGACGCTGGTGCTGGTCGCTGCCCTATACCCCCTCGACCGTGCTCCCCGCGCGCTGCTCGAGGAGACGATCAGTCATTAGCTGGGAAGGCGCGTTCACATGGCTCAATGACTTGTAGCTGCGCACGATATCGGCCGTATCGATGATCTGGGGACCGAGCGGGGTGCGCAGCACGTAAATGCCGTCGAGCGCCGCCTCCTGAGCGACCTTGTGCTCGTCAATGCGATAGCTGAAGCGCGCCTGCTCGATGGTGAGCTCGAAGTGCTTGGCGACCTTGTATTTGTTGACCACCCGGCCTACGCGCAGGCCGATCTTGTCGGCGCCGACAAGCTTTTTATGCTCGACCATCGTGCGCACCTGATCCAGGTCGGCAGCGGTCGCCCTCAGCAACTCGGCACGCTTGGCAGCGCGCGATTGCGCAAGCTGCGGATTACGACACGCGACCAGCCGCTCGCCCGGGTAGTCGGGGTGGGTGAACTCGCACAGATTGCGCTCGTCGAACAGGCCCAACTGCAGGCCGCCTTCGGCGAGCACAGCACGGATCTGGGCGCTCTTCAGCGCAGTGATCCAAGCCACCCCCGGCAGCACCTTGAACTGATCAATCGCCTTCTGCGAGATCATCCCGCGATCGCCTACCACCACCAGCTTAGCGATGCCGAAATCGGCTTGAATGCGCTCCACCTGTGGCAGCACGGTCGTGCAATCGGCCGTGTTCCCATCGAACACCGACACCGCCACCGGGCAGCCCCGCGCGTCGGTGAGCAGCCCGTAGTTCACCTGGCGCTTGCCCTTCTTGCCATCGCGACTGTGGCCGAGTTTCGCCAACGGGCAGCACCGGCCCTCGAAGTAGCTGGAGGAAAGGTCATAGAGCACCCTGGCGCCCTCGCTCAAGTGACGCTGGGCCAGTTTCTGCTCGATCGCGCCCTGGCGCTCGAGCAGCCAATCCATCGCCTGATACAAAGCGTTCTCGTCAACGTGCTCGACACCGAACTCCTGCGCCAGCGTGCTCGTGTGCCACCAGCGCGTGGTAGCGAGCTTGGTGTGCGGCGCGACAATACGTGCGGCAACCATCGCACACACCCGATCACGCATTAGTCTGAAGTTAAGTTAGAGCGATTCTTGCGGCGCGACGCGGATCGTGCTTTCCTGAGCGGCGGGCTCCGGCGAGGTCGCCCGATCGTGCGATCCGGATGCGGCGTTCGGAAGCCGCGTCGGCCAACGCCTCAGCAGGTCTGCGCGTGCTCGATCGGCACCGTGCCGACGAATGCACCTTCACGCCGAACAGCCTGGGGGGACCGCTTGTAGGCGTGCGGTTGGGGTGCGTCGCGCTCCGGCACGCAGCCGAGGGACGCGTGGTCCAGGACGATCAGTTTGCGCTTGAACCTGCGCAGGAGTCCGTTCGCGATCATCTCGCGCACGACGCGGCTCACCATTTCCCGCGATGCGCCGACCATCGCCGCAATCACGGTTGCGCGCAGCTCGACAACGTATTCGCCGTCTTTCAGCCGGGCGTTTTCCAGCACGACCCGCGCGACGCGTCCGTAGACGTCGACCAGCGCGAAGCTCGCGATCTGCCGTTCGGCGGCTGCCAGCCGCTCTGCCAGGGTTTGCATCATGAACATCGCCGCGGCCGAGTTGCGCTGAAGCAACTGCAGCAGCGACGCCCTGGGAATGAACAGGACCTCGCAGGCGTTCTCCGCCTGCGCACTCTGGAGCCGGGGGGTGGTCTGGAACAGGCTCGACTCGCCGAAGAACTCGTTGGGACCGAAGGCGGCGACGATGACCTCGCGCGCGTCGCCGTCCTCGTGGATCACATGTACGTTCCCGGCGAGGATGAAGTAAAGCCCTTCCGCCGTGTCACCCGAGCACAAGATGAAAGCGCGGGATGGGTAAGAGCGGCGCCGGAGCGTGGGGGCCAGATATGCGAGCTGCTCATCGGTGAGCACGGAGAACAGGGGAAGCGTTCTGAGAAGCTCGATCTTGCAGTTGGCGGACGACATATGCTTCAGGACAGGAACCGAACAATGCCACAACGCGCCAGCCGCATTCGCGGTTTACAACTTGTCGTTACGACGCAACGAAAAATCGCGCGGTGTGGCTTGATCGCCACAGGACGCTAACATCAGCGCGTTCCGCGTTATTCCGGATCGTGAGCGTGGGGGACGGCGCTCGCCCTCGGCGCGCGGCTTGCTGTTCCGAACCCCCTTCTGCACTGAGCCTCGCACGATCGGACGAGAGTGCTAACTGGCCTTCGAGTGTTACGTTCGCGGGGACCCCTCGTCTCCGACGTCCCCGCTCACCAGAAAGGGGTGGTTCTAACGGGGACTTAGCGCACCTGGAAAACGAGTTTGCCGCGCAGGTGCCGCCCCTCGCTGACGCGGTGGGCCGCCGCGGCTTCGGACAGCGGATAGACCTTGATCTCGGGAACGCGCACGGCGCCGCTCGTGAGGAGGGCGGCGATGCGCTCGAGATGAGGACGGTCGCGGCCGACCTTCGGGCGCAGTGACGTGACATCGGAACGCGGCGGCACCGGGGCCGTGTTGCCCGACGCGATAAACGCAGCGCGACCGCCGGGTTTGAGCACGGTGAACGAGCGCTTCGCGACCTCTCCGCCGACGGTGTCGAACACCGCATCGCACCCGGACACGGCCTGCGTGAAGTCCTGGCGGTTGTAGTCGATGACCGTGTCCGCCCCGAGGCTCTTCACGTAGTCGAGGTTCGCCTCGCTGGCCGTCGCGATCACGCGCGCTCCGATGTGCCTGGCGATCTGGATCGCGAAGCTCGCCACGCCCCCCGCGCCGCCCTGGATCAGGATGGTTTCGCCGGATTTCAGTTTCAGCGTGTCTTCGATCGCGGAGAGCGCCGTCAGCCCGATCAGTGCGACCGCGGCGGCTTCCGTATGCGCGAGCGCTTCGGGCTTCTTCGCGACGATGGAAGACTTGATGGCGACTTTCTCGGCATAGGCGGCCTCCTGGCCGACGTCGCAGACGCCGAACACCGCATCGCCGACGGCGACATCGGTCACGCCGGCGCCGGCGGCGCTCACGATGCCGGAGAAGTCGCGGCCGGGAATGTAGGGAAACTGCGTGATGGGCGCGTAATGGCCGGCGCGCACTTTCCAGTCGGCGCCGTTGACGCTCGCCGCGTATACGTCCACGAGCACTTCTCCGGCGGCAGCCACCGGATCCGGAACGTCGCCGTACTCCATGACTTCCGGTCCGCCGTTTTTCATGAAGTAGGCTGCTTTCATCGTCCCTCCGGTCGCGTGTTTTTCGCGCGTGGATGCTACCACGGAGAACCTTGCTTCGAACCACCGTTCTGTCGTGAGCGGGGGCTGCGGAGCAGCGGGGTCCCCGCGAACGAAGCATTCCGGTGTCAATCAGTATTTCCATCAATATGTACGAGGCTCCGAGTAGAACGTGCGGTGCTGGGCACAGCGTCGGAGCGCCGCCCCCGGCGATACAATCGAGCGGTTTGCGAGGCGGCACGTCGTGCCTCGTCACGGGCGCGAATCGGGAGGGGCACGAATGGACCTGCAATTGAAAGACAAGACCGCGCTGGTGACCGGCGCGAGCATCGGCATCGGACATGCGATCGCACGCGGGCTTGCCGCGGAAGGGGTGCGCGTGTGCATCACGGCGCGGCGCGGCAATCTGCTGGAAGCTCTCGCGCACGAGATCGCCGGCAAGGGCCATTCGCGGCCGGAGATCGTCGTGATGGACATGATGGAGGAAGATTCGGGGACGCGTCTTGCCGCTGCCGCCAGGAACGCGCTCGGCCGCGTCGACATCCTGGTGAACTCCGCCGGCGGCAGCAATCCGCCCATCCCGATCGACTCGCCCGAAACGGTGTGGGAAGAAGCGATGCGGCTCAACTTCATCCGGCTGCGCCAGCTCACGCATGCGCTGCTGCCGGGGATGATCGAGAACCGCTGGGGGCGCGTGATCAACATCAGCGGCAAGTCCGAGCCCATCGGCCTGATCGCGGTGCATCCGGCGAAAGCGGCGATTCATGCGTGGGCGAAGGGCCTGTCCCGCGAAGTGGGGCGTCACGGCATCACCGTGAATTCGATCGCGCCGGGACGCATCATGAGCGAGCAGATCCGGCGCAAGTACTCGGACGAGTTTCGAGCGCGGCAGTCGGCGGAGGAAATTCCGATGGGCCGTTACGGCGAGCCCGAAGAGCTTGCGGCGTGCGCCGTGTTTCTCGCCTCGCCGGTGGCCGGCTACATCACCGGCACCGTGATGCCGGTGGACGGAGGATTGCGGAGGTACGCGTTCTGACGTGCCCGGCGCTGCGAACGGCATTCGGCAGTCGATCGCGGGAGGCCGGCTGCGCGCGTCAGTTGAAGCGATCCCGGGAGCTCATCCGTGGCGAGCATCACGGCGACCGATCGCGGAAGGCCACGGGCTTCGCGCGTCACCATGGTCGCAGCCGGCACGCCGATGACGATCTACCTCGTCGTGTTGATGGCGTTTATCAGCCAGGCCGGGTTCGGCGGCAGCCGCCTTGCCGTCTCGCTGCATGCGCTCCAGCTGACCAACAACCAGTTCGCGATCGGCGTCGTGATCGCGCTCTACTCGTTGTGTCCGATGCTCTTCGCGATCCTGATCGGCCGCATCGCCGACCGGCTGCCGGCGCGCCGGCTCGTCGTCGCCGGCTCCGTTGCCATGACGGCCGCACTCATCCTGCCCGCCGTCGTGCCCGGCCTGCCCGCATTGTGCGCGGCCGCGTTCGTGCTGGGACTCGCGCACCAGGTTTTCAGCCTGCCCATAGAGGCGCTCGTCGGCAGTATCGGAGGGGCCGAGAAGCGCGCGCGCAACTATGCGCTCATCACGATGGCGTGGTCTGCCGCGAATTTCGTCGGCCCGATCATGGCCGGATTCTCGATCGACCACATCGGCCAGCTCGAGGTCTATCTCGTGCTCGCCGTATTCACGTTCGCGCCCGTCGCGATGTTCGCTTTCAAGCGCGACCTGCTGCCGCAATCAGGCGCGAAGCACAAGAGCTCCGAGGCGCGGACGAGCGTGCTCGATCTGTGGCGTATACCGTCGCTGCGTAACACGATCATCGCCGCGGGCGTCGTCGGTTCGGCGCAGGACCTGTTCCAGTTCTATATGCCGATCTACGGCCACTCGGTCGGGCTCTCGGCGTCCGCCATCGGGACGATACTCGGGATCTCGTCGCTCGCCGCGTTCACGATCCGGGCGATCGTGCCGTTCCTTTCGCGCAGGTTCACCGAGGCGCAGATACTGAAGAGCGCGATCTTCATAGCGGCTTTCGCGTTCGCGCTTTTTCCGCTGTTCGGCAATGTGTTCGCCCTCTCGGCGATCGCGTTCGTGCTCGGCCTCGGAGTCGGCTGCGCCATGCCGATGACGATGTCGCTGCTCTACGCGCTCGCTCCGGAGAATCGACTGGCGGAAGCCTTCGGGCTGCACAAGACCGTGAGGAATGCCACGCACCTCGTCGTGCCGATCGTGTTCGGCAGCATCGGCGCGGCGTTCGGCTTCGCGGTCGTCTTCCTCGCGAACTCGGGGATGCTCGCGACCGGCGGACTGCTGCTGCGGAAGTTGCGGACGGGATCGGGCCGCGGTTAGCGTTCCGTCAGCCCCTTCGTCACGATCTCGCTCACGTCCTTCGATAGTCCCGGCGTTGCACGGATGCGCTCGAGCGCCGCGCGCGCGTGCCGCTGCCGGTTTTCGTCGAATTTCCGCCAGCGGTCGAAGGCGCGCGCCATGCGTGCGGCGACCTGCGGATTCAGCTTGTCGAGCACGATGATCTGGTCGGCGAGGAACGCATAGCCGCTCCCATCGCCTGAGTGGAAGCGCACGTGGTTCGCCATGCTGAATGCGCCGATCAGGGCGTAGACCTTGTTGGGGTTCCTGATCGAGAACGCCGGATGCGTCGTGAGGCGTTTCACCTCCGCGAGCGTGCCGGGCAGGCGCGAGGCCGCCTGCACGCGCAGCCACTTGTCGACGACCAGCGGCTCGTCGTGCCAGCGCGCATAGAATGCTTCGAGGCTCCGCGTGCGCTCCGCACACTCGAAGTCGGCAAGCACGGCGAGCGCGGCCACTGCATCGGTCATGTTGTCGGCGTGTTCGAACTGCGCTTCCGCGAGCGCGCAGGCCTGCGGCGATCGCGCCTCCATGAGATAGGCGAGACACAGGTTCCTCAGCGCGCGCTTGCCGGCGGACGCCGCGTCCGGGCTGTAAGGCGGCGGCGTGGCGAATGCGTGATACGCAGCGAGCAGATCGTCCTGCAGCACTTCGCCGAGCTTTCGAGCGAGCCCGGTGCGCACGGCGTGAAGTGCATCGGGATCGGCCACCGCCATCTGCTCCGCGAGGAAGTGCTCCGAGGGCAGCGTCAGCGCCTCCGCCACGAAGCTCGGATCCGCCTTCGCGAGTGCGAGCGTGCGTCCGAACGCATCGACGAACGATTCAGGCGCGGCGAATTCCCGGCCGGCCTGCACGTCCGCCACGCCTCTTAGCAGGAGACCCGTGGCGAGACGCTGGCCTGCCTCCCACCGATTGAAGGAATCCGGGTCGTTCGCCATGAGATGCGCGAGGCTGCGCTCGTCATAGTCGTAGTTGACGACGACGGGCGCGGAGAAGTCACGCGCGAGCGAAGGCACCGGTCGCGCTTTCACCTTCGCGAAATCGAAGCGCTGTTCGGCTTGCGTGACGGACAGCACGCGGCCCGCGACGCGTCCCGCCTCCGGTTTCTCCATGTGGAGCGGAATGTCTTCCCCGTCAGGGCCGACGAGCCCGAGCGCAAGCGGAATGTGGTAGGGACGCTTGTCGGTCTGGCCGGGCGTCGGCGGGCAGGACTGGCGCACCGTGAGGCTGTAACGCTGCGCTGTCGGGTCGTACGAGTCCGAAACGTCGAGCACGGGTGTGCCGGCCTGATCGTACCAGCGCCGGAATTGCGTGAGGTCCGTCCCCGATGCATCCGCCATCGCCTGCACGAAATCGTCGGTGGTGACGGCCTGGCCGTCGTGGCGCTCGAAGTAGAGGTCCATCCCTTTCCTGAAATTCTCCGCGCCGATCAGCGTGTGGATCATGCGCACGACCTCGGCGCCTTTCGAATACACCGTCGCCGTGTAGAAGTTGCTGATCTCCATGTACGAATGCGGACGCACGGGATGCGCCATCGGGCTTGCGTCCTCGGGGAACTGCCGCGCGCGCAGGTCGCGCACCTCGCGGATGCGCTGCACCGGACGCGAGTACATGTCGGCGCCGTACTCCTGGTCGCGGAAGACGGTGAGACCCTCTTTCAGCGAAAGCTGGAACCAGTCGCGGCAGGTCACGCGATTGCCCGTCCAGTTGTGGAAGTATTCGTGCGCGACGACGCGATCGATGTTCTGGTAGTCGAGATCGGTCGCGGTCTCGGGGCAGGCGAGGATGAACTTGGTGTTGAAGATGTTGAGTCCCTTGTTCTCCATCGCGCCCATGTTGAAGTCGCCCACCGCGACGATCATGTACTGATCGAGATCGAGCTCGAGCCCGAAAACGTCTTCGTCCCACTTCATCGCCTTCTTCAGCGCCTCCATGGCGAAGCCCGTCTGGTCGAGCTTGCCCGGTTCCACGTAGATCGCGAGACGCGCCGTCTTCCCCGAGCGCGTGACGAACGTGTCTTCCAGACAATCCAGCTTCGCGGCGACCATCGCGAAGAGGTAGGACGGCTTCGGAAACGGATCTTCCCAGCGCGCCCAATGTCGTGCGGGTGCGTTGCCGGCTTCAGACGGCTCGTCGCCGCTTCCGACGAGATTGCCGTTGGCGAGCAGCACGGGATAACGCATCTTGTCAGCATGGAGCGTGGTCGTATAGCGCGCCATCACGTCGGGTCGATCGATGAACCAGGTGATGCGCCGGAAGCCTTCCGCCTCGCATTGCGTGAAGAACCCGTCCTTCGACGCATAGAAGCCGGAGAGCGTGGTGTTGTCCTGTGGGCGGATGCGGCACACCGTTTTCAGCGTAAACGCCTGAGGGATGTCTGCGATCGTCAGACGATCGGTGCCGAGCGTGTAGTCGCTCGTGTCGAGCGCACGGCCGTCGAGCTCGAGCGCTTCCAGTGCGAGGGCCTCGCCATCGAGCACGAGCGGTGCGCTCCCATCGACGGACGCCGGATTGCGCCGTAATCGAAGGCGTGATGTGACGCGCGTGGCGTCGTCGCGGATGTCGACGTCGAGCTCGACGGAATCGATCAGGAAAGCCGAAGGCTTGTAGTCTTCGAGGTAGACGGCGGTGGGTGTGGGATTCGACATGATGGCTGTGTGCTGATAATTCGGTCTAAGGAAAGGAGGTTACGGAGGGAAACCATCGGTGTCCCTCTGTTCCGTAGGGCGGCGAGGCCCGAGCCGAAGGCAAGCGCCGCCTCCTACGCCGCCGCGGACAGACCGAACGCCTGCGCGAGCAGTTCGTAGGAGCGATGGCGCGGTTCCGGATCGTAGGTCCAGGTCACGATCACGAGCTCGTCGAAGCCATGCTGCGCGGCAAGCTTTTCGAGTTTCTCGCGCACCTGTCCTCCTGTCCCCACCAATGCACGGCGGCGCATCGATTCGATCTTCGCGCGCTGCGACTCGGTATAGGGATACGCCGCCGCGTCCTCGGGTGAGACGAGCGCGTCGCGGATGCCGACGTCGCGCAGGACGCGCGCGTGCTCGCGGCTCGTTGCCAGCCGCCGCGCTTCCTCTTCCGTGTCGGCGGCCAACGCCCAGACGCAGATCGTGGCCTGGGGCTGCGGGTGTCGTTCGCTCGGCTTGTAGTTGCGACGATAGAGTTCCAGCGCTTCTTCCATGCCGTGCCCGTCGGTGAAGAAGTACGCGAAGGCATACGGCATACCGAAGTGTGCGGCGAGCTGCGCGCCATAGTCGGAGCTGCCGAGGATCCACAGCTCGGGGCTCGTGGGCCCCAGCGGATGTGCCTTGATCATGTGAAACGGGTGTCGCGGATCGAGCGCCGCGCCCGACA
>CAWEHH010000015.1:0-24653 GCA_963808765.1 uncultured beta proteobacterium
GGCGCTACGCGCGAAGCCATCGCCCCGAGGTCAGGCACAAGACGCCGGCCGACGGAAAGATCGCCGGCTTCGCGAAGATCGACGGGCGCGAGATCGCGCTCGTGTCGAACGACTTCACCGTCCTCGGCGCGTCTTCGAGCGTGATCAACATGAAGAAGATCCGGCACGTGAAGCAGGCGGCATCGAAGCGCGGCCTGCCGCTCGTCATGCTCGGCGAATCGAGCGGCGCGCGCATGCCCGATCGAATGGGCGCCGCAGGTCGGGCGATCCTCGCGCAGGACCCGACCGAATATCAGCGGCTGCGCGAAACGCCCTGGTGCTCGGCGCTGCTCGGCCAATGCTACGGCTCGTCCACGTGGTATTCGGCGATGTCGGATTTCGTCGTGATGCGCAAGGGCGCCATCATGGCGATCGCGAGCCCGAGCGTGACTTCGATCGCGATCAACAAGCCGATCGAACCCGAGGACCTCGGCGGCTGGAAACTGCTGACGGGCGTCTCGGGCCTCGCCGATCTCGCCGTCGACACCGACGAGCAGGCGCTCGATGCGATCAAGACGGTTCTGTCGTATCTGCCGAGCCACGCCATGGAGCCGCCGCCGGTGAAGCCTGTGCCGGAGGGTTCGGGAGACGCGTGCCGGCGCATGCTCGACATCGTGCCGGAGTCGCGTCACCAGGTGTATGACGTGCGCAAAGTGATCGCGGCGATCGCGGACACCGGTTCCACGTTCGAGCTGAAGGCGCGATTCGGCCGATCGGTGGCGACGGTGCTCGCGCGGCTCGATGGAAAAAGCGTCGGATTCATCGCGAACAATCCGCTTTTCAAGGGCGGCGCGCTCGACGCCGACGCGTGCCAGAAGGTCACGAGCTTCATGGTGCTCTGCGATTCCTTCAACGTGCCGCTCGTCTTCCTGGTCGATGTGCCCGGATTTCTGATCGGCGTCGAAGGCGAGATTCGCGGCATGCCCGGCAAAGTCATCAACTGGATGAATGCGCTCACGCTCGTGACGGTGCCGAAGATCACCGTCATCATGCGCAAGAGTTACGGGCAGGCCTACATCAACATGGCGGGCGGCCGCAACGCTGACGAGCTCGCGGTGTGGCCGACGGCGGATCTCGGCTTCATGGATCCCGCGGTCTCCGTAAACGTGCTCTACGGGGTCAGGTCCGAAGACGATCCCGAGCGTTTCCAGGAACTGAAAGCCGAGGTCGAGCGCGACACCTCAGCGTGGGGGCTCGCCGAGCTCTACGAGGCACAGAACGTCATCGATCCACGCGACACGCGCGAATATCTCCTGCGCACGCTGGAGGTCTACCGGCTGCGCATGAGCAATGGCGTTGGCCAGCACTTGCTGAAGAACTGGCCGACGAGTTACTGACCTGTTTTCGGAGGAATGGGGCCTGTCCCCGTTTTCCCGTTTTCCGGGAGGCGCCGATGAAAACCGCTGCGATTCGCTCGCTCGCCGTGACGTTCACGCTCGCGTGCCTCGCACTGAATTGCGCCGCGGCTCAGGAGAGCTCCAAGAAGAAGAAAGAAAAGGAAGTGAAACAACAGAAGGCCGAGGCCGGCGCATCATGCAAGGCGCCCGCCGTGGGACCCTGCGGCTCGTGCGGCGTAACATGTGGACCGGGCGAAGCCGCCCGCTGCTTGACCGGCCAGCCGGCGGGCAATCTGTGCCACATCCAACCCTCGTGTCGGTGCGGACCGTAGCACGGCGCTCGCTTCGGCTCGGGCCTTGGCTTTCGGTTAACCCCGTTCTGCACTAAGCCTCGCACAATCGGATGGAAATGCTAACGGGCTTCTGAATGCTTCGTTCGCGGGACCCCGCCGTTTCACGGCCCCCGCACGTTCTACCCAAGCCCTCGTACATATTGATGGGAATACTGATTGGCGCCGGAATGCTTCGTTCGCGGGGTCCCGCTGCTCCGCAGCCCCCGCTCACCTAAAGGGGGTGGTTCTAACCTGCTCCCTCCCCTCTGGCCAAGTTGTTGCTTCGTTTCGCAGCCTTACATCGCAGCGCAGTTTCGAGTAAGTTTGCAGTTTCCGGCCGGGCGCGGCGATGGCGAGCCGCCTGGCCTCCTAACCCGAGCGCACATCCCCATGAAGCGAGCCACTCTCTACAGTCGTTCCGCCGGGCCCCGCACTCTTCCCAGGCACGAGCCCGAGCCACAGCAAGCCGAGGCACCGCGCGTTGAAGCCGTTCAGGCGGCGCCCGCAGAGCCGCAGCGCCGCTCGAAGAAACTCCTGGAACGCCTGCATGCGCCGCTGCTCATGATCAGCGGCGCCGGCATTGCGCTGCTGATCATCGTGGCGTTCGGAGCGTCGAAACCACCTCCACGCGCACTCACGCAGAAGGACATCGACGCAGCGGTTCTGAAAACGCTCGAAACGAAACCCCTGCCTTCGCGTGCGGCGCAGGCCTACGAGCTCATCAAGGGGTCGGTGGTGCGCGTGCGCGGGCTCGGCGCCGAGGATGAAGTCCACAAGGACGTCGAACGCAGCGTCGGCACGGGCGTCGTCATCCTCGACAACGGCACGATCCTCACCAACCTGCATGTGGTGTCGGGCGCCAAGCGTCTGAGCGTGATTTTCTCCGACGGCCTCGAATCCGAAGCCACGGTCGTCGGCGCACGCGCGGAGCACGATCTGGCGGTGATCCGCGCGAAGACCGTGCCGGACGATCTCACGCCCGCGACGTTGCGCTCCACGGCCGACCTGCGTCTGGGTGACGAAGTGGTGGCCGCGGGCTTTCCGTTCGGCATCGGCCCCTCGGTCTCTTTCGGCGTCATCTCGGGTCTGCGCCGCGAATATCAGTCGCCCGAAGGCAAGCGCCTGCTCACGAATCTCATCCAGTTCGACGCGGCCGCGAATCCCGGAAGCTCGGGCGGTCCGCTGTTCACGACGGACGGCGAAGTCGTCGGCATCGTCACCGGCATATTGAATCCCGAACAAGGAGGCCGTCTTCATCGGCATCGGATTCGCGGTGCCGATCGAGAACGCGGCGTCCGCGGTCGGCGTCTCTCCGTTTTGATAGGCGCGTGTCCCTGACGCTCCGCGCTCTCCCGCGGTGAGACGGACCGAGTCCTTCTCCAATGGGAGACGGGTTAGGGATGAGGGAAGAAGGGCGCACGCGCGCTCACGAAAGGATATCATGATTCACAACGAGTTGAACCGCGAGGAAATCGCTTCGCTCATGGAGCGCATCCTCTACGAAGTGAAGAAGGTGGTCGTCGGGCAGGACCACTTTCTCGAGCGCGTGCTGGTCGCGATCCTCGCGCAGGGGCATCTGCTGGTCGAGGGCGTGCCGGGGCTTGCCAAGACGCTGACGGTCAAGACGCTCGCGCGCGCCGATCCGCGGCACGTTCCGGCGCATCCAGTTCACGCCGGATCTCGTTCCCGCCGATCTCGTCGGAACGCGCGTCTACAACCAGAAGACGAGCGAATTCACGACTTCGCTCGGCCCCGTCTTCACGCACCTGCTGCTCGCCGACGAGATCAACCGCGCGCCGGCCAAAGTGCAAAGCGCGCTGCTCGAAGTGATGCAGGAGCGGCAGGTCACGATCGCCGGCGAGACGCACAAGGTGCCGGAACCGTTCCTCGTGATGGCGACGCAGAATCCGATCGAGACCGAAGGCACGTATCCGCTTCCCGAAGCGCAGGTCGACCGCTTCATGATGAAAGTGCTCGTCGGCTATCCGACGGAGGAAGAGGAGTTCGTGATCGTCGAGCGCGTGACCGGTTCGGGCAAGGAGGTCGTGCCGGTGGCGACCACCGAGCAGCTCTCGGAGCTCCAGCGCACGTGCCGCAGCGGCTATGTCGACCCGTGCGCTCATGCAGTATGCCGTGCGGCTCGCGTCGGCCACGCGTGACCCGGAACGCTACGGCATCAAGGATCTCCAGCGCTACATCTCCTTCGGCGCGAGCCCGCGCGCGTCGATCAACCTCATCGAATGCGGCCGCGCGCTCGCCTACCTGCGCGGGCGCGATTACGTCCTGCCCGAAGACGTCATCGATGTCGCGCCGGACGTGCTGCGCCATCGCCTGGTGCTGACCTACGAGGCGCTCGCCGAGGCGCTTGACCGCCGATCGAGCTCGTGCATCGCGTCATGGCAGCACATCGCCGCCCCGGAAAAGCCGCTCGATACCCATGTCAGAGTCGCCGCGACCGCGAAATCCTGAGCTCGTCCTGCGGCGGCTCGAATGGACGGTGATACGCCGTCTCGACGGGCTATTGCACGGCGACTATCGGACGCTCTTTCGCGGCTTCGGTCTCGATCTCGCCGATCTGCGCGAATATCAGTACCACGACGACGTCCGCCATATCGACTGGAACGTCACCGCGCGGCTGCAGACGCCTTACGTTCGCGAATTCAACGAAGACCGCGACGTCACCGCGTGGTTTCTGATGGATCTCAGCCCGTCCATCGATTTCGGTTCCGAGGCCGTGAAGAAGCGGGCCGTCGCAATCGATTTCGTGACGGTGCTCGCGCGGCTGCTCACGCGCCACGGCAACCGCGTGGGCGCGCTCTTCTACAGCGACACGATCGATACGATGATCCCGGCGCGCAGCGGCCGCGGGCACGTGCTGCACATCCTCCAGCGCATGATGTCGCGTCCCGAGCGCAGCGCCTCCGGGGAGACGAACCTCTCCGAGTTCCTGGGCAATGCGTTCCAGATCATGCGCCGGCGCTCGGTGGTGTTCATCGTCTCCGATTTCATCAGCACACCCGGATGGGCCGAGTCCCTCGGCCAGCTTGCGCAGCGGCACGAGCTTATCGCGGTGCGCTTGTTCGACCCGCTCGAGATGGAGCCTTCCGGATCTCGGCCTGCTCGTCGTCCAGGACGCGGAGACCGGCGAGCAATTGTTCGTGGATACGCACGACCGTCGCTTCCGCAAGCGCTTCAATGAGGCCGCCGAGCGCCGCGAGACCGCGCTGCGCTCCGCCTTCCGCGAGGCGGGCGTGGACGCGCTCGAGCTTTCCACGACCGACGATCTCGTCGACGCGCTGCTGCGCTTCACCGATCTGCGCAAGCGGCGCAGCCAGCTCGCAGGCGGCGGACTGCCGCAACACATCGCGGTCAGTAAATGAAATTCCTCTGGCCGCATCTGCTGTGGTTGCTCGCGATCGTGCCGGTGCTGGTAGTGGCCTACCTTTACGTGCTGCGCCGGAAGAAGAAAGCGGCGGTGCGCTACGCGAATCTCGCGATGATTCGCGATGCGCTCGGCGTGCGCCAGACGCTGCGCCGCCACGTGCCGCCTGTCCTCTTTCTGCTGGCGCTCATCGCGATGGTGGTCGCGATCGCGCGGCCGGCGGCGGTCGTGACGCTGCCTTCACAGCATGAGACGGTGGTGCTTGCGATCGACGTCTCCGGCAGCATGCGGGCGACGGACGTCGAACCGAACCGGCTTGCCGCCGCGCAGACCGCGGCGAAGACGTTCGTCAACGAACAGCCGCGCAGCACCCGCATCGGTGTGGTTGCCTTTGCCGCCACCGCGCTCGTCGTCCAGCATCCCACGCAGAGCCGCGAAGACGTCATTGCAGCGATCGATCGGCTGCAGCTCCAACGCGGCACTGCCATCGGCAGCGGGATCGTCGTTGCGCTCGGGGCGATCTTTCCGAACGCGGGCATCACGCTCGAAGCGCTCGACCGCAAAAGCGGGGAGAAGCCGCTCGCGCGCGGTCTCGACGACCCGGCTACGGGCACCAGCGAGTTCAAGCCTGTCCCGCCGGGCTCCTACACCTCGGCCGCCATCGTGCTCCTGACCGACGGCCAGCGCACGACCGGGCCCGATCCGGTGGAAGCCGCGAAGATGACGGCGGACCGCGGCGTGCGCGTTTTCACCGTCGGCATCGGCACGACCGACGGCGAGATCATGGGCTTCGAGGGATGGCGCATGCGCGTGCGGCTCGACGAGGAGACGCTCAAGGCGATCGCGAGTACGACACACGGGGAATACTTCTACGCCGGCACCGCGGCCGAGCTGAACCAGATCTACCGCTCGATGAATTCGCGCTTCGTGATGGAGAAGAAGGAAACCGAGATCACGGCGCTCGTCTCCGCCGTGGCCGCGGTGCTCGCGATCGTCGCGGCGCTGCTCTCGCTCGTCTGGTTCAACCGTATCCTTTAGGGCGGCATCCGCCGGATGCCGCCGCGGCCCACACCCGCCGCGCATCGTTTATTCCGCTCGATCCTTCCACCGCGATGAACGCGACGCCGGAGTGCTGCGCGGCATATTTCGCCTCCCGGTAATCGGTGCTAACCTGACAGCCGCTGCGCCGTCCTCCCTTCGGCAACAGTGGAACAAGCGGGACAAGTCCGCGGGCAGAAACGGACGGGCGCGACTGCGAGGAGACAATTCATGGACGTGAAGGTCACGCGTCGCCAGTTCTTCCGGATCTGCGCGGCGGGCCTGGGTTCGTCGTCACTGGTAGGTCTCGGTTTTTCTCCCCATCTGGCACTCGCCGAAGTCCGCGCATTCAAGCTCGCGCGCACGACCGAAACACGCGGCACCTGCCCGTACTGCTCGGTGGGCTGCGGCGTGATCATGTATACGCTCGGCAACAAGGAAAAGAACGTCAAGGAGCGCATCATCCACATCGAAGGCGATCCGGACCATCCGGTGAACCGCGGCACGCTGTGCCCGAAGGGCGCCGCGCTGCTCGACATGGTGCACTCTCCGCAGCGCGTCAAGTACCCGGAAGTGCGCGAACCCGGCACGAACGAATGGAAGCGCATCTCGTGGGACGAAGCGTTCACACGCGTTGCGAAGCACCTGAAAGCCGACCGCGACGCGAACTTCGTTGAGAAGAACGAGAAGGGCGTGACCGTCAACCGCTGGAACACAACCGGGTTCCTGATTTCCAGCGCGATCTCGAACGAACCCGGCTATCTGTCGGTAAAGGTGGCGCGTGCCGCCGGGATGATCGCCCTCGATACCCAGGCTCGAATATGACACGCGCCAACAGTGTCCAGTCTGGGCCCGACATTTGGCAGAGGTGCGATGACCAACCACTGGGTGGACATCAAGAACACCGACCTTGCGATCATCATGGGCGGCAACGCCGCCGAAGCGCATCCGTGTGGATTCAAGTGGGTCACTGAAGCGCTCGAGCACCGCAAAGCGAAGCTGATCGTCGTCGATCCGCGCTTCACGCGATCGGCCGCGATCGCGGATGTCTACGCGCCGATCCGCGTCGGCACCGACATCGCGTTCCTGGCGGGCGTCATCAACTACCTGCTCTCGAACGGGAAGATCCACGAGGAGTACGTCAAGTCCTATACCAACGCGCCTTTCCTGATCAAGAGTGACTTCGCGTTCCAGGACGGCTTCTTCAGCGGATACGCCGCCGACAAGCGCACTTACGAGAAATCGAGCTGGGGCTACGAGATGGGGCCGGACGGCTACGCGGTCGTCGACGAGACGCTCCAGAATCCGCGTTGCGTCTACCAGCTCATGAAGGTGCACTTCTCGCGCTACACGCCTGATGCCGTCAACAACATCTGCGGCACGCCCAAGGAGACGTTCCTCAAGATCTGCGAGCTGATCGGCTTCGACCGCGACGCCGGACCGCGTGATGACGATCCTGTACGCGCTCGGCTGGACGCAGCATTCCGTCGGCTCGCAGAACATCCGCACGATGGCGATGATCCAGTTGCTGCTGGGCAACATGGGCCGCGCCGGCGGCGGCGTGAACGCGTTGCGCGGACACGCGAACGTCCAGGGCATCACCGACATGTGCGCGTACTCCGAGGTGCTGCCCGGCTACCTGTCCGCACCGACGGACGCCGACGAAACGCGTGAGAAGTACGTGGCGGCGCGCACGCCCAAGGCGCTGCGGCCCAGTCAGATGAACTTCCCGCAGAACTTCGCGAAGTGGCACGTGAGCTTGCAGAAAGCGTGGTTCGGCGACGCGGCGACGAAAGACAACGACTTCGCCTACGACTGGCTGCCGAAACGTGACGGCGCCTACGACGTGCTTGCGATCTTCGAGCGGATGTATCAGGGCCGCATGAACGGCTTCATCTCTCAGGGATTCAATCCGTTGGCCGCGCTGCCCAATAAGAAGAAAGTCGGCGCGGCGCTCTCGAAGCTGAAGTTCCTCGTCATCATGGATCCGCTGCGCACCGAGACCGGCGAATTCTGGAGGAACGCCGGACCCGAGAACAACGTGAAGCCCGAGGACATCAAGACCGAGGTGATCCGTTTACCGGCGGGGTGTTTCGCCGAGGAAGCGGGTTCCTTCACGAACTCGGGACGCACCGCGCAATGGCACTGGCCCGCGGCCGATCCGCCCGGTGAAGCGAAGCTCGATCGCGAGATCATGGGTACGATTTTCACGCGGCTGCGGGAGATGTATGCGAAGGAAGGCGGGAAATTCCCCGACCCGATCCTGAAGCTCACCTGGAGCTATTCGAATCCGAATTTCCCGAGCGCCGAAGAGCTCCTGCGCGAAATCAACGGGCGCGCGTTGAGCGATGTGGTCGATGCGAAAGACAAGACGAAGGTCCTGGTCAGGGCGGGCGAGCAGCTTGCCGGCTTCGGCTTCCTTCAGGACGACGGTTCTACGGCGTGCGGGAACTGGCTCTACGCTGGCGTCTGGTCGCAGGCCGGCAATCTCTCGGCACGCCGTGATTTGAACGATCCGGGCTCGACTGGGCAACTACCTGTCGTGGGGCTATTCCTGGCCGGCGAACCGACGGGTGCTCTACAACCGCGCGGGGGCCGATCCGACCGGCAAGCCCTGGGACGTGAAACGTGCGGGCATCCGTTGGGACGGCGCGCGCTGGGCGGGCATCGACGTGCCCGACATCGGTCCGGCCATGGGGCCTGAAAGCGGCACTGGCCCATTCATCATGACGGGCGAAGGCGTCGCGCGGCTGTTTGCCCCCGCGATGGCCGAAGGCCCGTTCCCCGAGCATTACGAGCCGTTCGAGACGCCGCTCGGAACCAATCCGCTGCACGAGAAAGCCGTCAGCAACCCGGTCGCGCGTGTCTTCAAGGGTGACATGGAGTCCTTCGGCAAGGCCGACGAGTTCCCGTACGCCGCGACGACCTATCGCCTGACCGAGCACATGCACTTCTGGACGAAGAACGTCGAGTCGAACGCGATCATGCAGCCCTCGCCCTTCGTCGAGATCGGCGAGAAGCTCGCGAAAGAGAAGGGCATCAGGAACGGCGATCTCGTCGTCGTGCGCAGCAATCGCGGCGAGTTGAAGGCGAAGGCGGTCGTCACCAAGCGCATGGCCGACCTGAAGTGCAACGGCAAGGACGTCTACACGGTGGGGGTGCCGATCCACTGGGGCTTCGTGGGGGTGGCGAAGACGGGCTATCTCGCCAATACGCTCACGCCCTATGTCGCTGACGCCAACTCGCAGACGCCGGAGTACAAGGCGTTTCTGGTCACCATCGCGAAAGCGTAGGAGGACGACATGCCATCTATGCAATCGCTCGACATCCAGGACCGCTCGGCCACCACGACGGCCTCGCCGCAGGTTCGCGGCGCGGTGCAGGAAGTCGCCAAGCTGATCGACATCTCCAAGTGCATCGGCTGCAAGGCGTGCCAGGTCGCCTGCATGCAGTGGAACGATCTGCGCGACGACATCGGCACGAACGTCGGCGTGTACGACAACCCGACCGATCTCACCGACCAATCCTGGACGGTGATGCGCTTCTCCGAAGTCACGCATGAGGACGGGAAGTTCGAATGGCTGATCCGCAAGGACGGCTGTATGCACTGCGAGGATCCTGGCTGCCTCAAGGCCTGTCCGGCGCCGGGTGCGATCGTCAAGTACACGAACGGCATCGTCGATTTCATCTCGGAGAACTGCATCGGATGCGGCTACTGCATCGCCGGCTGCCCGTTCGATATTCCGCGCATCAGCAAGAGGGACAACAAGGCCTATAAGTGCTCGCTGTGCTCGGACCGCGTGAGCGTCGGCATGGGTCCCGCGTGCGTGAAGGCCTGTCCGACCGGTGCGCTTCAGTTCGGCTCGAAAGTCGACATGGTCGCGCGCGGGGACAAGCGCGTGCGACGACCTTCAGGACGCGCGGGTTCCAGAAAGCGGCGCTCTACGATCCGCAAGGCGTGGGCGGCACCCACGTCATGTACGTGCTGCAACATGGCGACAAGCCGCAGTTGTACAGCAACCTCCCGGCGGATCCGACGATCAGCCCGTGGGTGAGCATGTGGAAAGGTGCGACCAAACCGCTCGCCGCGCTCGTGCTCGGCGTGGCGGCGTTAGGTGCGTTCTTCCACTACATCGTGCGCGGTCCCAAGGAAGTCGAAGAAGACAAGGAACGCGAGGAGGCGAGCCATGGCGATCGTAGTTAGAGAGGAAATCCGGCGCTACGAAGCGGGCGAGCGCCTGAATCATTGGGCGGTCGCGTTACTGTTCCTGCTGCTCGCGGCATCGGGTCTCGCGTTCTTCCACCCGGCGTTCTGGTTTCTCTCTTCGCTGCTGGGTGGTGGAACCTGGGCTCGCATCCTTCACCCGTTCCTCGGCGTGCTGATGTTCGTATTCTTCGTGGGCATGGCGTTACGCTACTGGAGCGAAAACAGGATCGAGCCGCACGACCGCGAGTGGCGTAAACATATCTTCGACTTCATAGCGAACCGCGACGAGCACATCCCCGAGGTCGGTAAGTACAACCTCGGCCAGAAGTGGACGTTCTGGGCGCAGGTCGTGACGGTGTTTCTGCTGCTGGTGTCCGGAATCATTCTGTGGCGTCCGTACTTCGCGCCGGCGTTTCCCATCGTCGCGATCCGCATCGCTGCGGTGGTCCATGCGCTAGCCGGGTTCGTATTGATCCTCGCGATCATCATCCACGTCTACGCGGCGTTATGGGTTCCCGGGTCGCTGCGCGGCATGACGCGGGGCACGGTGACGCGCGCGTGGGCGCGGCGGCATCATCCGCTCTGGTATCGCAAGGTAACCGGCGCCGGGCCGGAGTAGGGTGGCGTACGCCTGCGACGAGGGCCTCGCACGTTCTGCTCAAGGCCTCGTATATCTTGATGGAAATACTGACTGACCCCTGCTCCACGTTGCGCCGATCCCTCCTTCCCGGCTTCAGCGCGCCCGCTGCTTCGCAGCCCTCGCTCGTTCTACCCAAGCCCTCGTACATATTGATGGGAATACTGATTGGCGCCGGAAGGCTTGGTTCGCGGGGACCCCGCTGTTCCGCAGCCCCCGCTCGTTCTACCCAAGCCCTCGTACATGTTGATGGAAATACTAATTAACGCCGGAATGCTTCGTTCGCGGGGCCCCGCTGCTCCGCAGCCCCCGCTCACCGATTGGGGGCGGTTCTCTTGATGGCTACTGCGATTATCACCGACGGCTCGACCGATCGCGTGCGCAACGCCCCGCGCGTCGTGCTGCCGGGCCGCGACGTATTCGCGGCGCGCGCCGAGCGCTTCGCGCATCTCGCGCGCGGCAGCGCGCTGGCCGAATACCTGGCGCTGCTCGCCCGCGTTTCGGCGGGACAGCAGCGTGCGCTCGAAGCGCGAGACAGCGAGCGCGTGTCCGATGGAGCGCTTGCCGCGAGCCGGGATTTCGGCATGCCGCCGCTCTCCTCCCAGGCGCATGCCCGATCGGACGCGTGGCGCGCCGATCTCGCCGATGTCCTCGCGGCCGCGCGGGCGGGCGCGAGAGCGGAGGTTGCGGGCACGCTCGATCGATTGGCCGAGGCGGACGCGGCCGCGCTGGAAAACTATGCGGACCGGCTGCTCGCCGGCACGGCGCCGGCCGATGAAGCCGGGGTCGCGCCTTTCGTGGGTGCCGCACTGCAAACCTATTTCACGCGTCTTGCCGCGAGCCTGGATGTCGCCTGGATCGAGAAATGCGATGTGAGCGGCTTCTGTCCGGCGTGTGCTTCGCGTCCGGTCGCGAGCGTCGTGCGGATCGGCGGGGAGCGGGCCAATCTCCGCTATCTCGTGTGCTCGCTGTGTGCGACCGAATGGCACGTTGCGCGCATTCAGTGCACGTCATGCTCGAGCGAAGGGGACGTCAAGTACCCTCGCGCTGCAGCCCCCAGACGACGCGGGCGCCCCGCCCGCAGCCCGCGCCGAGGTGTGCGATGCATGCACCACTTATCTCAAGATCTTCTACCAGGAGCAGGACCCGAACTTGGAGCCAATGGCCGACGATCTCGCCACGATCGCGCTCGACCTCGTCGTCGACGAGCAGGGCTATGCGCGCTCGGGCCCGAACCTCCTCTTTCATCCGGGCACCGCGTGAAAGGCGGCGCTCGTCTTCGGCTCGGGTTCGCACGTTGCGTTCTGCTCAAGGCCTCGTACACTCGGACGTGAGTGCTGATTGGCGCCTGAATGACACGTTCGCGGCGACAGCCTGTCCCAGGCGCGCCGCTCACGAATAACATGGCCGTTCTAATGCATGAGCGTAGCGCCGGAATGTTTCGTTCGCGCGAACCCGGCTGTCCCGCGGCCCCCGCTCACCGGTAAGGGTGGTTCTTATGCCCGACGTGCCCTCGCGCGACGATCCCAGGCTGGACTCGCTGGCGCCCGACGTGCTCTATGCGCCTGATCAGGACATGTGGGTGCGTGTCGAGAGCGACGGATGCGCCCGCATCGGCGTGACGCACCTCGTATCGGCGCACGGTCAGTTCATGCTCTTCATGCCGCGGCCGTCAGGCACGGCGGTTGCGCGCGACCGTTCCCTCGGCGTCATGGAAACGGCGAAGACGGCCGTTGCCATTCACGCGCCGCTCTCGTGCAGGATCATCGAGGCGAACTCGGCCGCGGTCGATAATATCCACCTGATCATGACGGACCCTTATGGCGCAGGATGGATGTTCCGCGTCGAGCCCACCGCGCTCGATGCCGAACGCGAGGGGCTGCTGGGGGTCGCTGCTTACCGAGCATGGCTCGAGCCGCGCCTTGCGGAGAAACTCGTCGCACCGGTCGATGATTTCTACACCGAGGACTTCGACATCGATCCGAATCGCGGATATTGAACCCAAAGTGAAGGAGGACCCAGTGAACGACCATACGATCGAGCCGCGCCTGCGCAACGCGTTGACCGTTGCGATCGTCCTTGCCGTTGTCGCCGCATGCGGCGAGCGCTCGTCCGATTCGAAGTCTTCGGGCGCGCCTGCGGCCGCACCGCCCGCTCCGGCGGCGTCGGCGCCGCCTTCATCTGCTCCGATGGCCGGGAAGGCCGAGGATGTCACCGCCAAGGGCGGCACGACGACCGGCATGGTCGGCGGCGAGGCCGGTACCGTCGCTTCGAGCGGCAAGCCCGAAAGCGGAACACAGAGCGGCGGCGGGACCGGCGCGGCGCAGTCGAGCGGAAGCCAGACCGCGACGGGTAAGTGAGCCCCGGCGCCCCGCCATGCACGTGGCGCCGGCGCCCACGGCGCGCAGCACGCGTGTCGGCTGGAAGAGGCTGCATCGCTGGCTGGGCTTAAGCCTCGGAGCCTGGTTCGCGCTGGTGGGCTTAAGCGGCGCGATCCTCGTGTTCGAGGACACGATCGACGCGTGGCTCAATCCCACCCTGCTCGTGTCCGCCTCGCGCGGTGCGCCGCTGTCCGTCCAGGCGGTCGTGGAACGCGCGCATGCGGCCTATCCGCTCGCGGAGGTCGAGAAGATCCGGTTTCCCACCGCGCAGGGCGACGTGTTTCGCCTTACTTTACGCCTGGGCGCGCGGCGGGTGGGCGCTCAGCGCGCCGAAGCGATGTTCGATCCCGTCGCGGGCACGCATCTCGGGATGCGCTCCCTCGAGGGGCTCGGACTGGATCCGCCGCGGGCGATGCGCACGCTGTACGAGTTCCACCGCAATGTGCTGCTCGGGACCGTCGGTTCGAACGTGGTCGGCCTCGCGGGCGCGCTCCTGCTGGGCTCGGCCCTCAGCGGGTTCATCGTGGCCATGCCGCGCCAGCGTTCAGGCTGGGGTCGCCTCGTTCGTGTGAAACTGCGGCTGGCGCGACGCGCATCTTGTTCGACATCCACCGCTCGTTCGGCGCGACGTTGTGCGTGCTGCTCCTTCTCGCGACACTCACCGGCATGACGCTTGTCTACCTGAGCTACGTGCGCGATTTCGTAGGCCTGTTCTCGAAGGTCGCGCCGTTTCCCACGGTTCCCTGGCGCGAGAATCAGCGTGCGGCCGCGCTCTCGGTGCAGGACATCCACGATGGTGTCAGGCGAACCTATGCGGAGAGCGCGATCTCCGAGATTCACGTGCCGTCGAAAGCGACCGCTGGCTATCTCGTCTATCTGCGGAAGGATGGCGACATCCACCGGCTGGGCGACACGCTCGCCTGGGTCCACCCCGTCAGCGGCGAGATCCTGCTCGAGCGCGCAAACCGCAATCGCTCGTCCGGCGAAAGCTTCATGCACTGGCTTTTCCCCCTGCATAGCGGAACGGCTTTCGGGCTTCCGGGACGCATCGCGATGTGCGTAACGGGTGTGGCCCCGCTCGTGCTCGTGATGAGCGGATTGTGGGTCTGGTCGAGAAAACGGCGCTCGGAGCGGATCGAGGCGCGGCGTCGCATGGAGGCCTTCGCCAGGCCATCGCGCACGCGGGTGGCAGGCGATGACGCCGCGGGCAAAGCGCTGCGCGAAGGCCGATGAAGTCGCGCCTTGCCATCCTGCTCTGGGCGACGAGCCCCGACTCGCCTTATCTATGCGCGACGCCGTTCTTCAATGCGGCGGTCGCGGCCGCGCTGGACATGGAGGTCGAGGTCTACTTCACCAGCCAGTCGGTCAGGCTGCTCGCGAAAGGCGTGGCGGAGAATCTGGAGACGGGGCCTCGCAAGCGCAAGACGGTCTACGACTTCATGCGGCATGCTACCGAGCATGGCGTTAAGTTCTATGCGTGCAGCCATGCGCTCGAGGAGCATGGTCTCGCGGTCGCCGACCTCATCCCGGAAGTGACGGGCGTCGCGGGCGCGGCGACCTACATGAGTCGTTGCATGGACGAGGATTGGGCGACCCTCGTGTTCTGAGCGCCCAGGGGATGGGACGGGAAGAAACGGGGTCAGAGTCGATTTCGACGAGTGATCCGTATTCGGCGGCCGCATCCTGTCATCGGGTCGCTTCCTCGACACGCCTACGCGCGGCGGCGACGGCTTCTTCGAGACTTTTCTGGCGCGCGAAGTAATCCCCCGAAAGCCGGCTTCCGCCTCCGACATTGCCCAGGCGCTCGCCAGGCAGCGGCTCCTTACCGGCTTCGCGCGCTGCCTCGGCGTTCTTCAACGCGAGGCGCGCGTCCTGCGCGTCCTGCTTGCGAGCCTGCGGCACGGGCGGCCGCGTCGGCTCCTGCGCGGCACGCGCCCGTTCCTCCGGCGTAACGGCGGTCACGCCCGTGGTAGCCGGCGGTGCCTCGATCGTCTCGACCTTCTTCGCCCCGGCGGCCGGCTTCTCGCCGTAGATCACCTTGCCGTCCGGCATGATCGACTTGTAGATGGTCTGCGCGCCGGCGCCCGCCGCGAAAAGGGCGATGAAAAGCGCTCCCAGCGTGTGCCTCATGGAGTTCTCCTTCGAACCGCGCGCGCGTCCGATTCTAAGCGCCCGCGCTTGCGCCGCGAACGTTACGGCCTGCTTCTTGCGTCGATCTCCGACGCGTAGCACGAACCCTCATAACGCTTTGATTCGAGACGGCGAGTACATGCCGAATGCCACGAATTTCATGGACCCGGCCCACAGCACGAAGCGCGCGAACGGAGCGGCCGCTCGGTCCTTCCGGCGGGCCACGCCCGGTTACGTCGTCTCTTACACGGCCGGCGAAGCCCCGGAGGGCGCTCGCCACGAATCGGCCACGCTCACGCAGATTGCCGAGCGTCTCGCGCGTCTTCGAAAAAGCGAGTTCGCGGGCGAGGACGACGCACGCCTGCGATATGACCGTCCCGTCTACTTCGTCCCGCGTACTACGCTCGTGCGGGACCCGGCCGCCGAGACCCTCGGCATCCGCAGTGAAGACGATCTCTTCGGTGGCGTGGTGCCGTACGAGTTCGTTGCGACCAAGACGATCACGCATCCGCTGATCGAAAACCCCACGGTCACACCCGAGGGCTGGTCGCATGCCTTTGCGCACGCGGTCGAGGAAGGCGTGCTGAGCGGCTATTCCGCATTCTCGCTCGCGGACGCGCGCCGCGCCGGGGAGCGCCTTCTTCAGGACGGACCGGTGCGGCTGAAGCCGGCGCTGGAAGTGGGCGGACGCGGTCAACGTGCCGTCAACGATGCGGATGAACTCGATGCGGCGTTGCACGACATCGATGCACTGCAGATCGCGAATTGCGGGCTTGCTCTCGAAGAGAATCTGACCGACGTCGAGACCTACAGCGTGGGCCAGGTGCGCGTCGGAACACTGCTCGCATCCTACTTCGGGACGCAGAGGCTCACGCCTGACGAAGCGGGCAACGCGGTCTACGGCGGATCGGATCTCGTCGTCGCGCGCGGTGACTTCGAGGCGCTCCTCGCGCTCGATGTCGGCGACGAAGTTGCGCGGGTCGTCACTCAGGCCCGCACCTACGATCGAGCGGCGCGCGAGCACTACACGGGCTTCTTCGCGTCGCGCCGCAATTACGACGTGGTTCGGGGCCGCGGGCCCGACGGCGGAATGCGCTGCGGTGTTCTCGAGCAGTCCTGGCGCATCGGTGGCGCGAGCAGCGCGGAGATTGCCGCTCTCGAAGTCTTTGCCGCAGACGGCACACGCCAGGTCGTGCGCGCATGCTGCACGGAAGTCTATGGCGAGAACGCGTGTCCGCCGGCAAACGCGGTCGTCTACTACAGCGGCATGGACGACCTGGTCGGCTTCATCACCAAGTACACCACGGTGGAGTGCGATGGCGACGCGTGAGCGCAAGATAGAGATTGCCGTCGATTCGCAACAGATCGCCGGAACGATCATTCGCCCGGGCACGCTCGTCCCCGGCGTGCTGCTCGTGCATGGCTGGGGTGGGAGTCAGCAGCAGTATCTGTCGCGCGCACGCGAGATCGCGGCGCTGGGCTGCATTTGCCTGACTTTCGATCTGCGCGGGCACGCGCATACCGAACCGCAGCAGGAAACCGTCACGCGCGAAGACAACCTGCGCGACGTGCTCGCTGCCTACGACGAGCTTGCAAGCCATCCGGGCGTCGATGCCGCTTCGATCGCCGTGATCGGGAGCAGCTACGGCGGTTATCTCGCTGCGATTGCGACCACGCTGCGGCCGGTGCGGTGGCTCGCGCTGCGCGTGCCGGCGCTTTACCAGAACGCCGGATGGAATGTCCCGAAGAAAAAGCTCCACGAAAACTCGGACATGCACGCCTATCGGCGGCGGCGCCTGCGTCCGTCAGAGAACCGCGCGCTGCGCGCCTGCGCCGCGTTCAAGGGCGACGTGCTGATCATCGAATCCGAGCATGACGACACCGTGCCACACCCGGTCATCGAAAACTACGTCGAGGCCTCCAGGCACGCCCACTCGCTCACTTACCGGGTGATCGAGGGCGCCGATCACGGCTTGTCCGACGAAGCCGGGCAGCGTGCCTACACGGCACTGCTGGTTAACTGGCTCACCGAAATGATCTTCGGCGCACGCGAGGGTGGCTTGGTGGCACAAGCGAGTGCGCGTGCCGGGGCTCCCGCAAAGGAGGCGGCGCCGCACCCGGGTTGAACCTGCCGTTGCGCGCGTCGAGGCAACGTCTATGTTAGTGGGGATGAGGGGAAACAGGTCGCGAATCAATGACGCGGCACACTAGAAGCGCCGCGTGACCGAATAGCGTCCCGGCGACATCAGAACAAGCGCGAGCGCGGTGAAGAGAAACATCCCCTGAAGCTCGAGCGCCCAGCCGCCCTGCTTGCCGAGCATGAAGATTTCGTTGCGGTGGACGAGCACGATCGCGAAGATCATGTTCACGAAGATGATGAAGGCGCCGGTCCGCGCGAAAAGGCCGACGATTACCATGATGGGCGCGACGATCTCGCCTATGTAGACTCCGTAGGCGAACCAGGGCGGCAGGCCGATGCCTTCGACCCCGGTGACGATCGAGCCCACGCCGCTTTTGATTTTTGCGATGCCGTGAAGCAGGATGAGAATACCCAACGCCAGGCGCAGAACCAGTTTGCCCACATCTTCGTTCATCGCACGCTCCCTTCGATCGCGGGGTCATTCTATCAAATGGATCGGCGTGATCTCCGACACGCACGGCCTGTTGCGAGCACAGGCGCTGGACGCGCTTCGCGGCTGCGATCTCATCGTGCATGCAGGAGATATCGGCGACGCGGCGATTCTGCAAGAACTGAGCGCACTTGCTCCGACGCATGCCGTCCGCGGCAACAACGATCGCGACGCCTGGGCACGGTCGATTCCGCTGACGGCGATCGTCGAAATCGGAGCGCTTCGGCTCTATGTCCTGCACGATCTCTCGGAGCTCGACATCGATCCCGCGGTGGAAGGATACGCGGCCGTGATCAGCGGGCACTCGCACAAACCGCATGCCGAACGTCGTGAAGGCGTGCTCTACCTGAATCCGGGAAGCGCCGGCCCGCGCCGCTTTCGCTTGCCGATCGCGGTCGCGAAGTTATGCGTGAGAGACGACGGGCTAGATACGAAATTGTGGAACTCGCGGTGTGAGAGATGCTCTTCGACGACGAGCCGTTCGCCAGCCTCGTACCATTGATGACGCAATACGCTGGAAGTCGCCCGCGGGCCCCGCTCCGGCAGACCGGATACCCAGCTGCAAATCGGACGGATCTGGAAGCGCCCGAATGTCACGTTCGCCGGCGAAGCCTGTCTCGCAGGCGGTCTCGCTCACCAACTAGAGGGTCGTCTTATTCACCACCTGCGGGGGCCAACGCCGTCATGCGCCACCCATTCGCACCTTTTACGAAGCACGCGGCATGCTCGATGGGGCTGCGGAGCTGCTCTTCGGGCACGTAGCCGTCGCGCTGCTTGAACCGAATGCGCACCCACTTCTGCTTCGGGTCCTTCCTGTCATCGACTTCCCAGTCGCCGACCGCGACGATTTCGTGCGACAGCGTCCCGAGCGAACCGGACGCGCTGGACGGCTCGGCCTGAACGAGCGTCTCGCGTCCGATGGTGACGGCGTGCGTCACCGGCTCGACATCGCCAGGCCAGCGTCCGAGCACGTACGGCGCGCAGAGCTCGCGCGGCGCCTTGTCGCGCTTCAGGTAAGCCGTCCCGAGTGCGAGCGCATTGGCAAGCTCGCGCCACACGGGGCTGTCTTCGGCGTCGAGCTCCCACTGCTTGCGGAACGTCGCCACGCCGCGGGCACGCTCGTCCTGACTGCGCACCTTGGGATCGAGTATCGAGAGCAGGAACTGCTTGTCCTTCTTGTCGATTGCGCTCAGCAATCGTTTCTTGAAGCCGGGCCACGATGAATCGCCGGCCGCTTCGTCGACGGGTGGGAGCTTGCGCTCCTGCGCGTGCGAGGGCGCCGCGAACACGAGCGCTGCGAGGAGCGCCGGAAGAAAGGGTGTGCGTATCATGGACCTATGTTAGACGATCTTCAGAGCCCTCACGTATACTTTGGCGCCTTCAGCGCCGCGTTCCGCGGCAATCACAATCGCGTCCCCGCGGGGATGTCGGGAGCTCGCCTGAGCATGGCACGAATCGAAATCAAATCTGAAATCACGGGCACGGTCTGGAAGGTCACGTCGAAAGCGGGCGATACGGTCGCAGAAGGCGATACCCTCCTCATCATCGAATCGATGAAGATGGAAATCCCCGTCATCACGGAAGATCCGGGAACGGTGAAAGAAATCCTCGTCGAGGAGAAGCAGCCGGTCGCCGAAGGTCAGGTCGTCGCCGTCCTCGAGGGGTGATGAGCTGGCGCGCGGAGATCGAGGAGATCCATCGCAGGCGCGATCTGGCCGAAGCCTGCGGCGGTGAGCAGGCGGTCGCGAAGCATCACGCCGCGGGCAAACTCACGGTGCGCGAGCGCATCGCGGCGCTGCTGGACGAGGGCAGCTTCAGGGAAGTCGGAAAGCTCGCCGGGCGCGCTTCCTATGACAAGAGTGGAAAACTCGCGAGCTTCGAGCCCGCGCCGTATGTGATGGGCATCGGCAAGATCGATGGGCGTCCCGTTGCAATCGGCGGCGAGGATTACACGATACGCGCGGGGACGGGCTTCGGCTCCGACCGCCGGAAGGGCGGTCAGGGCGGTTTCATAGAAGATCTCGCCTTCGAATACCGCATCCCGCTCGTGAATCTGATCGATGGCACCGGCGGCACCGTCGACAGCGCACGCCGCAAGGGATACACCGTCGTTCCGGGTTACGGACGCGACGGCTGCGAACGCTCGGCCGATCTGCTCGGAATCGTACCGGTCGTGAGCGCCGTCATGGGCACGACGGCCGGCGGTCCGTCGATGCGGGCGATTCTCGCGCACTGGTCCATCATGGTGAAAGGCACCGCGCAGATCTTCGCGGCGGGTCCGCCGGTGGTCGAGCGCGCGTTCGGTCAGAAGCTCGACAAGGACGCGCTCGGCGGAACGCGCATCGCGGTGGACACCGCGGGCACCATCGACAACGTCGCGGAAGACGAGACGCACTGCATCGAACAGATCCGCCGCTTCCCTCGTACATGCCGCAGAACGTGTGGGAGCTGACGCCGCGCGGCGCGACCGGCGATCCGGCCGATCGCTGCGAAGACGCGCTCGCCGATCTCGTCCCCCGCTCGGGCCGTGAAGCCTACAACATGAAGAAGCTTCTCGAGCTCGTCGTCGATCGCGATTCGCTCTTCGAGATTCAGCCGGGCTTCGGACGCGCGCTCGTGACCGCGCTTGCGCGCATGGACGGCTACGTGGTCGGCCTCGTCGCGAGCAATCCGATGTTCGGCGGAATCGTGGATCACAAAGCGGCACGCAAGCAGACGCACTTCGTCGAGCTGTGCGACATGTTCAACATCCCGATCGTGTTCTTCGCCGACGTGCCGGGGCTCATGGTGGGCGTCGAATCGGAGGCGAACGCGATCCTGCGCGAGGGCGTTCGGGCGCGTTACGTGGGCTTCCAGGTGTCTGTGCCCGTCTTCACGATCCTCGTTCGCAAGTGCTACGGCGTGGCGGGCGGCGGCATGATCGACCGCAAGGGGCTTAACTTCAAGATCGCATGGCCGTCGGCGAACTGGGGCTCGCTTCCGGTCGAAGGCGGGGTGAAGGCGGCGTATCGTCGCGACATCGAAAGTGCCCCCGACCCGCATGCGCGCGAACGCGAGATCGAAGAAGAGCTGCGGCAGCTCGCGTCGCCTTTCAGAACGGCGGAAGCGTTTGCGATCGAGGACCTGATCGACCCGCGGGAAACACGGCCGTATCTCTGCCAGTTCATCGAAGCGCTGCAGCCGCGGTTGCGCACGCAGCTCGGGCCGAAGCCGAAGTTCGGCGTGCGCCCATAGGACAAAACGACTTCCCTCGCTCCCCTTTCTGGGGGGCCAGGGAGCGGAGCGGTCGGGGAGGGGCGCTCGGTTATCCACTCTAACGAGGCAACGCATGTCATATGAAACACTGCTGGCCGAATACGACGCGCGACGCGCGAAAGCGCTCGCGGGAGGCGGCGAGGACAAATACGCGAAGCGCACCGCCGCAGGCGTCCTGAATGCGCGTGAGCGGATTGCTCTCCTGCTCGACAAGGACACGTTCATCGAGTCCGGCCTCTTCGGCTCATCCGGCATTTACCCCGAGCAGGCGGACGAGACGCAGACCGACGGCAAGATCGCGGGCTTCGGCAGGATCGACGGACGCGATGTCGCGGTGGTGGTCAATGACTTCACCGTGAAGGGCGCCTCCACGAGCGCGACGAACAGCAAGAAGGTCGCGCACATGAAGCGCACGGCAATCGAGCGCGGCATGCCGCTCGTCGTCATCGGAGAATCGACCGGCGCGCGGCTGCCCGATGCGATGGGTTCCCGCGGCATGGGGCAGCTTCTGGGCAATGACATCACGCAGTTCCGGCGGCTCCGCGAAACGCCGATGGCCGCCGCGGCACTCGGGCCGGCGTTCGGCTCCTCGACGTGGCTCATGTGTCTCTCCGATTTCGCGGTGATGCACAAGGGCGCGATCATGGCTGTGTCGAGTCCGCGGCTCGTGTCGATGGCGCTCGGCGAGAAAGTGAGCGCGGAGGATCTCGGCGGCTGGCGGCTGCACGCGGAGGTGACGGGGCTCACCGATCAGGTGGTCGAGCGCGAGGAAGACGTGTTCGTGGCGATTCGCCAAATACCTCTCGTATCTTCCGAGTCACTGCAACGAAGCGCCTCCGGATGCGGCGGTGCCGGCCGGATCAGGCGCGGAGATGGAGAAGGTCGCCTCGATCCTTCCCGAGAGCCGCACGCAGGTTACGACATGAAGCGCGTCATCCGGGCGATCGTCGACAAGGATTCGATGTTCGACCTGAAGCCGCGCTTCGGGAAGAGCGCGGTGACGGCGCTTGCCCGTCTGGGCGGCAAAAGCGTAGGCGTGATCGCGAACAATCCGCTGCATCGCGGTGGCGCCCTCGATGCGGACGCCTGCCGCAAGATCGTCGATTTCATCGTGATGTGCGATTCCTTCAACGTGCCGCTCGTGATCCTGGTCGACACGCCGGGCTTTCAGATCGGCACGGAAGCAGAGCGCGCCGGCGCGCCGGGCAAGATCATGAACTTCATGAACGCGATGACGCTCGTCACCGTGCCGCATCTCTCCGTCATCGTGCGCAAGAGCTACGGACGCGCCTACGTGTGCATGGGCGGAGGACGGCACTCCGACGACATCGCCGCGTGGCCCAGCGCGGAGGTGAGCTTCATGAGCCCCGAGTTCGCGACGAAGATCGTGCATGGCGTGGGCGTCGGGGAGCCGGGCTTCGAGGACGCGTTCGCGAAGATCCGGCAGGGCTCGGATGTGTGGGGCCTCGCCTCCGTCTATGCGGCGCAGGCCGTGATCCGGCCCGAGCACACCCGCGACTATCTGATCCGCATGCTCGACGTCTACAAGCTGCGCATGACCCGCGGCGTGGGGCAGCACCTCATGCGCAGTTGGCCGACGAGCTATTGATGCGGGAGGCGAAGAGGCGGGAAGGGTGAAGGAGCCATCAGCGAAACTCCCTCTCCCCGCGGGAGAGGGCTGGGGTGAGGGAGGGACCAGAGCAAAAGGAACCGTGAGCTATAGAAACGATTTCCGCGCCGTCTCCTACCCGCTGCGCCTCTACAGCGGCAACGACGCGCTCGAGAACCTTCCGGCCGAGCTGAAACGGCACGGTGCACACCGCGCATTTGTCGTCTGCGGTCGACCGGTGTCGCGCAAGACGCCGCTCATCTCGCGCATACGTTCCATCCTCGGCGATACACTGGCCGGCGTGTTCGACGAAATGGCCAAGGAGTCGCCGCTGGCCGCGGTGCTCGCCGCGCGCGACGCAGCGCGTGCCGCGCAAGCCGACCTGCTGATCGGCATCGGTGCCGGCAGCGTGGTCCAGGCGACTCGCGTCGTGGCGATCCTCCTCGCCGAGACGCGGCCGGTGGAGGAGCTGATCACGCAGTATCCCGAAAGCGGCCCGGCGATCAGCCCCAAGCTATTGGCGCCCAAGCTGCCGATCATCAACGTGCTCACGGCCGGCACTTCGGCCCAGAACCGCGCGGGCTCGGCAGTCAAGAGCGAGCACCTCGACCATCGCATGGAATTCTTCGATCCGAAGACGCGGCCGGTGGCGGTTTTCTGGGACAGCGAAGCGGTGCTCACCCGCCGTCTGCGCTCGCGCGCACCACCGGCGCCTCGATCTTCTGGCGCGCCGCGATGAACATGGGCTCGGGGAACATGACGCCGCTCGTCGAAGGCGACCGGCTGCAGGCGCTGCGACTCGCCGAGCGCCGCTGCCGCGGCTCGCGGACGCGAACGACCCCGCCCCGCGTATCGAGCTTTGCGCGGCCGCTTTCTGCAGAACCGCGACGCCGACGACGGCGGCGCGCTGGTCGAGCGTCACTGGGTCGGGCGCGTGGTCTACGCCTTCGCCGCCGCGCTTTTCAACCAGCACGGGCACGTGACCCAGGGCGAAGCGAACTCCGCGCTCACGCCGGGCGTCATGCGCAGGCTCGGATCGCGCGACCCGGTGCGATGCGCCGTATCGCCCAGGCGCTCGGGGCATGGCGTGAGGGCGATGCGGTGCTGCGGCGCCGGAGCGCGCCGCTGCAGCGCTGGAAACGCTCGCCTCGGTCGGCATGCCGATCCGGGCCTCGCAGCTCGGCATCCCGCGGGATAGCCTTCCGATTATCCTCGAACGCTCTCTCAAGCCTTCAGCGCGGACCGAAGCGCGAATTCGTGCGCGAGCGCGACTTGCTGTGGGACGTGCTTCAATCAACCTGGTAAAGGAGCTCACGAACAAATGGACGATCTCAAAGTCGGAATGAAAGAAACGGTCGAGTGGGAAGTCACCGAGAAACTCACCACCGCGCGCGGCGAGTTCAAGGTGTTCTCGACGCCGTCGATGTGCCTGCTCGCGGAAATGGCCTGCCACAAGCTGATCACGCCGCACCTGAAGCCGGCCAGGGCCAGGTCGGTATCACGATCACGATCCGGCACATGGCAGCAACGCCGATCGGGAAAAAGGGGCGCGCGGAGGTCAGCTCGACGGAGATCGACCGGCGCAGAGTAGGTTTCAAGGTGCAGATCTTCGACGACGTCGAGCAGGTGGGGACGTCACGACGAGCGCTTCGTGATCGACTTCGACAAATACACCG